>CAVBFJ010000005.1:0-93669 GCA_963594895.1 bacterium | reverse complement strand
TCATACTTTTTTTCGAATTATGTATCGCATGTCCACGATATTTGGCTAGGGGGGGGCATCCACGGACTATCTCCCCTGAGCCACCCAGCACCTGTCCAAAAACTGGGTAACAGAACGAACCAAAACGCTCAGAAAAATAGGCTGAAATTGGTACAACGAACTGGACACCCTAATAAATTAGCCATTTTTCGTATGGTTATGATGTAATCACATCTTTTATTCAATATTCATAGAGAACAACTTTCACAAAGGCCTTTGCTGGACTTTTAGGATCAATGGCTTTAAAATGTCTATTTGCCGGAACACCGAATCGTCTAATTTCTTCCAAACCTGGCAAAAAGTTGTCATCTTGATAATCATAATAATGGAAGATGCACTTTATTCTATATTCTTCATTCTGCGATATTGAGAACGTCCTATGTTTTGTAAATACAACACGATTATGCCCAAGAACATATAATACGCTATCAAATTTTATAAAAATATAAGGAGAAGAAACCCTCCGTTTAGTATCTCTCCGATACTTTGTCAAACAGTTACTAAGAAACGCAAAGTCGCTTGACGTCACCTTATAAATGCTATCGACCTCTTTAATTGAATCATATATTCTAGTATTCAAAAGGCAACCATCTGTATATCCAGGTGAAAATGCAGCACCAACTCGTCCTTTGATGGGTCTGTGGCAACCACAAAAAGCTAATAGCGTAATTACTATTGTTAAGATATTCTGTTTCATATTAGTATGTGAATCTCGAATCTTTTACAGAATAAGTTTGGCCACTATGCCCCATGAAATTGAAGTAGAACACGTCGGGCATGTAGTCGCCAAATGGGCCTGGATAGGTTTCGAATTTGACATTGTACCGATGAAAGTAATTTTCTCATGTATTCATTCCCATATGGTTCTTGATGTCAAATTCATCTGGATATCCCTTAACAGCCCTTGTTATCACGCCTCCCACACTGAGCGTCCAGGAATGCCCTGTCCAACTGGGCAAGGAATTGACAAGGATGCCAAATGTGTCATAAAGAAAGTTGGCGCTCAACTTGACACCACGAGCCGTCACATCAAGGAGGGGAATGGAAATATTCGCCTTGCCCGTATGCAAAGACATTGGAACTACACCATATTGAGCCAGGGTGGCCGTATTGGGTGTGGGAATGGTAACAGGCTCCTTAAACTGGGCTTTAAGGAGCAACATGTTAGCTATCATCAGCAATAACAGACTAAATCTACGTTTCATAGACCGCCAATGTAAAGGGTTTCAGATTAATAGCATGCATTCATAATGATGCATGTCACAAATTTAAACATAAACTTGACAACTCACAAGTTTTCCGTCCACTTTTTATCGTAACCATCCGAAAGGTCTTGCGATCCCTAACCTTACTTCATTCGGATTCACTTGGATTGGACTACAGGGGGAAAGGCGAGCAACATAATCTTTTGTCGTGATATTTGGTATAAAAGTTTGTACGAGAATTCGATTGAAATAGAGTGCGAAAACTGCGTTTTGGTCTCTCTTTGGGAGCGAACGGGAGGGACCTTCGGGAGATTGATGCCTAATGACAGTGAGATATGTGCCTAATCTCGGCATGATTGATGCCTAATGACAGTGAGATATGTGCCTAATCATGGTGCGATAAGGCATCAATCATGATGAAAAGGATTTACATTTAAGAGTAAAAAGAAATCGTTGTTTTGTAAATCGCTCACTAAGAGTAAGTTATGAAAGTTGCTCTATTTTCGCTTATTTGCGCCAAAAGATTTGTTCGTTGGAAATAACGAACATTTCAGTCTATAGTTTGTCCCCATTTTTCAACCACTGCATCAAAAGCAGATATTGACAGACTACAGGACTATTCTCCGCAAGGTAAGGGGTGTGAACAGACAACTGCCCAATCAATGGAGATTGCAAATAGAAAAATCGCGACGGATACAAATAATAACAACTGAGCAAACAATGCAAAAGCCGCAGCTCTCTTGCCTATTGACAAGCGAGCCGCGGCTTGTGGTGTGTGCCTCACGAGGGTGAGGCTGATGTGTCAGCGATGATTAGCAATTCTTGCAGGGAGCCCAAGGCTTCAACTCCTTGAAGAAGTCGTGGCCCTTATCGTCCACCAGGATGAAGGCGGGGAAGTTCTTCACCGTAATCTTCCAGATGGCCTCCATGCCGAGCTCAGGATACTCCACGCAGTCGATGCTCGTGATACAGTCCTTGGAGAGAACAGCGGCAATGCCGCCAATGGTTCCAAGATAGAAGCCGCCATGCTTCTGGCAAGCGTCGGTCACCACCTGGGTGCGGTTGCCCTTGGCAATCATGACCAGCGAACCTCCGTGATCCTGGAACTCGTCCACATAGGGGTCCATGCGGTTGGCCAAAAGGTGCCGTTTTTATCATTTTTCACATCGCAATTTGTCCCTGTAACTATTCAGCGGTAGGCACGACGAGACGTCAAATCTCGAATAAGGCTTGAATTGCGTTAAAAGGAGTCTGGTTGTGTTTCTTGGCGGTTTCAACAACTGAGTGCAACTCAAGAAATGCGTCGGCCCCGTAATCAGAACGGAATGTACATGAGTTCTTCAGTTTGATTTTCAGCTTTCGTATACCCCGTTCGCTTGCGTTGTTGTCGGATGGGATAGCTGGGTCCTCCAAGAAATTGAAAATATAGTCCCGGCATTTCACAAGTCCCTTTTTCAAGGTTTCGAACTTCTTGTCCTGGTGGCTGAGGTTTTCTTTGAGCAAGCTATCCAGCCGGTCAATCCATGAAGCCTTGTCAATGACGTCTTCCGGATGTGTGTTCCTCTCATGGATTGCCTTTCGAAACAAGTCGGCTGTCTTTTCAGACCAATCTTGCCTGGAGTCCAGTTCCGAGAGATATTGCAGTTCTCTCAGCAGGTGTGCAAGGCAAACCTGATGGTTAAGGAAGTGGAGGACAAAATATGCGCTGTGTCGGTCTGTCACCGCAATCATGCGTTCCACGCTGTCACCGAATTGGTCTGTCAAGACCTTGGATCCTCTTACGTTGGCACGGAAAAGCAGTGTGTAATAAACCGTCTGCGCAATCCATGCCCAATCGAGCCTTTTGTTGCAATAACACCCAGACTCGTCAAAGCCAACGACGCTTGACGCCATGATGTATTCCTTTATCTTGTCAACAATCGGCTGCGCGTTTCTTTTGGCTTCATTCACCCAATTGACCAACGAGCCTTCGCTTGGTGACAAGCCGAGGACATCGCGCAAGAAACTTGCGATGCGCCCGTAAGGAAGAAATTGCACGACGCTTAGATATACAACAAGCGACTTGACGCTCGCATCATACACCACATCGTTAGATCGGCGCCTCGGAGCGGTACGGACACGTTCGCCACATTTCTTGCATATCATCATATAATGGCGAATTTCCTAGACCGCCGGCTTCAATTCCGGTATCGAGACCACTTGAGTCACGTAATCAAGCACACGCTCCGCATCAGCCAACGAATCATCGCAATGGGTACAGTAGGCCGGACAATCGTCAATTACTTCGTCAGGAGTGGACGAACGATAAAGCTTGCGCCCCTCATGTCCTTTCTGTCCGCCAGGTTTCTTGCCGCTTGGTTTGCGGAGCGTCTTGGTTCTTTTGACAATCTCGTCTTTCATGTCCTCCTTGCTTGGTGGCGTGCTGCTATTGCCAGAGTTCTTGTCGGGACGTTCGTATTTGGACAGGCGTTCATTCAACCTGGCTATCTCTTTGTTCTTCTTGCGGAGTTGATGGTTCAAGGCTTCTATGTTACGGTTCAATTTGGCTATCTCAGAGTACTGCTGATCGATGGTTCTACGCATCGACCGCATCTCTTCCGCCATGCTTTGCAGCACTTTTGACATGTCCGTAACTTGCTCTTTCATAGGTATAAAAGTGCGAAAAATATCTCAAATATACAAGAAAACTATAGCCTTTTTGCAAGGTAGCTCTAAAATGTTTAAACGGGGTTTAAGGAGAAAGTTCACGATCTATTACTACCGCTGAATAGTTACTTGTCCCTATAGATTCTCATGATCTGATCATGGTCCAAATATAGATATAAATAGCATTTTAGCGGACATGAATTCCAAACATAGCGACTTGGCGACCTCTTTCTTTCGTTTTCCATTTATTTTTAGTTTTTCTAATTGACTGAATGTAGTCTTTATAATAACCGTTTCTTTTATGAAGCGAACTAATTTGCACATGATTAGGAACTAACTCACAAAGTCGCACTTCATCAATGTTGAGTTTCCTATCAAATAAAATAAAAACAATTAATCGAATGTTATCTTCATGTTCGTATTTCAAATGTGCATAAATAGTTTCACGGAGGGCTTCTACGCCACCTTCAAATGTCACTTCATTCAACTTCAAATTATAAGTACGTTTCTTTAAAGAGTAATAGCACACACTATCACCATTCAAACGTGCCACAACACCAAAATAATCAATAAAACATGTTTCACCTGCAACAGTTTGAGCTATAAGGTGTAATGGGAAAAACACAAACAACGCAATAATGCCACAACGCACAGCTTTAATAATCAACATAATCATATCCCAATCTTTTCATAACATTCCATTGACGTTCATATATAAATTTGCCATTTTTCGTATGACTATGAGGCAATCCATTCAAGTACAATACTACATGGCCTAACTCGTGGGCGATACCACAGGTGCGATGATTAATGTTCCCTTTAGCATTAATATTAATTCTAATATTATTATTTAGAGACCGCTTAAGTTCATCTGATGTTTTGGGGTATAACGTTTGTCCCAAATTTCCGCTAATAGTTTTCCCTATAGGATAAAGCGCAGAACCTTGTCCATTATTGTATTCTTTCGCATAATCTATATCAAAGGGAGTTTCCCATAAATCACTACAATATTTACCATTCATATAATAATCATTAGTGTATGTTGTAGAAATTTCAACCATTTGGGAATTTATAGATACTCCATATAAATCTTTCCAAAAATCATCTTGAGAATTTAAGGCAATTTGTTGAATGGAATGAGGAACAAGAACCCCATTATTAAATTCCATCGACAAACGCATTCCTGGCAACAAAGCATTATAAACAGCTTTTATAGATTCCATGTCAAGAAAACGAATACTGTCACCATAAAGATCCACTCTGTTAATCGGATTTCCTGCACAATACGCATACGGGCTGATGCCATAGTATTTCTCGCAGAGCGGATCCATCGTCGTCCACCTGCACACGGCTGGATCGTAAAGGCGCGCACCATAGTCATAGAGGTCAAGGCCATGCTGGTGGTCCCACTCCTTGCCCAGGAACTTCAACGGTTGCACTTCGGCATTCGTATTCCAGTCACCATGGGGACCGCCATAGGCATAGTAGCCATTTCGTTGCAACTCCCATGCGTCAGCCACAACCGTGCGGACACTACCCAAGTGGTCGCACACATAATAACAATAAGAGGCATGTTGCCCTAAAAGCTGGCAGAAGCCACCTTCAAAGAGCACCCTGTCCAGTTTTCCGTCTGTGAAGACAAAGGGCCCCACATACTCACGACTGTTCTCCACCCATGTGGATGTTCCACCAGATTGGGGAGACAGATGGCTATCATCGGCTTCTGCTTCCGTGTCAGTCTCTTTCGCTTCGGCCATACTGTAGAGGGCATTCGTCGCCTTGGTCTTCCAAGTCACTTTCAGCTTCGTGCCGTCCGCATCATAGACATATTCCGTGGTGTTCCCATTGCCATACGCCATCTCCGTTGGAGTGCCCCAGTTCGAATAGCTGACGGTCACGTCCCTGTCCGAATCATACACCACAGATCCGACCGCATTGTACCCGTATGGGCGATGACGGTCCACCTTTTTAGGCTTGAAATCGAAGCCGCCCTCGTAGACCAGGCCACCTTGGCTGTCCGTTGCGCCGCTGAGATGGTTGCCGTCATATTGCAAGCGAAGGTTGTCTATCACACCATAGCTGCCATTGTTGCGCCTGCCATGACGCTGCAAGGAAACGACATTGCCATTACGGTCATATTCGAGCGTCTCCCCGTACATGCGATTGTCAGCTGAAACCAGGCGGTTCAGCCCGTCATAGGCAAGCGTATAGCTGAAGGTGTCGCACACACCATTTTTTTGGTAGACATGACTCACGGCAGACATGTTCCCATTGTAGAGTCCCTCATAGCTGATACTCTCCGCATAGCGCGGGCTCGACAACTTCGTCAGCCAACCACGCACATTGTACTCATATCCCATGCCACCAGCGTTGCCGGGAAGTGTCTTGCGCACCGGGCGCCCGAGCTCGTCATACTCCTGACGGGCCACGACTTGAGGGGCTTCGCCGTTGCACGACACCAGCATGGTGGTGAGCGCATCGTTCACCGGACTGTAACTGTTGGCATAGACCACCGAGTCGATCCTGCCGTCATGGCGCAACTCCCACACCGTTCGCAAGGGCTTGTCGGTGAAGCTGTAGGCTGTCCGCGAGAGAAGCACCTTGCCGCCAAGGCGCGACTGGCGCGTGTCGCAGGGTTGTCCCTTGGCAGTGTAGTAGGTCACACCATAAAGCGTATCACCCCTTGTGGTAAGGGTGACCGAACCTGTCGGTTGGCCTGTCGCATCCTGGGCATTCTCTTTCCTCATCAGATTGACGTTTGCATATTCTCTAAACGTCTGACCATCAAGAAAATTGTAATCATCATAATAGTTTATTCGCTCCACCTTTGGAGACGTGAGACTGACGTCTCCCTCATAACCCGAATGGCATATCCCATCCGAAGACGACAGTGACACGACACCCGACGGCACATGGCGAGGCTTGTCGCCACAAGTGCCTTGCAACACCAGGCGACCATGGGAGTCATAAAGTGTGAAACGGCAGAGACCGCGCTTGAGCAGTTCCCCGTCCTGTGTGAACACCACACGACCGTGGTTGTCATACCAATACTGAGTGGGTTCGCAGCCTGGAAGGCGCTTGTACACCAGGCGAGAGTGGCCGTCATAACGGTATTCATAAGCGTAGGCCTTCAACGACTGGTCCTTGCCGAGACGCAAGTCGCACATGGGAGGCAACACAAAGCGTAGCTGCCCAAGGTTGTCATATACGTAATAGGTGTCGGCAAAGACCCCGTCACTGATGACATGCCGCTCCAACACTTTCTCGCCGAACAGGTTGGTGAAAACCGTGGATGACTTGCCGTCCTCGTCCACATGGCGCTCGCCCATGAGCGCCCCTGACTTCCACGCGCCCCTCTCTTCGGGCCAGCCGTCCTGACCCAGCACATACCGCTTGACCACAAGGTCGGACTTGCCTGTCTCCAGGTTGGCGACACATTGCGTCTGCAGGGACTTGTCCGCCGACTTCCACGCCTCGCCTGGACCTGTGACTGAACGCTCGCGGCCCAACGGGTCGTAGGTGGTTTCCGCATAGCTGCCTTCATCAGCGTTGGAACGCATCGACAGGGCCTTGACTTCTTCTGGTGTTTTCCACGCAACGCCCTTGCCTCCAATGCCAGGAAGCCATTGGATGTGCTCACGGCCCATCTCGTCATACTCCGTCAGCGTATAGGCGGAATTTCCAGAAGTGCCAAGGCCTGTGGTCACTTGAACCTCAGGACGGCCAAGGCCATCATGGTAAAGGACTTCCGTCACACCTGATGTCCCCCTGGCATTGAGCAAGGTCTTGGTCAACACGTAGTTTTGGTGATTGCTCTGCGCCAAAAGGGACGATGGCAGGACAACCATGAAGATGATTATGGTCAATTGCTTCATAAGCGAAAACAACTTTAGTTCTTATTAGTCCAAATTTACATGGCATTGGCGAGGATACCCGACGTGTCACAACGAAGACTTGCGCTCAACGTGACACCGCACACCGTCAAGTCCTGAAGAACAACAGAAAGGTTCGCCTTGCCCGTGCACAATGGACATATGGACAACACCATATTGCGCCAAGGCTGCCGTGTTGGGCGTGGGTATGGTGCCGGCACCATAAACTACGTATTGAGGATCAACATGTTTGCTATCATTAGCAATAACATACTAACACTACATTTCATAGACTTCCAATGTAAATTCAGATTAATAGCATGCATTCGTAATGATGCATTCCACAAATTTAAACATAAACTTGACGACTCACAAATTTCCCGTTCACTTTTTATCGACGCCGTCCCTTCTTTTTGTCTTTTTGTCGAAAAGTTCTTTTCGTAAGGTTTCTCGTTTGCAATCTGACTGATGCTTTTCGTATGAAAACGCAAAAGCCGCGGCTCTCTTGTCTGATGACAAGCGCGCCGCGGCTTAGGGGTTGTGCCTCACGGGGTGAGGCTGATGTGTCAGCGATAATTAGCAATTCTTGCAGGGAGCCCAAGGCTTCAACTCCTTGAAGAAGTCGTGGCCCTTATCGTCCACCAGGATGAAGGCGGGGAAGTTCTTCACCGTAATCTTCCAGATGGCCTCCATGCCGAGCTCAGGATACTCCACGCAGTCGATGCTCGTGATACAGTCCTTGGAGAGAACAGCGGCAATGCCGCCAATGGTTCCAAGATAGAAGCCGCCATGCTTCTGGCAAGCGTCGGTCACCACCTGGGTGCGGTTGCCCTTGGCAATCATGACGAGCGAACCTCCGTGATCCTGGAACTCGTCCACATAGGGGTCCATGCGGTTGGCCGTCGTCGGTCCCATGGAGCCGCAGGGATAGCCCTCCGGGGTCTTGGCCGGACCAGCATAGAGGATGGGGTGATCCTTGAAGTACTGAGGCAGATCCTCACCCTTGTCCAGACGTGCCTTCAGCTTGGCATGTGCGATGTCGCGGGCCACGATGATGGTGCCGTTGAGGATGACACGTGTGGAGACGGGATACTTGGCCAGCTCGGCACGCACGGCGTCGATGCCCTTGTCGAGGTCGATGACAATGTTCTCACCACCCTCACCAGGCTTGCGATACTCCTCGGGGATGAGCTCACCGGGGTTGTCGTCCATCTTCTCCAACCAGACACCGTCCTTGTTGATGACGCCCTTGATGTTGCGGTCAGCCGAGCAGCTCACGCCGAGGCCGATGGGGCAGCTGGCGCCATGGCGCGGCAGACGAATGACACGGATGTCGTGGGCCAGGTACTTGCCGCCAAACTGTGCACCGAGACCGATCTTGTGGGCCTCCTCGAGCAACTTAGCCTCCAGGTCGACATCGCGGAAGGCGCGGCCTGTCTCGTCGCCCGTAGTGGGCAGGTTGTCATAGTACTTGATGGAGCCGAGCTTCACGGTGAGCAGGTTCTTCTCAGCCGATGTGCCGCCGATGACGAAGCAGATGTGGTAAGGAGGACAAGCGGCCGTGCCGAGGCTCTTGATCTTCTCCACGAGGAAAGGCAGGAGCGTGCCCTCGTTCTGGATGGTGGCCTTGGTCATGGGATAGAAATAGGTCTTGTTAGCCGATCCACCACCCTTGGCCACCATGATGAAGCGATACTCATCGCCCTCCTCGGCCTCGATGTCGATCTGTGCGGGCAGGTTGCACTTGGTGTTCACCTCGTCGTACATGGTGAGCGGTGCGTTCTGCGAGTAGCGCAGGTTCTCCTGCGTATAGGTGTTATACACACCACGTGAGAGCGCCTCGGCATCGTCGAAGTCAGTCCACACGCGCTGACCCTTCTCGCCATGGATGATGGCAGTGCCCGTGTCTTGGCAGAAGGGCAGCACACCCTTGACAGCCGTCTCGGCATTGCGGAGGAACTGCAGTGCGACATACTTGTCGTTCTCAGAGGCTTCAGGGTCCTTCAGGATCTGTGCCACCTGCTCGTTGTGCTTGCGGCGCAGCATGAACTCACAGTCGTGGAATGCCTGCTGGGCCAGCAACGTCAAAGCCTCGCGCGAAACCTTGACAATGGTCTTGCCCTCAAACTCAGCCGTGCTGACGCCCTCCTTGGTCAGCAAGCGATACTCAGTGTCGTCCTTGCCCACCTGGAACATAGGAGCATACTTGAAATCTACTGGTTTAGCCATAGTTCTTTATGAATAGAATTTGTTTATAATGTTGTTGCAATGGTTTACTCACCGAAGATCTCATCAGTGGTGAGACGCTTCACGGCGCCTATCATCTCCAGCGACTTCATGTCGAGGTTCTTCTCGTCACCAAGGATGAGATAGCGATAGGTCTTGTTGGCAATGTTCTCCTTGGCAAAGTTCATTACGTCTTGCAGTTGCAGCTTGGGCAGGGTCTCGTAGATCTTTTGGTTGATGTCGTAGTCGAGGCCGAGCTTCTGCGCACGCAGATAGCTGGTGAGCACGCCAAACTTGGTGGTGCGCCCGGTGGCGAGGCTCTTAAGCAATCCCTGCTGGGCCAACTTGAAACCAGCCTCGCGAGAAGGCGTGTTGTTGAGCAGGTTGTGGAACTCGTTGACGCAGTCCATCATCTTGTCGTTTTGCGTGATGATGTAGGTGTAGAACGACTCATCGTCTTTTGGAGATGAGGGACGGCTGTAACTGGCCGACGCTGAATAAGCCAGGCCGCGGGCCTCACGCAGCTCCTGGAACACAATGGCATTCATGCCACCGCCAAAATACTCGTTGAAGAGGGCTTCGATGGCAGCCTTGTCAGCGCTCCATTTCTTTCCCTCGTTGTGGAGCATCACCATGTAGATGTTCTTGGCGTCATAAGGAGCGAGCCACACCTCATTGGCTGGCGTGCGCTGCTGGGCGTACTCCTTGGCCGCAGGAGCTGGCACAAAGGACTTCGGCGTGAGGTGAACCTTGCCCACCAGGGCGTCGAGATCAGCCTCTTTCGTGGGACCGTAATACAACAGGGTGTGCTTCTTCGCCTTCAGGTCACGCAGGAGATTGAGCAAGGCCTGCGGGTTGGCAGCACGCAACTCTTTCTCACTCATCTTGTTGGTGACAGCATTGTACTTGCCGTAGGCCCCGTAAAGGCGCAAAGCGGCAAAGTTTGAACGCTGGTTGGCCTTGGCATCGGCACGATCCTTCAGGAGCAAGTCGACGTATTGGTTCCAAGTGGTCTTGCTCGCCTTGGCATCGTTGAGCACATTCTCAAGCAGCTGCAGAGCCTTGGGCATGGAACTGTTGAGGCCCGTAAGGTAGATGTCTATGGCGTCGTCGCTCACATTCACACTGTAGTTGCAAGCCAAATCATAGAACAACTGGTTGATTTTCTGGTTCGAGAGTTTGGATGTCCCGACATAATCGAGATAACCGGCAGCCACATCGTAGCGGTTGTCACTCTGCTGGCCAAACGGATAGTGATAGGCCAAGGTGAAGAGGTCATCGTCGTTGTTTTGCTTGTAGAGCACATCGACACCTTTCTTTGTGACGGCCTTCGTGAGGTCTTTCTTGTAATCAACGAAGTTGGGCTGGATGGGATCGGGCTTGGAGTTGACCACTTCCTTGAGGAACTCGCTCTGCTTGTCGTTGTTGGTGGGGATCGGCGTGATGCTGGGCTTCTCAATCTTGTGGATTGTCGTGTCGTTGCCCTGGCGCTTGAAGACGGTCACATAGTTGTCAAGGAAGAAACGGTTGGCGAAGTCGATGACCTGCTGGCGGGTCATCTTGGAGATGCGGTCGAGGCGACCGACCTGGTCGCTCCACTCCTGACCATTGATGAAAGCATCCACGAACTTGTCAGCGCGTGAACGATTACTCTGCAGCGAACGGTAATAACTCAGTTTCATGTTGTTGACCACGGCAGGCAAGAGATTGTCGGAGAACTGCCCTTTCTTCAGTTTCTCAATCTCGGCAAGCATCAACTTGCGCACCTCTTCGAGGCTCTGGCCTTGCTTGGGATTGCCCAGCAGGATGAACTGGCCATAGTCGGTCATGCCCATGAAGCCCGCTCCGGCACTCTGAACCTTCATCGGTGTGTTGAGGTCCAGGTCGAAGAGGCCGGCCTTGCCGTTGGAGAGCATGTTAGAGATGACGTCGAGCGTGTCGGCCTGATAGCTGGCCGCTCCCTCCGCTTTCCATCCCATCATCAGGTTCTCCGCCTCAAGACCCATCACCGTGGTGTCCACGGGGGCTGTCAGCTCACGCACTGGCGCATACTCAGGACGACTGAGATTGTCGCTCTTCTTCCAGTCGCCAAAATACTTGTCGATAATGGCCACCACCTTGTCGGGATCGAAATCGCCAGCCATGCAGATGGCCATGTTGTTGGGAACATAGTAACGGTTATAATAATTCTTGATGTTGACGATGGAGGGATTCTTCAGATGATCCTGAGTTCCAATCGTCGTCTGCGTGCCATAGGGGTGGTTGGGGAAGAGCTTGGCTCCCAATGCATCCCACTCCTTGCTGTTGTCGCTGGCCAGTCCGATGTTGTATTCCTCATAGACTGCCTCTAGCTCGGTGTGAAATCCGCGGACAACCATGTTCTTGAAACGGTCACTCTGGATCTTGGCCCACGTGTCAATCTCATTGGAAGGGATGTCCTCCACATAGCAGGTGACGTCATTGGACGTATAGGCGTTGCTGCCTTCCGACCCAATGGAAGACATCAGCTTGTCATACTCATTGGGGATATTATACTTTGCCGCGAGCTGGGAGATGGAGTCAATCTCATGGTAAGCCTTCTTACGCGCGGCCTTGTCGGTGAGACGACGATAAGCCTCGAAGCGATTCTGGATGGAGTCGAGCAGAGGGGCCTCAGCCGCCACATCGCTGCTTCCGAAGTGGGTGGTGCCCTTGAACATCAGGTGCTCCAGGTAGTGGGCCAGTCCGGTGGTCTCCGCCGGATCATTGCGCGAACCTGTTCGGACCGCGATGTAAGTTTGCAAACGGGGCTTCTCCTTGTTGACGGAGAGGTACACCTTGAGCCCATTATTGAGCGTGTAGATGCGCGTTTGCATCGGGTCGCCCGGCACCTGGGTGTACTTGTACTGCTGTGCCACGGCCGACGAGGTGATCAGCAAAGCCACAGCAGCAAGAAAACTTCTGAATTTCATAATGTGGATATTATTTAAACTGTCAAAAGATGATGTTGAACCTTACAAGAATTCGTCTTGGTCCTAATTTTCGAAGTCCACCTCATGGTCGAGGTTGTTGATGAAGTTATCGAGCACTTCCTTCTCCACGTCACCCATGCGGAACTCCTTCTCGGCATCCTTCCGTATCTCCGCAATCCAGGCGCGGCGTGCCGTGATGTAGTCTTGCTTGATGCGTGCCGCGTCGTCGAGCGTCAGCTCCTGCAAGTGATAGTAGTCGAGTATCACGCGATAGGTCCATGCCCACTGGTAGAGACGATAGTTCTTGTTTATCTCCTCAAAGCGGTTGGTCACGGCGTCGATGGTGTCGAGTGTTCCGTTCTTGATGTCATCCACGAGGCGCTGCTCCTCCGAGGCGGGCAACAACAAGCCCGACAGGTCATTCCAATCGCCCAGGCCGACATCCGTCGTGGGGGCCTTGAGCTCCGGATCGCGTTTCAGCACACGCTTGAGCACTGCGCCCATGTAGATGCGCAAGGCAATGTCGTAGTACTTGATGCCCTTGTGGAGCGACGGCCCATTGATGACATAGTCGTGGAAATTGTAGCTGGAGACATCATCGCCCGACGACGCCCTGAGGTCCTCGAGGATTTTCTTCCCCTTGATGATCTCACCCACGCTGAAGGGAGAGAGCCAGTCGAAGTTGACAATGCTTTTCTGCGATCCTTTCGGCCGCATGTCACGCTTGGGCCACTTGCGGATGTCACGATAGAGGCCCACGGTGGTGATGTTGCGTCCTGGCGACAGGTACATCGTGTCGCCATAAGCAATGAGATAAGAGAACGGGAGGTTGCGCGTGTCGGGATGGTGCATCAACTTCCCAAAGCAGACGCTGAACGTGCCAATGGTGGCAGGCATGAGGAGGTAAGCGCCGCTGGCTGTCTTTGCGCCACGCTCAAGCACTCCCCAGTGCATGGGGCCCATCTTGTAGGCATGGTTGGAAAAGTTGGTGGCCGAACCAGCGTTGTAAAAACTGAACATGCCACCGATGAGCAACGAGCTCTTGTGGTGACTGGCCGAGAACGGGCCGCAGAATGCCGCACACGCCTCGCCGTTGCTCATGTAACTATTGGCAAAGAAGACACTGGCCGAAGCCGTGAACCCATTGCTGACCTGGCACGCCTCGCCCACAAAGCAGTCTTGCATCTTCACCGAGTTGATGATGCTCGTGCCGTCGCTGATAATGGAGTTCTCGCAGATGACACCCGTTCCGATGTAGACGCTGGCCTCTGGTGAGCTTAAGATGGTGCAGTCGCTGAGGCGCGCCGCCCCGTTGACCTCGCAATCATCGCATATGTTGGTGTTGGTGATTTCCTTGGTGTTGACAATCTTCACCCCTGTTCCGATTGTGCCGCAGTCGGGAGTCGTGGCCTCAATCTCCTCACGGACAAGGCGCCGCATACTGTCTTTCAGTTCCTTGTCATTGAAGTGCTTCACCATGAAAGCCGCAAACTGGCTGTTGAGGTGCTTAAAGAGTATAAGGTTGCCGTCGCCCACCTCGTTGAGCACGGAGATGAGATTACCTTCCCCGTAGGTAGCGCCCTCGGTGGTCTCGATGGTCGACACATTGGAGATGTAACAGTCGTCACCGATGACATAGTTGTTGATAAAATTGCCGACGTTCTCGATGAGACAGTTGTCACCCACCGAGACGTTGCGCAAGGTAGCGTTGATGATGCCCGAATGTTTGAGAAATCCCCTGGAGACCTCCACGTTCTTGTCAAACGCACCGATACGTATGTCGCCATAGAGCATCACACGGTGCATGTAGTTGGGCTTGAAGTCATCGGAGACACACACCCTGCTCCAGTCTTCAGCCCAGCAGTTGTGGTCTTCGAGCACATTAATCTCCTCGTCGGTGAGTTTTCTGTAGTCCATATCGTTGTCGGTTTATTGGGTTGTTGTTGGTCAGTCTTCCACAGGATAGAGGAAGTCGTTGTAGGGATATTTCTGCACGTGCAGCTCACGCACCTTGCGGTAAAGGGTGTCTCGGAACTCATCCACATTCTCCTTCTCACGAGCGGAGATGAAGAGACAATTGTCGTTGAGGCGCGCCATCCACGTGCGTTTGAGCTCATCGAGCGTGACGTTCTCTCGTGTGGGAGGCGTCAGGTCGTCGGGTTCCTTGTCTGTCCAATGGTAATTGTCGATCTTGTTGAACACTATCATCGTGGGTCGGTCGGAGCAACCCAGTTCCTTGAGCGTCTGGTTGACGACATCTATCTGCTCCTCGAAGTCGGGATGAGAGATGTCGACGACATGCAACAGCAAGTCGGCCTCGCGCACCTCATCGAGCGTCGACTTGAACGAATCGACCAAGTCGGTGGGCAACTTGCGGATGAAGCCGACGGTGTCTGCCAAGAGGAAAGGCAAGTTCTCGACAACCACTTTGCGAACAGTGGTGTCGAGCGTGGCGAACAACTTGTTCTCAGCAAAGACCTCACTCTTGGCCAAGAGGTTCATAATGGTGGACTTGCCCACGTTGGTGTAGCCCACGAGAGCCACACGGATGAGGCGTCCCCGGTTCTTGCGTTGGGTGGTCTTCTGCTTGTCAATTTCCAACAATCGTTTCTTCAAGAGACTCATGCGGTTGAGGATGATACGCCGGTCCATCTCGAGCTGTGTCTCGCCAGGTCCGCGCAAGCCCACGGAGCCCTTGCCTCCGCCGGATCCCGAGCCTCCGCCCTGTCGTTCCAAGTGGGTCCAAAGGCGTTGCAGGCGCGGCAGCATGTATCGGTATTGGGCCAACTCCACCTGCGTCTTGGCGTTGGCCGTCTGCGCGCGCATGGCGAAGATGTCGAGGATGAGTGATGTGCGGTCGAGGATTTTCACTTGCAATTCTTGCTCGATGTTGCGCATCTGTTTGGCTGTGAGCTCATCATCGAAGATGACCATGCCCACCTCGCGGTCCTCCTCTTCCTCTTCCTTGATGTAGTGCTTGATTTCCTCGAGCTTTCCCTTTCCCACATACGTGATGCTGCTCGGGCCGCCCACTCGCTGCGTGAAGCGCTTCACGGTGACCGCTCCCGCCGTGTCGGCCAGAAACTCCAGCTCGTCCAGGTATTCCTTGGTCTTGGCCTCGTCTTGCTGGGGGGTGATGAGTCCTACCAGTATGGCGGTCTCGGCCTTGACTTCGGATATAACGAATTCCTTCATGCTTGATACATTATTTATTAGTGCAAAGATACGGAAAAAGATTGGTAAAGAGAGTTACGGCGAGCCATTTTTTCTGTTTCGGTCACCCATGGCAACCACCGCCTTGCCAACCCGCACAACGTTTACGCAAACGTTTACGCACTTTTTTGAGCGAAACCATCTCGCAAAAGAGCCATATCAAAGGATTATCGTTACCTTTGCAGCAGGCCATTTGCAAAAAGGCGATGAAGGGGAAGTTTCCGCCCCACACTTCCGCCCAATAATCACAAAGGCCGAAAATGACACAAAAACCGGTTTCAAAGCATAAAGACTACATACTAACTACTCAAACAGATTGAAAACAAAACGCCCAGACGTGAGTCCGGGCGTTTTATTTTTGGGGTTCATCTATTATCTTGCTCTCCAAGACCTCATCGGCCCACGTGCAGCTCGACACCAGCGCCCTGGCAATCGGCTCCCATGGGTGGGTTGCGCTTGGTGAGGACAATGGACACTTCTGCCACTTGCGGCCACTGGTCGAGCAGGGCTTGGGCGATGCGCCCGGCCACATGCTCCACAAGGTCGCTGGGGCGCTCCATCTGCTCGCGCACCACCTGGAAGACCTCCGCATAATTGACCGTGTCGGCCACGTCATCGCTGAGCACGGCCCTCTCCACATCCACATGGAGACGCAGGTCGACCTCATAGTCGTTGCCAACGAGACGTTCCTGCGCCGCCACGCCATGATAAGCGTGGAAGCGCAAGCCGACAAGCCGGATATAACTGTCTTTCACTTTCATGAGCGCACTCTTGTGTTTATGGGGCCGCAACATCATCCGCAACGGCTGGCGCCACAATTGGTACAGATGAGGCAACCCTCCTGGTAGACCAGCGTCTCCTGGCCGCAGACGGGACACTTTTGACCAGCGGCACTGGTGCCATCAGTGACATATTTCTTCAAGGCACGCTCCACGCCATTCTTCCACGTGTTGATGCTTTGGTCTTTCAACTGCAGGGACCCGACAAGCTTGATGACATGGTCAATGGGCATGCGATAACGGAGCACACCGGAGATGAGCTTGGCGTAATTCCAGTATTCGGGGTTGAACTTCTCGCTCAGGCCCTCGACGGTGGTCTTGTAGCCCCGCTTGTTCTCAAACTGGAAGTCGTAGCGGTGGCTGCCATCCTCATTGGTCTGCTTGATGATCTTGCCCTTGGTGACCGTCTTGGGCAACACGATGCCCTCCTCGTCGTCTTGCAAACCCGTGAAGATCTCATACGGATAACCATCGAGCAAGCCCACGAAAGCCACCCATTTCTCGCGGTTGTTCTGGAAACGCACCACATCGCAATCAAGCTCACGCGGCCTGACCTCCTGCACTGTGGGGCGTTGCATGACGGGCGCCGCGACGGGCGCCGACGTCTCCGGGCGCTTCTTCTTGTCTTTCTTGGAGGCGGAGACCATCACGCCCGAGCGGCTGCCGTCGCGATAGATGGTGCAACCCTTGCACCCCGAGCGCCACGCCTCCACATAGAGGCGGTCCACCAAGGCCTCATCGACGTTGCCCGGCAAGTTCACTGTGACCGAGATGCTGTGGTCCACCCACTTCTGGATGGCTCCCTGCATGCGCACCTTCATGAGCCAGTCGACATCGTTGGCCGTGGCCTTGCAGTAAGGCGAGCGCGCCACAAGGGCGTCGATTTCCTCCTGTGAGTATTTTTTATCGGTATCGATGCCGCTGACCTTCATCCACTCCAAGAACTTCTTGTGGTAAACGATGTACTCCTCAAACGAGTCTCCAACCTCATCGACATAGTCCACGCGTGCCTCCTTGTCATTGGCGTTGACCTTGCGGCGACGCTTGTAGACGGGCATGAACACGGGTTCGATGCCACTTGTGGTCTGCGTCATGAGCGATGTGGTGCCCGTCGGGGCAATGGTAAGGCAGGCGATGTTGCGTCGGCCATGCTTCGACATGTCATCGCAGAGCTTCGGGTCGGCCTCACGCAAGCGGGCTATGAAAGGGTTGGCAGCCTCGCGCTGGGCATCGTAGATGGCAAAGGCACCGCGCTCCTCGGCCAACGTCACCGATGAGCGATAGGCGTTGAGGGCCAACGTCTTCTGCACGCTGACGGCAAAATCGGTGGCATCCTGCGTGCCATAGCGCAGTCCCATGGCAGCTATCATGTCGCCCTCAGCTGTGATGCCCAGGCCCGTGCGACGTCCGAGGCCACTCTTATGCTTGATCTTCTCCCACAGATGGCGTTCCGTGTGCTTCACATCATCACTCTGCGGATCGTTCTTGATTTTTTCCAGGATGAGGTCAATCTTCTCCATCTCCAGGTCGACAATGTCATCCATGATGCGCTGGGCAAACTGCACGTGATGGGCAAACTTCTCGAAGTCGAAGCGCGCAACGGAAGTGAAGGGATTCTCGACATAGCTGTAAAGGTTGAGGCAGAGCAACCGACAACTGTCGTAGGGGCAGAGGGGTATCTCGCCACACGGATTGGTGGAGACGGTGCGGAACCCCAGATCGGCATAACAGTCGGGGATGCTCTCCCTGAGGATGGTGTCCCAAAAGAGCACACCCGGCTCGGCACTCTGCCAGGCGTTGTGCACAATCTTGCGCCACAGGCCACGGGCCGAGATCTCACGGCTCACCTTCGGCTGCTGGGCATCGACGGGGAACCGCTGCTCGTAGGGCTTGTCGTCGACGACCGCCTGCATGAACGCGTCGTCTATCTTCACACTCACGTTGGCGCCCGTGATTTTCCCCTCGGTCATCTTGGCGTCAATGAAGCTCTCGGCATCGGGATGCTTGATGCTCACGGTAAGCATCAGGGCGCCACGGCGGCCGTCCTGCGCCACCTCACGTGTGGAGTTGCTGTAACGCTCCATGAACGGCACCAACCCAGTGCTCACCAGCGCGGAGTTGTTGACGGGCGACCCCTTGGGGCGCAAGGCGTCGAGGTCGTGTCCCACGCCACCCCGCCGCTTCATGAGCTGCACCTGCTCCTCATCAAGTTTCATGACGGCACCGTATGAATCGCCATCACCATCGTCACCAATCACAAAACAATTGCTCAGCGACGCCAGCTGATGGTTGTTGCCGATGCCCGTCATGGGACTGCCCGCCGGTACAAGGTAACGGAAATGGTCGAGCAGGTCAAACACCTCCTGGGCGCTGAGACCCTTGGGGTATTTCGTCTCAATGCGGGCTACCTCGCGGGCTATGCGCCAATGCATGTCGAGCGGGCTTTTCTCGTAGATATGACCGAGACTGTCTTTCATGGCATACTTGGTCACCCACACGCGGGCGGCCAGCTCATCGCCATCGAAATAGGCCAACGAGGCAGCATAGGCCTCCTCGTAGGTATAGGTCGGTTGGTTTTCCATGATATGAATTGTTTTCTGCTGGTTGGAATTATATTCTGCAAAACTACAAAAGATTTGCGAAAAAGGTGCCACCCGGTGGAGGAATTTAGTGGAAAACATTTCCTTTTTGGATAATTTTCCATATCTTTGCCCCAAGCAAAACTCACTAAAATGAAAAACTTAGACACACGCCGAAGCATCCGGAAATACGCCGGTAAGGCTGTTTCCGACGAATTGCTCCACAGCCTGCTGGCCGAAGCGGAGCGCACACAGACCATGGGCAACCTGCAACTATACAGTGTCGTCGTGACACGGAGCCAGGAGATGAAGGAAAAATTGGCTCCCGCCCACTTCAACCAACCGATGGTCTGCGGAGCGCCTGTGGTGCTGACCTTCTGCGCCGACTTCCGTCGCACCACCATATGGGCCAAGAACCGAAAGGGAGCACCGGGCTACGACAACTTTCTGAGCTTTGTCAACGCCACCACCGACGCGTTGCTCTTCTGCCAGACCTTCTGCAACCTGGCCGAGGAGCAGGGACTGGGCCTGTGCTTCCTGGGCACCACCGTCTACCAGCCCCAGCTGATTATCGACACGCTTCAGTTGCCCCAGTTGGTGTTCCCCGTGGCCACCATCACCCTGGGGTGGCCCGACGAGCTACCCGAGCAGAGCGACCGTTTGCCCCTACAGGCCATCATTCACAACGAGACCTATCACGACTACACGCCACAGTCGATTGACAAGCTCTACCAGGAGAAGGAGAACCTGCCCGCCAACCAGCACTTCGTGGAGATCAACCACAAGGAGACACTGGCACAAGTCTACACCGACCTGCGCTACACACGCAAGGACAATGAGGCCATGTCGGCAGGCATGATCGAGGCGCTACGCCACCAGGGTTTCCTATCCAATACCGAACAAGAATAAGAAAGGAGCGCCATCATGAGTGTGGACATCAAGCAAGTGACAACCAAGAAGGATCTCAAGGCCTTCATCCAGTTTCACTATGACCTCTACAGGGGCGACGCCCATGCCGTGCCATTCCTCTATGGCGACGAGTTGGGCACACTCAACCCCGGGAAAAACCCTGCCTTCGAGTATTGTGAGGCGGCCTACTTCCTGGCCCTTAAGGACGGGAAGACCGCTGGGCGCATAGCCGCCATCATCAACACGCGGGCCAACACGCGCTGGAACAGGCGCATGGTGAGGTTCGGGTGGTTCGACTTCATCGACGACCAGGAGGTGTCGTCACGTCTCATCGCCGCCGTGGAGCAATGGGGCTCCAAACGGGGCATGACCGAGATCGGCGGCCCCTTCGGCTTCGATGACATGGACCGCGAGGGCATGCTGGTGGAGGGCTTCGACCGCCTGGCCACCCTCTACATCAACTACAACTACCCCTACTACCCCAAGCACATGGAGGCGATGGGGCGCTTCCGCAAGGACAACGACTACCTGGAGTATCGCATCCGTGTGCCAGAGGTGACACCGCCCAAGTTTGCCAAGCTCTCAGAGATGATCGAGCGGCGCTACAACCTGCACGCACACAAGTTCACGAGCGACGAACTGCTGCGCCAAGGCATGGGACGACAGGTGTTTGACATTCTCAACATCACCTACAACGACCTCTACGGGTTTGCCCAGCTGAGCGACAAGCAAATCGACAAGCTGGTCAACGACTACATCCGCAAGGCCGACCTCAATCTCGTCACGGGAGTGGTGGACGGCAACAAGGACAACAAACTGGTGGGCTTCGGCATCTCTTTCCCCTCATTCTCCTGCGCCATGCAACACACGCGCGACGGACGCATGCTGCCCTTCGGATGGTGGCACATGTTGCGCGTGCTCAAGGGACACAAGACCGACACGGTGGACCTGCTGCTCATCGGTGTGTTGCCCGAGTACCGGGCAAAGGGCGCCAACGCCCTCATCTTCAACGACCTGATCAGCCACTATCGACAGTACGGGTTCCAGTGGGCTGAGGCCATGCCACAGATGGAGACCAACAAGGGCGTGCTCAGCCAGTGGCAATACCTCGAGGCGGAGAACCACCGTCGCCACCGTGTTTACGTGAGGAGCATCGAAAAGGCCAACCGTCAGGCGTAACGCAAAAGGCGGAAGATCATTTACGAAAGTCACCAATCACTTTCGCTTCGTGGGTGCTGCATCCCACCGCACATGGAAACGCCATGTTCGGTGAGACACAGCACCCACGAAGCATCTTGTGGTTGGCGCATATCATGATGCACGCCAACATCTTTGCTTTTTTACGCTAAAATAGGCTTATACTTCGGCACCAAGGTCTTCATGATGACCCATCCGGCCATGTAGGCAACGGCACAGAAGCAGAACACGATCATGTAGCCGGCGGGTTTGCCCTCGAAGCCGAGGAATGTGAAAGCGGCACCCTGTTGCTGGGCGTAGTTGAAGAGATAACCCGACCCCGTGTTGATGGCCCACGAGGAGATGCCGCCAGCCATGGTGCCCACGCCTGTGATGGTGGCCACTGCTGAGCGCGGAAACATGTCGCCAATGGTGGAATAGAGATTGGCAGACCAGGCCTGATGGCCCGCTCCCGCCAAGCCGATGATGATGGCCGGCCACCATGCGGGATTGATGGGACTGCCCTCCCAGGAGGCCAACGGCTGGGCCACCAAGGCGAGCAGCGGCAGGAGGGCGAAGATGAACATGGCCCGCATGCGTCCCGAATAGGGCTCCATGCCACGGCGCTCCACGAAATACTTGGGGATGTATCCACCCACAATGCTCAAGACGGTGACGATGAGGTAGAGCACAAAGATGAGCCACTGGCCCATGGTGGTGCTGGAGGCATAGCCAAACTGGTCGGAGAAATAAGCGGGCGCCCAGAAGAGATAGAACCACCACACGCCATCGGTCATGAATTTGCCCATGATAAACGACCACGTCTGGCGATAGGTGAAGCAGCGCAGGAATGGCAGTGTGGGACCATCGTCAGTGGCCTGGGAGGCGGTGGCATCCGTGGCGTCATCTTGCAGGATGTAGGCCAGCTCAGCCTCGTTCACATGCTTGCACTGGCGCGGCTTGTCATAGACAAACACCCAGAATCCCATCCACACAAAACCGATGCCACCGATGATGATGAAAGCGCTCTCCCACCCCAGGTGGTTGGCCAGCACAGGTATGGTGAGGGGTGCGATGAGGGCGCCTATCGACGCACCCGAGTTGAAGATGGCCGTGGCGAAGGCCCTGTCCTTCTTGGGGAAGAACTCAGCCACAACCTTGATGGCCGACGGGAAGTTGCCGGCCTCACCGGCCGCCAGCACGATGCGACAGAACATGAAGAGATAGACGCTCACGGTGGAGATCATCAGCGCCATCTGGGAGCCAGCCTTGACGGCACGCAAGGCTTCCACGCTGGCAAGGCCCACATACTGCATGGCCACCCAGCCGCACACGGCATGCAGACAGGCGCCCAGCGACCACACGAAGATGGCAATCATGTAGCCACGCTTGGTGCCCAGGCGGTCAATGAACTTGCCGACAAACAGGCTGAAGAGCGCATAGAAAAAGGAGAAGGCTCCCGTGATGTTGCCATAGTCGGCGTCGCTCCAGTGGAACTCGGGGGCAATAAAGTCTTTCCATGTCAATGAGAGCACCTGGCGATCCATGTAGTTGATGGTCGTGGCGAAGAAGAGCATGGAACAAATCACCCAACGGTATTGGGAAATCTTGGTTTTAGTGATAGGCATTGCGTTGAGGTAGTTTTAGGTTCGTGTATGCCATCTTGGCCCGATGGCTGGGGCAGCAAAGGCAAGAGGATGTGTGGGCAGCACCGCCTGCCCCCAGCCGATCGGCACGGAAGGCAGGAACGGGTGATGTCGACACATCCTCCAGTAGATTATTCGAGTGAGGGGATGGGAGCAACCTGCATGTCGGTGTAGACGAGGTTCTCGCCCGCCATTCCCCAGATGAAGGTGTAGTTGCTGGTGCCTGCGGCACAATGGATGCTCCACTGCGGTGCGATCACGGCTTGCTCATTGTTCATCCAGATGGGACGCGTCTCCTGCGGCTCACCCATCACGTGCAGGATTTTCTGGCCCTCTGGCACCTTGTAGTACATGTAAGCCTCCATGCGGCGCGTGTGGGTGTGGGCGGGCATGGTGTTCCAGACGCTGCCGGGCTTGAGCTCGGTGATGCCCATCTGCAACTGGCAGGTGCGCACGCCAGCCACGCCGTCGATGATCATCTGGTGGATGACGCGGTCGTTGGATTCCTCCATCTTGCCGGCCTTGATGTTGTTGGCCTCCTTCAGCGTCACTTTCTTGGTGGGATAGGCCACGTGGGCACAGGCCGAGTTGAGGTAGAACTTGGCGGGTTCAGCGGCGTTCTTGCTGGCCACGACGATGTCCTTGGCGCCACGACCCACATAGAGAGCCTCCTGGAAACCAAGCGTGTAAGTCTTGCCATCGACAGTCACGGTGCCCTCACCACCGATGTTGATGATGCCCAGCTCACGGTTGTCGAGCAGGTTGCGGCCGCTTGTGCCCTTGCTCTCGTCCACGTAAAGCGGAGCGATGGAGGTGAGCTTCAGCGGAGTGGCGGTGGGCTCGGCGCCACCAATCAGGAAACGGTCGTAGAACGTATAGGTCCAGTTGACCTCGCCGGGAGCGAACACTTTCTCTATGAGATACTCCTTGCGCAGGCGGTCGGTGGTGTAATGTTTGGCATCCTCCGGTCCTGTGGCCCAGCGTACATTGTAGTGGGTGTAGGCGTTTTCTGCCTTCACCTCATAACCTTTGAAACAACATCCCTGTGAGAAGCCAGACAGGGCGAAGCAACAAAGGGCTACGGTAAGAATGATTTTCTTCATGATATGATGTTATGTTTATTTGTTTTCATGTAAGGGCACATCATCTGTCCGATGTCCCGTTGAGCTGTTGGGTGGCAGCGGCACGCTCCTCACGAGTGATAAGCATGCGGTTCCAAACCATCATGGCCACGGCCACCACGGCAAGGGCGATGATGCCCACATACTTGCCATACTTGCAGGCGGCATAGATGACATAGCCATAAAGCGAGCTGGCAAAGTCCATACTGCCTGCCAAGAAACCATCAGGCACCTTGGAGGCCTGGTCGCCAGTGGCGGCATAGACAGCCTGGGCAGCACTCGTGAAGTCGGGGGCCATGGCCGTCACAAACCACAGGCCAACAATGAGCGCCACCAAGCCGATGATGAAGCTGCGCACCACGTTGCCCTTGGTGTAAGGCAAAATCAGCGGGAAGAGATAAAACATGCCTGCCAGCGAGGCCAGGGGCAAGAACTGGTTACCGGGAAGGAACACAGCAACCAGCAAATAAACGGGAATGAGCAACAGCGTGCAGACCAACGCCGTGGGGTGGCCGATGACAAGCGCAGGGCTCATGCCGATAAACACCTGCTTACCATGAAAGTGGCGGCCGACCAGTTCCTTGGTCTTCTCGGAGATGGGCATCAGACCATCAATGAAGAGCTTGGTGATGCGGGGGATGAGTTCCATCACAGCGCCCATCGTCACTCCGAGGGCAAGTATGCGCTTCACGTCGAGCTGGGCCACCACACCGATGAGCATGCCCACGATGACACCCAGCACGAGGGGCTCGCCCAGCACACCAAACTTCTTTTTCAGCCCCTCGGCGTCGATGTCAAGCCTGCTGAATCCTGGTATCTTCTCGAGAAGCCAGTTGATGCAAAGGGCAAAAGGAATGAAGCTCTGGCAGAAAGGCTGCGGCACCGAGATGCCGTCCATACCCTCATAATAGCCCTGGAACTTGCGGGCCGAGCGGTCGGCGACGACCAACGTGATGACATAGCACACAATGGACGCCACATAGCCCCAAATGACCTGCTTGTCGAAGATGAAATAGGCCACGGCACCGATGAAGGCAAAATGCCAATAGTTCCAAAGGTCGATGTTCACCGTGCGTGTGGTCTTGGTTACCAGCATCAGCAGGTTGACGCCTAAGCAGACAGGGATAATCAGGGCCCCGACGGCTGTGTTGTAGGCCACCGAGGCAGCGGCTGGCCAGCCCATGTCGAACACTTTCAGGTCAAGATGGTAGATAGTTGAGATGAGGTCAAGCGGATCCTTGAAATTGGTGGTGAGCAAGGCGGTGACGACGCCCAAGCCCACAAAACCCACTCCGACAAAGAGCCCCGACTTCAGGGCTTTGCCAAATTTCATGCCTATGCACAGACCAATGATGGTGAAGATGATAGGCATCATCACGCTTGCTCCCAAGCTGATGATATACTCAAATACTTTTTCCATACGTTGTTATTGTCAAAATACAAATCAATATTGGTAGATTTCAAAATACGACATGGCGCAAATTTACAAAAAAATCTTGTAAACGTGCGCCATGTCGACTAATAAAATCAGGGGCGGATGTCCTTTTTCCCGCTGTTTGCCCAAAAAGTCCGCATCCGTCGTCAGTCTTGGAAATAAACGCGCTTGACGCGGTTGCTGATGCCCGTGAGCACCTCATAAGGAATGGTGTCGAGCACGTCGCTCAGCACCGTGACGGGCAGGGCGTCGCCAAAGATTTCCACACTATCGCCTTCCTTGCAATCGATGCCCGTGACATCAATCATCGCCACATCCATGCAGATGTTGCCTACATACTCGGCGCGCTGGCCATTGACCAGGCAATAGCAGTGGCGGTTGCCCAAGTGGCGGTTCAAGCCGTCGGCGTATCCGATAGGAATGGCGGCGACGACACTGTCGCGGTCTATCTTGCCCTTGCGGCTATAGCCCACCGTGTCGCCCGCAGGCACATGGCGAAGCTGGAGGATGGTGGTCTTCAGCGTCGAGACATTGTTGATGATGGAGTTGTCGCGCGGGTTGATGCCATATAGTCCCAGGCCCAAGCGGCACATGTCGAGTTGGCGCCCCGGGAAATGCTCGATGCCCGCCGAATTGTCTATATGGCGGAGTATCTTATGGTCGAAGGCGGCTTGCAGCTGCCGGCTGCCCTTGTCGAAAAGCTCAAACTGATGGGCTGAGAAGTCATCGAAGCTGTCACTGTCAGAGCCCACAAAATGGGAGAACACCGAACGCGGTATGATGGCGTTCTGCCGCTTGAGGCGCTTGACGAGCTCCTCCATGTCGCGCTCGGGGTCGAAGCCCAGGCGGTGCATGCCCGTGTCGAGCTTGATGTGGACCGGATAACCGGTGATGCCCTCGGCCTCAGCGGCCTTCACCAGGGCGTCAAGCAGGCGGAACGAGTAGACCTCGGGCTCCAGGTCGTAGTCAAACATGGTCTTGAAAGCCGACATCTCGGGATTCATGATCATGATGTTGCTGGTGATGCCGTTGCCTCTCAGCATGGCACCCTCATCGGCCACGGCCACAGCCAGGTAGTCGACACGGTGGTCCTGCAACGTCTTGGCTATCTCGACGCTGCCCGCCCCATAGGCGTCGGCCTTGATCATGCAGACGAGCTTCGTCTCAGGTTTCATGAACGAACGATAATAGTTGAGGTTGTCCACCACGGCATTGAGGTTCACCTCCAGCACCGTCTCGTGCACCTTTTGCACCAGCAGCTCCGTGATGCGGTCAAAGCCAAACTGGCGGGCACCCTTGATGAGGATTACCTCATTGCGCAAGTTTTTGAACACATCGCTATGGATGAACTCGCCGACGGTGGTGAAGAACGATTTGTCGGCCACCTGGACAACGGCCTTCTGGGCCGAGACCACTGGGCCGATGCCGATGAACTTCTCCACACCGCGCTTGCGGACCAAGTCGCCCACCTCTCGATAGAGCCGTTCGGGAGCCACGCCACTCTGCATGATGTCGCTCAAGATGAGCGTGCGGGTGCGGCCGTTGTGGTCGGGACGGCGATTCATGAAGTCGAGCGCTATGTCGAGAGAGTTGAAGTCTGAGTTATAGGAGTCATTGATGAGGGTGCATCCATGACGCCCCTCTTTCACCTCCAGGCGCATGGCGACAGGCTCCAGTTGCCGCATGCGCTCATCAAGCTGGCCGGGCGCCACACCCAGGCGCAAGGCTACTATGGCGCACACCAACGAATTGGACACGCTGGCCTCATCGATAAAGGGAATACGGAACGACTGCTCCTCACCACCCTTATAAACATAAGTGATGGTGGTTGCCGTCTCCTTTTTCTCCACAGCCTTGATGAACATGGGGACATCCGGGTCCTTGCGCGACCAACAAAGCTTCTCACCCTTGTAGTCGAGCGAAGCGAAGGCAGAGGCCACAAGCTCGTCATCGCCATCATAGACGGCCACCTCAGCGTCATGGAAAAGCACTAATTTCTCGCGGCATTTCTCCTCCATCGACTTGAAGTTCTCCTGGTGTGCGGCACCGAGGTTGGTGAGCACGGCTATCGTGGGCTGAATGATGTCTCGCAGGGCGAGCATCTCGCCAGGCAGGCTGATACCGGCCTCGAACACGCCCACCTGTGTCTGCTCGTTCATCAGCCACACCGACAAGGGAACGCCAATCTGGGAATTGTAGCTACGGGGGCTGCGCGTGACATTCATGTCAGCAGACAATATCTGGTAGAGCCACTCCTTGACCATGGTCTTGCCATTGGAACCCGTGATTCCCACCACCGGGATGTTGAACTCATCACGATGGCGCTCTGCCAATCGCTGTAGCGCCTCCAGCGTGTCAACCACCTTAAGGAAATTGGCCTTCGGGAAAATATTCTCGTAGTCATCGGGCACTTCGCACACAACGAAGTTTCTGACACCACGGCGATACAGTTCCGGTATATAATTGTGCCCATCGTTGCGGCCCGACTTCAAGGCGAAAAACAAGGTCTCCTCCGGGAAACAAAGAGAACGGCTGTCGGTTAACAAAAAGCCAACCTTGGCATCCTCATTGCCAAAGTGGCGCGCACCAATGAGTGTGGTTATCTTTTCAATTGTGTAAACCATGATTGTAACTTATGTTGGGGGCAAAGTTAATAAAAATGTCGGAAACGAAATCAATCATCATCAAAAAGTTTCGGATTATGCCTTACTCCACGCAGACGCAAAGAAGCAGCCCTCCCCATGGAAGAAAGGCTGCTCCTTTTCTATCGTATGATTCGCCACCCAATCCGGGCAGGTCACATGCCAGGCTTGGACACCAACACATGCGCCTTGGCGTTGTTGTAGTTGGACGGAATGTCGAAAGTAACACCATTGTAAGAGGCCGTAGCACCCGCCTTGATGACCTGGGCCTTGTAGGTCTTGTAGCCTTGCGTGCCACCCGTGGGCTCGCACTTCTTGCCGCCGATGGCCATCAGCGTGCCGCCATTGACCAAAAGCGAGTAGTCGGTACTCAGCGAACGACCGTCGGAAGAGGCTGCGACGAACACCTTTCCGCCGTTGACCTGGATGTCTCCGTCGGTCTTCACGGCATGGGGCTTGGTGTCGAGGGTGTTGTACTGGTAGAGTGCGCCTGTGGCCACGACCGTCAGCTCGCCCTCATCGATCACGACTCCCTGGTCTGCATTGATGCCTTTCGAACCGGCTCCCTCAGCGGTCAGTGTGAGGTTGCCGCCCTTCATGACAAACAGGCCAGCCGTCTTCAGCGTGGACACGCCACCGATGTCGTTTGCCTCGGCGTCATAATAAGCGGAGCCTGTCGTCGCCGCGTTGACAGTTCCGCCCGCCATGGTGATGGCACTGTCGGCCTTCAGAGCCTTGGAGCCTTCGCCCGTGGCAGTGACTGACAGTTCGCCACCGTTCAGGATGAGCTGGCCATTATTGTCGCCGCCCTTCTTCTTGGCGCCCACATCGATGCCGTCACCCTCCGAAAGGATGGAAAGCACGCCACCATTCATCTGGAAATACTCATTGACATGGAACCCGTCTCCCTTTGCGCCCGTCACAGTCACCCGACCACTCTCCAGGCGTGTGTACTCATCGGAGAAGTAACCATGTCGGCAGTTGCCCGTGATGGCGAGCGTGCCTGTGCCCACAAGCTCCACATGGCCATTGGCATAGAAACAGGCTTTCTGCGAACCCGCCACGGCATCCGACAAGACATTGGCCCCCATAAAGTTGACTTGGATCTTCTTGCCATCATCAATCGTAATGGCGCCGCCCTTGGCACTGGCCAAGGAGAGATTGTCGAGCGTGAGCGACACCTTGCCCTCACCATCCATGTAGAACGACCCATCGGTGCTCGTTCCTGTCAGCGTATAGGTGATATCTTCCTTATAGGTGGAGTCGGCGACGACACGCACATCGGCGCCAACGGCCGTGACGGCCAGGTGCCGGGCCAGGTTGCCCGCCACGGTGACCTGCGCCGTCGCACCCTGGTAATTCACTGCGACGGTGTTGTCGGCCACATGGCTGTCGTCCACCGTGACACAGGTCACATCAGCCAACGTGTAGGCCTTGCCCTGGATGGTCAGGGTGGTGCCATTGTCGAACAACATCTGTCCGGCCTGCGCTGCCGAATGGGCATAAGTGACCTCGCCCACCTTGACGTTCAAGGTTTGTGCAGACACAAACTGAGAAAATGGGGCGAAGAGCAACAACAACGTGGCGACCCGCTTTCCGAGGGTCATGCCATAAGCGATATGAGAGTTCAGAATGTTCATTTCACTTCAACTTTATAGGTTTTACCTGTGGTTTTCACGATGTAGAGGCCTTTCTTCAAGCTGCGCTCCATGGTTTCCTTGTTCTTAAAGGTCCCCATGCGCTGTCCGGCAAGGGTCACGACGGTCAGAGGCGCATCACTGTTGGCCTCCACCTCCGACACGCCCGCAGGCTCTGCCGTGAAGTACATCTTCTCAAGGTCAGCCAACGGGAGGCTTACCTCCTGTCCGTCCTGCGAGACCAATGCCTTGCCATCGGCAAAGGTGATGGTCAGCCCCTGGGCCTTGAACGACTGTTCCGCCAGGTTATGGTTGGTAAACGTCAGATAGGCATAGTTGTCATCCGCGTGTGCCGCAAGTGCGATGAGACATCCTGCGGCGAGGGTCATTATCTTTTTCATTCGTCTAAGATTAATAGTGGTACAAAATTAGCAAATCCCATCGCTTTCTCAGCGAAACAATCATTAAGATCTTGTGAATTGTCCGAAAACATCCTGCAGCGAGGTCATCACTGCGTATAGACGAGGTTCTCCTCACGGATGTTCACCAGCACTTCGTCGAGAAACTTGCGCGCTTCCCATCGCGCCATGGGCAGATCCTGGAGCAACCAGTTGCCACAATCACGCGGGGCGACGCCAGGTATGTCCCCCTCGTAATCGGCGACAAAACGGAAAGTGCGCCGCATGAGGTCGACGATGTCGCGCGAGTCGAGGTCGCCACGAAGGAGCAGGTAGTTGCCCGTCAGGCAGCCCATGGGTCCCCAATAGATCACTCGGTCCTTCCACTCGGGATCGTTGCGGAGAAATGTGGCCGCGAGATGCTCTATCGTGTGGATGGCTCCGTTGTGGAGCGCCGGCTCACGGTTGGGTTCCTTCATGCGGATGTCAAAAGTGGTGACCACTTCGTTGCCCACATGGTCCTTGCGGCTGACATAGATGCCGCGCAACAGTTTCTCATGGTTGATCGTGAAAGAGGGTATCTTGTTCATAATCTAATTGTATCTAATCATTTAGTAGTACTTCAATAAGTGCGCAGTTGAGGCCAAGGCCACCTGCGTGTCATCGTCTCGCAAGAGACTCACGCCAACAAAGCCTGGAGATAGTGGCGCGTGATCTCAAAGCTGCCTTCGGCCATACGATTCCAAAAGTCGAAATACTGAGCGCCCTTGTTGTCCTTGAGCGGCACGTCGCTGATGATGCGGAAGGAGATGAAGGGCGTGTGGTAGATGTGGCAGGTGTGCGCAATCGAACAGCTCTCCATGTCAACGGCCATGGCATCGGGGAAGTCGGCCAAGATCTGGCGCATCTTCTCGCGGGTGTCGACAAACCAATCGCCGCTAACCGTCAATCCACTGCGCACCCTTGTGCCCTCCAACACGCCATCCAGCATCAGTGCCTTGTCAACCAAGTCCTTGGGAGCGGCAAACCGGGGGGGCAGTCCCACCAGTTGGCCGCGCTCCACCTCCTCGCCACAATAGGCGTCATGGTAGACACACTCTGTGGCGACCACCACGTCGAGCGGGCTGAGCGACACATCGGCGCCCCCAGCCACCCCTGTCGACATGACGAGGTCGGGCGCATAGCAGTCGATCATCTCCACGGCCCCGATGGCCGAGTTGACCTTTCCGATGCCACACTGTTGCAGGATAATCTCTGCGCCATCCATGGTGCCTATGACAAAGTCCTTGTTGTGACGACGCTCCGTGCGGCAATCGTCGAGCAAAGTCCTGAGTTGCGTGAACTCCTTGTCCATCGCAACGATAATTCCAATCTTTTTCAACACAATCTATGATAAATTGTCGCAAAGTTACAAAAAAATCGATGGTTACCTTTCCTTTTTAGTATTAATTTCAAACCATTCAGCAAAAAAATACTTACCTTTGCGCAAAGAAAACAAAACGTTTATAGCCATCTTATGAAAACATTGAAGAAATGCCTGCCAGACATCTTGGCAGTCGTGCTTTTCGCAATCATTTCTTTGGTCTACTTTGCGCCAGCCGACCTCGACGGGCGCATCCTCTACCAAGACGACCACTCTGCCGGGCGCGGTCTCGGCGAAGAGGCCAGTGAGTATTACCAACGCACTGGCGAGCGCACGCGCTGGTCCAACTCCGCTTTTAGCGGCATGCCCACGTACCAGTCATCGCCCTCCTACCACAGCACCGACCTGCTGGACAAGGCCATGAACCTCTACCACTTATGGCTGCCCGACAACGTGTGGTACCTGTTTGCCTACCTCCTGGGCTTCTACATTCTGCTCCGGGCCTTTGACTTCCGGCAGCACCTAGCAGCACTAGGGTCCATCGTATGGGCTTTCTCAAGCTATTTTCTCATCATCATTGCCGCGGGGCACATCTGGAAGGTGATGGCCTTGGCCTACCTGCCGCCGATGATTGGCGGCCTGGTGCTGGCTTACCGGGGCAAATACTTGTGGGGATTCATCATCACGGCCCTCTTCACGGCGTTTGAGGTAAAGGCCAACCACGTGCAGATGACCTACTACTATCTCTTCGCCATCTTCTTCATGGTCATCGCCTGGCTGGTCGACGCCATTCGCAACCACAAGATGGCACGTTTTTGGAAGGCCACGGGCGTGGTGGCTGCGGCAGCGGCCATCGGCATCTGCATCAACCTGTCGAACCTCTACCACACCTGGGAATACTCCAAGGAAAGCATGCGCGGCAAGAGTGAGCTGGTGAAGAAGAACACCGCCAACCAGACAGGCAGCGGCCTCGACCGCGACTACATCACCCAGTGGAGCTATGGACGCAGCGAGACATGGACGTTGCTCGTGCCCAACGTGAAAGGTGGCGCCAGCGTTCCCATGGCCGCCAACAGCAAGGCCATGGAGAAGGTCGACCCCAACTACATGCAGGCCTACCAAAGCCTGGGACAATACTGGGGCAACCAGCCCATGACGAGCGGCCCCGTCTATGTGGGCGCTTTTGTGCTGATGCTCTTCGTGCTGGGCCTGTTCATCGTGAAGGGCCCCATGAAGTGGGCGTTGCTGGCGGCCACCATCCTGTCCATCCTCTTGTCATGGGGAAAGAACTTCATGGACTTCACCAACTTCTTCATCGACTATGTGCCGATGTACGCCAAGTTCCGAACAGTGGCGTCCATCCTCGTCATCGCCGAGTTCACCATTCCCTTGCTGGCCATGATGGCCCTGAAGCGCATCATCGACGAGCCCGACATCCTGGCCAAGAAGGCCCGTTGGGTCTATGTCAGCTTTGCCCTGACGGGCGGTGTGGCGTTGCTCTTCTGGCTGGCTCCAGGCTTGTTCTTCTCGCAGTTCATCTCCTCCAATGAGATGTTGCAGTTCAACCAGATTGCCCAACAGAGTCCCGAGGCCGCACAGTTTGTCAATGGGTTGAAGGACAACCTGGTCGGCGTGCGCAAGTACATATTGTCAGCTGATGCGCTCCGTTCATTCGTGATTGTGCTCATCGGCATGGCGCTGCTGCTGCTCTACAGGTTCAAGAAGCTCAACGCCCAGTTCCTTGTGGGTTGCGTCACCCTGCTCTGCCTCATCGACATGTGGCAAGTGGATAAGCGTTACCTCAACGACGACATGTTCGTGGAGAAGAGTGTGCGCGACACGCCACAGCAGAAGACCGCCACTGACGAGATGATCCTCAAGGACAAGAGCCTCGACTACCGCGTGCTCAACCTGGCCGGGAACACGTTCAACGAGAACAACACGTCATTCTACCACAAGAGCATCGGTGGCTATCACCCCGCCAAGCTGCGCCGCTACCAGGAGCTCATCGACGCCTACATCGGCCATGAGATGCAGAAGCTCATGCCTGCGGTGGCCGCAGCGGGTGGCGACATGACCAAGGTGAACGGCGACTCCATCTTCCCGGTCATCAACATGCTCAACACGAAATACCTCATCGTGGGCCTGCAGAACAACCAGACCGTACCCATCCAGAACCCCTATGCCTATGGCAACGCCTGGTTTGTGGACAAGGTCAGCTATGTGGACAACGCCAACCAGGAGCTGGACGGAATGGCCCACCTTGACCTCCGCCACGAGGCCATAGCCGACAAGCAGTTTGAGCAACAACTGGGCAAAGCCGTCAAGCAGGGCACGGTAGCACTGGCCACACTGAAGAAGTATGAGCCCAACAACCTGGTCTACGAGATCAACTCCGACACGGGTGGCGTGCTCGTCTTCTCCGAGATCTACTATCCGGGCTGGACGGCCACCGTCGACGGCCAACCCACAGAGCTTGGTCGCGTCAACTACGTGTTGCGCGCCATGAACATCAAGCCAGGCAAGCACCAGGTGGTGCTCGACTTCCACCCGTCGTCCATCCGCCAGACGGAGGCAGTAGCCTACACCGCTTACGCCATCCTTGCGGTGCTGGCCGTCTTCGGCATCTTCCTGGAGTGGCGCAAGAACAAGCAGGCGAAGGTTTCCTCCGACAAGGAGTAAGCCCTCCTCCAAACGACAGACACATTCACGCAGAGGGCAAGCCAACCGCTTGCCCTCCGCTTTTTTCACCCTATCCTAACACCTAATCATGAAAACCCGAAAGACTTCACTCACTTTGGCCGCTCTCGGCCTGGCCTCCGTCGCCTTGGCCCAACAAGCGCGCCTTTCATCAAGCATCTACCTGGCGCCTCAAGCCAAGACGGATGTCGTCATACCGTTTCGTCCCACCGACGAGGGTCTCAAGTTGCCCGTGCGCTGGGGAATGGACGTGGCATGGAACAACGAGCAGAACATGCGCAAGGGCATCAACTTCATCGGGAAGGAGAACCTGAGCATCGCACGCAGCAGTTTCCAGATGAGCGAGGCGCTCATCGGTGACACCGCGCTCACCACCTCGCAGACACAGGCCCTGCGCGACCGCACCAACACCATCAACCTCATGGGCGCGGATGTGGACATCGTGCTCAACGCTGACCAGGGAGACGGCTCCACCGACTACATCATCCCCTACTACACCTCCAACAATGTGGCCAACCCCGCCCACTGGGCAAAACTCATAGACGCCTCAGTGGCGTGGATGCAGAAGAACTACCCGAAGCACAACATCGTTGCGGTGTCGCCCTTCAACGAGCCCGACTACACGCCCTGGAACGAGGGCACAAAGGCCAACTTCAAGGAGATAGCCCGACAACTCAAGGAGGATTATCCACGGTTCAAGGACATCGCCATCACCGCCGGCAACACGCTCAACAACGACAATGCGGCCTCGTGGTACAACGCCGTGAAGCCCTACGTCACCTGGGGCAACACCCACCAGCTGGCGGGCGGATTCGAGTCCTTTGCCAATTTCTGGACGCAGGTGACGCAGGATGGCAACGTGGCCTACGCCGACGAGCTCCACAACGTGGGCGAGGCGATGATCGCCGCCAACTACGGCATGAAGATCGGCATCTGGTGGGGCTTCGACAGCCGTGCGCGCGGTGAGTTCTGCCAACTGAGCAATCAGGGGTCCCGGCTAGGCTATGGCGAGGACCGATCCCACTGGACGGCGGCTTCCATCTATCGCAACGACAACACACAGGAGCTCCGGGCCTTTGTCGGAGGCAGTGAGCGACAGGCCAACAACTCTTCCTACCTCTTCGTGTCGCCCGACGAGGATGTCTTCTTCGACACCCAAGGCCCCACCCGAGCCTTCCGCATGGAGTATCCCGGCGGCACAGGCTACCAAAATGGACAAACCAACGCCGAGCGCGTCTACAACATCTACCGGGGCGAAGACGTGCCGCCCACGGAGATTACGGCAGGGCGCTACAAACTCATCAACGCGGCATCGCGCATGCTCATTGTGGGCAACTCGTCATCGGGCGGTGACCTCACGCAAAAACGCTACTCGCAGTTCTCCGACGTCCCCACGCTGGCGCAATGGGATGTGGCGCCCATCAGCACACGCATTGGGGGCGACTTCAGTTTCTTCTCGTTCACCAACGCCCAGAACCTGATGCACATGAACGTGCTCAACAACGCCACCTACGCCTTCGCACACATCATCTCTTACAACGCCAACAACGCCAGCAACGAACAGTGGTCGCTGGAGTATGCCGGCAAGGGCTACTACTTCATCCGCAACCGCGAGTCGGGGCTCTACCTCTCGCTCACCAACGAGTCGACGAGCTATCTCGTACAGAAGGCATTGGCCTCATCGGCCATCGACAAGAAATTGCAGATGTGGCGTTTCATCCCCGCCGACGCTCCCGTGGAGAGCGTTGCGCCAGCAGCGCCGACAGGCCTCACTGCCGCTCCCCACGCGGCCAGCGTGGACCTCACATGGACAACGCCCGCCGACAATGACGTTGCGAGCTACATCATCGTGCGCGGTGACACCGACGGCAACAACTGGAGCACCATCGCCCGCGGCATCACCGAGACATCGTTCACCGACAACACGTGTCGCCAAGGCCACAATTATATATATGAGGTAAAGGCCATGGACCACTCAGCCAACGTGTCGGCGGCAAGCGAGACCATCCAGGCGGCGCCCACGGCCGAACGGGCGCTGGTGGCCAGTTGGCAGATGGAGGGCAACATCCTCGACGAGACGCCCAACCTCATGGACGCCGCTTGCTCCACAACGCCTCGCTTCGTGGCCGACAGCCAAGTGGGCGACTCGGCGCTTCGCCTTTCCAACAATTACCTGCGCCTGCCCTACGAGGTGGGCGACATGGACGAGATGACCATCGCCATGTGGGTGAAGTGGACCAACACCAGCAGCAAATGGACACGCCTCTTCGACTTCGGCAATGGCACCCAACAATACATGTATCTCACGCCAAGCAACGGCTCCACCATGCGCTTCGCCATCAAGGACGGCGGCGACGAGCAAGCCGTTGAGACGGGTTCCAAGTTGCAGGGCAACAAGTGGCACCACGTGGCCGTGACCCTCGGCGCCGGCAACGCCTCCATCTGGATCGACGGACAGGAGGCTGGCTCATCCTCTTCGGTCTCCATCAAACCGAGCGACATCCGACCCGTGCTCAACTACATCGGGCGGAGCCAGTTTGACGCCGACCCACTGTTCAGCGGCCTCATCGACGATGTGCGCATCTACAACTATCCGCTCACGGCCGAGGAGCTTCAAGGCATCGTGACCAATCCCACCGCCATCAATGGGCCAGAAAGCGCCGGGGAGCAGGATGACCATGCGCCCATCTACCGCCTCAATGGCCAGCGCACCACAAGCCACGACCACGGCGTGATGGTCAGCAAGGGCAAGAAATGGATGAAGAAATAACTGACAAACCTAACTCAACCAACAATATGAAAAATCTACTTCTTTCGGTGCTCACCTGTTGCCTGGCGCTGACCAGCGCCACAGCCCAGGAGACCGACACCGCCACCTTCCGCAAATGGGCCCTCACACCGCCAATGGGATGGAACTCATGGGACTGCTACTACTCGTCGGTAACCGAAAAGGAGGTGATGCAGAACGCACATTACCTCGTGGACCATGACCTCACCAAATACGGCTGGCAATACGTAGTCATTGACATCCGATGGTACTGCAACCACCCGTCGCTGGGGGGAGGCAACTACAACCAGCGCGGCACGCAGGACTACGTGCTCGACGACTACGGCCGCTACCTCCCTTCACCCTCCCGCTTCCCCTCGTGCATGGTGGACGGCGTGAACCAGGGCTTCAAGGCGCTGGCCGACTCGCTCCATCGCATGGGACTGAAGTTTGGCATACACATCATGCGTGGCGTACCGAAGAGCGTCGTCGGCAGCAGCTACAAACTGAAAGGCAGCGAGTCCACGCCCTGGCAGCAAGTCTACAACGGGACCACATCGCCTTGCACATGGCTCAAGGACAACCTCCTCGTGCAGAACAACAAGTATGGGCAACTCTATTACAACAGCATCATGGACTTGTACGCCTCATGGGGTGTCGACTTCCTGAAGATTGACGACCTGTCACGTCCCTTCTACTCTGACGAACTGCAGATGATACGACACGCCATCGACCAGACGGGAAGACCCATGGTGCTCTCCATCAGTCCGGGGAAGACGCAGTATGCCTATGCGCAGCAGTGCCTCGACAACGCCAACATGTGGCGCATGATGGATGACCTGTGGGACAACTGGTCGAGCGTGGACGCCGTGTTCAATGAGGCCAACGTGTGGAGCCAGTACACACGCCCCGGCAACTATGCCGACTGCGACATGCTGCCACTGGGACAGATTGCCATGACCGTTGCCGACCCGGGCTACACCGCCGCACAGGCCGGACGATGGACACAGCTCACTCAGAATGAGCAGTTGTCCATGATGACCCTGTGGGGCATCTGCCACTCACCGCTCTTCTTCGGCGGCGAGATGACCCGCAACGACGCCTTCACCCTCTCGCTGCTCACCAACGACGAGTATCACCGCATGCACAAATATGGCACCGGCGCACGGCAGGTGCTCTACGACGAAGACAACGGACACCTGGCATGGACATCGACAGACCCGGAGACGGGCAACCGCTACCTCGCGCTCTTCCAGCGCGACAACACGCGATGGGTGGTGGGCGCAAAGGCTCTCTACAAGTCGGACGTGGTGGCTTACACCACAGACGGCCATGCCGTGGACGTGGACATCGAATGGCCTGAGGGCAGCAAGACCCTGGTGCTTGTGGTCGACGACGGCGGCGACAACTACAACTACGACCACGCCGACTGGATCAATCCCACACTGGTGCTGAGAGACGGGACCGAGGTGCCGCTCACTGGCAAATACAAGACACGCGGCTACACCAACTCCTACTTCAACCGCATCTATGAGAACAAGAACGTGCAGACGGGCGGCAAGATGACGGTCATGGGCACCACCTACGACCGTGGCTTCTCGGCCGACGCCAACGCTGCCATCTTCTTCACCATCCCCGACACGCTCGACGTGGTGCGCTTCAAGGCCATGGGGGCTGCCGACGACTCGGGCATCAACCAAGAGGGCGCCACCACCAGCGTGCGCTTCATGGTGTTCGACCGCAACCCGCTTGCCGCCGAGCAGGACGACGCGGTGGCCCGCTCTGGCCTCATATCACGCAGCGGCACACACGCCAAGACGCTCGAAGCCGATGTGACGGGAGCCAGCAAGCTGAAGATTGTGGTGAGCAACTGGGGTGACGGCTTCGCATACGACCGCGCCGACCTCATCAACCCGGTGCTGATAGACAACGAAGGGAACGAGACATCGCTGACCACGCTCCAACACACATCCTACACCTCGGAATGGGGGTCGCTGCACGTCAACAAGAACGTGGAAGGGGGAACGCTCCGCGTCGACGGGAAGAGCTACACCACCGGCCTGGGCCTCAACGCACAGTGCACCCTGGTCTACGACCTGCCCGAAGGACACCACTACACCACCTTCCGCGCACTCTGCGGCTACGACAGCAGTTGTGACACCGACAACAAGACGGCCAGCGGCACCACCATGGAGTTTCTCATCTATGCCAATAAGGAGGAGGCGTTCGCCTTCGACCTCTCACTGCTCGGCTACGGCACCGACGAGGAGGTTCCCGTCCACGACGTGTGGAACAACACAGACCTCAGCCCTGCCAAGGCAACGATAAGCGTGAACGTACCCAGCCACGGCGTGAGCCTGCTTCGCCTCGGCAACAACCTGCCCAACAACATTGAGACCATCGGCAAGGCCAACGGATATGCCGCCAAGGGCGGAAAGCAGGGCGTGTACGACTTGCAGGGGCGCCGCGTGAAGCGCCCTCAGCATGGCGTCTATATCATGAACGGACAAAAAGTGGCGCGCTGATCCACAGCCACCCATGAAGAAAGGCAAGACTGCGGACTATGACGAGCCCCATATAGGTTGCTTGCCTGTTCGACCTCTTTTTGTTGCCGTTACCACTTGAATGTCCCAAAACTACCGGGGCCAACTGATAGGGATGATCATCAGATCACACCTCGTCAGTTGGCCCCATTGCGTGTCAATATGCGCCTCCGGTCAGCGGCTCTCTTTCTTGTGAATTCTCAAGACTGTCACAGAGTTGGCTGTAAAGCTGCGGGTCACTTTCTGGCCGTTCACCTTGACCTTCTCCTGCTTGGGAGCCACTTTGGCAGGGGCGTCCAAGGAGTTCTCATCAAGACCGCTGCCCGAAGACAGCACCGTGGCGTCAGCAAAGGTGGCCAACGGGTCGGGGCTTTTCATGTTCAGGGTGGTGGTGACAGTCTTGCCGCTTGCATTCACGACCTTTATGATGATGTCGCCACTCTTCTCGTCGCGCGAGGCGCTGGCACAGATGGCCTGCCTGTTCTTGTCGGCAAGCGAGACCTGTTGCACCAGCTGGCCATCGATGTATCCCCTCACCGTGAGAGGCGACACTTCCAGGCGGATGTCATACCATTTTCCCGCTTCGATGGAGTAGGTCATGCTCTCTGAATCCATGCTGGCCTTCATCTCATTGATGGAATTGGTATAGCCCCCGATGTCCCAACGCAAGCGGTTGTCCACACCCTTGTGATGATGAAAATAAATTTGGAAGCCGTTCTCCCCTGCCAACTTGCGAGCCTTCAGGGTGATGACATACTCCTTCCAGTTGCTGTCGCCCGTAAAAGCCGTGACGCCTGTGGCAAAAGACGATTGGCGCAACACACCGTCCGTCACGCTCCATTCGCCATCGCCCGTTTTCTCCCAATCATGGATATCCTTGGTGAAATCATTCTTGTATAGCAGCTTGCCCTTCGGGGTGGTGACTTTCAAATCCTTAAACTCGGCACTGTTCTTCCACGTGCCTAATCCGATGCCGCCAGAGGCGGAGGGTATATCGATGACCGGTCCGCCCGTCACCGTTACGGGCAGATTGACGGTTCCCTGATTCTCGGCAAACATCTTTTGCACGTAGTAACTGGGCAAGCCATACCAGCGGTGGTTGTCATAGTTGATGAGGTTGATGGGCCACCTTTGGTGATTCACGTTGCAGAGCAGCGGCGCATAGGCCGCCATCTCCACGAGGTCGGAGTTGCGCTCCAGTCCTGTCATGAAGGCCGCCTCGCCGATGGCGCCACGCAGGTTGCCCTTGCCCACGTTCCGATTGACGGCATACTCGCCGATGAACACCTTGGAACCTCCCCGTGGGCGCTTGTCATACTTGTTGGCATTCATCACAAACCAGTCAGGATTATTGTAGTAGTGCTCATCCACCAGGGGCGGTGTCGGCTGCGTGGGATGCGAGCCACTCCAATCGTTGGCGATGATCCGCATCTCAGGATAGCGGCTGAGGATGGCATTGGATATCCGCTTGAAGTTCTCAAAATACACGCTGCCATAGTTCTCATTGCCCACCTCTATATACTTCAACTTGAATGGTGCAGGATGGCCGTTGCGGGCGCGGGCCGCCCCCCAGACGCTGGTCACGGGACCATTGGCGTACTCGATGGCGTCGAGCGCATCCTGGATATACTGGTCAATCTGGTCGGACGGAATGGTTTCCTTGTGCGACACACCCGCATTGAGGCAGAAAATCGGTTCGGCTCCCAGGTCTTCCGCCAGTTGCAGATACTCGTGGTATCCCAGCCCATGAGTGGCATTGTAGTCCCAGATATTCCATAGCGGGATGCGGGTGTCCACGGGTCCCACGGTGTTTTTCCACTGGTAACGCTGGGCTATCTCTTCGCCCTCCACCCAGCATCCGCCAGGGAAACGGAAGAAAGCCGGTCGCAAGTCATCCAAGGCCTTTCCCAGGTCTGGGCGCACGCCACTCTTCCCCCATTTCTGCTGGGGCATCAGGCTGACCATGTCCACACAGAGGTCGCCCTGACCCTCACCCGAGATTACCAGCCATGCCTTGTGGCAGGTTTCTGAGGGCGTGAGCGTCAGCCTGGCATACTTCCACTCTGGAGTGGCGGCCGGCAATGCCGCCATGGCCAGCGCATGGTGGTTCTCGTCGACCAGCGCCACCTTCAGCGTCCCTCGGAAGGCACGGGAGTCGGGCGTGCGAAGGGCGACACTGAAGTCATAATGCGCACCCTTCTCCAGGTTGACGCCCCAGTAGCCTTCGTTGGCCAGTTCAAAGCATCCATCAGCCGTCACCTTGAGGAATTGGCGATTAACTGGGTTCAGAGGCACCATGGGCTCTTTCATGTTTTTGAGATTGGCTTTCTCGACCACTGCGTGTCCCTTTTCTGATCCGAATTTCCAGAAGCAGAGCGTGTCGGCATCCTCAAACGAACGGTTTCTCACCTGTTCGGGATAGAGTCCTCCATCCACCGAGAGATTGATGTCTTCGAGAAAGATGCCGAAGAGCGTCGGAGACATGGCGTGTGTGGGATGCTCGGCATCCACGTTGATGGTCGCTTTCTGTGCCATGCCCATTGCGGGCTGCCACGCCAAGAGCAATAAGGCCAATCGTGTTTTGTGGTTCATGGTTGTTGTGTTATGGATTGTTGGCCACCATGTGGCTTGATGATTGTTTCAGTTGCAAAGATACGGAAAACCTCACGCCATCACTTTTCGCCATGTTTCAAATGCTTTGTAATTTGTCCCCCTCCACTCCGTGTCATCTCGGGCGGGCCCACTTTCGCCCCATTGTCATTTATGGTTCCATTTTAGGATGAAACATGATTTTCGCAAAATCTGTACGCATATCATTCATGAAAAAGCGCAAAATCATGTAATTTTGCATCAACATTAAGACTAAGGAAAATGAAAAATCAGACAAAGGCCATTGACACGCCCTTCAGCAAGCGTGACGCTTATGGGTCCTTGAGCATGCCCGTCTACCACACGGCGGCATACGAGTTCGACACTGCAGCCGACATGGCCGACGCCTTCACGGGCAGGGTCATCGCCCCCGACTACTCAAGGGTGATGAACCCCACGGTGATGTATCTTGAGGACAAGGTGAAAGCGCTGACAGACGCCAGCCACGTCGTGGCTTTCTCATCGGGTATGGCAGCCATCAGCAACACAATGCTGGCCCTCAGCGCCACAGGCAAGAACATCGTCACCTCACGTCACATGTTTGGCAACACCTTCTCGCTGATCACCCAGTCGCTGAAGCGTTTCGGCGTGGAGGCGCGCCCCATCGACCTGCTCGACCTCGACGAGGTGAAGCGCCAAGTGGACGACAACACCTGTTGCATCTTCCTGGAGATCATCACCAATCCCCAGATGGAGGTGGCCGACCTGCATGAGCTCGCGGCCATAGCCCACGCGCACAACGTGCCCTTGGTGGCCGACACGACGGTCATACCCTTCACCCAGTTCTCAGCCAAGGATCTCGGTGTCGACATCGAGGTGGTGTCGAGCACCAAGTATCTCTCGGGGGGCGCCACCTCGCTGGGCGGCCTCGTCATCGACTATGGCACCACACCCAACTTCGGACACACAATGAAGAACGAGATGCTGTTCAACTTCGGCGCTTACATGACGCCCCACGTGGCCTACATGCAGTCGCTCGGGCTGGAGACGCTCGACGCCAGGTATCGTGTGCAGAGCCAGAACACGCTGCGTCTGGCAGAAAAGCTGCGCTCGCTGCCAGAGATCAAGCGCGTGAACTATGTGGGACTGGCCGACAACCCCTACCACGCCATTGCCGAGAGGCAGTTTGGCCAGACCGGGGGCGCCATGATGACCATCGACCTGGCGAGCAAGGAGGCTTGCTTCAGCATGATCAACCACCTGAAGCTGGTGCGACGGGCCACCAACCTCTTCGACAACAAGACGCTGGCCATCCACCCGGCAAGCACCATCTTTGGCCTCTTCTCCGAAGAGGAGCGGGCGACCATGGACGTGCTCGACACCACGGTGCGCCTCTCCGTAGGCCTGGAAGACACCGACGATGTGTTTGAGGACATCAAGCAGGCACTGAAAGCATAACCCTCCAATCCCAGATAACTATGTACGATTTCGATAAGATTGTCGACCGCACAGGCAGTGGCGACCTCAAGCATGAGGTGCTCCAGGAGCGCTACGGACGGTCGGACCTGTTGCCACTGTGGGTGGCCGACATGGATTTTGAGACACCCCAGTTCATCACCGACGCTCTGCGCAAGCGACTGGACCACTCGCTCTTCGGCTACACCGTGGAGCCGAAAGACTATTGGCCCACAGTGCAGCGATGGCTTAAAGACCATCACCAGTGGGACGTCAGGCGCGAGTGGCTCACCTACATCCCCGGCATCGTGAAGGGCATCGGCATGGTGGTCAACATCTTCACCAAGCCCGGTGACAAGGTCATCATCCAACCACCCGTCTATCATCCCTTCCGGCTGACGCCCCAAGGCAATGACCGCGAGGTGGTCTACAACCCGCTCCGGGAGAACACCGACGGCTCCTACTCCATGGACTTCGACAACCTGTCCGAGGTGGCTGATGACCAGTGTAAGGTGCTCATCCTCTCCAACCCCCACAACCCGGCCGGCATCGTGTGGGACAGCGAGACGCTGGTGCGTCTGGCCGACTTCTGCCACGACCACCACATCCTCGTCATCTCCGACGAGATCCACTGTGACATGGCACTCTGGGGCAACAAGCATGTGCCGTTTGCCACGGTCTCGGAGAAGGCGGCTCAGGGCAGCATCACGTTTGGGGCGCCATCCAAAACGTTCAACATCGCAGGCATCGTCAGTTCCTATGCCATCGTCCCCAACGACAACATACGCGCCAAGTTCTACTCGTGGCTGGCCACGAATGAGCTCAATGAGCCCACCATCTTCTCGCCCATCGCCACCATTGCAGCCTTCCAACAGGGCGAAGAGTGGCGCAAGGCCATGCTCAGCTATGTGGAGGGAAACATCCTTTTCGTGGAAGACTACTGCAAGAAGCACTTGCCCCAGCTGAAGCCCCTGCGCCCGCAGGCCTCCTTCCTGGTCTGGCTCGACTGCCGACAGCTGGGCCTCAACCACGAGCAGCTCGTCGACCTCTTTGTCAACAAGGCTCGCCTCGCGCTCAACGACGGTGAGATGTTTGGCCAGGGCGGCGAGGGGTTCATGCGCATGAACGTCGCCACCCCCCGCTCCGTCTTGCAGCAGGCCCTCGATCAACTGAGACAAGCCCTGCAATAGGCACCAAGAAAAACAACAAGCATCCGTCTCGCTTACCCTTTTTCTGGGTATGCGGGACGATTTTTAATGATATGGGAGACATGCACATAACACAAATGCGGAAACGCAAGCAATATGGTGTGTAAAGGTTTTTGGTTAAAAAGTTTGTTCGGATTTCCGGTTGAAATAGCAAGCGAAAATCGCGTTTTCACCTCTCCACGCCACTCAAAAATGGCAACGACATGGAAGAATATGCCTAATGACAACTCAATAGGTATCGAATCGTGAGCAGATATGCCCCAAATCATCTCGAGATTCGGCACATATCTGCCCACGATTCGATACCTTCTTTGATGAAAATAGTTTACTTTTAAGACTAAATAATTACCAAACTCTTGTAAACGATTAATAATTAGGACGTTACAAAAATCACCAAATTTTCGCTTATTTCCACTCATAGTATTCTTTGTTGAAACTGACGGCACTTTTTAATCTATAGTTTGTTGGGGTTTTTGTCTATTCTGCAAGGATATGGACTAATTGTCAGGAAGTGCAAACGCGATATTTCCCAAAGTGCAAAGCGCAATTAGTGAGCCTCGCATCTATCGCTTACAAACAAGACTCCCTTGCTTGCCTCATGGCTTTCGGGGGACTCAAGACAAAGATCTGCAAAACAAAAAAACAAAAAATATTTGGTGGCCAACTACGAATTTCGTACATTTGCATCAATCACAACCCTATTAATGGGAACCACCAAAATAAGAGTCGCAGAAAAACGACATCAACCATTTCCCGAAAGCACATAGGGACTGACCTATATAAAACAAAAACCGCCATGAAACAACACAAGTCCTATTGGCTCAGAAGCCTGACCGCCATACTTTTATTCCTGGCATTGCTCTTCCCCCTCCATGCTGCGGATAACGACAGCATCGGTTACTACACGAAGATTGTCGGGAAGTTCAACCATGTGTTTCCACAGGAGAAACTATACCTCCACCTTGACAACACAGGCTATTTTATCGGCGAGACCCTATGGTTCAAGGTTTATCAGGTTTGCAGTAACAACGACTCGCTGGGTGGGCGCAGCAACATTGCCTACGTGGAACTCTACAACACGACAGGAGAAATGGAAAAACAAGTGAAGGTGAAGCTGAATCATGGCGTGGGCATCGGACAGATCAAGCTCGACGACATCCTGCGCGGTGGTTTCTTTGAGATCCGCGCCTACACACGCTACATGCTCAACTGGGGCAAGGACGCCATATTCTCCCGAACCATTCCCATCTTTGAAAAGCCAAAGACCGAGGGCGACTACAACAACCCCAGGCTCTGGACCCCCAGGGCGACTGACGTGCCCAGCAATCGCAAAAAGCCGGAAGGCCTGGACAACAGCGTCAATGCCAAGTTTTATCCCGAGGGCGGCCATCTCATCAAGGGTTTCAAGAACCGGCTGGCTTTCGAACTGATCGACCGGCAAGGGCAACGGCTAAAAGCCGCCTGCACGCTGAAACAGGGCGATCAGACGCTGATGCGCACGCAGACCAACAGCGACGGGCGGGCCGTGGTCTTCGTCACGCCGGGGGACACGCCCTGCACGTTGTCAGTGGTATGCGACAACGGGCGCAGCGCCAACATCCCCATCCCTGCCGCCGAGACATCAGGCGTGGCCCTCAGCGTGGACATGATGCAGAAGAGCCATGTCCCCGTCCAGTTGTCGGCTACAACTGACTGGAAAGGGCAGACCGTGGGCGTGACGCTGATGAACAACGGCAAGATTTACTTCTGCGAGGAGCACACATTGGGCGAGAAGCCCATCACCCTCTCGGTGCCACGACGGGAGATGAAGGAGGGCGTGTCGCAACTGACCATCATCGATGAGCATGGGCAGATCTTAGCCACCCGCATGCTCTTCGTCTACCCCCACACCAAGATAGCCCCCATCAGTATCTCGGTGGACAGCGTGAACGGGCGCATTGTCACGTTGTCCGCCAAGACACTGCCCAACACGACCTTCTCGCTCGCCGTGAGAGACGCGGGCGACCAGATCAGCGGGTGGGACCAGAACGCCGCCTCGTGGCTCCTGCTCAGCAGCGATCTGAAGGGCTACATCCATCATGCGGCCTACTACCTCGAGAGCGATGACGCCGAGCACCGCCAGGCGGCCGACCTACTGATGCTCGTGCAAGGATGGCGACGCTATGACTTCCGGATGATGGAAGGCAAGAAAAACTTCGCTTTCGACTATCCCATCGAGAAGCAGATGATCCTCAATGGACAGATTTATCGCACCAAGAAGAAACAAACCGTGGAAGACGTTGACCTCACGCTGGTGCTCAACAGCTTCGACGGGGACGCCCTTGTCGGACACACCAAGACTGACAGCCAGGGGCGTTACCGCTTCACGGTGCCCGACTGCTGGGGAAACGGCTGGAACATGTACGTGAAGACCAGCAAGGAAGACAAGCTGCAAGGCTACTACGTGGGCGTGAGCCGCAACTTCTCGCCCAAGCTCCGCAGCTTTGACCCGCAAGAGTTGCAGCCCTTGCAGTTGCCTGTGCCGCCCATCAACCTGCAAACCGCCATCGACCGCGGCGACCTCACACTGAGCACGGAGGGCGTGCGCGTGTTGCAGCAAGTGACCGTAACGGCCAAGCGCCGCCAGGGCAAGAACTTTTGGGAAAGTTATGAGGGAAACCTAAAAAACGCAGACATAGTCTACCGGCCAGGCGACGAGGTCGACCAACTACTCGACAAGGGCCAGGCCATGCCCACTCTAGTGGAATACCTGAAGGGCAAGAACCCATTGCTCACCGGCAGCGACAACGTGTCGGGCTATCTGCCTTATACCAACGACATCAGCAACTTCTATGACAATGGTTTGAGTTACGATCGCCGACCCATCTTATGGTATGTCAACAATCGCTTCGCTTGTGCCACGGGAGTGACAAAAAGAATCAAGAAACCCAACGACAGCGACGCCCTTGAGAACAGTTCGTATGGCGGCATGGTGCCCTACGCCATGCCCTTCTACGTGGATGAAGTCAGCAAAGTGCTCATCTCCACGACAAACTCCAACATTAATAATGTGCGCGCAGAAATGGCAGGATACAATGTCGTCACGATCAGGGTTTACCGCAATCCACAAGGACGATATTACAACAAGAAGCAGAAAGGGCTCCGCACCACATGGTTCCGAGGGCTCGTCAACCCCGAGACCTATGAGGACACCGAACTGGCAGGCATCATACCCGACCAAGACTTCCGCCGCACGCTCCTCTGGGAGCCCAACCTGACGACGGACGCCGACGGCAAGGTGTCGTTCCAGGTCATGGTCAACAGCACATGCCGCGAGATGTACTATTCGGCCGAAGGCATCACGACGGACGGCCGTGCGGTCGTCTCAAAATGAGGCTCGCAGAAGTTCCCATGCCTGGCACACTTCAAATGGATGCAGTAATAGAATCCCATCCAATTACCCAAAAGCCTACCATGAAGAAATATATCTTTCTCATCGTCCTATTGATGTTTGCCATAAGGCCCATCTGTGCCCAGAGCACCTACACAGCCCGCGTGGTGGACGCTACCACAGGCGACGCACTGCCTATGGCAAGCGTCTACATAAGTGCTTCCCACTCCACTATCACCAACCAGGAGGGCGACTTCTCCATCGAGGCACATCCCGAAGACGTGCTCCGCATCACCTACGTCGGCTACAACACCAAGAACATCAAGGCAAGCGATTTGGGGAGCAAAGTGGAACTGAAGCCGTACACCCAAATGCTCCAAGAGGTGACCGTCACTCCTATCGATGTCGTGGGCTTGCTCAAGAAGCTGGTGAAGAAACTCAAAATGGAGTATGCGGAGCATCGCTTCGAACAATCCAATTACTTCTACCGCCAAATATCATCCAACGACACCACCTACAACGAACTCATCGAGGCTTTCTTCCGCACCCAGTCAGACATCGCCCTGCGCAACTTCATACTCACCACGGGGCGCTATGGCAACATCGACAGTGGTGACACGCTGAGACCCTTCTATAAATTCCGCAACTATTACATGACCTCATGCATCGCCCCGATGCTGCCCGATCCCGGAATATGGCGAGAGCTCTACGCCCCATTGCCCTATAAGTGGACGAACCACTACTACGACGACCTGTACAACCTGTCATACGCCATCTTACAAGGCGACGATGACACAAAAATCATCATGGTGCAGTTTGGCGAGAAGTCAAAAGCATCCTCTCATGTCATGACGGGAAGATTGATGTTTGACATGGACACGTTATACCTGCTCTCGTTTCGCGGAAAGGTACACAAAGAACCCGTGAGAATCAAGTATTACACATCGCGCCCCACCAGTATGATTGGTTATAGCCTGCGTGACATCGAGATTCAGATGACCTACAAGCATAACCGGGGATTCGACGAGGTAGCCTCCATCGGCACGCGCATGGTCGTCGACCGCGGCAAGGACGAATACAATAGCATCTATTGGAGCACCATGTTCAACATTGGCGATTATGACATCGGAGATGGCACCTCCACCTACAAGGAGGATATCTACAAGGCTTTAAGTCTACGGGGCAATGATAAAGCCTTCCGAGAGAACTATAAGATTGTGAAGACCACCTCCACCGAAGAGGCTATCATCAAGAAGTTTGAGCGTGAGAACCATTTCGACAACTTCAATCGTTAATGCCGCTCCCAATCTCGCTCTCCAGCATCTGTCACGAGATGCATAATTCAACTGATAAACTGATTATCATGAGAAACCTATTGAGAATCATCTGCTTATCATGTCTCCTGTGCACCGCAGCATCCCTGCTGGCACAAGACGACAGCCTGCGGGCGCACTTGTCCCATGCGCCCATACAAGAAAAGGTGTACCTGCACCTCGACAACAACTGCTACTTCCTGGGCGACACGCTCTGGTACAAGTCGTATGTGGTAAGGGCAGACGACCTCACGCCCACCGACATGAGCCGCATCGTCTACGTGGAACTGGTGTCGCCCGACGGCTTTGTGGTGGAGCGCCAACAGCTCATCGTGTCGCCCGACGGCTATGGGGCAGGCGACTTCGTGCTTTCCGACTCGCTCTATTCGGGCTACTATGAGCTCCGGGCCTACACGCGCTGGATGATGAACTTCAACGTGACGGAGCGCCCCTATAACCGTGTCTACCGTGAGGAATTCTACAATCGGCAGATGGCCAAGGACTTTTTCCGCGACTATGGCGGTGTCTATTCGCGCGTCGTTCCCGTCTATGAGAAACCAGAGCAGGCGGGAGACTACAGTCTGAAGAACATCTTCCCCCGTCCGCGCCAGCGCGCCCTGCCCGTGGCAAAGCCCCAGCTGAACGTGTCATTCTTCCCCGAGGGAGGCAACCGCATGGCAGGCGCCACACAGCGCATCGCCTTTGAGGTGACCAACGAACAGGGAGAAGCGGTGAACTTGACGGGCACCATCGGCCAACAGGCCATCACCGCCGACCACATGGGGCGTGGCGTGTTTACCCTCAGCGGTGACAACCCAGCCCAAAAGGCCCTGTTCGACTACAAGGGAAAGACATATTCATTCGACTTGCCGAAGGCGGAAAACAAAGGCGTCACCCTAGCGCTTACACAAGGGCGAATGCAGGTGAAGGCTATAGGGCTCGGTGTGTCATCACTCTCGGCAGCCGTACTCTGCCGCGGCACGCTGAAAGATTACCAGCCCCTACAACTCGATGCCACTGGCGCAGCCTCGTCGCAGCTCGACCTCAGCAAGTTGCCAACGGGCGTCTGCGACCTCGTGGTGTTGGATCCTGGGGGACTGGTGCTGGCCGACCGACTGTTCTTCGTCAACCACCACGACAGCGATGCACGGCAAATCCGTGTGGAAGGTCTAAAAAAGGAGTATGCACCTTACGAGAAGATCACGCTGAAACTAAGCGCTCCCGAGGGCGTAAAGACCATGAGCCTGGCAGTGAGAGACAACGGCGAGGACATCCCCAGCTATGACACGGGCAACATCATGACCGACCTGTTGCTCTCAAGTGACCTCAAGGGGTTTGTCGCTAACCCCGACTACTACTTTGAGGCCGACGACAGCCTCCACCAGGCACGCCTCGACCTGTTGCTCCTAGTGCAAGGCTGGAGACGTTATGACGTCAAGGACTTGCTGGCCGACAAGCCATTGCGATACAAGCCAGAGACAGCCATGACCGTGGAAGGAGACGTCTATCCCTCCGTGCATTTCAATCCCATTGAGCCCGAGGAGATGCCATGGTGGAAGATGGGCATCTTCGGATGGACGATAGATGCCATCATGGCCAGCGGCGAGCAAGGGGAATTCGGTGAATACTCCCAGAAAATCTCTGACGGCGAGGGCATGAATTACCTGGCCGACCAAGAGAAGCCAGAGAGCGAGCAGAACAACCTGCAGACACGACGCGCCGACGTGATCTCAAACACGGCAGTGTCCGAACGTACCGACAATGAGCCTCAAGCCACCAACCAAACAGACTCTGAACAGGGTGTCAACCATGGCTCACTGAAAAAGGAGGTGACCATCAAGGGCGAACTGGTGCTTGGCACCGACGTGTGGCAGATCGAGCAACAGACCGACCATGGAGGGCATTTTGCCTTCAGCGTAGAGCCATTCTACGGTGAAGGGACACTCATGATGGGAGCTTACGGCAACAACAAAGACAAGAAGAAAAAGAAACAGAAGCAAGAGGACTACGACCTCTTTGACGAAGACGCCTGGCCCGACTACTATGTCAAGCGCAACCTGTTCTATCCCGTCTTCGCCTCCAAGTACTCGTTCTACCAGACCCACCAGCCGGGAGACAGCGCGGCATCGACCGAAGAAGAGGAGGCCGACTCGCTGACTGGCGGCGGCACAGACCTGGCCGAGGTGAGCGTCAAGGCGCGTCGCCGCAAGAGCAAGCACGCCATCAACTGGAACAAGCCCGCTTGCCAATACGACGCCATCGAACTCTACAACTTGCTGACAGACTACGGACTGTCATACGGCAAGGTCAACTTCCGCCGACTGCCCCTGCAGATGAGCATGATGATCATGGGCAACTACAAGGCCGACCGCATGTTCCTGGTCGACGCCCGTTTCGACCGTTACCTCTTCTACCGCACCTATACACCCGACGAGGCTGCCGCGCAGGCCACGCCCACCACGCGCAGCAACTGGGCCATCTACAAGGACGCAAAGCTCAAGCGACTTCAGACGGCAAAGTTTTACACCGACTTCAGCTTGCGCCAAGACGACCATCCGGAGATGAGCAGCAAGAGTGCGGATGTGGTGGTGGATTTCGACACCATGCCCCAAGATGCCACGCGATACACCATGCGCGACAGGCGCATCATCCTGCATGGCTTCAACATGCCCGACGACTTCTACCATCCCGACTACAGCACCAAGTCCCTGCCCACCCACAAGGACTATCGCCGCACACTCTATTGGAACCCCAACCTGCAAATCAATGGTGGCGACACACAGGTCGACTTCTACAACGGCAGCAACAGCGCCACACTGACAGTCAGTGGCGCCGCAGTCGGCAGCAAGGGACCATGCGTCACCAGTCCTTCAAGAAAACAATAGAAAGAGGGGGACAAGCTCAATGCTTCCATCCATACCACAGGATGATCGCAAAGCACAGCAAGGGGATGACAAACGAATAGTTGACGCTTGACAATCCAAGCACTGTCGCCTGGCAGTCCATGATGGCGGCTTGGATGGGCGGAATGACACTGCCTCCCAGGATGCTCATCACGAGGCCGGCCCCAGCAAGCTTCACATTGCCGCGGACGCCCGTCAGGGCGATGCCATAGATGGTGGGGAACATCAGGCTCATGCAGCCCGACACGGCCACCAGACACCATAGTCCCATCCGGCCGTCGACAAAGATGACACCTACCAGGCAGACGATGGCTGCCAAAGCGAGCAACGCCAACAAGCGGCCTGCCTCAACAAACTTCAGGAAGTAAGTGCAAACAAACCGTCCGACGGCAAACAGGGCCAAAGCACCTAAGTAATAATAGGTAGTGACCTGTTGCGCCGTCGCCTCAGCCATGCCCTCCAGGTCGGAAAACACATGATGACCATAATACATGATGTAAGCCCAACAAACCGTCTGCGCGCCCACATAGAAAAACTGGGCCACCACGCCCTGACGATAAGTCTTCATGCGCAGCAGTTGGCCGAAGGCCTCCCACAGGCCCTTCCGCTCCCTGTCGCCGGCGGCCTTGGGCATGTGTGTCAGCACGATGGCCACAAGCAGCACCAGAACGACGATGCCGATGTAGAGATATGGGCGCACCAGGATGTCGAGGTCATGTGACTTGATGGCCTCAAAACGTAGCGGATCGGTCACCATCAAGCGGCCTCTCGTCACACCATCGGTGGTGTCAAGACTGCCCGACACATAGGTCAGGGCAATGAAAGCGCCCGTGAGCGCACCAACGGGATTGAACGCCTGGGCGAAGTTGAGCCGCCGGGTTCCCGTCTCCTCAGACCCCATGGCATAGACATAGGGGTTGCAACTGGTCTCCAGAAACGACAAGCCGCACGTCATCACAAAGTAGGCCGGAAGGAAAGCCGCAAACGACCCCGTGGCCTTGGCTGGCACAAAGGCCAGTGCGCCGACCGCATAGAGGGCCAAGCCTGTCACCACACCCGCCTTGAAGGAATAGCGCTGGATAAACAGTGCTGCAGGGATAGCCATGCAGAAATAGCCCAAATAGAAAGCCACTTGCACAAAACTGCTCTCAAACTTACTGATTTGGAAGATGAGACCAAACGACTTCACCATCGGGTTTGTAACATCATTGGCAAAGCCCCACATGGCAAAGCAAATGGTTATCATGGCGAGGGGCAGGAAAAAGCTCTTCCCGTCCTTCTTGAACAATCCGTCCCGGTTGCGTCTCATAAGTAAGTTTATTTTTAGCAAAAGTAACACAAAATGCCGTGATGACCAAAGAAAATATGTACTTTTGCAACAAGAAACAACGGGTAGACACGCCCAAAAGCATATCAAAAATGAAGAAACTCCTGTCGCTCCCGCCCAACCTGGTGGGATGCTTTCACGACATAACAGGCTATGCGAAAGACGAATGGTTTTGCACCCATGACCCCATAGGGCACAAGTTGGGCTCGGGAGGCGGATCGGTCAATTTGCTCATGGAGTACCGGAAGGCCCACGGCAAGCAGGCCGACGAGCAACTGCTGTTGCTCCATGCGGGCGGACAGAGTCGTCGGTTGCCCGCCTATGCCCCGTCGGGCAAGATCCTGACGCCCATCCCCGTGTTTCGCTGGGAGCGCGGCCAGCGGCTCTCCCAAGACCTGCTGCAACTGCAACTGCCCCTCTATGAGCGCATCATGGCCTGTGCGCCCAAATGTCTCCACACGATGATTGTGAGCGGCGACGTGTACATCCGTTCCACGGAGCCCCTGCAGCCCATTCCCGAGGCCGACGTGGTGTGCTATGGGCTATGGCTCGGCCCGGAGATAGCCAAGGACCATGGTGTGTTTGTCAGTTCGAGAAAAGAGCCAGGCAGGCTCCAGTGCATGCTGCAAAAGCCGTCTGTCGACACGCTCAACCGCCTGCAGAAAGACCATTTGTACCTGACCGACATCGGTGTGTGGCTCTTGTCCGACAAGGCCATCGACATTCTCACCCGCCGTTCCACCCATGACGGCAAGCTCACGGAGTATGACCTCTACGGCACCTTCGGCTGCTGCCTGGGCACCCACCCCACCCTGCGCGACGACGAGCTGGCTGCGCTGAAAGTGGCCATCCTGCCATTGCCAGGCGGCGAGTTCTACCACTTTGGCACCTCACACGAGCTGCTCTCCTCAACCATCGCCATACAAAACCTGGTCAACGACCAGCGCCACATCCTGCACCACTCCATGAAGCCCCACCCAAGCATCTTCGTGCAGAACGCCGTCACGCTGACCACCTTCAGCGACAGCAACGAGAATGTGTGGGTGGAGAACAGCCACCTGGGCATCCACTGGACACTGACCCACAACAACATCGTGACCGGTGCGCCCGAGAACGACTGGCAGGTGACACTGGCCCCAGACGAGTGCATCGACTTTGTGCCCATCGGTACGGAGGCGTGGTGCGTGCGACGATATGGTTACTTTGACAAGTTTGCTGGCGACGAGCAGACCACTCCCCGCTTCCCCCTGTTGGCCAACAGCGCGGCGCTCGACGCCTATATGCGCGGTGACAAGGACGCAAACGGCGGCCAACTCTTGTCGGCCGAACAGCTATCCGCAGAGGCCAACCTCTTCCGCCTGACGGAGCAACGGCGCCAATACCGTGCCAGGAACTGGCAAGCGCTGGCCAAGAACCATGCGCACAGTGTGTTCTACCAGCTTGACCTCGACGATGCCGCCCAAGCCTTCCGCAAGCATCACTTGCCCGCCCCATCGCCGCTGGGCGACAACGAACCACTGATGAAACGCATGAGCGACGCCATGTTCCGAGCGAAGATCGCTTCAGGCAAGCAGCAGGCAGAGATGGAGCGCCAAGCGTTCGGCTTGCTGCGCGAAGGCCTCACCCTGGCCGTGGCCAGCACCCGCGTGACTCCCCGCAAGACGGTCTGCGACGACCAGATCGTGTGGGGACGCTCACCAGTGCGCATCGACATCGCAGGCGGATGGACCGACACGCCCCCCTACTGCCTCATGGAGGGAGGCAACGTCATCAACCTCGCCATAGAACTCAACGGGCAACAACCCATCCAGGCCTACGTCAAGCCATGTCTGAAACCCCATGTGGTGCTGCGGAGCATCGACCTCGGCGCTTCGGAGGTGGTGTCGACCTATGAGCAGTTAGCGGCCTTCAACCAGGTGGGCAGTCCCTTCTCCATCCCGAAAGCGGCCTTGGCCCTGTGTGGCTTCCTGCCCGCGTTTGCCATGGAGCCCCACCAGACCCTGGAAGACCAGTTGCGCGACTTCGGTTGCGGCATCGAGGTGACGTTGTTGTCAGCCATCCCCGCAGGATCGGGCCTCGGCACAAGCAGCGTGTTGGCCGCCACCGTGCTCGGGGCGCTCAGCGAGTTTTGCGGATTGGGATGGGACAAAGGCGAGATAGGCCGCCGCACACTGGTGCTTGAGCAGCTTCTCACCACGGGCGGCGGATGGCAAGACCAGTTTGGCGGACTGCTCCACGGCGTGAAATTGCTGCAGACGCAGCCCGGCTTCGACCAGCAACCCGTCGTGCGGTGGTTGCCCACTGGCATCTTCACCCAACCCGAATACCAAGCCTGCCACCTACTCTATTACACCGGCATCAGGCGGACGGCCAAGACCATCCTGTCGGAAATCGTGCGAAGGATGTTCCTCAACCAGCACGAGGAGTTGTCGCTGTTGCGCGACATGAAGGCCCACACAGTGGCGATGTGTGAGGCCATACAACGTGAGGACTTTGTGACAACAGGCCACCTGATGCGCAAGACCTGGCTGCAAAACCAGGCTCTCGACAACGGCACCAACCCTGAGGCATGCCGACACATCACCGACCTGGTGGACGACCTCTGCCTGGGCTACAAGTTGCCGGGGGCCGGAGGGGGTGGCTACCTATACATGGTGGCCAAGGACCCGGAGGCCGCCGCGCGCATCAAGGCCACGCTCAACAACCATCCCGCCAACACCGGGGCGCGTTTTGTCGACATGACGCTCAGCCGCCACGGCATGCAGGTTTCCCGCAGTTAAAGTAAGATTATGGATTTCAGGACTTCCATCGACATAGCACCATCATCGTGGCAAATAGCGCCTTGCGAGCGCATGCTGTTTGTGGGCTCATGCTTTGCCGACAACATGGGGCAACGCTTCAGCCAAGAACGCTTTCGCACGGTGGCCAATCCCTACGGTGTGATGTACAACCCTGCCAGCATCGCCCACACCGTGCGACGGCTCACCGACGAGGGGCGCCTGCCGTTCCAGGCCGATGCGCCGGGGACTTGCGTCTTCACCCTTGGCACCAATCATGTGTATGTGCTCAAGGAGACGGGCGAGATCGTGGACAACTGCCAAAAGCGCCCACAACGGCTCTTCGACGAGCAAGAGCTCAGCGTGGCGCAGTGTGCCGACCACTTGCGCCAGGCCATCGACTGCGTGCACCAGCATTATGCGCAGGTGAGGTTCGTCCTCACCGTGTCACCCATCCGTTACCGCAAGTATGGGTACCACGGTTCGCAACTGTCAAAGGCCACCTTGTTGCTTGCAGTCGAAGAGGTGAGGCAAGCATTGGCAGGCGTCAGCGTGGACTACTTCCCCTCTTATGAGATCGTGGTCGACGAGCTGCGCGACTATCGCTTCTACCAGGAAGACATGCTCCACCCCACCCCACAGGCCATCAACTACATCTTCGAGCGGTTTGGCGACACTTATTTCTCCCGCCAAACGCAAGCTTTTCTCGAAGCATGGCGACCCATACGCGAGGCATTAGGACACAAGCCCTTCCGTCCCGAGTCGGAAGAGTATGCCCGGTTCCTTCAGAAAACATTGGAAAAAGCACGCGACTTACAAGCGCGGTTCCCAGAAATGGGAAGCGTCGAAGACCTCATCCCTCACGTTGGCGCACAGCCTCAAAGAGCAGAATAGCCGCGCTCACCGACACATTGAGCGAGTCGAGTTGCCCCTTCATGGGGATACGGATATGCGCATCGGCCGCCTGGCGCCATGGCTCGGTCAGCCCCGTGGCCTCCGTGCCCATGACCAGGGCGGTGCCTTGCCGCATGTCGGTGTCGTAATAGAGATGAGAGTCTTGCAACTGTGCGGTGAGGATGCGGATGCCCCGCTTCTTCAGGAAAGCGATGCACTCGGCCGATGAGCAGGCCACAGTGGGCACGGTGAAGATGGCTCCGATGCTCGAACGGATGAGGTTGGGGTTGTAAAGGTCGGTGAGCGGGTCACAGACGATGACGGCGTCGGCAGCCGCGGCGTCGGCCGAACGGAGCACAGCCCCCAGGTTGCCTGGCTTCTCCACACGCTCGAGCACCATCAGCAACGGGTTGTCGGGCAGCCGAAGGTCGTCGAGGGTTAGCGTCCTCGCCTTCATCTCGGCGATGGCACCCTCCGTGGAGCCGCGATAGGCCATGCGACCATAGACCTCGGGCGTGACCTCAAGGGCATGGTTGCTTGCGATGACCTGGCGGAGCTCGGCATCCTCACCATCGGAGGACATGAGTTGGGGACAATAGAAAAGCGTGTCGATCTCGTAGCCCGAATGGAGGCAATGGAGCAACTCACGGCGCCCCTCCACCACAAACAAACCTGCCTTGCGGCGCTCGGATGACTTCTGCTGCAACAAGATGAGCCTCTTCACACGTGTGTTTTGCGTGCTGGTAATCACGCTTTCTGAACTTTTCATACGGTCTTGCGTCTGCTATGTTATAAAGGTGACACGCGAGTGGAAACACGCATCGCTCACCTCATGCAAAAGTAACAAGATTATTCCATTCGCACAACTATTTGTTTCCCTAAAAACGCATCAACAAATGGAAATAGGCCAAAGAGATCCATCACGCCCCCTATGAAGGGCCACCTCTTAGGTTGACAGAAAACATTTCACACAAAAGTGTGAGTTTTCCGTCTTTTTTTGTTACCTTTGTCACCAAAAATATTCCGCAGTGTTGCGGAATTAAGGTAATTTTCGTCAGACACACGTTAGTATCAGCATTTTTATGACACCACAACTTTTACCCCCCCCCAACCGCAGATCCCCCCTTCTTCGCTGGGTAGGTTTCTTCCTCATCTCGTTCGTTCTGTTAATGTGGCTTTCGCCTGACTCCTTCTTGATGGCCTACTGGAGTCCACGATGCGATTCGGCATGGTTTTTCACCTGTGGCAAGGCATGGATGGAGGGCATGACACCCTATGTAGACTTTGCCGACTCCAAGGGACCGCTGCTATGGCTTATCTACGGCGTGGGGTATCTCCTTGCCCCCACCTCCTACATCGGTGTGTTTTGGCTCAGCGTGCTGGCCTACACCTTCACGTTTGCCATTCAGTGGCGTACGGCAAGGCTCTTTGTCGGCAGGCGCGAGGCAATGGCCGTCTTGGTCATGCTGAGCATACTGTTGTTTCACCGCGAGATCCACTGTGAGGTGCGTGCCGAAGACTTCTGCATGCCATGGATATGCGCCGGAGTGTATTGCACCACCCGTTCGCTCCAGCGTCCATCCGACACGAAACTAAGGAAATACGCCTTTTGGCTCGGCATAGGCATGGCATGGTGCCTGCTTGTCAAATGGAACCTGTTTGTCATGATGGGCGGCATGGCCATCATCGTTGCCATTGTTGCGCTGCAGAGACGGTGTGTCAGCGCTGTCGCATATGGGTTGGCGGGAATCGTACTACCTGTATTGCCGTTTGTGGCGTATCTCACAGCGAAGGGATGCTTCGCGGACATGGTGAGGGAATATTTCGTCAACACTTTCCTGATTACCGACAACGGAAGTGGGTTGTCCATGTGGAAGACGTTTTTTGTCACCAACACAACCAATCTGCTCACCACGTTAAAGACCATCGGAGAGTGTACAATATTGGCAGGCATGGTGCTATTCTGCAAGCGGCGGCGTTTCTCATGGTGGCTCTTGTTGTCGTTTGTTCCCTTCTTCCTCTTTATCGAGCTGAAGGCTCCTTGGTGTTATTATGCGGCTACCACCATCCCGTTTTTCGTGTTTCTGTTGAGCGAGTTCACCAGCATGTCATCCAGTCTGTTGCGCCGAATGTCACGCCCCCTATACGCCGCTCTCCTGTCAGCGGTCTTCTTCATCGGCATCGCATACAACGTACACACCAACCTCCTTGCTTTCATGGCTGGCGACCCTCCGGTGGAGTTTACCGCAACCGAACGGATTCTCCTTCGCAAGCCCTTCTGCAAAATCATGTTCGCATTCCATGAGATGGGATGGGGACTTCACGCCCGCGCCCTGCCCGCATGCAAGTATTGGGCATTGCAAAACGGCGCTTCCGAAGCTATGAAAGAGGAGCGATACCAGGCAATAAGGGAGCGGAAACCAGACTTTGTCTTGACCATCTCCGATAGAGATGACATACAACGCATAAAACAATTGAACCCTCTGCTCGACACTGTTCTCAGCGAGAGCGGTTATCGACAATGCCATGTCAAAGTCGTGGAGCACGGCAAGACCATTCTTAAGCCACTGCCCATATACGCGAAAGAGTAACCTCACAGGAAGTTAAGGTTCATCTTGCGAATAAATTTGGGCCATAACAACGGGAAACAACACATCAACAATAATGCGGGCAATGACTCGAAAGCCATTGCCCGCATTGTGTTTCGCTTATTGCGGTCTGAATGATTATTCCTTGTTGGAGCGCTTGCGCTCAAGGTGGTCGAGGATGATCTTGCGCATGCGGATGTTCTTAGGCGTGACCTCCACATACTCGTCACCCTTGATATACTCCAGACATTCCTCAAGGCTCATGACTGTCTTCGGGACGATGCGAGCCTTATCGTCGGAACCAGAAGCGCGCACATTGGTGAGCTGCTTGGCCTTACAGACATTGATGACAAGGTCGTTGTCGTGGATGTGCTCTCCGACCACCTCACCGGCATAAACCTCCTCACCCGGATCGATGAAGAACTTGCCGCGGTCTTGCAGCTTGTCGATGGCATAGGCATAGGCCGTGCCACCGTCCATGGAGATCATGGAGCCATTGGTGCGACGAACGATCTCGCCCTTGAAGGGCTGGTACTCCTTGTAACGGTGGGCCATGATGGCCTCGCCCTGTGAGGCAGTGAGCACATTGGTGCGGAGGCCAATGATGCCACGCGAAGGTATGTCGAACGTGATGTTCACGCGGTCGCCCTCGGTATCCATTCCCGTCAGGTCACCCTTGCGGCGGGTCACCATGTCGACCATCTTCGACGAGTAGTCTTGCGGCACGTTGATGTCGAGCTCCTCAACAGGCTCATACTTCTGGCCGTCAATCTCCTTGTAGATCACCTGGGGCTGGCCCACCTGGAGCTCATAGCCCTCGCGGCGCATGGTCTCAATGAGCACAGAGAGGTGCAACACGCCACGTCCCTTGACAATCCACTTGTCGGTGGAGTCCTCGAAAGGCTCCACGCGCAGGGCGATGTTCTTCTCAAGCTCACGCTGCAAGCGGTCGTTGATTTGGCGCGATGTGCAGAACTTTCCCTCGCGTCCGAAGAAGGGCGAGTCGTTGATGGTGAAGAGCATGCTCATCGTGGGCTCGTCGACAGCGATGGGAGGCAGTGGCTCCGGATTCTCGAAGTCGGCAATGGTGTCGCCAATCTCGAAGTGCTCCAGGCCAACGACAGCGCAGATGTCACCGCTCGACACGCTATCGACACGCTTGTGGCCGATGCCCTCGAAGGTGTGGAGCTCCTTGATCTTAGTGCGCTCCTGGGTGCCATCACGGTGGCAGATGACGATGTTCATGCCATCGGTGAGTGTGCCGCGATGCACACGCCCCACGGCTATGCGGCCAGTGTAGTTGCTATAGTCGAGAGATGTGATGAGCATCTGGGGCGTGCCATCGATGTGCTTCGGGGCGGGGATAACCTCGACAATCTTGTCGAGCAGATAGTCGATGTTGTCCGTGGGGGCCTTGAAATCGGGGCCCATCCATCCGTTCTTGGCGGAGCCATAGACCACGGAGAAATCGAGCTGGTCTTCTGTGGCGTTGAGGTCGCACATCAAGTCGAACACCATCTCATAGACCTGCTCCGGACGGCAGTTGGGCTTGTCGACCTTGTTGACCACCACAATGGGCTTGAGGCCAATCTGCAAGGCTTTCTGAAGCACGAAGCGCGTCTGGGGCATCGGGCCCTCAAAGGCATCGACGAGCAGCAAGCAACCGTCGGCCATGTTGAGCACGCGTTCCACCTCGCCACCAAAGTCGGAGTGACCCGGAGTGTCGAGAATATTGATTTTCACTCCCTTCCAGTTGATTGAAACGTTCTTTGACAAAATGGTTATCCCTCGCTCACGCTCCAAATCATTGGAGTCGAGCACTTCGCCGCTGTTGTCCTGGCCGTCACGGAACAGTTTGCCAGCGAGCATCATCTTGTCGACCAGTGTAGTCTTGCCGTGGTCAACGTGCGCAATAACTGCGATGTTTCGAATGTCTTGCATTGATTTACCTTAAAAATAGCGATTATATTTTGTGTGCAAAATTACTAAAAATAATCGAAAGGCTTGTGTGAATGGATGAAAAGTTGTACCTTTGCACCGCATTTTCGGAGATACCGAAGCATTTGCGGCCGCTGAAGGTTTTTGATTAAGGCCTCCGCGCGACCAACAGATGTTAATGGTGCAACTATCATTAATCAACAAACAATGTATCTTAACTCAGAGAAGAAGGAAGAGATCTTCGGCCAGTATGGCAAGTCAACAACCGACACAGGTTCCGCAGAGAGCCAGATTGCCCTGTTCACCTATCGCATCAAGCACCTGACAGAGCACGTCAAGGCCAACCACAAGGACTTCGTCACCACGCGTTCGCTGACCCAGCTCGTCGGTAAGCGTCGTCGCCTGCTCACCTACCTGAAGGAGCGCGACATCAACCGCTACCGCGCCATTGTGAAGGCCCTCGGTCTGCGCAAGTAATGCTAACGGGCAACAGTTGCCCAGCGCAAAGAAATAGAAAGAGCCGCATCATCTGCAAAGGTGATGCGGCTCTTTGGCATTTATTTCGTCCTGGAAACCGCCCTCCCATCACGCATGCGAGATGGGGCGACCGAATGGCTTGAATCCTCAGACCTCGTCAAGAATCTCCCTCAACGGATCCATGACAAAAGCACGCTCGCGCATGTGGGGATGAGGGATGACCAAGTCGGGGTCGTTGACACGGAGATCGTCATAGAGCAGGATGTCAATGTCAATGACACGGTCGTGATACTTGCCGTCCTTGGTCTTCTGCGTGCGCCCCAGTTCGCGCTCTATGTGCTGGGTGATGGCCAGCAACTGGCGTGGCGAAAAGGTCGTCACGCAACAGGCGCATGCGTTGATGAACTTATTCGGCGATTCGAATCCCCACGGTTCTGTCTCGAACAGCGCTGACTGTCGCACCACCTCGCCGACCCGCTCATTGAGCAAGGCGATGGCCTCGCGCACAAGTCGCTTGCGATTGCCAATGTTGGAGCCGATGCTAAAATACACATGATGAAGCATAGCAAGACCCTTGATGATTCAGACAGGAGGCGAGCAACTTAGTCTACAATCAGCAGGCTGTCACCAAAGCAACCAAACATGTAACCGTTTTTCAGGGCTTTGTCATAGCACTCCATCACGGCCTCATAGCCGCCAAAGGCCGCCGTCGACATCATAAGCGTTGACTCGGGATGATAGAAATTGGCCACCATGCTGTTGGCGAGTCCAAAGTCATAGGGCGGGAAGATGAACTTGCTGGTCCAGCCGTCATACTCCTTGAGCAAGCCATCCGTACCGACAGCGGTCTCGGTGGCCTTCACGACACTCGTGCCGATGGCGCAAACGCGATGTCCCTCCTGCTTGGTCTTGTTCACGATGTCGCAAGCCTCCTTGGTGACAAGCATCTGCTCAGAGTCCATCTTATGCTTGGTCAAGTCTTCGACCTCAATCTGCGAAAAGTTGCCCAAGCCACAATGCAGGGTGACATAAGCGGCATTGACGCCCTTGATCTCCATGCGTTTCATCAGCTCACGACTGAAATGCAGGCCCGTGGCGGGAGCGGTGACAGCACCTTCATTCTTGGCGAAGACACACTGGAAGTCGTCCACGTCATCAGTTGTGGCGTGTGATCGGACGTGCATGCCGTGCATGGTCGGGTCCTCAGGACGCCCATTGAGAACGTAATCGGGAAGCGGCATCTCTCCCAAGGAGAACAAGTCCTTCTTGAACTGGTCGTGCGGGCAGTCGTAAAGGAAACGCAGCGAGCGGCCACGGCTGGTGGTGTTGTCGTAGACCTCAGCCACCATGGTGCCCACCTCATCAAAAAAAAGCTTGTTGCCAATGCGGATCTTGCGAGCAGGCTCGACAAGGACATCCCACAGGTGTGTCTCCTCATTGAGCTCACGGAGGATGAACACCTCAATCTTGGCATCCGTCTTCTCCTTGGTGCCATAGAGGCGGGCGGGAAACACCTTGGTGTTGTTCATGACAAACGTGTCACCCTCGTCGAAATAATCGAGTATGTCGCGGAACTCAATGTATTGACCTTCAATGGGATTCCCTTTTGCGTCCTTCTTGAACATCTCTATCTCGCCCGTCGACCGGTGCAAGACCATCATGCGGGCCTCGTCACGGCGTGTGACTCGGAACGACTCCTTGGAGCCATCGTCGTTGGTAAACTCACGCACCAAACTATGCGGATAAAGGGCTATTTGCTCTTCGGGCAACTTAAACCTGAATTGTGACAGTTTCATATTTCTTTGATGTTTGGACTCAATAACTTTGGCACGGCACTCACGGCGAGGCGAGATGTGCGCGGCCGTCATTTACTTTTTGACTTGTTTGTGAATGGAGCAGACAGGCGATGAGCCTCATTGTCCGCAAGAATTAGCTGTTCTCATGAGTGGGCATGACCACATCCTGTTGGGCCAGCCAATCGCTGAAGTGGTCAAAGTCGACGCAGTCGGCAATGCCATAATCGCCCACTCTCGTGCGCCGCAGGTCGGTGAGATAAGCCCCACTTCCCAACGCCCGCCCCATGTCACGCGCCAAGGCTCGGATGTAAGTGCCTTTGCCGCAGACCACGCGGATGGACAGGCGATGGCGCTCAGCATCAAAATCAGTGAGCTCTATCTCGTCGATGTGGATACGTTTGGGCTTCAAGGCCACCGTCTCGCCTTGACGACGAAGCTGGTAGGCACGCGCACCCTCCACCTTGCAAGCGCTGTAGGTGGGAGGCACTTGTTCGATGTCGCCCACAAACTGCGGAAACGTCTGTAGCACCAAGTCCTTGGTGACATGGCGCCAGGGATATGTGTGGTTCACCGTGTGCTCACGGTCATAACTGTCAGTGGTGGCACCCAACTGCAACGTAGCGGTGTACTCCTTGGTGTGTGCCTGCAACTCCTCGATACGCTTGGTGCAACGTCCCGTGCAGAGGATGAGCACACCTGTGGCCAGGGGGTCCAGCGTGCCGGCGTGGCCCACCTTCACCTTTTGCCCCAAATGGTGGGAGAGCAAATAGCGAATGTGCGCCAAGGCGCCAAAGCTCGACATGCGGTAGGGCTTGTCGATGGCCAAAATCTCACCTTTGATAAAGTCCATGGGCTGACGATGAAGGGCCAAGGAATTAAATGAGACTGGCGGCGATGGTGACAACACCCACCACAGCGCAATACACCGCGAAATAGATGAGCTTGCCGCGCTTCACAATGTCGACCATCCAACGGCAAGCCAGACAACCGAAGATGAAAGCCGTGACAAAGCCTATGACCAACGCAGACACGGGTATGTCGCCCATCACGGTGCTCACGCCGCCCTTCACCATCTTGAGGGTGTCGAGCAATGCCTCACCCAAGATGGGGGGGATTACCATAAGGAATGAGAACTGCGCCAGCTTCTCCTTCTTGTCACCAAGGAGCAAGCCCGTTGCGATGGTGCTGCCCGAACGGGAGAGACCGGGCATGACGGCCACTGCCTGGGCCAAGCCGATGACAAAGGCGTCCTTCAGGCTGATCTTCTCCTTCGGCCTGGGTTTGGCGAAATAGGAGAACGTGAGCAGTGCCGCCGTCACCAGCAACATCAGTCCCACAATGAACAACCCAGACCCGAAGACCTCTTCCACCTTATCCTTGAAGAAGACGCCGACGATGCCCACGGGTATCATCGACACCACAATGAGCGCCGCATAGCGTGTGCCCTCATTCCATGAGAACTTGAAAAGGTCGCGGAAAATCCACACGATCTGCTTCCAAAAGATGACCAGCGTGCTCAACACCGTGGCCACATGTACGGCAACGGTGAAAGCCAGGTTGTCCGCTCCATCCACATCCATGAATGAGGACACGATGGACAGGTGACCGCTACTGCTGACAGGAAGATACTCGGTGAGCCCCTGGATCACGCCCAGGATAAAAGCCTGCAAATCGTTCATGTCTTATCAATCCTCCTTAGTTTCGTTGCGGGATGCCAGGTCGGTGCCCTTGTCCTTCGGCTTGCGGATGATGGCATAGATCATCGAGACAAATCCGATGAAGCAAACCACAGGAGCCACCTTGATGCGGCGCACACTGAAGATGTCGGGATTGAATGTTTGTTCGGTTGACGATGGTCCACTCATCAGGATGAAACCAATGACCACCACGGCAAAACCAATGGCCAAGAGAATGAAGTTGGTACGGTCGAATGCTAAATTTCTTCTATCCATAGTCAGAATATCAACTTTGCGATTGAATGATTATATTATGAATGTTTTTAAATCTTGTAAAGTTCGCCAGCCTTCATCTTCAAGAACTTGTTGACGGAGATACCAGCGCACAGGGCGGTGATGATGATACCAAAGAGAAACACAGTGACACCCGTGATGGCCATCTCCTGCCAAGAGATGACTGTCAGCACCTCAGGCTCATAGCAATAGAGCAGATACATGCCACCTGCGAGCACCGCGCATGCCAAAAGGGCGGCCAGCATGCCCGTCAGGATGGCTCGTCTGAGGAACGGCCATCGGATGAAACCCCATGAGGCTCCAACCAGCTTCATGGTGTGGATGGAAAAGCGGCGTGCGTAGATGCCCAAGCGAACCGTGTTGTTGATCAGCGAGAACGACACGAAGGTGAGCAGCACAGCCAAGACAAGCAACGCCAACCCTATTTTCGCGAGGTTATGGTTGACCGAGTCTACGAGGTCACGCTGATAGCTGATCTCGGACACCTTGGGGTACTGTTTGAGTTCTTTGGAGATCCACTTCAGGGAGTCATTATTGGCATATTCGCTCTTCAGAGTCAAGTCGACTGACGACGGGAGGGGATTGACACCATCCGTAAACTCAGACGGGTCGGTGCCCATCTCCTTTGTGGCGTCCCTCAAGGCCTGGGTCTTGCTAATGAAATTGATGCTCCTAATATAGGGCCGCCTGGCAAGGCCACGGCACAAGGTCTGCGCCTCGGTGTCCGTCATGTCCTGCTCAAGCATCATGGTAACCACAAGGTTTTCCTTGACGTACGATGACAAGTTGCGTCCCAAAAGCGTGGAGAAGACAACTAATCCTAACAGGATGAGCACCAAGGCTGTGCTGATACAGAGCGTGACCGACTGCAGGCGGCCTGAGCGCCCATTGGTCTTTTTACGTTTATGTCCCATTCCAAAATGGCTATAATAACCCAAATTTGCGTGCAAAGTAACAAAAAAAATGTCACAAACACGAGAGTTTAACGTGCATTAACGTCTGCCATCTGATAAATATCCGTATCTTTGCATGGCGTTGCGGAATTCCTTTGCAACAGTGTAACAGTGAACATACAACAAACATAAACAGGACATACTATGAGCACGATCATTTACCCGAGCCCCATCTACGGCCCCATACACAGCCGACGGCTGGGATTGAGCCTGGGCATCAACCTGATGCCAGCCGACGGGAAGATTTGCACGTTTGATTGCGTCTACTGCGAGTGTGGTTTCAACCGTGACCACCACACCCACACCCGACATCCCTCCCGGCAGGAAGTGGCCGACGCCTTGGAGCGACAACTCATCAAGATGCACGACGACGGCGAGCACCCCAACGTGCTGACATTTGCCGGCAACGGGGAACCCACCAGCAACCCCCACTTCCCGGAAATCATCGACGACACGATAAGCCTGCGTGACAAGTGGTGTCCGGAGGCCAAGATCACCGTACTGAGCAACTCAACATTCATCGGCCACGAGGAGACACGGCGCGCCTTGATGAAGGTGGACAACAACATCCTCAAGCTCGACACGGTGGACCCCGAATACATCCGTACAGCGGACCGCCCCACCCAACCGAGCTACGATGTGAAGAAAATAATCGAGAACATGAAGGTTTTCAACGGACACATCATCATCCAGACCATGTTCATGAAGGGCTGCACCTCCGCCCCTGACGGAGAGAAGATACCGGTGGACAACACTGGCGACCGTTATGTGAAGCCTTGGCTGGACGCCGTGGCAGCCATCGCCCCCCAGGAGGTGATGGTCTACACCATCGACCGCGAGACACCGGACCATGACTTGCGCAAGGCGTCACACGAGGAGCTCGACCACATACGAGACCGCGTCATAGCTTTGGGCATCCCCTGCACCGCCTCCTATTAATCGGCAGAACACGGGTTGCCACGCCAAGGGGTTTCGCCCCACTTCTTTTATTGTCTTAAATAAAGCCTCACCTACAACCATGAAATTCAAGATTGGACCAGCCACCCCAGCCCAGGCCGCAAGCATCGCCTCGCTGATCATGATGGCCATGGATGAAGATTGCTGCCAATATTTTGCCGGACCTGCTCACACGCTGGCCGACTTCCACACGATGATGACAGGACTGGTGAAACGAGAGGACAGCCAATACAGTTACCGCAACGTCCTGGTGGCGACGACTGCCAGGGGCGACATAGCCGGCATTATTGCCGCCTACGATGGCGGCCAACTGCACACATTGCGCAAGGCTTTTCTGCAGGCCACAAAAGAGCAACTGGGAGGCGACTTCTCTGGCATGGCTGACGAGACTCAAGCTGGGGAATACTACATCGACTCGCTTGCCGTAAAGTCGGAATACCGCAAGCAGGGCATCGCCACGGCCTTGCTGTACGAGATGATACGTCGGCACGGCACACGACAGCCCGTCGGCCTGCTGGTCGACCTGACTCACCCTTGGGCCGAACGGCTATACCTGTCATTGGGATTCCGCCTTGTGGGTACGAACACATGGGGAGGACACGAGATGAGACACCTGCAATATCCGCAGCGTTGTCCTTGGGCCGTAGGCGACAAGTTGCTCGAGGAATACCATGATGAGGAATGGGGCGTGCCTGTCCATGACGAGAAGCGCCACTTCGAGATGCTTCTGCTCGAGTCGATGTCGTGCGGCCTGTCATGGCTGATGATGCTCAAACGCCGCAATGTGTTCCGCAAGTGCTTTGCGGACTTCGACCCCAAGCAGGTCGCGACATTCACGGACGAGGATATCAGCCGCATCCTATCGACAGAGGGTATGGTCCGCTCGCCACGCAAGGTATGGGCCATGGTCAACAACGCCAAGGCCTTCCTCAAGGTCGCCCAAGAGTTTGGGAGCTTCGACCGATACATCTGGCACTTCACAAATGGGAATACATGGGTCTACCCAAGCCATCAAAAGACAGGATGCACGCACAACGCCTTGTCTGACGAAGTGGCCAAAGACATGAAGAAGCGTGGGTTCCAATATGTGGGCTCCACCATCATCTATTCGCACCTCCAGGGCATCGGCATCATCAACGACCACCTCGAGGGTTGCACCAGGAAGCAAAAACTCTCACAGGACAATATCGTCATCAAGGAATGAAAGTCACAAGGCTCAACAACATCAGCATCCCCGTGGACCTCTATGCGTGCGAGCATCCAGAAGCTCTGCTCATCCAGCCCCTTGAACGAAAGGAAACAGCGACCATTGACCACGAAGTGTCCCTGATAACCAAACACACAAGACGACCTTTCGCCATGGCCACATTCAAGATAGAAGACTGGCACCTGCAACTGACGCCATGGCACGACGACGCCATTTCGCGGCGTGAAGAAGTGGGGCTTCACGCCGAGGCGACGTTGCGGTTTATCATCGGCGAACTACTACCTGAAGTGGAACGCTTGCTGGGCACGTTGCCCGTTGTGCTGGGCGGCTACTCGCTTGCAGGCCTCTTCTCTCTATGGGCCTCAACACTGTCCGACCGGTTCCAAGCCATCGCTGCCGCCTCGCCGTCTGTCTGGATCCGCGACTGGCAACGTTACGCAAGCTCCCACCCCACCCGGGCCCATTTGGTCTACATGAGCCTTGGGCGCAAGGAAGAGCAAGTCCGCAACGTCTCCATGGCCCACGTAGGCGACAACATACGCTTCGAGCATCAACTACTCAAACATCAATTGGGCAGCGACCACACCACCCTACAATGGAATGAGGGCGGTCACTTTGTGGAGATGGACTCGCGCACGGCCATCGCCTATGCCTGGGCGCTCAACAAGTTGCACGAGCTACAGCTGTCCCCTTCAGCCAGCCGACAAGGCCCTTCCAACTCATAAGCAAAACAAGCGAACAGGCTGAACCGCCTATGCGCCAGCCGACATGTGCAAAAAGGGCTTGACCTCACGGCCAAGCCCTTTGTCATAAGATAAAAATTGTATAGGTATGAGTTACATTTTTGTGACAACTCCCAGTTTTGTTGACTGCAAGAACTCTACAATGTTTTGGATTTCCTTGCTGTCGGGCACCTGCTGTTGGATCTGCAGTGTGGCATCAAACAGGCTGTTCTGGCCATGGAAGACCAGACGATAGGCGTTAGCCACGTGCTTCTGCACCTTCTCGTCGATCCCGGCCTTGTCCATCATGGTCTTGTTGGTACCGGAGTATTTCAACGGATTTCCTCCCACGATGATGTAAGGGGGCACGTCCTTTGAGAATGTTGATCCAGCCTGGATCATGGACAGGTCACCCACCCGGGTGTGGGCATTGGCGATGACCGAAGACGAGAAGATGGTTCCATGTCCTATCTCGCAGTCGCCTGCGATCTTCGTACCGTATCCGAAAACATTCTTGTCACCCACCTTCGTGTCATGGCTGATGTGCGTACCCTCCATCAGGAAGTTGTCGTTTCCTATTACCGTCTGTCCGCCCTCATGCGTGGCGCGGTTGATGATGACGTTCTCTCGAATCACATTGTTGTTGCCAATGATCAGCTCGGTACGCTCCCCACAGAAGTCGAAGTCCTGTGGCAGTGCGCCCAGCACCGATCCTTGGTGCACCATGTTGGTGTTGCCCATCTTCGTGCCATTGAGGATACTCACAAAGGGGAAGATGACGCAGTTGTCGCCTATCTCCACATAGTCCTCGATGTAAACGAACGGGTATATCTTGACATTGTTGCCGATTTTCGCCTTGGGCGACACAACGGCTTTGGGACTAATATCGTTCATGTTTCTTGAAACTTAGAGTGTTTGAAATAAGAACTCTGCTTGCGCACCTCAATAAGAACCGCCTCCCAGTGCCTCGTAGAGGCTCACGACAGCCTGCATCTTAGCCAAGTCGTCGCTGACCTTGGAGAGCTGCACGTTGAGCAAGCTGCTCTGCGCCGTGATGATGTCGAGATAAGTGTAACCCTTGCTCTCCATCAACGAGGTAGTCTGCTCCACATTTTTCTTCAAGAGTTCTATCTGCTTGGCCTCAAGCTGGCTCTTCTCCTCTGACGAGTTGTACTTGACGAGAGCGTTGCTCACCTCGGCGCCTGCTGAGAGGATGCTGTTCTGCCATGTGTTGAAAGCCTGCTGGTACTGGTCCTTCGCCACGCGGAGTGCGGCGACGAGCTTGCCGTTCTGGAAGATGGGCTGTGTCAGCGAACCGACAGCAGAGAGCAACCACTTGCCCGGATTGACCATGCCAGAGCCATTGCTGAAACCGCCCACGCCGGAGATGGTGATGTTCGGGTAGAAATTGCTGCGAGCCTGCTCCACGTTGTAGAAGCACTGCGCCAGCGCCATCTCATAAGCATGCACGTCGGGACGGTTGGCCAGCAACTGCACGCCTACGCCCGTTGACAGGCTGGCCGGCAGCACCTGGTTGTCAAGCGAGCCGCGCGCGATGGCATGTGCGGGCTCGCCGATGAGCAAACTCAACGAGTTCTCACACTCACGCACGCTGCGCTGCAGGTCTGCCTTCTGCGTCAACACACTGTAATAGTTGCTCTCCGCGCTCTGCACGCTCACCGAGCGGGTGCCCGTTGTGGTGTCGAAACGCTTCTGCAAGGTCTCCCATGTCTCCTTGGTCAAGCGCTCCATGTCGTCCACCAGCTCCATCTGCTTGTCGAGCGAGAGAAGCGTGTAATAGAGGTTGGCGACATTAGCCACCAATGACGTCTGCACGCTGCGCTTGTATTCCTGGGTCTGCAGGAGAGCCATCTGCGATGAGCGCTTGGCCGCCGTCAGTCCACCGAAGAGCGAGACGTTCCATGAGGCGTTGATGGGAAGCTGATAGCTCTTGGTCGTGGCGTCGTTGAAACGGGTAATCGTGCCCTGCGGCGTGAAGGCGAATGACGGAAGGAACGCCAACTTGGCCGCCTTCAGCTGCGCCTCGGCCATGTCAACGTTGAGGGCAGCGTTGAGCATGTTGGGGTTGTTGTCGATGGCCTTTTGTATCAGGGCCTGCAACTGCGGATCGGTGAACACCTGGCGCCAGGGCATCGAGCCGAGCGTCGTGGTGTCTGTGACGGCAAGGGTGTCCTTGGCCGACACAGGGTCGCGGAAGATGCCCTGTGTCTTGACCTCGGGACGCTCATACTTGCCATAGAGGCTCTTGCAGCCTGTCATGGACAGCGCTGCTAAGCCACATATCATAATATTGCGAATGATTTTCATCTTGTTTAATCTATTAATCTTCGTATTGGTCCTTGTAGACCACCATACCCTTGTCGTGGGCGTATTGCTTCAGCTCGGTGGCTGCGTCGGAGCTCTCCTCGTCTTCGAAGGTGAGCGGGGTGAACTTCTCCTGCAACCATTGGAAGATGCAGAACAGTGCCGGCACGATGAAGATCTGGCAGAGTGTGCCGATCAACATGCCACCCACGGCGGCAGCGCCCAGCGTCTGGTTGCCGTTCTTACCCACGCCCGATGCGAACATCAGCGGCAGCAAGCCGATGACCATGGCCAGTGATGTCATCAGGATAGGTCGCAGACGTGCTGCCGAGCCCAAGATGGCAGAATACTTGATGGCCATGCCTGTGCGTCGGCGCTCCAGGGCGAACTGCACGATAAGGATGGCGTTCTTGGCCAAGAGGCCAATCAGCATGATGAGCGAGATCTGCATGTAGATGTCATTGGCATGTCCGAAGATTTTCGTGAAGATGAACGCTCCGGCCAAACCGAAGGGAATGGACAGGATGACGGTCAACGGGACGATGTACGACTCATACTGGGCAGACAGGATGAGATAGACGAACACCAAGCAGAGTACGAAGATCAAGGCGGTCGAGTTGCTCGACTCAGCCTCTGAGCGCGTCAGGCCGCTATACTCGTAGCCATAGCCAGTGGGCAGTGTGGTGGAAGCCACTTCCTCACAAGCGCGCAGCGCGTCACCCGTGGAATAGCCGTCGTTGGTGTTTGGCGAGATGTTCAGATTGATGGAGGTGAACAGGTTGAAACGCGCGATGTTGGAAGGTCCGTACACGCGGCTCAGCGAGATGAACTCGTTGACTGGCGCCATGCTGCCATTGCTCAGGCGGACATAGATGTTGCTCAGTCCGTCGGGACGCATGCGGCTGGCCGCCTCACCCTGTATCATCACACGGTACAGTTTACCGTAAGCGTTGTAGTTGGACGCATAGAGGCCACCATAATAGCCCTGCAAGGTGGAGAGCACGGACGACGGGGTTGTCCCGGCCTGCACACACTTGGCCACATCGACATTGACCATGTACTGGGGATAGTTCGGGTTGTACGAGGTCATGGCGGTGGATATCTCCGGACGCTTCTTCAGTTCCTTGAGGTAGTCCTGTGCCACCTGGAAGAACTTGTTCAGGTCACCGCCCGTCTTGTCTTGCAAGGTCATGGACACGCCATTGTTCACAGAGAAGCCCGACACCATAGGCGGTGCGAAAGCCAGAATCTGTGCATCCTTGATGTGTGCGGTCTGTTTGTAGATCATGCCGAGCACCATGTTCGACTCCATGGGGTTGACAAAGAGTTGCTCGACGCCGCCACCTGTCATGGCCGACCAAAGTCTGGCGAAGATGTTCTTCGACTCACGCTCCTCAAAAGACTTCAGCTTGATGATGAATGTCGACTGGTCTGAGCCCTGTCCTGCGATGAAGTTGTAACCCACGATCTGCTCGCGTCGGTTGATTGCGGGGTTGCTGGCCAGCATGCTGTCCACCTCATCGGCAATCTGCTGCGTGCGTTCCTGGCTGGTGCCGGGTGCCGCAGAGAGTGTCACGAAGATGGTTCCCGTGTCCTCGTCGGGCACAAGACCCGTTGAGGTGACGGCCATGGAGACCACCAGCGCCACGATGCCCACCACGACAGTGATGGCCGTGATGATGCGGTGGTTGATGACATGTTCAACACCCTTTCTGTACTTGTTGAGGGTCTTGTTGAACACATGGTTGAAGCCCATGTGGAACCGGTCGACGAACGATGTCTTCTTATGCCCATCACCCGTGTGCGGCTTGAGGAAGATGGCACAGAGAGCGGGCGAGAGGGTCAAGGCGTTGACAGCGGAGATGACGATACTCACGGCCATGGTCACACCAAACTCGCGATAGAAGGTACCCGAAGTGCCACCCATGAACGACACCGGCACGAAGACGGATGCCATGACGAGGGTGATGGAGATGATGGCTGACGAAATCTCGTTCATGGCATCGATGGAAGCCGTGAGCGCATTGTCGTAGCCTTGGTCGAGCTTGGCGTGCACGGCCTCTACGACCACGATGGCGTCGTCCACCACGATGGCGATGGCCAACAACAATGCGGACAACACGAGCAGGTTGATGGAGAAGCCAAAGACCCAAAGGAAGAGGAACGTACCGATGAGGGCCACAGGCACGGCGATCATTGGGATGAGAGTCGAGCGGAAGTCCTGCAAGAACACATACACGACGAGGAACACCAGCACCAGTGTGATGACAAGCGTGCGGACCACCTCGGCGATGGATGCATAGAGGAAGTCTGTCACGTCATACTCGATCGTGAACTCCATTCCCGGCGGCATGCTCTTCTGCGCTTCGTCGAGGGCTTTCTTCACGTCAGTGGCGATCTGCGTGGCGTTGGAGCCGGCAATCTGCTGCACCATGCCCATGACGGCAGGGTGGCCGTTGTTGTTCATGTCCACATTGTACATCAACTTGCCTTGCTCAATCCTGGCCACATCCTTCAAGTAGAGGGTCTCGCCCGTGGTCTTGCTCTGCAAGATGATGTTCTCATACTCCTGCGGTGTCTTCAAGCGTCCCTTGTAGCGCAGGGTGTACTCATAGACCATGTTGCTCTGCTCGCCGAAGGATCCGGGGGCAGCCTCAATGTTCTGTGCTGACAAGGCGGCCGACACGTCAGAGGGCACCAGGCCATATTGCTTCATCTTGTCGGGCTGGAGCCAGATACGCATGGAGTAGTCGGCGGTAGAGAAGCTCTGCACGTCGCCCACACCCGAGATACGCTTCAGCACCGGTATGACGTTGATGTTGTTGTAGTTGGTGAGGAACTTCGAGTCGTAGCGCCCGTCCTCGGTGGTCACGGAGTACATGATCACGTTGGATGTCTGTCGCTTCGACACGGTGACACCCACACGTGTCACCTCAGCAGGCAGAAGGGCCTGCGCTTGCGACACGCGGTTCTGGACGTTCACGGCAGCCATGTCGGCGTCCGATCCCTGCTTGAAGTAGACGGTGATACTCGCCGAACCGGAGTTGGTGGCGGTGGAGGTCATATAGGTCATGTTCTCCACACCGTTGATGCTCTCCTCCAATGGGGTGATGACGGAGTTCAGCACGGTCTGGGCATCGGCACCGGTATAAGTGGTCATCACGGAGATGGTGGGTGGCGCGATGTCGGGGTACTGCTCAATAGGCAGCGAAATCAGTCCGATGGTACCCAGGAGCACGAAGAAGATGGAGATCACCGTGCTCAGCACCGGACGTTTTATGAAGTTGGAAAGACTCATGTCTCTTATATTTTGAACTAGGGATTAAACGGGGAATATTAGTTGCTCATGGCCTTGGCGAAGTCCTTGGCATTGCCTTGAGCGGCTCCCATCTTTGCGGCATCCTGTATTTCCTTGTTGTATTGTGCCTCCGTGATAGGGGTAATCTTCTGTCCATCGGTCAGCTTGGTGAGTCCCTTGACCACAAAGCGGTCGCCAGGCTTCAAGCCGCTTGTCACGACATAGCTGATGCCATCGTTCTGCGGGTCGACGGTGATCTCGGTGTAGTGCACCTTGTTGTCGCTTCCCAACTTGTAGACAAACACCTTGTCCTGCACCTGGGTTGTGGCTTCCTGGGGTATCACGATGGCCGAGCTGTTGACTGTCGGGGCGACAACTGTTGCCGCGCCACCGCTCTTGAGCAGTCCATCGGGGTTGGTGAAGTGTGCGATGACGCTGTAGGCTCCCGTTGAGGCATCGATCACGCCGCTGATTTTCACCACCTTGCCCGGATGGTTGTAGATTGAGCCATCGGCGAGCTGGAGCTTGAGCTGTGGGAAGGCGTTGATGGCACCTGCCGCCGAGCCGGCCTTCTTCTGCAGCTCGAGCATCTGCGCCTCGTTGAGCGAGAAGAACACCTCGACGGTCGAGACATCACTGACCGTGGTCAACTGTGTCTGCGCGCTGACGAGAGCACCTTTTTTATATGGCAGGCTTCCGATGACGCCACTGGCGGGCGAGGTCACCGAGCACCATGCCAGTTGCTCCTTGGCCGAAGCCAGCGAAGCCTCGGCCTGGGCCACCTGGGCCTGGGCCTGGCGATAACTGTTGAGCGAAGTGGACAGCTCATACTGGCCGATGATCTTCTGGTCAAACAGCTTCTTGTTGTTCTCGTAGGTCGTGTGGGCGGTGTTGGCAGCGGCCTGGGCGGTGTTCACGGCAGCCTGGGCGGAGCGGACGGCTGCGCGATAGGTCTCCGAGTCGATGGTGAACAGCACCTGGCCGGCGCTCACACGCTGTCCCTCATGGACGAGCACGCTGGTCACAAAGCCAGACACTTTCGGACTCACGGTCACGTCCTGGATACCCTTGATGGTAGCAGGATAAGTGGACTGCATGTCAGCTGTGCTGCTGCCCACCGTGACCACAGGGAAGTGGTCGTTACCCAAATTGGCCAAGCCTCCGCTTTTCTTGCCACCACAAGATGCCAAGACGAATGCGGACAAAGCCACAAACAAATAGCTTTTAATTTTCATACCTACTTTATATATGTGTTATTTAATGATTGACGACGTGATATGCATCCTACAGAGACACACGCCTTTGACGGAAGGCTAAACCACAGGTTTAATCTTCTGCGTGCAAAATTACAGAATAAGGTTGAAAACTCAACTTGCAAATTGAGTTTTTTAACAAACATTAGGCAACATTCACGCCTACTGCTCCTCGGTTGTTTGCGCGGTGCCGATGCCCATCTCACGGGCCTTCTCGCGGAGCAGCTGCATGAGGGGTTCGCGCTCATTGGGCACCCGCATGTCGAGCACAGCGTCCTTGAGCGCCTGCTTGAGTACACCCACCTCCCTGGACGGTGACAGGTGGAAGAGGTCCATGATCTCATTGCCGTCGATGCAGGGCTGCAGGAGTCGCTTGTAGTCACGTTCCTTGAGGTCGGCTATCTTCTCGCGCACCAACTGGAAGTTTTGCAGGAATCGATGTTTTCTCACCTGGTTCTTGCTGGTGATGTCGGCCTCGCAGAGCATCATCAGGTCGTCGATGTCATCGCCGGCGTCGTTGACCAGCCGCCTGACGGCTGAGTCGGTCACCTCCTCATCAGCGATGACCTGCGGTCGCATGTGCAGGTCAACGAGCTTCTGCACGTATTTCATCTTGGAGTCCATGGGCAACTTCAGCCGGCGGAAGATGGCGGGCACCATCTTGGCCCCGATGTAGTTGTGGTTGTGGAAGGTCCATCCCAGGGCGGCATCCCACCGCTTGCTCTTTGGCTTCCCGATGTCGTGGAGCAGGGCGGCCCACCGCAGCCACAAGGTATGGTCGAAGAGGGGCTCGTCAGCAGCTTCCTGCTGGCCGTCATCCAGCGTATTGAGGCGTGCGTCGTTGGCCTTGGCCTTCTGTGCGCGCACCACATTCTCGAGCACCTCCAGCGTGTGGTTATAGTTGTTCTTGTGCGCCCTGCCGTGTCGCGTCTCCACCATGTCGAGCGCCACCAGCTCGGGCAGGATGAGCTGGAGCAGTCCCGACTCGCGCAGATAGTAGAATCCCGTACTGGGGTGTGGCGCAAGCATGATCTTGTTGAGCTCTTCCTCGATGCGCTCGCCACTGATGATTTTCAGGCGGTCAGCGTTGCGTGCCAGGGCCTCACGCGTCTCATCCTCAATCTCGAAGTTGAGTTGTGTGGCAAAGCGCACACAACGCATCATGCGCAGGGGGTCGTCGCTGAAGGTGATGTCGGGGTCGAGGGGCGTGGCGATGATGCCATCCTCGAGGTCGGCCACACCATCGAAAGGGTCGACGAGTTGGCCGAAGCGGTCGTGGTTGAGGCAGACCGCCATGGCATTGATGGTGAAGTCGCGCCTGTTCTGGTCGTCCTCGAGGGTCCCGTCCTCCACATGGGGTTTACGACTGTCGTGGCTGTAGCTTTCCTTGCGGGCGCCAACAAACTCCACCTCAATCGGGCCACACTTCACCTGGGCTGTCCCAAAATTGCGGAACACGGACAAGTGGGCCTTGCGTCCCAGCATGGCCTTCAGGCGCGAGGCCACCTCGATGCCACTGCCCACAACCACCACGTCGATGTCGTTGGACGGTCGTTCCAAGAAGAGGTCGCGCACATATCCGCCTACCACATAGCACTCGAGGTGCAGGGAGTCGGCTGCCTCCGAAATCTTGTGGAAGATGTCTTGGTCGAGTATCTGTGCCAGTTGGCTGTCGCTGAGTATCCGCATAGTTGGTTGTCCTTGATAAAAAGTCGTGCAAAGGTACACATTATTTATGAGAAAACAAAATGATGGCGCCACGCCGAGCGGAACCGCAGGGGCAGGTAGCGTCAAGGCCTCTCCGCGCGGCGCCTGCGCCCCCCATGAATGGCGCGCGCCGCATCGGAGCGTTTTGTAAGGTTTATTGGTCATTTTCAGCTTCTTCGCAAGATGAGAAACTAGAAGCCGTTTTGTAAAAATTACAAATATTTTAAGGGAAAAATGAGCTTTCGCGGAGCACTTTGGCCCCCTTTTTCTGCAAGAAGGTATGCTATCGCATCGCAATAGATGCCGAATCATCGGTAGATTAGGCATCAATCATGCGACGATTAGGCACCTATCTCACCATGATTCGGTACCTATCATGGGCTCTCCCAAACCACCGCGCAGCCACACCGAGTCGTATCTTTCACAACTTGTTGATTTTCAAGCATTTCCCAAAATGGCAAAAATAGGGCTTATTTACGAGCTCGTGCCCCCCTGCTCGCTACGACGCAATTCTGGAGAGACTATTTGTTAAATTATTTCAATACCCAGGCGGTATAAAAAAACTTAATTGCGATCCAAATATCGGACAAGACAATTATTTTTCCTACCTTTGCGCCGGCATAAACGAAAGGGTCGTCCAAATCCACCCATCCCGTGAAGCCACGACACACCAAAAGACACATCATGAGAAAACTCACCCTGCTGGCGGGCCTCATCGCCCTGTCCGCCTGCCAACCGTCGCCCGACCAGTTGGCCGAACCCCTGATGCGACGCATCGACTCCCTCTACCAACACCACGACTATCCTGGCACGCTCAACGCCATCCGCGAGTTGCGCGCCGACCACCCGAAAGCCGTCGAGAGCCGCAAGCGCGCCCTGAAGGTCTGGCAGGAGGCGTCGGCCAAGATGGCGCAGGAAGACATCGGACGCACCGACTCGGCCTTGCAGGCCACCCTGCAACAGATCGGCAGCGAGGCCGACCCCTACCGCAAAAACATGCTGCGCGCCAGGCGCGACTCACTGCAGATACGCTATGACGCACTCTGCGGCACCGTGCGCGTCATCAGGCAGCGCCAACAGGAGTGATGGGCACAACTTTTCTTGCCCAATTCTTCGTTTTCCATAAATTAATGTGTAACTTTGCATTCGTTATGACAAACCAACAAGATACGGCCAAAGAGTTCCAGGAGACCATGGACGAGTGTCGTGACGTCTTCGCCAAGAAACTTCACGACTACGGGGCCTCATGGCGCATCATGCGCCCCTCCTCGCTCACCGACCAGCTCTTCATCAAGGCCAAGCGCATACGCACCTTGGAGATCACGGGGCAGTCGCTTGTCGGCGAGGGCATCCGCCCGGAATTCCTGGCGCTGATCAACTATGGCATCGTGGGCCTCATACAGCTCGAGCAGGGCTTTGCCGACTGCGTGGACATGACGCCTCAGCAGGCGCTCAGCCTCTATGACCGGCATGCCATGGAGGCCTTCGACTTGATGCTTCGCAAGAATCATGACTATGGAGAGGCGTGGCGGACAATGCGCGTCAGCAGCTACACAGACCTCATCCTCACCAAGATAGAACGAGTGAAGGAGCTGGAGGACATCCACGGACAAGCCATTGCCTCAGAGGGCATCGACGCCAACTACATGGACATCATCAACTATGCTGTCTTTGGCGCCATACGCCTAAAGGAGAGCGCACACGACAACGACGCCGCATGAGCACAAGGCAACTGACGACAACCGAGGGAAGCACACCTGACAGCGACCAGGCGACGCCGCACAGCGCGCCAGTGCGCCTGGCAACCAACCTTTGCAGGCTGGCCATCGGCGCAGTGCTCGTATTCTCGGGCTTCGTCAAGGCCATTGACCCGCTGGGCACACAATACAAGATCCACGACTACCTCGACGCCCTGGGGCTGGCCACCATCACGCCCGACTGGCTGACACTGCTGGCCGCCGTTGCCTTGGCGGCAGTGGAGTTCTCGCTGGGCGTCTTCACCCTGCTGGCCATCCGCCGACGGATGGTGTCGCGGTTGTCGCTGGCCCTGATGGCCATCATGACGCTCATCACGCTGTGGACTGCCGTGGCCAACCCTGTGAGCGATTGCGGATGTTTCGGCGACGCCCTGCACCTGACCAACACGCAGACGTTGCTCAAGAACGTGGCGCTGCTGGCCTGTACGCTGGTCCTGGCACGCTGGCCACAGGCCATGTACCGCTTCGTCTCGAAGCCAACACAGTGGATCGCCATCAACTTCACCATCCTGTTCATCCTACTGACAAGCATCTACTGTCTCTGGTACCTGCCCCTGTTCGACTTCCGGCCCTACCACATCGGGGCCAACATCCCAAAGGGCATGGAGATCCCCGAGGGCGCTGAGCAACCTCAGTTTGAGACGACATTTGTCATGGAGAAGGACGGGAAGCGAAAGACATTCACGGTGGACAACTACCCCGACTCCACTTGGCAGTTTGTCGACTCCAAGACCGTCAAGGTCAAGGAGGGATACGTACCTCCCATACACGATTTCGCCATCGAACTGGCCGACGGCGACGACATCACCGGCCAGGTGCTGGGCCACAAGGGATACACCTTCCTCCTCATATCGCCCCATCTCGAGACGGCAGACGACTCCAACTTCGGCGCCATCGACCAAATCTACGAGTATGCGCAGGACCAGCACATCCCCTTCTATTGCCTCACGGCATCCACGGAAGAGGCCATACAGCGTTGGGAGGACATCACCGGGGCGGAATACCCCTTCTGCCTCACCGACGAGACAACACTGAAGACCATCATACGGAGCAATCCGGGGCTGGTGCTCATCAAGGATGGGACCATCATCCGCAAATGGAGCCACAACGACCTGCCCGCGCCCGATGAGCTGCGAGCGCCCCTCGACAAGCTGGAGATCGGGCACATGCCGAAGGACAGTGCGGCCAAGACGCTCGCCAAGGTGGTCCTCTGGTTCTTCCTCCCACTGTTCCTGCTCGTCATCGCCGACCGCACATGGGCTTGGGGACAATACGTCAGGCGGAAGATTCGCCAAGGCGGAAGGAAACTCAAGCAGGAGGAACGAAAGATTGTTTCAAGCGACAGTTCACAACACATCATATCAACACTTAAAAAGAAAAAGAAATGAGAAAGAAAATTGTTGCAGGCAACTGGAAAATGAATGAGAACCTGCAGGAGGGCGTCGCCCTGGCCAAGGAAATCAATGAGGCTCTCGTTGCTGACAAGCCCAACTGCGGTGTCATCATCTGCACGCCGTTCATCCACCTCGCCAGCGTGGCCCAGGTGCTCGACCAGGACGTCGTCGCCCTGGGCGCCGAGAACTGCGCCGACAAGGAGAAGGGCGCCTACACAGGTGAGGTCAGCGCTGCCATGGTGAAGTCCACGGGTGCGCAATATGTCATCCTGGGCCACTCTGAGCGTCGCCAGTACTATCACGAGACTGCCGAGATCCTCAAGGAGAAGGTGCAGCTGGCACTCGCCAACGGTCTGAAGGTCATCTTCTGCTGCGGTGAGACGCTCGAGGAGCGCGAGGCCAACAAGCAGAACGAGGTCGTCAAGGCCGAGCTCGACGGCAGCGTCTTCAACCTCTCCGCCGAGGAGTGGAAGAACATCGTGCTGGCCTACGAGCCCATCTGGGCCATCGGCACTGGCAAGACCGCCACGTCCGACCAGGCTGAGGAGATGCTGGCTTACATCCGCTCGATCGTCGCGGAGAAGTATGGCCAGGATGTTGCTGAGGACACCACAATCCTCTACGGTGGCTCATGCAAGGCCAGCAACGCTCCCGAGCTCTTCGCCAAGCCCAACATCGACGGTGGCCTCATCGGTGGCGCTTCGCTGAAAGCCGCTGACTTCAAGGGCATCATCGACGCCTGGAAGAAGTAATCTTACTTAACTCAACACCTACCAATGAGGCATCCTTGCCACAAGCAAGGGTGACCTCATTGGCTTTTTGATTAATCGACATCATCCACCAAACGAAAAACATGCGGAAAATCATCCTACCACTGCTGTTCATATTGTGCGCCGCCCTGAACGCCAACGCGCAATCGTTCCTCGACAACTTGCAGAAAGACAAGCAAGGGGAAGGAAAGGTGACCGTGACGCAGAGCAAGGATATCGACAACCTTGTCAACGGGACAAACGTGACCAAGACCGCCACGCCCGCACAGAAAACCGGTTCCCCAAACGTCACGGGCGACAAGGCCAAGCCCACACTACCCAAGGAAGGCTCAAACAAAGAGAGGACACACGCCACCGCCAAGGAAAAGGACAAGGAGCACGACAAGGACGCCGCCACAGAGCGCAAGACGGAAAACCGCAAGCCAGAGAAGCCACAGGACGAAACGTCTGAGATGAGCATACCCACGGTCGACATGTCCAAGAAGGTCATGTTGCGCAGCCGCAAGGTGAGCGGCTATCGGGTCCAGGCTTTCGCCGGCGGGAACACGCGCAACGACAAAAACCGCGCCCAACAAATCGGGAACGCCATCAAGATGAAATATCCCGACCAGCCTGTCTACGTGCACTTCTACTCGCCACGATGGATCTGCCGCGTGGGCAACTACCGCAGCTATGCTGAGGCGCAAAAGATGCTCAACAACATACGCGCCATGGGCTACAAGGGAGCGACCATCGTCAAGGGAATGATCACCACGCAATACTAAAGGGCATCATCCCACCACAGAAAGGACACAAGGCTCCAGGGCATCTCCCATCACACGTCAAACAATCAACATGAATCCAGAAACAGAATTCAGGGACGGGCTTGAAGAGCTCGCCAGCCATTATAAAGAAATACTCACCCTGCTGGGTGAAGACCCCAACCGCGAGGGACTGCAGAAGACCCCCATGCGCGTGGCAAAAGCGATGCAAATCCTCACACGCGGTTACACGCAGGACCCCCACAAGGTGCTCACCGACGCCCTCTTTGCCGAGAACTACGACCAGATGGTGATCGTCAAGGACATCGACTTCTTCTCCATGTGCGAGCACCACATGCTGCCTTTTTACGGAAAAGCTCACGTGGCGTACATCCCCAACGGACACATCACAGGCCTGAGCAAGATTGCACGTGTCGTCGACATCTTCAGCCACCGCCTGCAAGTGCAGGAGAGGCTGACGCACCAGATCATGGATTGCATCAACGACACGCTCAAGCCACAGGGTGTCATGGTCGTCATCGAGGCCAAGCACATGTGCATGCAGATGAGAGGCGTGGAGAAACAAAACTCCATCACCACCACATCAGCCTACAGCGGAGTGTTTGAGGCCATGAAGGTGCGCGAGGAATTCATGAGCCTGCTCAGGGGCGAATCGAAACGCATCTGAACCAACAACTGGGAATAGCACATGCGATAAGCTAACATACAAGAAACACATAAAACGAAAGGAAAGACAACCATATGAAAAAGACCAAATGGACAACCCTCCTGCTGGGTTTCTGCGCCTTGATGGCAATGACGTCATGTCTCAACGACAAATCAGAAGACGGACTTTCTCAAGAGGACATGAAGAAAGCCATGACCGCCATGAAAGGCGACTACATAGGCACCCTCAAATGGCGCTCATCCAGCTCCAACAGCTATGACAGCCTGAACAACGTGCATTGGACCATGAACGACACGGCCATGATCATCCACGACTTCCCCGTCAGCACGCTGGCTGCGGGCGTCGTCTCAGGAGAGGCCAACGACTCGCTGCGCAACGCCATGAAGGCTGCTCCCACGCAAGAGCTCACTTGCGGCATCTCCTTCTATAACACGACGGACTTCCTCAACCCCTACTGCGTGATGAACATCATGCCCTACAGCGTCATCATCAAGAATGCGGAGATCAACACGCACCTGTATGACCTGAAGGTGAACTTCCTCAACATGAACACCAACTCCACCGGCTACTTCAACGCCAACAAGAAAGCACTGGAGATATACATGCGCACCTACAACCTGCAGGTCAACGAACAGACGCAGTACGGCAACTACAACATCGTCTACTACCAGCTTGTGTCCAAAAACCAGTGACCATGACGAAGTTCATCTCTTGGAATGTCAATGGCATCAGGGCCTGCATGAAGCCAGACCCTGAGAAAAACCGGCCGGGTTTTGAGGCGGTGTTCCACGAGCTCGACGCTGATTTCTTCTGCCTCAACGAGACGAAGATGCAGGCCGGACAGCTCGACCTGAACTTCGACGGCTATGAGAGTTTCTGGAACTATGCGGACCGCAAGGGGTACAGCGGCACGGCCATCTTCACCAGGCAGCATCCGCTCAACGTGACCTATGGAATGGGCATCGACGAACACGACCATGAGGGTCGCGTCATCACGCTGGAGATGCCCACATTCTACTTGGTGAGCGTGTACACACCCAACTCGCAAAACGCCAACGACGGGGAGACCAAGCCACGTCGACTGCCCTACCGCATGCGCTGGGAAGACGATTTCCGCAACTACCTGCTGTCTCTCGACAAGAAGAAGCCTGTTGTGGTTTGCGGCGACATGAATGTGGCGCACGAGGAGATCGACCTCAAGAATCCCAAGACCAACCGCAACAACGCGGGGTTCACTGACGAGGAGAGGGAAAAGATGACCGCACTGCTCGGCAGTGGTTTCACTGACACCTTCCGATATCTGCATCCCGACGAGGTGACCTATAGCTGGTGGAGCTACCGTTTCCGCTCGCGCGAGAAAAACGCAGGCTGGCGCATCGACTACTTCCTCGTTTCCGAAAGGCTTAACCCCAATATCGCAAGCGCATCCATACTCACTGACGTGATGGGCAGCGACCACTGCCCTGTCGGGCTGGAGCTCAACCTGTAAAGGCAGACGGCATCATCCCACACCTTCTCCTCCTCCACATCGACCAGTAGTGGCGATGACGGTGATGACGAACCCGCTCTTCCATAACCTTCACGTTACAATGAGACACAAGGCCATCAATACTCCAGCTTCTGGTAGATCCTTACAGGCACCGCGCGACCGCGGTGCCTGCCTGGCTCCCAACGGGGCATGCCCTTGATGATCGACACGGCGTGGCGGTCGGCAACAGGGCTGACGGGCGACACCGCATGCACATCACAGACGAAGCCATCCCTGTCGATGACGAAAGCCACGATGGCCTCGCCGTGGGCCGTGGAGTCCAGCGAACGGTCGAAAAGCTCAATGGACGACAGGTAACGCACCAGTCCCTCCCGACCTCCCCTAAAGGACGGCATCTGGTCCACAGTCTTATATAAGCTGTCGCCATCCCATGTTTGGCGCATGGCACTGAAGAGGGGTTGCCGTTCGGTCTCCCCGCGACCAATCATACGCTTGGCCTCACGAGTCAGCAAGTAGGACATGGACTGCACTGGCAAGGTGCGCTCATAGAAGAACGCCTCGTCATCAGTAGCGCACGCAATGTGCAAGCCCACCTGCTGCGCCTTGCCATCAATCCAAACGCCATCGACATCGGCCTTGCGCAAGCCATAGAAACGGCGGTCGTCGAGCTGTTCGAAGACGAAGTTGTAGCTGTCCTCGTCAAGATGGTTGAGCCGCGCCACACGCAACAAGTCTTCAGTCTGCATCACGCGCCCCGTCTGCAGGTCAAAGGTCAAGATGCGGTACAAGCTGCGCTTGGCGATGGGCGACAAGGCTCTAGGCGACACCACCTGTCGCGCCTCCACGCTCATCCACTGGCGAGGCTGGTAAGCCTTGATGCGCACGGTGGTGGTGACATAGCAGAATCGGCGGTCGTCGGGCAAAAATTCCAATTGGCCCGTGACCGGGCTACCCAGGCGTCGCTTGTAATCGGCATAAGCCTTCTCGCCATCGGCCATGGGCAGAGCGAACAACAAGGAGTCGATCGCCGTTTGGAGGGGCCGCAAATCGGCAAAGTCGACCGCCTCAGGCCATTCCACTTGGGTGTCGACCACCGTGAAATCAGAGTCCTGGCGGAGAAAAGCGTGGTCGCGATAATAACCCACGCTATAGCGCACCGGCGTGTCATCGACGGTTTGGGCGCGGACTGAGCCACACAGGCATGCACCCAAACAAGGGCTGCCCAACAACGCAACAGCCAGCAGCCGAAGCGCTTTTACTGTCTTACTTATCATGAATTTCATATCAGGTAAAAAGAAGCGGGGGGATCCCTCCCACACTGACTTCCTTGTGCGAAATTACAGAATATTACGGAAAACGCCATGTGTTTTGGATGTTTCTTTCTTCTTCAAGCGAAAAAAACACTAGCCACTCATACTTGCACCTGCCGAGGGATCCCAAATAACTTGCGGCGAAGGCCACTAATTACCAGATTTCTTTTTAATTTTGCACACAGAAAGCACAAGCACGATGCACGAGCGCACCCCAAGCGACGGATATAGACTAAAACAAACACGTATTATGCCATTCCCAAAAGACCAAGCGGCAAAGACGGCCAGTGACACGGCGTTCATGATTTTGTTCACTGTCTGCTTTTGCCATTTTCTCAACGACACCATGCAGTCGATGCTCCCGGCCATCTACCCGATGCTCAAAAGCCACTTTGACTTGTCGTTCGCACAAATAGGTTTGCTCACATTGAACTTGCAGGTCACCTCATCCGTCATCCAGCCCCTCGTGGGCATCTATGCCGACAAGCACCACCACAAGTGGCAGCTGGCCGTGGGCATGCTGTTCACATTCACCGGCATCTTCATCCTGTCGATGGCCACGAGTTACGCGATGGTGATGCTGGCCGTGGCCCTGATGGGATGTGGCTCATCGATATTCCACCCCCAAGCGTCGCAGGTGGCACAGGTGGCTGCGGGAAGCAGAAAAGGACTGGCGCAGAGCATCTTCCAGGTGGGAGGCAATGGCGGTTACGCCATCGGACCGCTGCTGGCCGCCCTCATCATCATACCCCACGGCCTGCATGCCGTGCGCTGGTTTGCCATCATAGCCGTGGTGGCGTCGAGCGTGCTCTACTACGTGGGGCGATGGCACGTCAAGGCACTGGCCAACCACCGTAAGGTGAACGCCGTGGCCTGGAGCACCGCCAAGACCTACACCATGACGTGGAAAATCATCTTCGTTGTGCTGTTGTTCATCCTCATGTTCTCGAAGAATTTCTTTACGGCGAGCATGACCAACTATTATACGTTCTTCCTCATCGACAAGTTTGGCGTGGCCGTGCAGACATCGCAATATTGCCTCTTCATCTTCCTTGCCTCACAGGTGGTGGGGACACTGGTCGGCGGATGGGTGGGCGACAAGTATGGGCGGAAGAGCGTCATCCTGTTCTCCATCTTCGGCGCCGCTCCGTTCACCATCGCCCTGCCCTACCTGACCAGCCTATGGGCCACCATCGCGCTGTCGATGGTGATCGGCATGGTGATGGCGTCGGCCTTCTCGGCCATCCTCGTGTTTGCCACCGACCTCATGCCCCATCACACAGGCATCGTGGCCGGACTGTTCTACGGCTTGTCGTTTGGGGCGGCTGGCGTGGGAAGTGCACTCTTTGGACACATAGCCGACGCATGGGGCATTGACAGCGTGCTGAAAATCAGCACATGGCTTCCGTTGATAGGCATTGGAGCCTTGCTCCTGCCGAAGATGAACAAGGAAAGAAATAATCAGGCGATGAGGGAATAGACCCGCCTAGAACACCCAACAACATGACAGGCAACAACTTAGACATCAAGCGATTAGCCGGCGAGGACATCAGGCTCCTTGCCTTTGACGCCGACGACACGCTTTGGGACTGCCAAGGCCACTTCGACAATGTGGAAAAAGCCTATGCGCAACTGTTGGCGCCTTATGCCGACGAACCCACTGTGACAGAGACGCTCTTCCAAACGGAGACGGCCAACATGCCCCTGCTGGGCTATGGCAGCAAGGCATTCACCCTGTCGCTCGTGGAAAACGCCGTGAAGGTGAGCCGCGGGCAAGTCTGCGCCGCCGACGTGCTGCGCATCGTTCAGCTGGGTAAGTCGCTACTGCAGTTGCCCGCCACCCCACTGCCCGAGGTGCGTCCGACGCTCGAGGCCCTTCACCACGCGAAGCGCTTTGCCATGGTGGTCTTCACCAAGGGCGAGCTGCTCGACCAGGAAAACAAGCTCAAGCGATCGGGCCTCGCACCGCTCTTCGACGACATCGTGGTGGTGAGCGACAAGACGAAGAATGAATACACCAAGCTCTGCGAGCGGTATGGGACAACCATCGACCACCTGCTGATGGTGGGCAACTCGTTCCGCTCAGACATCGAGCCAGTGTTGCAACTGGGCGGATGGGCTGTCCACATACCCTTCACCAGCATCTGGAGACACGAGGAGACCGAGGAATACTGTCATCCAAAGTTGGTCACCCTCTCCCACTTTGGTGGCCTCAAGGTGCTCGTGACTTGACATCATCAACAACATGCAGTTATGCTCTAAACACTTCACCTTCGAGTGGAATTACGTATACGATGACAGGAGAGATGAAGTATTCAAGAAGCACAATTACAATGATGGCATACAGGGCAATCTTTAGCATAATAGTCACGCTAATTCTGGAAACCCCAGGAAAAGTGGGGTGCGAACAGGTGATTATGAAACTTTTTTGTTAACTTTGTAGGCTGTAAATTTCATAGAACCAAACACATGAGTGTCATAGACCTACTGAAAGACAATACGACCTCGCAACGCTTTTCCTTTGAGGTGTTGCCCCCACTGAAGGGCAACGGCACAGAGGGGTTGTTTCGTAACATCGACAAACTGAAGGATTTCAATCCTCTCTATATCAACATAACGACACACCACAGTGAGTATGTGTACCGCGAACTGCCAGAAGGGCAGTTTGAACGGTTGCGCATACGCCGCCGGCCTGGCACCATCGCCATAGCCGCCGCCATCCAGCAGCACTATAACCTGCCGGTCATCCCACACATCATCTGCAGCGGCGCCACGGCTGAGGACATAGAGTATGAGCTCATCGACCTCCAGTTCCTGGGCATCAACAATGTCCTGTTGCTCCGAGGCGACAAAGCCAAGGAAGACCGTATGTTCACGGCCACACCAGGAGGACATGAGCACACCACCGAGCTGATACGACAAGTCAACGCATTCAATGCGGGCCACTTCGCCGACGGGTCGGAAATCCGCCATCCGGGCCAACCCTTCCACTATGGGGTGGCAGCTTATCCGGAGAAGCACGAGGAGGCGCCCAACATAGAGATGGACATGAAGCACCTGAAGGAGAAGCAGGATCTCGGCGCGGAATACGCCGTCACCCAACTGTTCTTCGACAACCAGAAGTATTTCTCCTTCGTGGAGGAGGCACGAAAGATGGGCATCACCATCCCCATCGTGCCCGGCATCAAGCCGTTTGCCAAGCTGTCGCAAATCACGCAGGTGCCCAAGACCTTCCATTGCGACATGCCACAGGAATTGGCCAAGGAGGCGGTGAAGTGCAAGACCGACGACGACGCCAAGGCGCTCGGCGTGGAATGGACCACGGCACAGTGCAAGGAACTCTACGCCAACGGCGTGAGAGACATACATTTCTACACCATCTCGGCCATCGACAGCGTGGCACAGATTGCCAAAAACTTACTATAAGATCATGCAGTTCAGTGAAGTCATAGGCCAACAGGAAGCCATAGGCAGGTTGCTCCAGCTTGTCGGGGAAGAGCGCGTGCCCCACGCCCTGCTGTTCACAGGTCCGACGGGAAGCGGCAAACTGGCACTGGCACTGGCCTTCGCTTCCTATCTCCTGGGCGAGAGACACGATGGCCGCTCACTGCTCAACAGCGATGGCGCCGTGCTCAACGCTGAGACGATGTTAGCCAAATGGCAACATCCTGACATCCATTTCTCCTACCCTGTGATACGCCCCAAGGGCACGCCAAGCGAACACAAGGTGACCAGCGACGACTTTGCGGCAGAGTGGCGCACATTGCTCAGCAAGAGCCCCTACTTCTCCATGGACCAATGGATGAGCGCCATGGAAGCAGAAAATCAGCAGGCCGTGATCTACGAAGCCGAGAGCGACGCCCTCACCCACACGCTGAACATGAAGTCGGCACTGGGAGGATATAAGGTTAGCCTGATGTGGTTGCCAGAGCGCATGAACATCACGTGCGCCAACAAACTGCTCAAACTACTGGAGGAACCGCCCGCACAGACAGTATTCCTGCTGGTCAGCGAGGAGCCCGGACAACTCCTGGAAACCATCCGCAGTCGCGTGCAGAGGTTTGACGTGCACCGCATCGACACAACCGACATCGAGCAGGCGCTCATCAGCAAGCGCGGCCTCGACGCTGACACTGCGCACCGCCTGGCACACACGGCAGCGGGCAACTGGCTGAAAGCCATCGAAGTGCTCGACAGCGACAGTGAGAACAGGTTGTTCTTCGACATTTTCGTGTCGCTGATGCGACAAGCCTACATGCGCGACGTCAGGGGGCTTAAGGCGTGGACGGAAACCGTGGCTGCCTATGGGCGCGAGAAGCAACGGCGCATGTTGTCCTATTTCCTTCACCTCGTGAGAGAGAACTTCATCTCAAACTTCAGGCAACCGGAGCTCAACTACATGACGCAGGAGGAGGAACAGTTCAGCCAGCACTTCGCAAGGTTTATCAATGAGCGCAATGTGGTGGAGATGGCGGAGCAACTGCAACGCACACATCGAGACATCGGACAAAACGCCAACCCGAAGATGCAATTCTTCACCTTGGCTCTCAATATGATCATTTTCCTCAGGAGATGACTACTTTTATCATTTCTTAAAACAAAACATCATGAACAACAATACATGTGCAGGGTGCGACCGCGGACTATGCAACGCTGGCGTGGGACGACAGGACAAGCAACTCAACACCTACGACTGGCTGGCTGACGTGCCGGGCAACGCAGAGTCGACAGACCTGGTGGAGGTGCAGTTCAAGAACACCCGCAAGGGTTATTTCCACAACGTGAACAACCTGCAACTGCAAAAGGGTGACATCGTAGCCGTCGAGGCCAACCCAGGACACGACATCGGCGTGGTGACTCTCACGGGAAGGCTGGTAAAACTGCAAGTCAAGAAGGCTAACCTCAAGTCTGCCGATGACATCAGACGCATCTATCGCTTAGCGAAGCCTGTGGACATGGAAAAATTCCGTGAAGCCAAAAGCCGCGAACACGACACCATGATCGAGAGCAGACAGATAGCCAAAAGGCTCGGCCTGCAGATGAAAATCGGGGACGTGGAATACCAGGGAGACGGCAACAAGGCCATCTTCTACTACATCGCCGACGAGCGTGTGGACTTCAGGCAACTCATCAAGGACCTGGCCGCCACCTTCCACGTGCGCATCGAGATGAAACAGATCGGAGCGCGACAAGAGGCAGGACGCATCGGCGGGACTGGTCCCTGCGGACGCGAACTGTGCTGCGCCACATGGATGAAAAACTTCTCCAGTGTCTCGACAAACGCCGCACGCTTCCAAGACATCTCACTCAACCCACAGAAGTTGGCGGGCATGTGCGCCAAACTGAAGTGTTGTCTCAACTATGAGGTGGACGACTACATGGAGGCAAGCCGCAAACTGCCGCCCAAGGACGCCATCCTGCAAACGAAAGACAGCGACTATTATCTCTTCAAGACCGACATCCTCGCTGGCCTCTGCACTTATTCGTCTGACAAAAACATCGCCGCCAACGTAGAGACCATCACCGCCGCACGGGCAAGGGAAATCATAGCCATGAACCGACAAGGCGAGAAACCACTGTCGCTACAACAAGACAACAAGGTGAAAGAGGTGAAAAAGCCCATCGACCTGCTGGCCGACGCAGACCTCAGCCGCTTCGACAAATCGAAACGGAAGAAGAACGGGCAGAAGAACCGAAAGCCAAAAGGCGACAACAGAAAGGCTGCACAGGGCAAGCCAAATGAGGAAGGCAAGCAGGAGACAAGAACCAACGAGACGCCGAAGAATGGCGGACAATCGAAACGGCGCAACAATCCCAACAGGCCCAACCGGCCGAACCGCCCCAATGGTCCCAGGGCCGAAGGCCAACCCTCGCAGAACACACAACATCCGACCAAGCAACAAGGTCCAACAAGCACCACAAACGAAAAAGCATGAGACCACTGACGGCAATGCTCCTGTCAGGGTTGTTGTGTGCGTCATGTACGGGCAACAAGGTGTATGACCACTATGACCACACACCCATTGCCGGATGGGAGAAAATAGACACGCTGAAGTTTGACGTACCGCCCCTGAAGAAGTCGGGGCTCTACGCCACAAGCATGGGACTGCGCATCAACAACTCATTCCCGTTCATCAGCATGACGCTCATCGTGGAACAGACGGTGCTGCCCGCCAACAGAACAGTCATTGACACCATCAACTGCCCACTGACAGACAAAAACGGGAGGGTCAGGGGAAAAGGCATCGGCCTTTACCAGTATCGCTTCCCCGTATCTGTCATGACCCTCCACGAAAATGACTCGCTGCACATCACCGTGAGACACAACATGAAACGCGAAATCTTGCCCGGTGTATCGGACGTGGGCATCGAACTGGCAAGAAGCAAATAGCCACCAAGGAGAGAAAACGGCCACAAGCAAAAACAGAAGATAAACAAACTTCAACAGACACATACGTCACCCAAACGCAATTTGCCGCATCCTAAGCCATAGGCTGAGAGGATGCGGCAAATTGCGTTTAGGTGACAATGGAAATTTTGCTCAAAATGCGTAACCATCCGAAAACGGACGCCTTGCCTATCAAAAAACTCACAAGTTCTTCACTCGCGAGTTTTTTGATAATAATAGGGAAGCATTTGCTTCAGTT
>CAVBFJ010000004.1:0-97486 GCA_963594895.1 bacterium | reverse complement strand
TCTTGCCGCCGTGGCGGTGTTCCCGAAAAGCGAGTGCAAAGGTACGGGTTTTTGGGATACCAACCAAATGTTCGCAAGAAAAAATGTGGATTTTATGCAAAGTTTTCGATTTGTTTGACAAAAAGAAGGGTTAATGGGGAGGATACCTTATAATATAGGGACGGGGCTGGATGGGCAAAATGGGCATTATGGGCAGGATGGGCAAGATGGGCGGATGGGCAAGGGGGCATAATAGGCTGGATGGGCTTATAGGCATAATTGGCAAGGGGTGCTTAATGAGGAATAGCAAAGTAGGAATGAACGTTTGTTTCATTCGTGTTACGAAAATATGGCATAAGAGGCCTGTAGTCGGAAAAATGTTCGTACATTTGTTTTCAAGTTTAATGGTTAGGTTTGCCAGATCATGCAACACGATGGCAAGCCGACCCTTTAATCTGGTAAGATGCGGGCATTCTTGTTACCCCCGAACTAAGCCAAACAATCCAAAAACCCATTGTGTTGCGAGAATTTTGAGATGAAAAGGTTATTTTCTTTTCTACTGCTATCGTTGGCATGTATGATCGGACTACATGCGCAGACCACAAGTGGCGAAGAGGACAAGCCGGTGATGACCATCGGCTGCCTGAGTGATTTACACAATGAGTTGGGCCTCATCAGTGGCGACCTGTCAACCGTGAGATTACGCGGGACTGTGGGCAACACCGTCAAGCGTATGCGTGAGGAGGAAGACGTGGACCTTGTGTGCCTTGGCGGCGACTACACAAGTGACGTCACCATCAGCAAAGAAAACTGGGAACGCGTGAAACAACTGATGCGTGAAACCACCCGCATGGCGTTCCAAGACTACCGCACCCACAAACCAGTCATCTACGTCACGGGCAATCACGACTATGAGGTGGCCAACTTCGACAGTATCCCTAAGGGCTACAATGCCGGTTACTACCAAGACATCATGGAGGAAGACATCGGAGTTTTGGAAGACACAGAAGCCTACTACGAGGAAGCCGACAACGACACGTTGGGCAAGGAAAAGCTCCTTGCGGCATACCATTACCAGATAGGCGGTTTTGACTTCGTGATGCTCAATTGCGGGCTCCATTTCTTCAAGGACGCCTGGGACTACACCTACTCCGTGGGGTCTGTCCAATGGGTTGCCAACAAGCTCGCAGAGCTCTACTCGGACGACCCCAACAAGACCGTTTTCTTCCTGTTGCACATTCCCTTCTCCGACTCCAACAGCCTATCCGCAAGCAACAAGGGCATGTCGAACAGCGAAGGCACGCGCCTGCTGAAAGCCACGCTGGAGAAATATCCATATCTCATCATGCTATACGGACATGACCACGGGACAGACTCCGCATACATTCGCACGAAGACCTCACAACGCGTGACACGTTACGACAACGGAGGAATGGTCATCTCCTCATACGACGAGACACACGTCGACGCCCCCGTCTCTCCCGACGAACCCGAAGAGGAAAGCACCCTGAAGGCGAACATCAAGTCGCAGACGACGGGCAAGTATCTCTCATACAGCACATCCACAAACCTCACGACGCAGGAGACGCCCATGGAGGCGAGCATCAACAAGGTGGATGACACCACAGAGCAGTTTGCCATTAAGGTGGGCGGCTCATACGTATACTGCGGGTCGTCGGCCACGTTTAGCGGCAACAGCCAGGTCAGCAACTACTCGAAAGCCTTCATCTACAAGGTCAGCGACAACAAGGGCACGCGAATCAGCACAACCACAACCCTCACCGACGGTTCACAAGTGGTGCTGATCTACAAAGCCTCAAAGGACAACAATTACTACGCCTTGCTCCCCGAGGACACCAAGACCAGCCCCAGCAGCGACAATCGCATGAAGGCCCAGCTCATCTCCACGACCGAGCCAACTGCAGAAATCAGTGTGGACAACAACGACATGGTGTGGCTGATCGAGCAGAGCCAACCGTCAGAGACAAGCCTCCCCTTGAGCGCCTGCATCCAAAACGTGGCCACAGGCAAGTACATCGGTGAGGACACCAACAACCTCAACACCGTGGACGAGGCCAGTCCGTGCACCATCTACGAGGAAGGCGGGAACCTCTATGTTAGCATGCCCAACAACAACCGCCACCTGCACATCGGTTCCGGCGGTCGTTTCTCTCGCGGCGACGCGACCGCACTGAAGTTCTTCGAGATAACCACCCCAACGGACGGTGGTGACCACGTGGGCCAGCTAGTCGATTGTCCGAAGATGGGCGTGCCCTACGCCATCGCCGGCGAGAAGTCGGGCAAGACCTATCTCCTGACCAACAAGGTCTACAATGCCGGCAAAGGCGACGACCAACGCCTTGAGGGACAAGAGGTGACCATCACCGACAGCACCATCACTGTCAGCGCCGGCAACGAAGACGTCATCTGGAAACTCACAACGCGCCCTGCCGGTGACCCGTCGTTCTTCTCCAGCTTCATGGGTTCGATGCGCTACTACAACAACTCCATCGAAGGCGATGTCAGCGTCAGCAACTCCAAGATTGTGCAGGCCCTGATGGTCTATATTTATCCCGACCGCATCACGCTGAAAATGAAAAACTATGGTGAGAGTGGCACTTTCAACGGCATCCACATCAACAAGGACCTGGCCGCCTACACGGTCTACCGCGACGTGCGCAATGCCAACGGGTCGCTCACGGCCATCAAGGGCGTCACCACTGAGCGCAACACACGCAAGGCCGACGGCCACATCTACGACCTCATGGGTCGCCAAGTGAAGCGTCCCACCCATGGTGTCTATATCACGGGCGGCCGCAAGATCGTGCTTTAACGAGCAAAAAAAGAGGACAAAAAGTCTCCGTAGAATCGCGTATTTGCCACAACCAAAGAGTTTGCTGGCAAATACGCGCTATTTTTTTTAAGTTTTACATAACTTGCTGTCTTATCGCAAGTTACGAAGAAATCACAAAAATTGAAAACTGGGCGCACGCTTTGAGTTTCCCAATAGGTGCCGAATCATGGTGCAATATGTGCCTAATCATGAGATGATATGTGCCTAATCTCATCATGATTTGGCACATATTGCACCATGATTAGGCACATATCATGCGAAAGCAGCTTCATTTTTGGGTTGGAAGGGAGTGCCAAATCCACTTTTCCCCGCACAGAAGCGGCTTTTCTGGCTCTAGAATGGGTGGCGCACAGATGCCTGTTTTTTCAGAAAATAAACGACAATAGCCAAGCGCTCCCGTTGTCTCATATCTTCTCATACACCCGCACATAGTCGACATAATAGCGCAACGGGAACTGGCTGTCATCGGGCACGCCACCATTCTCGCCAATGGCAAGATTGAGCAAGATGTAATCTCCAAATCCATCCACCTGGTTGCTGAACGGGTTTTGCCTGTTGTCTCCCACACCATCGTTGACCGTTTTCGAAAGGTCCGTCTCGTTCAGCAGCTCGCCATCGAGGTAAATGCGTATGGAACGCTCATCCCAGTCCATGCGCCACACATGGAACTTGTCCGCCCATTGGGGGTCCTTGTCCGTGAAATGCCCAAACGGTGTGACCGACGAGTTCCACACCGGGTCGAACGCCCGCTTTGACCCCCAGCAGGTGTTGGCCAGTATAGACTGTTTGCTGTCCTTGACGTAAAACTCCATGATGTCTATCTCCCCGTTCTCGGGCCAGCTCCATTGGTTGCCCAGCAACCAGATGGCAGGCCAGGAGCCCATGGCCGTGGGAATCTTGGCCCTTACCTCGAAGCGGCCATAGCGGAACGTGTGGCTCCGCCGTGTGGTGATGCTGGCCGACGTGTAATGAGCCTCGCGCCTGGAGTCGGCCCAGTGCCGGCTCCCCTCACGATAGTTGGGATTGGGCACCGTCTCCCGGCGCCCCTCGATGATGAGTGTGCCATCTTTCACCGTCGCATTGTCCGGCTGATACCACTGCAACTCTTTGTTTCTCACGAAGCCATGCTCATAATCCCAGTCGGCCGACGGCCGTCCGTCGCGGTCGAACTCGTCGTTCCACACCAGGCGATAGCCATCATACTGCGCCACGGCCGTCTGCGGGCGATAGGCGGTAGAGTCGGCGGCCAAAGCGGGCGACACCACAGAAAGGGCAAGAGCGCCCAGGAGAAGATATGTTTTTTTCATCGTACACCATTAAAAATTCACGTTTGCAAATTTACGAAAAACCTTTTGTCCATCTGGCCACACCCCACACCCAAATAAGTTAATTGATGCTAAAACAACGAGGCGAAGGCGTGAAAACCAAATGAACATTTGGCAATTTGGCCGATAAGCCGTACTTTTGTAAACAAAATAACATCTGAGAAAACAACACTGACAGTGAAAAAACTACTGCTTATCCTATGTGCGATCATTCCGTTTGTCAACCTTCATGCGGAAGATCCCGACTCCCTTTACGTCAAGGACATGTTGCCCATTGGCGCGATGGCCCCCGAGATGGTCATCGATTCAGTCAACAACATCACCCTGGAGTCGTTGCGTGGCCGCTACGTAGTGCTTCATTTTTGGGCATCGTGGTGTCCCGACTGCCGTCGCGACATGGCCGAACTCAACGAACTGTCATATGCTAACAACTCTGACAGTGTCGTCTTCATCCACGTCTCCTACGACACCAACAAGGAGGCATGGCAGAAATACATCGAGGACAACAACATGCTCGGCTTGCAGATTTCCGAGCTGAAGAAGATGCGCGAGTGCAAGACCTACGACCTGTTCAAGATCCATTGGATCCCCGCCTACTACGTGGTCAACACCGCGGGGCGCATCATCGAGCGCACGGTGGACGTGAAGAAACTGGCCCGCCGCATGAAGTTGCTTGACCTCTCACGCGTGATCATCCCAAAGAGCAAGATGTCGAAGAACCCCGAGTACAAGGGAGGCGAGACCATGCTCCGCTATTATCTCGCCAAGAGCATCAAGTATCCGCGCGTGGCCAGCAACTACGGCCTGGAAGGCCAGACCACCGTGAAGTTCATGGTCGAGGCCGACGGCACCATCACCAACGCCCGCGTCATCGACAACAAGATCACCGTGGAAGACAAGCTGCCCTTCCAAAAGCTCCGTGGCGACACGCGGCAGCGCACCCGCCAGGAGGCCCTCGACGCCTTTGCCGAGGAGGCCCTGCGCGTCATCAACGCCATGCCCAACTGGAATCCGGGCAAGCGCTATGGCATGCCCATCAAGGTGGAATACGAGCTGCCCATCAACTTCCGCTTGAAGTACAACTCCGATGACGTGTGGTCGGGCCATTCATAAGCATCCGCCATGCCAATGATACACCTCAAGGACGTCAACAAGACCTACTTCGGCGCCCAACCCTTGCACGTGCTCAAGGGCGTGAGCCTCGACATCGAGGCCGGCGAGCTGGTGTCAATCATGGGCTCGTCGGGCTCAGGCAAGTCGACCCTGCTCAACATCCTCGGCATCCTCGACAACTACGACAGTGGCGAATACCTGCTTGACGGCACACCCATCAAGGACCTCAGCGAGACCCGCGCCGCCGAGTACCGCAACCACATGATCGGCTTCATCTTCCAGAGCTTCAACCTCATCGGCTTCAAGACCGCCGTTGAGAACGTAGAGCTGCCCCTGCTCTACCAAGGCGTGAGCCGCCGCAAACGCCACCGCATGGCCATGGACTATCTCGACAGGCTGGGGCTTGCGCCATGGGCCGACCATTATCCCAACGAGATGTCAGGCGGACAGAAACAACGTGTGGCCATCGCCCGCGCCCTCATCACCGACCCGAAAATCATCCTGGCCGACGAGCCCACGGGGGCCCTCGACTCCAAGACCAGCCTGGAGGTGATGGAACTGCTGAAGCAGCTCAACCGCGACGACCACAAGACCATCGTCGTGGTGACGCACGAGAGCGGCGTGGCCAACGAGACCGACAAGATCATACACATCAAGGACGGCCTCATCGGGAGCGAGGAAGACAACCACGAGCACAACTCCAGCGTCTTCGGCGGCGGAACCATCATGAAGTAAGGGAGGCACCATGCTCGACACCATCCAGGAAATCTACGTCACCATCCACCGCAACAAGTTGCGCACCGCGCTCACGGGGTTTGCCGTGGCGTGGGGCATCTTCATGCTCATCGTGCTGCTGGGGGCAGGCAACGGTCTCATCCACGGCATCACCAACAACATGGGCGACTTCCTCGCCAACTCCATGGTGGTCTTCGGCGGGCAGACCTCCAAGCCCCACAACGGCCTGAAGGAAGGCCGCGACATCACCCTCAACGACGGTGACATCAGCACCACGCGCCAGCGCTTCAGCACCAACGTGCAAAGCGTCGGCGCCGAGATCCAACAGTCGGGCGTCACCATCGCCCTGGGCGAGAACTACGTCAGCTCCACCCTTTGCGGAGCCTATCCCAACGAGGCCGTCATCAACAAGACCCACATGCTGGCCGGCCGTTTCATCAACGACATCGACATCGCCGAGCGGCGCAAGGCGCTCGTCGTCGGCGACGACCAGGCGCGCGAACTCGTGGCGGGCGACGGCACATCCCTTGTGGGGCAGACGGTCAAGGTGGGCGACTTCGCCTTCCAGGTGGTGGGCATCTTCAAGAGCGACAACAGCGGCATGGGCACCGACGCCTACACATCCTTCACCACTCTGCGCACCATGTTCGGCCGGGGTGACAAGGCCGACCGCATCATGTTCTCCTTCCACGGCCTCAACAGCCAAGAGGCCAACGACAACTTTGAGCGGCAATACAAGGCCACCATCAACCGCAACCACGGCGCCGCCCCCGACGACGAGGACGCCACATGGCTGTGGAACCGCTTCACCCAGAACCTGCAGATGAACACCGGCATGTCCATCATCCGGCTTGCCCTTTGGGTTGTGGGCATCTTCACCTTGCTGTCAGGCATCGTGGGCGTGAGCAACATCATGCTCATCTCCGTAAAGGAGCGCACACACGAGTTTGGCATCCGCAAGGCCATCGGGGCCAAGCCGGCCAGCATCCTGCGCCTCATCATCACCGAGAGCATCGTCATCACCACCTTCTTCGGATACATCGGCATGTTGCTCGGCATCGCCGCCAACCAATACATGGACGCCACACTGGGGCACCAGACAACCGACCTGGGCTTCGCCAAAGTCACCACCTTCCTCGACCCAACCGTGGGGCTCGACGTATGTGTCGAGGCCACGTTGCTCATGGTGCTGGCGGGCACACTGGCCGGGTTGATACCCGCCACCAGGGCGGCACGCACGCGCCCCATTGAGGCCCTGCGGGCAGAATGAGCCACCGCCATGCCGACAGACATAACGCCATAGCAGACCAACACCTTTCACCGTGAGATTTGACATAGACCGATACCGCGAGATACTCGACACCATCACCCGCAACAAGGCACGCTCCCTGCTGACGGGCTTTGGCGTGTTCTGGGGCATCTTCATGCTCGTGGCGCTGATCGGTGGCGGACAAGGGCTGAAGGACCTGCTGTCGTCCAACTTCGAGGGCTTCGCCTCCAACAGTCTCATCCTCTTCCCTCAATCGACCACCAAGCCCTACCACGGTTTCCGCAAGGGACGCGACTGGGGACTGACCTACAGCGACATCGATCGGCTGCAGGCGCAGGTGCCCCAGCTGGCCGTGGTCAGCCCGATGCTCTCACGCTGGGGTGGCTTCGCCGTCCACGACGACAAGAAGAGCAGCTGTTCGTTCAAGGGCGTGCTGCCCAACTACGCCGAGGTGGACGCGCCCAAGCTCTACTATGGACGCTACATCAACGAGATGGACATCGCCGACGGGCGCCGCGTATGTGTCATCGGCAAGCGCGTCTACAAAAGCCTGTTCCCCGGCGGCGGCGACCCCTGCGGCCAGCGCATACAGGTCGACTCGGCCTACTACCAGGTGGTGGGCGTCGACTATTCCGAAGGCTCCATGAGCGTCAACGGCAACGCCGACCAGACGGTGGTGGTGCCCATCACCCTGATGCAGCAGGCCTACAACCGTGGCGACAGCATCGACCTGCTCTGCATGACACTTCGCCCCGGCTACCGCACCACGCAGCTACAGAAACGCATACGTGCCGTCGTGGCACAGGCCCACGACGTGGACCCAACGGACGAGAAAGCCCTGTTCATCATCAACACAGAGGTGATGTTCTCCATGGTCGACAGCCTCTTCCGCGGGGTCAACATCCTCGTCTGGCTGGTGGGCATCGGCACCTTGCTGGCCGGAGCCATCGGCGTGAGCAACATCATGATGGTCACCGTGCGCGAGCGCACCACCGAGATCGGCATACGCCGTGCCATCGGCGCGACGCCCCGCATGATCCTCTCGCAGATCATATCGGAAAGTATCGCCCTGACCCTTACCGCGGGCATGGCTGGCATCCTCTTCGCCGTCGCCATCCTGCAACTGCTCGAACTGGCCAACACCCATGACGGCATCACCGTCGCCCACTTCCAAGTGGACTTCTGGACAGCCCTCGGGGCACTGGCGCTGCTCACCGCACTGGGCGTGCTCGCCGGCCTGGCACCAGCCATCAGGTCCATGAGCATCAAGCCCGTCGATGCCATGCGCGACGAGTGAGCCATACGCCCACTCCACCCAAGCAAACAACACATCGTATAACAAACCGGCCACCCCTCCACCAGAGCGCCTTGGCCGTGACAAAGCATTATGAAGAAGTATTACAAGATTGTCCTTGCCGTCCTCATCCTCCTGGTGTTCGTCGGCACGTTTGTTTTCCTCTGGTTCAAGAGCCAGCCACAGCCCGTGGAGTACGACGAGTTCACGGTCAAGGCCACCGACATCCGCAAGACCACCATCATCACAGGGCGCATCGAACCCCGCAACGAGGTCAACGTGAAGCCCCAAATCTCGGGCATCATCACCGACATCTACAAGGAGGCGGGCGAGAAGGTTGCCGCCGGAGAGGTCATCGCCAAGGTGAAAGTCATACCCGACGAGAGCCAGCTCAGCTCCGCACAGGCACGCATACGCCTGGCCGACATCAACGCGCGCCAGGCACGAGTGGACTATGAGCGCGAGAAGACCCTCTATGACAAGGGACTGGTCAGCGGCGACGAGTATGACCAGAAACGCAAGTTGTGGCAGCAAGCCAACGAGGAGGTGCGCGCGGCGCAAGACAACCTGGAGGTCGTGCGCGACGGCGTGTCGAAAGAGAACGCCAGCAACTCGTCGACCCTCATCCGATCCACCATCAGCGGGCTCATCCTCGACGTGCCGGTGAAGGTGGGCAACACCGTCATCCTCTCCAACACGTTCAACGACGGCACCACCATCGCCACCGTGGCCAACATGGGAGACCTCATCTTCCGCGGCAACGTCGACGAGACCGAGGTGGGACGCCTGGTAACGGGCATGCCCATGAAGATCACCATCGGGGCCATGCAAGACGAGCGCCTGCAGGCCTCACTGGAGTACATCTCGCCGAAAGCCACACAAAACAACGGCGCCAACCAGTTTGAGATCAAGGCGGCCGTGCACGTGGGCGGCACCAACAAGATACGGTCGGGCTACAGCGCCAACGCCGAGATTGTGCTGGCCGAGGCACACGAGGCCCTGACCGTGCCCGAAAGTGCCATCACCTTCGAGGGCACCAACACCTTTGTCTACGTCGTCAAGGAGCATGACGGCCACAAGACCTATGGGAAGCGACGCGTCGTCACGGGCCTGAGCGACGGCATCAACATCCAGGTGAAGAGCGGACTGAGAAAAGGCGAGCGCGTGAGAGGGCCGCAGAAAGTGACAGACGACAGCGCCAGCAACCAATGACCGACACAACCATGACAAAAGCATTGTTCTTCGACATCGACGGCACGCTCGTCAGCTTCAAGACCCACCGCATCCCCGACAGCACCGTCGAGGCCCTGCGCCAGGCCAAGGCGCACGGCACGCGCGTCTACATCTCCACGGGGCGCCCCGTGGGCTTCATCAACAACCTGGGGCAGATAGCCGACCTCATCGACGGTTACATCACCACCACAGGCGCACTCTGCATCGTAGGCGAGGAGCGCTTCGGCCTCCACAGCATCGAGCCCCACGACGCGGATACCATTATGGCAGCCTGCCGGGAGATGGGCAAGTCGTGTGTGGTGGTGGGCCAGGAACACATCTCCATCATCAACGACTCCGCCGAGCTGACCCGCCAGTTTCGCGAGGGGCTGAACCTCCGTTTCGACTTCGCCCCATTGGCCACGACACTCCGCGAACCTCTCCTCCAGCTGAGCCCATTCTTCACCTCGGAGGAGGAAAGGGAAGTGATGTCCCTGCTGTCGTCAAGCGCCAGTTCGCGCTGGCATCCCGCCTTCACCGACATCACCCACCGCGACGCCGACAAGGGCAAGGCCCTTCTGGCCATGTGCCAGCACGAGGGCATCGCTCCCGGTAACACCATGGCCTTTGGCGACGGGGGCAACGACATACCCATCATACGCCAAGCGGCCATCGGCGTGGCCATGGGCAACGCCAACGATGAGGTGAAGGGCACCGCCGACTATGTCACGACGACGGTCGACGATGACGGCGTGCTCCACGCCTTACGTCACTTCCACATCATCTGACCACACTTCGCGGGTGGCCTTCCCATGTCTTTGGACCGACAACAGACACCGCGAAGACTTTTTTCATCATTTCTTGGCCATCGACCAGTAACCTTTTCAAATATAAAGCGTACCTTTGCGCTCAAATTTGTCCTCGCATGGCGCATCGTCCCCTCTTGTGGGCAAGCGACATGAGTGGCGCAACGGACACAAGTACAAAGAAAAGAAATATGGCAATAACAAACAAAAAAGTATGGAAAGAGCTTCGTGACTATGTGATGATCGGCATTGGCATGATATCCTACAGCATAGGATGGAACATCTTCCTGCTTCCCAACAGCATCACCACAGGCGGCGTGCCTGGCATATCATCAGTCTTGTTTTGGGGAACAGGATTTCCCGTGCAATGGTCCTATTTCATCATCAATGCGCTGCTCTTGGTGGCTGCTCTGAAGATATTGGGATTTAAGTTCTGCGTGAAGACCATCTATGCCGTCTTGGTCTTGACAATCATCACCTCCGTCTTCCAAAAGTTCCCCAGCCAGTCGGCACTGCTGCACGACCAGCCTTTCATGGCCGCCATCATCGGCGCCATCTTCACGGGTTCGGGCATCGGCATCGGCTTCTCGGCCAATGGCTCGACAGGTGGCACCGACATCATCGCTGCCATCGTCAACAAGTATCGCGACATCTCTCTGGGCCGCGTCATCATGATCTGCGACATCATCATCATCACCTCCTCCTACCTCGTGTTCCACGATTGGGAGAAGGTCATCTATGGCTATGTGGTGCTGTTGGTGTCGAGCTTCTGCATCGACCAGGTGGTGGGCTCGATGCGCCGCAGCGTACAGTTCTTCATCATCTCCGACAAGTACCAGGAGATAGCCAGCCGCATCGCCGTCTACCCCCATCGTGGCGCCACCGTCATCCAGGCGCGCGGCTTCTACACGGGCCACGAGGTGAAGATGCTGTTCATCATGGCCAAGCGCCGTGAGAGCAAGATTATCTTCAGCATCATCAACGAGATCGACCCGCGCGCCTTCGTCACCCAGACCAATGTCATCGGTGTCTACGGAGAAGGCTTCGACAAGTTCAAGGTCCATGGCAGCCATCCGAAGTCACAAAGGCTCTCGCCCGAGGAGCAGGCCGCCCTCAACCAGTAAGGCGGAAACGCTTCGCACAGACATCACGCCACAGGGGGCTGGGCCGGCACGCCCCCTGCCAAATGTGGATTGGGAAAGAAATGTCCAGCAAATCAAAAAAGATTTGCCACTCGTGCACATATTCACGAAAAAACAATTAATTTTGCATCTGTATAACAAGCACATATTAATTTATACAGACCATGATACTATTCTTCAAGACTCCCAAGGAGAACATCATTGCCACTGAGATGGATCACCAGCCCAGTGAGCAGGAGAAACAAGCCCTCTGTTGGCTTTATGGCGACGCCACGCTTGTGGACACTGACACTCTCTCAGGCTTCTTCGTCGGCCCCCGCCGCGAGATGATCACCCCCTGGAGCACCAATGCCGTTGAGATCACGCAAAACATGAGTCTCACCGGCATTTCGCGTATAGAGGAATTCTTCCCCGTGGAGAGCGAGAATGCCAGCCACGACCGCATGTTGCAACGCATGTACAACGGGTTGGACCAGCAGATCTTCACCGTCAACCACCAGCCCGAGCCCATCAAGCATGTGGACAGCATCGAGCAGTACAACGAGGAGGAAGGCCTCGCGCTGAGCCCTGAAGAGATAGAATACCTGCACAAGATAGAGAAGGAGAACGGCCGTCCGCTCACCGACTCGGAGATTTTCGGCTTCGCACAAATCAACTCGGAGCACTGCCGCCACAAGATTTTCGGAGGTTCCTTCATCATCGACGGTGAGGAGCGCCCATCATCGCTCTTCGCACTCATCAAGAAGACCACCAAGGAGCACCCGGGCAAGATCCTCTCAGCCTACAAGGACAACGTGGCCTTCGCACAGGGTCCCACCATCGAGCAGTTTGCCCCGGAGGACCAGACGACGGCCGACTTCTTCCATGTGAAGCCCATCGAGAGTGTCATATCGCTGAAGGCTGAGACCCACAACTTCCCCACCACCGTGGAGCCGTTCAACGGCGCCGCCACGGGAACGGGCGGCGAGATTCGCGACCGCATGGGTGGCGGCACAGGATCATGGCCCATCGCCGGCACGGCCGTCTACATGACCTCCTACCCCCGCCTGGCAGCCACCGAGGCAGAAGGCAAGGAGGAGGCACGCGCCTGGGAGGCACGCATCGCGCCACGCAAGTGGCTCTACCAGACGCCCCGTGAAATCCTGACCAAGGCCTCCAACGGCGCATCCGATTTCGGAAACAAGTTTGGCCAGCCGCTCATCACCGGTTCGGTGCTTACCTTTGAATATCAGACCTCTGCCGCCGACACGGCCAAGCTCGCCGACGGATCCGACGCCGAGCAGAACGTGGGCAACGCCACATCGGCCACGGGCGACGCCATCTACGCCTACGACAAGGTCATCATGCTGGCTGGCGGTGTGGGCTACGGCAAGAAGCGCGACTGCCTGAAGAAGGAGCCCAAGGCTGGTGAGGACATCGTCGTCGTGGGCGGAGACAACTACCGCATCGGACTGGGCGGCGGATCCGTGTCGTCGGTCGACACCGGCCGCTACGGCACCGCCGTGGAGCTCAACGCCGTGCAGCGCGCCAACCCGGAGATGCAGAAGCGCGCCTACAACCTCGTCCGCGCCCTGGTCGAGGACGACGCCAACCCCGTGACATCCATCCACGACCACGGCTCGGCCGGTCACCTCAACTGTCTCTCGGAGCTGGCTGAGGAGTGCGGCGGCGAGATTGACATGACCAAGCTACCCATCGGCGACAAGACGCTCTCCGCCAAGGAGATCATCGCCAACGAGAGCCAGGAGCGCATGGGTCTGCTCATCGACGACGACCAGCTCGACAAGGTGGAGAAGATTGCCGCCCGCGAGCGCGCACCGTTCTACGTGGTGGGCCACACCACAGGCGACGCCCATTTCTCATTTGTCCAGGGCGACGGCGTAAAACCCTTCGACCTCGACGTGGCGCAGATGTTCGGCCATTCGCCCAAGACCATCATGCGCGATGTCACCGTGACACACCACTACGAGGACGCAACCTATACGCTCGACAAGATAGACGAGTACCTTAACAACGTGTTACAGCTCGAGGCTGTGGCCTGCAAGGACTGGCTCACCAACAAGGTGGACCGCTCAGTGACGGGCAAGGTGGCCCGCCAGCAGACACAGGGACAGGTGCAACTGCCACTGAGCGACTGCGGTGTGGTGGCCCTCGACTACCGTGGCAAGGCGGGCATCGCCACCGCCCTGGGCCATGCGCCCCAGGCGGGCATGGCCGACCCCGCAGCCGGCAGCGTGCTCAGCGTGGCGGAGAGCTTGACCAACATCGTCTGGGCACCCGTCGCCACAGACCGTGAGCACCCCTCACCCGTGCAGAACCTCAACCTCTCAGCCAACTGGATGTGGCCCTGCCGCTCCCAGCAGGGTGAGGACGCACGCCTCTACGACGCCGTGCAGGCCCTGTCAAACTTCTGCTGCAGCCTGGGGCTGAACGTCCCCACAGGCAAGGATTCGCTGTCACTGTCCCAGCAATATCCAGACGGATCCAAGGTCATCGCACCAGGAACGGTCATCGTGACGGCCGGATCCGAGGTGAGCGACGTGCGCCAGACAGTGTCGCCCGTGATGGTCAACGACAAGAACTCATCATTATATTACATAGACTTCTCATTCGACGCCCAGCGCCTCGGTGGCTCGGCCTTCGCCCAGACCTTGGGCAAGATTGGTTCGGACATGCCGACGGTGAAGAACCCCGAGTACTTTGCCGACTGCTTCAACGCCATCCAGCACCTCATCAAGAAGGGATGGGTCATGGCCGGCCACGACGTGTCGGCAGGCGGCCTCATCACCACCCTGCTTGAGATGACGTTTGCCAACAAGGAAGGCGGCATGCACGTCAACCTCCACGACGTGGAGCCCGAGTCGGACGACGTGGTGAAGATTCTCTTCGCCGAGAACCCGGGTGTGGTCATCCAAGTCAGCGACTCACATAAGCGCGAGCTGAAGGAATACTTGGACAACGAGGGCATCGGATACGCCAAAATCGCCTATCCCACTCCGACAGAACGGAAAGTGGTGGTGGTGAAAGAAGAATGGAAGCACGAGTTCGACATCGATGCCCTGCGCGACACGTGGTACCGCACCTCCGCACAGCTCGATGAGCACCAGAGCATGAACGGCATGGCCGCTGAGCGCTACAACAACTACAAGAGCCAACCACTCGAGATTAAGTTGCACGACACGTTCAAGGGCTCGTTTGCGTCGCTAAGCATCAACCCCGACCGATGGAAAGCTTCAAAGAACAACGGCAACGATGTGGCCAAGGTTCCCGTGGCGGCCATCATCCGCGAGAAGGGAACCAATGGCGACCGCGAGATGGCCTACTCCCTGTGGCTCGCTGGCTTTGAGGTGAAAGACGTGATGATGACCGACCTCATCAGCGGCCGTGAGACACTCGACGAGGTCAACATGATCGTCTTCTGCGGTGGCTTCTCCAACAGCGACGTGCTCGGATCGGCCAAGGGATGGGCTGGAGCGTTCCTCTACAACCCCAAGGCCAAGGAGGGCCTCGACCGCTTCTATGCCCGCGAGGACACACTATCGCTCGGCATCTGCAATGGCTGCCAGCTGATGGTGGAGCTCAACCTCATCAACCCGGAGCATGAGCACCGCGCCCATCTGTTGCACAACGTGTCGCATAAGTTTGAGAGCTCGTTCCTCGGACTGGCCATCCCACAGAACAACAGTGTCATGCTGGGATCGCTGAGCGGCGACAAGCTCGGCATCTGGGTGGCCCACGGAGAGGGTCGCTTCCAACTGCCCGAGGCCGAGGACAAATACAACATCGTGGCCAAATACAACTACGCAGCGTATCCCGGCAACCCCAATGGCTCCGACTACAACGTGGCAGGCATCTGCTCGGCCGACGGACGTCACCTGGCCATGATGCCACACCCGGAGCGTGCCATCTTCCCCTGGCAGAACGCCTGGTATCCGGCCAACCGCGCGCAAGACGACGTGACACCCTGGATGGAGGCCTTCGTCAACGCGAGGAAGTGGATTGAAAAGAAAATCAAATAAGCACAGCCACGTGCCCCTCTCCCAATCCCCTCTCCGCTCGAGAGGGGATTGGGTTGTTTACAACGTCCGTCCCCTCCAACTCACAACAAGGGACGGCACGCCCTCAAGCGATAACCCATGTACCCAAACACACCAGAACAACCATACGGCGCAACCCAACAGGCACCAGCCAGGGAGACAAAGACGACAAGCGGCCTAAAGCTCTTCACCACGTTCTTCAAGATTGGCGCCTTCACCTTAGGCGGCGGCTATGCCATGATACCCATCATCCAGGCGGAAGTGGTGGAGAAAAACAAGTGGATCAACCAGGAGGACTTCATCGACCTCATCGCCATCGCGCAGAGTTGCCCGGGCGTCTTCGCGGCCAACATAGCCACCTTCATCGGTTACAAGATCAACAGGGTGAAGGGAGCGGCCTACACCACCATCGGCGCTTGCCTACCCTCTTTCCTCATCATCCTGGCGATCGCCATGGTGTTCCGCCAGTTCATGGACGTGAAATGGATTGCGGCCATGTTCAATGGCATACGTCCCGCGGTGGTGGCACTCATCGCCGTGCCAACATTCAACCTGGCCAAGAGCGCCAAGATCAACCTCACCAACGGTTGGATCCCCGTCCTCTCGGCCTTGCTGATATGGGCACTCGGCGTCAACCCGATATGGATCATCATCGCGGCGGGTGTCGGTGGGTTTCTTTATGGCAAATACATGAAATAAGGCATCATGATTTATCTGCAACTCTTTTGGACCTTCTTCAAGATCGGCCTGTTCGGCTTTGGCGGTGGTTACGGCATGCTTTCCCTCATCCAGATGGAGACCGTGCGCAACCACGCATGGCTCTCATCGGCTGAGTTCACCAACATCGTGGCCATTTCCCAGATGACCCCGGGGCCCATCGGCATCAACTCGGCCACCTATTGCGGTTACACGGCGCTGCACAATGCCGGCCACGGCGGACTGATGGCGGTGCTCGGATCGGCCACTGCCACGACGGCACTGGTGTTGCCGTCGTTCATTCTGATGATCCTCATCAGCAAGATGTTCATGAAATACATGAAGACCCACACGGTGCAATACGTCTTCACGGGGCTTCGGCCAGCCGTGGTAGGACTGCTCGCGGCCGCCACGCTGCTGCTCTGCAACGGTGAGAACTTCTCCACCCCGGCCCATCCCTGGCATTTCTGCGTCAGCATCTCACTCTTCATAGCCACGTTTGTCGGCACCAAGTGGGTCAAGATCAACCCCATACACATGATCTGCTATGCGGCGCTGGCTGGCCTGTTGCTGCTCTACTGACGCGCCGCCCACGCCCCCTGAAGGCCCCCACTCCATGACATCGCACCCCAAACCAACTTTTCCACAACCTAGAAGCCACTCATGAACTTATCCAATACGGTGAAAGGATTCACCAACCGATGGATATCAGCGACATCGTTCGGCTTGATACCCTTGTTCTCCATCCCTGTCATGACGGCAGGCATGCACCTGCCCTCTATGATGGTCTATCGCTTCGCCTTCGGCTGCCTGGGTATCCTGGCGGTGCTGTTATGGCAACGCACCAACCTGAAAGTGTCGCTCCTCGAACTGGCGGAAATCAGCCTGCTGGCGCTCTTCTACGACGTGGAAGCGCTGCTCATGATTTTGGGATACAACTACATGCCGAGCGGCGTGGCCACCACGCTGGTGTTCTCCTACCCCATCTGGACAGAGCTGCTCATGCTCCTCTTCTTCCACGAGCGGTTCTCGTGGCCCACGATAGGCGCCATGGCACTCGCCTTTACGGGCGTGGCGTGCATGTCGGGCTTGGGCGGCGACGCCGACATACAACCTCTTGGCGTGGTCATCGAACTGGCCGCAGGCTTCTCTTATGCCCTCTACATGGTCTCGATGCCCCAGATGAGGGTGCGCCATATGGGCGGGCTGAAGCTGACCTTCTACGTCTTCCTCATGGGCATGTTATTCTTCGCAATCTTCTCCTGCCTGTTCTTCGACGGCGTGGAGATGGTCAAGAGCCCCGGCATGCTCATCAACCTGGCGCTGCTGGGCGTCGTATCCACGGCCTTGAGCAACGTCACGCTCATCCCAGCCATCGAGCAGATCGGCGCCACGCTGGCCGCCATCCTCGGCGCTTTCGAGCCACTGACCGCCATGATCATCAGCATCTTGGTCTTCGGCGATTCCCTGACCCCTGCCATCGGCGCAGGCTTTGTCCTCATCATCGGAGCCGTGTTGACCCTCATTGTCATAAAAATGAAGCGCCATGAAGCCTAACCGCAACATTCTGCTGGTCGCTTGTGTCATCCTGCAAATGACCGCCATGGCACAGCGCCACCAGCAACGCCCGCTGACATTCGACACCGACACGCCTTTTGTCCACGACCCCGTGATGGCCTATGAGGACGGTGTCTACCACGTGTTCTACACCGGACATCACATCGGACACATGACATCCCAAGACCGGCAAACATGGAACGTCAAGCGCGACGGCCTCATCAAGGATATTCCCACATGGACACACGACAGCGTGCCAGGCTTCACGGACCACATCTGGGCGCCGGACGTCATCCGTTGGCATGGTCGATGGTGGCTGGCTTACAGCTGTTCGACCTTCGGCAAGAACACGTCGGCCATCGGACTCCTCTCCGCCCCGTCGCTGGCCACTGGCGAATGGCAAGATGAGGGATGCCTGGTGGCAAGCCAAGCACGGCGTGACAACTGGAACGCCATTGACCCGGCGTTTGTCAAGGACGACAACGACAGCCTGTGGCTGGCATGGGGCTCGTTTTGGGATGGCATCCAACTGGCTCCGCTGGCGATGCGTGACGGCAAGCTACAACTGGGCAATTATCCGCGGACCATTGCCCGACGCTACTACAAGAACGCGCCCGACGGGCTGCAAAACCCCACGTCAAGGCATGCTGGCGTGAACGCCATAGAAGCTCCATTCATCATGCGCCATGACGGATATTACTATCTCTTCGTCAGTTGGGACTACTGTTGCCGGGGCGAACAGAGCGACTATCGCGTCGTGGTGGGGCGCAGCCGAGAGGTCAGCGGCCCATACATCGACCGGGAAGGGGTGCCCATGTATGCGGGCGGCGGCACGGCCGTCATCAGCGGAGACGGCAAGGAGTTTGAGGCGGCAGGACACTGTGCGGCCTATCATCTCCCCGAAGGCGACGTGTTTGTCTGCCACGGATACAGCATCCCCAAGCACGGACAGAGCATCCTCATACAGCGCAAGATAGCCTGGGAGGACGGGTGGCCCACTCTTAATGAGCAATGACAACGCCACCTTACAAGAACCATCACACAACCTGACAAAAAAGACAACACAACATCAGACAAGCATAAGGACTATATTTGGCAAGAGCAAGAACTAAGACCAGACAACGCAAACACAAGACATCACCCTTTCTCCAAAACCAAAAAATCAAGAGACAATGAACAAAAAACATCTCGTGGGAGCCGCCATGCTCCTCTCCGCCATGACCGTCAGCGCCCAAAAGGACAATGCCCCGACGATGGGCTGGAGCTCATGGAACACCTACCGTGTGGCCATCAGCGACAGCCTCATCCGCCATCAGGCAGACTGCATGGTGAAGACCGGCCTGAAAGATGTCGGATACACTTACATCAACATTGACGACGGATTCCAGGGAGGCCGTGGAAAGGACGGCAACCTGATCATCAACCCACACCGTTTCCCCAACGGCTTGAAACCCGTGGCCGACTACATCCATTCGCTGGGTCTCAAGGCGGGCATCTACTCGGACGCCGGCCGCAACACTTGCGGCAACTACTATGACAAGGACACGCTCTCCGTGGGTGTCGGCTTCTATGAGCACGATGACACCGACGCGCAGTTCTACTTCAAGGACATGGGCTTCGACTTCATCAAGATTGACTATTGTGGGGGCGACGCCCGCCAAAACACCGACCGCCTGCAGCTCGACGAGAAGACGCGATACACCGAGATCCGCAAGGCCATCGACGCCACCGGGCGCAAGGACGTCCGCATGAACGTGTGCCGCTGGAACTATCCGGGCACGTGGGTGGACCAGGTGGCCGACTCGTGGCGCACCACATTTGATATCTTCGACAACTGGGGCTCGGTGTCGAGCATCATCCGGGAGAACCTCTACCTCTCGGCCTACAGCAGCGACGGCCACTACAACGACATGGACATGCTGGAAGTGGGAAGGTCGCTCACACAAGAGGAAGACAAGACCCATTTCGGCCTGTGGTGCATGATGGAGAGCCCATTGCTCATCGGCTGCGACCTGGGCTCCATCAAGCCGCAGACCCTCGAACTGCTCAAGAACCCCGAGCTCATCGCCCTCTCACAGGACAAGCCCCACCAGCAAGCCTATCCTGTCGCCCTGTCCAACGGCGTCTACATCCTCGTGAAGGACGTGAAGACGCTATACGGCACACAACGCGCGGTGGCATTCTACAATCCCGCCGAGAAGAGCGCCCAAGCCACACTGTCCTTCCGCGATGTCGACTTGGCCGGCAACGTGAAGGTGCGCAACGTCTTCGACCGCAAGGATGAGGGCACACGCACCGACGGCAAGATGAGTGTGGAGGTGCCCTCCCACGGTTGCCGCATCTTCGTCCTGACGGGAGCGAAGCGTCTCGACCGCCAGCGCTATGAGGCAGAGGCAGCCTACATCTCAGACTACCAGGAGCTTTGGAACAACCAGGCAAAGATGACTGGCATCTATTCCTACGATGACCAATGCTCCGCCGGCATGAAAGCCACATGGCTGGGCCACTCAGCGAAGAACGACCTGCAGTGGCGCAACGTCCATGTCGCAAAGGGCGGAAAGCGCAACCTCATCTTCAAGCACCTGTCGCCCGAGAAGCGCCAATTCACAGTATGCGTCAACGGAAAGGACGTGAAGACACTCACCGTCGACGGCAACGGCATCGCAAGCGTCAAGGTGAAACTTCTCAAGGGTGACAACACCGTCCGCCTGCACAACGACCAGGAATGGATGCCCGACATCGACTGCATGGTCGTGCAATGAGATGAGCAAACATGCTGAAACGAAATGATTTAGGATGGGAATTACAGAACCTTCCTTAAAAACTAGGCCAAGCGGTTAAAATAAATTAAACATTCGTAACTTTTTGCGGAGGATAGCCGTCTATCCTATAAATTTGCAACAAGAAGGCATGACGTGCCCAAGCGGAGACCATGCCGCACGAAGACCATCAGCCACTGGCCTGACAGAAAACATCCTAAAAGAAAACAATATGAAAAAGAACATTTTTGTACTGGCCGCGCTTGCCGCAACGCTGCTCGTCACGGGTTGCGCCAGCAAGAAAGACTTGCAAAACTGCCAGAATGAGAACAAGGAACTGACATCCAACTACCAGGATGCCAAGGAGAAACTGGCCGCCTCGCAAGCCCGTGTCAGCTCCCTCGAAGAGCAACTGGCCCAGCAGAAGAAGGACTATGCCGCCTTGCAGAAGAGCCTCGACAAGAGCCTCTCGAACACAAGCGACAACAACGTGAACATCTCCAAGCTCGTCGACCAAATCAACGAGTCGAACCAATACATTCGCCACCTCGTGGAGGTGAAGAGCAAGAGCGACTCGCTCAACATGGTCCTGACCAACAACCTGACCCGCTCACTGTCGAAGGAGGAGATGAAGGAGGTCGACGTCCAGGTGCTCAAGGGTGTCGTCTACATCTCTCTGGCCGACAACATGCTCTACAAGAGCGGTAGCTATGAGATCAACGACCGCGCCCAGGAGACGCTTTCGAAGATAGCCAAGATCATCATGGACTACAAGGATTACGACGTGCTGATCGAGGGAAACACCGACAATGTGCCCATCAACACCGAGGCCGCCTCGATGAAGAACATCCGCAACAACTGGGACTTGTCTGCCCTGCGCGCCTCATCGGTGGTCCAGTACCTCATCGACCACTTCGGCGTGGCTCCCAAGCGCCTGACGGCCGGTGGCCGTGGCGAGTTCAACCCCGTCGCGTCCAACGACACCGAGGTGGGCAAGCAGCGCAACCGCCGCACCCAGATCATCATCACCCCGAAGCTCGACCAGTTCATGGACCTGATCGACAAGGCTCCCGAAGAGCAATGATCGGATAGCGATCGTCCGCTAACACAAGCGGGCATGAAAGTCAGTGGATGACTTTCATGCCCGCTTTTTTGTTTTGTCTTCCTCTGCTGGCAGGCCGAAGCCGCTCCCTTGCGGAGCTTTCCAACCGTAGCCGCAAGTCCTATCGGCCGCTGCGCTTGACCATCTCCCGTATCTCGTCCACAAACTGCTTGTCGGCCGCCAGGTCCTCCACATTGAGGTGCATGCGGTACCGCCAGTAATGGTGTGGGTTGGCCGGTATGTTGATGCGCTCCGCGTTGGGGTCAGCCAAGCGGATCCGCTCGCTCTCAGCCAGCCAGTCCTGTATGCTCAACACACACAACATTGAGCTGGATCCGAGCTGCGCCTCGACCACCTCTCGCGCCAGGTCGCCCGACAACGGGTGTGGCGCCTCGCCCTCATGGTGCATCATGACGTTGTAGTATTCCTGTGTGCGCTGCGTGTCCTCGTCCCACCATTGGCGCAGGGTCGGCATGTCATGGGTGGAGAAGGTGCAGACGGAGCGATAGGGATTGCGCTCCGGATGGCTGAAGCGCACAAAGGCCTCCTTGGGCATCGACTGTATCTCGAGGGTCAATATCTTCAGTTCACTCATCACCCAGGGCACACAGGCCGGCACCATGCCGAGGTCCTCAGCGCAGACCAGCATGCGCGTGGCCTGCACGAGGCGCGGCAACTTGCGCATGGCCTCATGATACCAGAACTGGTTGTTGCGGTGGTAGAAGTAGTCCTCATGGATGCGGTTGAAAGCCGCCTTGTCGCTGTCCGACAGTGTCTCGTATACATAATCAGCCTGAGCGGCAATGCGTGGATGGTAGAGACTGATGTTCTTGTGGTCACGCAGGAACAGCACATTGCTGATGAGCGCATAGAGGCCGTCGCGCGTCCGGTCTAGGCAGTCGCATTGGCGGGTGCGCTCCTGCCCATCGGTCACGGTGGCCTTCACCTTCTCCTTGAGGTGCCAGAAGTGTCCCTCCACCCGCCGCTGGGTGGCAAACTCAGGGCGCAATTCCCAATGGTCGGCATCCTTGCGCATCAGGTAGAGGCGCTTCACTTCGTCAGCCTGCTCGCCGAATGTGCGGTCCAGCAGTTCGTCGGTGATGAGGGGTTCGCAGTAGAGTCGTTCGCGGAAGGGCAGTCCATAGCCTTCTATCTCCTCTCTGGTCATGGCGAGTGACGGTTGGAACTGGCCGAGCAATCCGTGGACTGACGACACGGGAATCTCCCAGATGCGGAAGAAGCCCAGCACATGGTCGATGCGATAGGCGTCGAAATAGCGTGCCATGTTCTGGAACCTGCGCTTCCACCAAAGGCATCCGTCCTTGAGCATCTCGTCCCAGTTGTAGGTGGGGAAGCCCCAGTTCTGCCCGTTCACGGAGAAAGCGTCGGGCGGTGCACCGGCCTGCCCGTTGAGGTTGAAGTATTTGGGTTCCATCCACACGTCGCAGCCCTCACGGTTCACGCCGATGGGTATGTCACCCTTGAGGATGACGTGACGTTGGCGCGCATGGTGATGGGCGCCAGCCAATTGGTCGCTGAGCACAAACTGCACGTAATACCAGAAGGCCACATCGCGGTAAGCCTTGGTGCGCGGGTTGGTCAAGGTGTCTCGCCATGCCTCGTCCCAGAGGTTGTGGTCAGGCCACTCCTTGAAGTTGGGGGTGCCATAGCGGTCGCGCAACGTGGCGTAAGCCGCATAGGGCACAAGCCACGGGCTGGCCTCCTCAAAGAAAGCCTTGAAGTCGTTGGAGCGCAAGGCCTGGTGCCCCTCTTGCTCAAAGAGCAGGCGCAGGTAAGCCATCTTGGCCCGCATGACCTCCTCATATTCAATCTGCGGCAAGGCGTTGAGCCGCAGGCGGACCGCCTCGTAGTGTTCGCGTTGGCGCACGTCCTTGAGGGGCGGCAGTTGCGTGAGGTCGACATATTGCGGATGAAGCGCAAAAACGGATATGCAGCTGTAGGGATAGGAGTCGTCGCGATTGTGATGGAGCGTGGTGTCGTTGACCGGCAAGATCTGCAACACACGCTGCCCGGTGCAGGTCACGAGGTCGACCATCTTCTTCAAGTCGCCAAAGTCGCCCACACCGAAACTGGCCGCTGAGCGCAGGGAGAAGACGGGCACGAGCGTGCCGGCCAACCGAGTGTCGCAGATGGGGAAGAAAGCCATGGGTATCGTGTAGACGCAGGCCTTGCCCGGGCGCGGCGCGGGCATATCCAGGGAGTGGTTGGGGCCAGTCTCCCAAATAGGCGTCTCGGGCTGGCGCTCGTCGAACGCCACAAACTTAAACTCGTGATGACCATCACCCAAGGCATCGGCATCCACGTCGACCACCCACTCATTGTGGTTGTGCTCGGTCATGGGGAGAGCCTTCGCCGTATCCCAACAGCCAAGGGCGTCGGCACTGCCCACAAGGGTCAGTCGCTGACAGTCGAGCAACTGTGGGGCGCGCACCACCATGCGCAGTGTGCAGCCGTAGTCCGACGGGGCCAGTTGGCTGACGGCGCGCGGATGGATGCAGTCGGTGTAGGCTGACGTGTAGAGATAGGCGTCCTCGGGTGTGTCCATCCAATAGTCATGCACCAGGTATTCGGTGGCACGCCGCGCCGTCAGGTCCAGCCGATGGGGCAGCAACGCCCACTCGCGCCGCAGTTCGCTGGCGGCACGTTCCAAGGTGTAGAAGTAGGAGATGGGGCCGTCAGACGCCTCCGCCTCCAGGGTGGCATGCCACTGCTCGCCGTCGAGTGTTGTCATGCGATGTCGGTCTTCCGCACCGTCGGGTGTCAGGGTGTGGAGCACCAGTTCCTCGCCCATGCGGGTATGGTATGCAATATTCAGTATGATGTTCATGGATATTTAGTTAGGTTCATTTCATTCGAGTCTGATGGCCAGCGACACACTGTTGCCGTCGAAGGCCACACGATAGCGGTTGCTCTCGCCCGTGATCTTGTCGCCCAGCCAATAGCCCAGCCAGGTGCCCCCCACGCCAATGGCCGCACCGGCCGCCACGTCTTGCCATTCATGCCTGTTGCGCACGATGCGGTCCACGGCCACGCCTGCGGCCAGGGCATAGCCCCCGACACTGATCCAGGGCGACACATGTCGAAACTCCTTGTCGAGGATGGCGGCACCGGCAAAGGCCACCGTGGCGTGGCCCGAAGGGAAGGCGCGGTTGTCGGTGCCGTCAGGTCGCCGCTCACGGATGGCCTGTTTCAGCGCCCATGTGGTGCCACAGGCCAGCATGTAGCTTGCGGCGGTGTTGACCACAAGGCGCTTCCAGGAGCTGGCGTTCTCCACTCCGCAGGCCTTCAGCGCATAGGCCGACGCCACTGGCACGAAGCGCAACCAGTCGTCAGGACCGTCGCCGTGGTAGGTCTTCTGCGCCCTGGCAGGGGCGAAGGCCACAATGAGCATGACGGCGAGGCACCCCAGGCGAAAGATGTGGTGACGGGCGGACTGTCGGCAACTATAGTTTACCTTGCTCATGGTACGAATAATAACTACCATCGGTCACGATGACATGGTCGAGAAAGAAGATGCGCATGGTCTCGCAAGCCTTGCGTATGCGCTCGGTGAGCTGGTCGTCTTGTCGCGATGGCGTCGTGTTGCCGCTGGGATGGTTGTGGCAGACGGCCAGCACGGTGGCGTTGCAGAGCAGCGCCTCGCGCATGATGACGCGCAGGTCGACGGCCGTCTCGGTGATGCCCCCGTGGCTGATGCGCTCCTCCTTGATGAGCTTGAAGCGCTGGTTCATCAGCAAGATGTGGAACTCCTCGACGTCGAGGTCCTGCATCTTGGGGTGCATGAGATTGTAGATGGCCGTGGCCGAGCCAAGGTCGGGGCGCTCCTCCGCCCGTTCACGCGCTCTCCGCTTGCCCAGCTCGCAGGCTGCCAGGATGGTGATGGCCTTGGCTGGGCCGATGCCCCTGAACGCCTGCAGGTCATGGATGGTCATCTTGCCCAGCGTGTTGAGGTTGTTGTGGCAGGCGGCCAGCACACTCTTCATCAGGTCGACGGCACTCTGCTTGGTGGTGCCCGATCCGATGAGGATGGCCAGCAGCTCGGCGTTGGAGAGCGCCTCGGCGCCCAGTCGCTCCAGCCGTTCGCGCGGGCGGTCTTCCTCCGCCCAGTCGGTGATGGTCAGATTGGCCATGCGGGTGGATGGCTCCACGGGCTTTTTGGCGTCGGTCATTTGTAGAAGTTGTGCTTGTATGCCTCAAACTCATCCTTTCCACACACGCAACGCAGCCACCAGGCCTTCAGAAATCCACAACCGTAACCCATGAGCTGGGTGAAGGCGGCACGCACTGAGAGGGCAGCGATGCGCAGGCTTCCGGCCTGGCAGTTGGCATCAAGAAAGATGACGGCGGCGTAGACGAGCAGCAGTGCCAGCGACAAGGCGCTGACCGCCAGGGGCAGGGCTTGCTCCATGCCATAGCCGGCAAGGAAGAGCGCCACGGCGCCCACCACGCCACCAAGGAAGAGGAGCGACAGCAGGATGACGCCCACCGTGAACACGGCAGGCAGGAGGTGGACCACCTTGAGCGAGTCAGGATACTTCTTGTAGAGGTTGATGCGGGCGATGCCACTATTGAACACCTGCCTCCAAAACTTTCGGAAGTCAGTGCGCCGCTTGTGGTAGACCCATGCGCCGGGGAAGAGGCGTGTCTTGAAGCCGGCCTTGATGATGCGGATGGAGAAATCGATGTCCTCACCGAAACGCATCTTGGAGAAGCCGCCGAGCTGGTTGTAGACCTCCCGGCGGATGCCCATGTTGAAGGAGCGGGGATAGAACTTGTCGAGTTTCTTCTTGCCTCCGCGGATGCCTCCAGTGGTGAAGAAGGAGGTCATGGAATAGGATATGGCTTTCTGGACGGGCGTGAACGAGTCGGCCGCGCGGTCGGGCCCGCCAAAGGCGTCGCAGGGCTCACGCCGCAGCTCGTCGTCGACGGCCTGGAGATAGCCCGGAGGCAAGACGACGTCGGAGTCGAGGATAAGCACATAGTCGCCCGTGGCGCGCGCCACGCCATAGTTGCGGCTTTGGCCGGGGCCACTGTTCTCCTTAATGTGATAGTGGAGGGCCATCTGGCCTTCGTAGCGCTCACACACCTCGCGGCAGGGGGTCTGCGAGCCGTCCTCAACGATGATGACCTCAAAGTCCTTGAGCGACTGCCCGAGCAGGCTGCCCAACAACTCATCGACCTCGTCGGGACGGTTGTAAACAGGGATTACCAGACTGTATTTCATCTGTTAGCAATCATTAGGTGATTCATCGGCCACGAGGCAACAAAAAAAGGCAAGAAAGTTGCGGCCATGACCTCGCCATGGCACACGTCAACCTTCTTACCCTTTCGTTATCTCGCAGTGTGCGAGTTACTTCTTCTCCGTCACGCGGCTGACATAGCTGCCATCCTCCGTGCTAATGGTGATGACGTCACCCTCGTTGATGAACAGGGGGACGCGCACCTCAGCGCCTGTCTCGAGTGTTGCAGGCTTGGTGGCGTTGGTGGCAGTGTTGCCCTTCACGCCGGGCTCAGAGTGAGTCACAGTGAGGTTGGTCTTGGGAGGCATCTCGGCAGAGAGGATGGTGCCGTCATCGGCAGAGATCTGTACGTCGACCACGTCGCCCTCCTTCATGTACTCACCACCGGTGATGAGGTCGCGGCTGATGGGGAACTGCTCGAAGGTCTCCTGGTTCATGAAGATGCAACCCGTGGGATCCTCGTAGAGATACTGGTATGAACGGTGCTCCACACGCACGTCATCGAGCTTGAAACCCACCTGGAACGTACGGTCGAGGACGCGGCCGTCGGCCACATTCTTCAGCTTGGTGTTCATGACGGTGTTGCCCTTGCCCGGCTTGCGGTGCTCAAACCAGATGCACTTCCAAATGCCGCCATCCATGCGGATGCAAGTGCCTTTTTTGATTTCCTGTGAATTAATCATTGTTGTCTATCTATGATATTGTTATTGTTGTCAATTTGCGGGTGCAAAGTTACTACATTTTTATAAAAAACGCACAGAAAGGGGGCGAAAAAACGCTTATTTCTTTGCCGTTTAAAAAATTATGAGTAATTTTGCAGCCCAAAAGGAATGCTTTGGCCATTCCCCGCATCACAAGCAAACATAAACAATTAAATACCAACGAAAATGAAAAGAACATTCCAGCCTCACAATCGTCGTCGTGTGAACAAGCATGGCTTCCGCGAGAGAATGGCCACCAAGAACGGCCGTCGCGTGCTGGCTTCCCGTCGCGCCCATGGCCGCAAGAAGCTGACCGTCTCTGACGAGAACCACGGCAAGTAATCGCCCGGACACGCTCCGACAGACGATAAAAAGCAGCATGAAAGCACCGCCTTTCATGCTGCTTTTTGCTTTTCTTGAGGTTGCGTCCGCCTTTCGCCAAAGGGCGGCTCTACAAATTAGCCATGGCAGATTGCGAGGATCTTTCATGATCAACCTGTTTGCATGTGAAGATATGACTGTACGAACAGGCGAATCGAGCCAAAAAGAGACCGCAAGATGACAAACGCAACCCACCCGTTTCTTAGGCTTTACGGTGTTCAATCACTGGGTCACCCTTGAGAATTACCGATGCTGAAAAACGAAGACAAAAAGTCTCTTCAGAATCGCGTATTTGCAAGCAAGACCAAAGACGGGCGCAAATACGCCAATTTTTGAAGCTTTTTCACAACACCCTGTGTAGCAAAGCGTTATAAAATAATCACACCACCAAATCTTCTTTTCCCAAACCTTTATCGTGAGATATGTGCCTTATCGCGTCACGATTAGGCACATATCATGACGAGATTAGGCACATATCTCATCATGATTAGGCACATATCTCATCATGATTAGGCACATATCTCACCATGATTTGGCATCAATCGTACGACAAAACGGCCTCAATCCGATAACAACGCCCCATTTTCCACCCCCCAAAATGCGGTAAAACCGCACCGCTCGCTCCCTAGAATGCAAGCGCTGGAGACACGTGTTTTTTCAGAACTTTTTCAACAAAACAAATAGCAGCAAAGTGCTGCCTGCGCATGGGTGTTACCCTGTCGTGTTGCCACGGGCTAAAAAATAGAGTGAAAAAAGCGAGTGCCCATTTGGGCATTCGGGCGAATTAACGTATCTTTGTGCAAAAATACCACACCGATGACGGCATCAGAATTCTTCGGAAAATTCAAAAGCAAATACCTATGGGGCAACCTGGTGGCCATGGCTATCGTCATAGTCGCGCTGGTGCTGGGCGCCAAGATAGGCATAGGCATTTACACCCATCACGGCGAAGCGATCGTCATTCCCAACATCGTGCACAAGAAATACGCCAACGCAACACACGTGCTCGACCAACTGGGGCTGCGCATCGAGGTCAGCGACACGGGCTACGTCAAGACACTACCACCCGGCTGCATACTTGAGCAAAACCCAGAGCCAGGCGAGCGTGTGAAGGCAGGACACGTCATCTACGTCACCATCAACGCCGACCACACCCCCACGCTGACCCTGCCCGACATCATCGACAACAGTTCGCTGCGCGAGGCGATGGCCAAACTGACGGCCATGGGCTTCAAGCTGACAACGCCACAGTTTGTGCCGGGCGAGAAAGACTGGGTCTACGGCGTGGTCGTGGGCGGACGCCACGTGGTCTATGGTGACAAGATACCCGTCGACGCCGCCGTCACAATACAGGCAGGCAACGGGCAGCGCGACGCCAACGACTCAGTGAACTACATAGGCATTGAGCCAGACGACAACTTCGACGACGAGGGCGAGGACGACATAGACCCATTCGAGGAGGTGAAGGAGCAACCCGCACAACCGGCTGAGCCCAGCGAACCCACACACGGAGACCCCGCACAGTGGACCGAATAATGACAAAGCACAAGACCATCACACCATGACAGACTACACGGACGACATAGACCTCCTTGAGGACGACGCATTGGGCGACGCCACACCAGCCGAGGGCGGCGAACCGCTCTACGAACACTGGAAGATGGAGGTGGACGCAGGCCAGGCTCCCACACGCATCGACAAGTTCTTGGCCGAGCACATGCAGCACTCCAGCCGTAACCGCATACAGACAGCGGCCGACGCCGGTTGCATCTTCGTGGGCGACAAGCCCGTGAAGAGCAACTACAAGGTGCGGCCCGGCGACATCATCACCCTAAGGCTCGACCGCCCCAAGCACGACACAACCATCCACGCCGAGAACATCCCTCTCGACATCGTCTACGAGGACGACGACCTCATGGTGGTCAACAAGCCCGTCGGCATGGTGGTGCACCCCGGCGCCGGCAATTTCAGCGGGACGCTCATCAACGCCGTGGCATGGCACATGCGCCATGTGCCGTCGTTCGACGCCAACGACCCGGAGGTGGGGCTGGTCCACCGCATCGACAAGGACACCAGCGGCCTGCTCGTGGTGGCCAAGACGCCCGAGGCCAAGACGGCACTGGGCAAACAGTTTTTCAACAAGACCACACACCGCAGCTACAACGCCCTGGTGTGGGGCAACCTCGTGGAAGACGAGGGGCGCATCGAGGGCAACATCGGGCGCGACCCCAAAGACAGGCTCCGCATGAAGGTGTTCGACCCCGCCTCTGACATCGGCAAGCCGGCCGTCACCCACTGGCGCGTGCTCGAGCGGTTTGGCTACACCACGCTCACGGAATGCATTCTCGAGACAGGGCGCACACACCAGATACGCGCACACATGAAGCACATCGGCCACCCGCTCTTTGCCGACGAGCGCTACGGCGGCACCGAGATCTTGCGCGGGCAGCGCAGCTCCAGCTACCGCGCATTCATCCGCAACTGCCTCGCCCTGTGCCCGCGCCAGGCTCTACATGCCAAGACGCTCGGCTTCGTGCATCCGCGCACGGGGCAGCAGATGGACTTCGACTCGCCGTGGCCGGCCGACATGCAAGCGCTCATCGAGCATTGGCGCGCCTTCATCAGCGGCACAAGGCGCGAGGATTAGCGTACCGCACTCAGCAAAGAACAACAAAGAATACAACAATAGCAAACAAGATGAAAAATCTAAAAAGAAACATTGCCATCGTCTGCGGTGGCGACTCCTCGGAGCACGACGTGTCCATGCACTCGGCCCAGGGCCTGTATTCATTCTTCGACAAGGATCGTTACAACGTATACATCGTCGACGTGAAGGGCAACGATTGGCATGTGGAACTGGAAGACGGGAACGTCGCCCCCATCGACAGAAACGACTTCTCGTTCATCGGCGAGAACGGCAAGGCGGTCATCTTCGACTATGCCTACATCACCATACACGGCACCCCCGGCGAGAACGGCATCCTGCAGGGCTACTTCGACCTCATCCACCTGCCCTACTCCACCAGCGGCGTGCTGGTCGAGGCCATGACATTCAACAAGTATGTGCTCAACAACTACCTTCGCGCCTTTGGCGTGCGTGTGGCCGACAGCATCCTGCTGCGCCTCGGCGACAGCTATGACGAGAACGACATCGAGAAGCGGCTGGGCATGCCTGTCTTCGTGAAGCCATCGGCTGACGGCAGCAGCTTCGGCGTGTCGAAGGTCAAGAACGCAGACCAGCTCGCCCCAGCCCTGCGCGTGGCGTTCATGGAGAGCAACGAGGTCATGATCGAAAGCTACATGGAGGGCACTGAGATCTCCATCGGCTGCTACAAGACGCGCGACAAGTCGGTGGTCTTTCCCGCAACCGAGGTGGTGACCAAGAACGAGTTCTTCGACTACGACGCCAAGTACAACGGACAGGTGCAGGAGATCACGCCGGCACGCATCGCTGACGCCACAGCCAAGAAGGTGGCCGAGGAGACCAGCAACATCTACGACATCCTCCACTGCAACGGCATCATCCGCATCGACTACATCATCACCAAGGACGCCGAAGGCAACGACGTGGTGAACATGCTCGAGATCAACACCACGCCCGGCATGACGCTGACCAGCTTCATCCCGCAGCAAGTGCGCGCAGCCGGCCTCGACATCAAGGACGTGCTGACCGAGATCGTGGAGAACCAGTTTTGAACCTTCACAGGCCGAACCCTGTAATCATCAGAAATCATGACCACACCCGAGAAATTCAAAGACATCAGGCCTTTTGAGCCTGAGGAACTGCCGGAGGTCTACGACCGCCTGCTGGCCAACCCGCAGTTCAAGGCCGTCGTGCGATACCTCTACCCCGATGTGCCCTTCGACATGGTCGCCGACAAGATGCGCTCGTGCCACACGTGCCTTGACTTCCAACTGCAATTCTGCTACAAATTCCTTGAGAACTTGATGAGAAAGGCAAGTCTCGGCCTCGACATGGACAGCCACGCCGTGGACAACACCAAGCGCTACACGTTCATGAGCAACCACCGCGACATCGTGCTCGACTCGGCCTTGCTTGACAAGCTGCTCATCGACGCGGGCTTCACGACAACCTGCGAGATCGCCATCGGCGACAACCTGCTCTCCCTGCCTTGGGTGAAAGACATCGTGAGGCTCAACAAGAGCTTCATCGTGAAGCGCGGGTTGCCCATGCGCGAGATGCTCGTGGCCAGCAAGACGCTGTCCGAGTACATGCGCTACGCCATCCAGGAGAAGCACGAGAACATCTGGATCGCACAACGAGCCGGACGCGCCAAGGACTCCAACGACCGCACGGCCGACGGGGTGCTGAAGATGATGACCATGGGCGGCACAGGGTCAGTCATCGAGAAGCTGAAGGCGTTCCATATCGTCCCGCTCACCATCTCGTATGAGTATGACCCTTGCGACTTCCTCAAGGCCAAGGAGTTCCAGCAGCGCCGCGACAATCCGCAATGGAAGAAGGGCCCCACGGACGACGTCGTGTCCATGCAGACGGGCATCACGGGGTTCAAGGGCCACGTGCACTACCACTGCGCCCCGTGCATCGACGACTTCCTCGACAGCATACCCACCGACACGCCCAAGGGTGACGCCTATCGCATCATCGCCGACCACATAGACCATGAGATACACCGCAACTACAGGCTTTACGCGTCCAACTACGTGGCGCTCGACGAGCTGAAGGACAGCGATGTACATCGCGACCAATACACAGAGGCGGACAAGGCCGCATTTGACCACTACGTGGAGGGGCAACTGGCGAAAGTCGACTTGCATGACAAGGATGACGACTTCCTCCGCAAGTGCATCCTGACGATGTATGCCAACCCCGCCATCAACCACCTGACAGCCCTCGCAAAATGAAACATCGAGGCAAGACACTGACACACGGGCTGATGGCCCTCATCACCCTGGGCACTATGGCGACGGCCGCCAGCTGCTCAAGCGACGCCTATGACACAGGCGACGGGCGCTACAGTTACCTCCAGGCCGAGTTTGGCATGGCTCATGTGACAACGGCCAAGACGGTCGACTACATCCTCACGGACCGTGGCGACTCGGTGAGGTTGGCCACACCAGCCACTGCCAGTTGGCTCCCGGCCAAGGACACCTTGTGCCGCGCCCTGGCCTATTACGACACAAACGCCAAGCGCGTCTTCACCTTGTCGCAAGTGTTGGTCACACAGGCGGCTGACAAGTCCCGCTTCGACAAAGCGCCTACAGACCCACTGAACATCGAGAGCGCATGGCTCGGAGGCGGCTACCTGAACATCGGGTTTGCCGTAAAGACGGGCCAAACGGATGCCGTGGACGCCCGACAGTCGATTGGCCTCATGGTCGACTCCGTCGAAACCGATGGCGACTCGGTGCGTACCGTGACCTTGCGCCTGCTGCACGAGCAGAACGACGTGCCACAGTATTACACCGTCAAGAGTTATCTCAGCGCACCTCTTCCACCCGAGTGGCGGCACGCGCGGCTGATCGTCACGGCCAACGGCTACCAGGGCGAGCAACGATTGGCGGCACAATAAACACGCAAAAACGGCAAAGGCTGTCTCCAAAGCCACTTGGGCTTGGAGACAGCCTTTGCCGTTTATTATATCTTGAGCTTGTCACATCACGCCGGAAAACTTCATCTCCGGCGCTCCCCACGCCTTATTTCAGCACATCCAGTTCCTTGGCAACCTTGATGAAGGCCGCAATGCAACGGTCCAGTTGCTCTGTGGTGTGGGCGGCGCTGAGCTGCACACGGATACGCGCCTCGCCCTTCGGCACGACGGGATAGCAGAAGCCTGTGACGTAAATGCCCTCCTGGAGCATGCGGTCAGCAAAGCGTACGGCCAGTGGGGCATCGTAGAGCATCACTGCGCAGATTGCACTCTGTGTGGGCTTAATGTCAAAGCCTGCGGCCAACATCTTGTCTCGGAAGTAGTTGACGTTCTCCACGAGCTTGTCATGCAGGGAATGGTCTTCCTTCAATATTTCAAACACCTTGAGACTGGCACCGATAATGCCGGGGGCCAACGAGTTGGAGAAAAGGTAAGGACGGCTGCTTTGCCGGAGCATATCGATGATCTCCTTGCGGCCTGTGGTGAACCCGCCCAAGGCACCGCCAAAAGCCTTGCCCAGCGTACCGGTGTAGATGTCCACACGCCCATAAGTGTTGTTGAGCTCACTCACGCCGTGGCCTGTGGGACCGACGACGCCAGCCGAGTGGCTCTCATCGACCATCACAAGCGCGTCATATTTCTCCGCCAAGTCGCAAATCTTGTCCATCGGCGCCACATTGCCGTCCATTGAGAACACGCCATCGGTGCAGATGATGCGGTAGCGCTGTGCCTGGGCTTCTTTGAGGCAACGCTCCAGGTCGACCATGTCAGCGTTCTGATAGCGGTAGCGCTTGGCCTTGCAAAGACGCACGCCGTCGATGATGCTGGCATGGTTGAGAGCGTCGGAGATGATGGCGTCCTCCTCGGTGAGAAACGAACCAAACAGTCCACCGTTCGCATCGAAGCATGCGGCGTAGAGAATGGTGTCTTCGGTCTTGAAATAATCGCTGATTGCCGCCTCCAGTTGCTTGTGGATATCCATGGTACCGCAGATGAAGCGCACGGAGGCCATGCCATAGCCTCGACGGTCCATGATGTCCTTGGCAGCCTGTATCAGGCGTGGGTCATTGGCCAGCCCCAAGTAGTTGTTGGCACAAAAATTGAGCACTTCCTTGCCTTTCACCTGTATGGCGGCACCCTGCGGGCTCTCAATGATACGTTCATCCTTGTAGAGACCCGCACTCTTCAGTCCTGCAAGAGTTTCTTGAAGATGTTGTTTCACATTTCCGTACATAGCGTTTTTGTTTAAAGTCGATGATACAAAGTAACAGCTTTTTATTGAGAAATGAGGGGAAGAAGAACTGAAAGTGAGGCTAGACCATCATATTTAATCTAATTTAACAATACAGCTTCCCTTGTTAAACAAAAAAACATTTACTTTGCCGACCGAATATTCATCAACTTAACCCGACTCAACATGAACAACATTCTTGTAATCGGCTCAACCGGCCAAATCGGCTCTGAGCTAACACGCGAGCTCCGCAAACGTTATGGTAACGACCACGTTGTAGCTGGCTACATCAAAGGTTCTGAACCCAAGGGGGAGCTTCTGGAGTCGGGTCCCGCTGAGGAAGCGGATGTCACCAACGGCGAGATGATAACCGCCGTGGTGAAGAAACACCACATTGACGCCATCTACAACCTGGCAGCATTGCTCTCCGTAGTGGCAGAGAACAAACCGCAGCTGGCATGGAAGATTGGCATCGACGGCCTGTGGAACATCCTGGAGGTGGCCCGCCAAGAGCATTGCCAAGTGTTCACCCCCAGCTCCATTGGGTCGTTTGGCGAGTCAACGCCTTCCTGGATGACCCCACAAGACACCATCCAGCGGCCTAAGACCATCTACGGCGTGAGCAAGGTGACGACGGAGCTTCTCAGCGACTGGTACAACCAGAAGTACGGCACCGACACGCGCTCGGTCCGTTTTCCGGGCCTCATCTCCTATGTCACGCCTCCTGGCGGCGGCACCACCGACTATGCGGTAGACATCTACTATGCCGCCGTGCGGGGTGAGAAGTTTGTCTGCCCCATCCCCGAAGGCACCCTGATGGACATGATGTACATGCCCGACGCCCTCCATGCGGCCATCAGCCTGATGGAGGCCGACCCGTCACGACTGGTTCACCACAACGGCTTCAATGTGACGGCCATGAGCTTTGCGCCCGAGACCATCTATGCAGAGATCAAGAAGCACAAGCCCGACTTCGAGATGGTCTACGAGGTGGACCCGCTGAAGAAGGCCATCGCAGAGAGCTGGCCAGACAAGCTCGACGACAGTTGCGCCCGTAAGGAATGGGACTGGGCTCCGCAATACGATCTCTCGTCAATGACCGTCGACATGCTCGACAAGCTATCCAAAAGGCTGAAAGCATAAAGCACCATACGGAAAGGGGTTGCCACAATCCACTTGAGCGAACATGGGCAAGTGAAAAACATCTCATCGGCAACCACAACCGACATACTGCGAAAGGGGCTTCAACATGATGTTGAAGCCCCTTTCGTATGTGACAAAAATGGATGTGACCCATCAATGCTGGGTCTTACAGGCTCTCGAGCACACGCTTGAGCACCACCTCGGCGCTGATCTCGCGGTTGGCGGCCTCGGGGATGACCAGGCTATGGTCGCCCTCGATGACGTCATCGGTGACAATGAGGCCACGGCGCACAGGCAGACAGTGCATGAAGTAGCCGTTGTTGGTCCAGCTCATGTGCTCGTTGTCGATGGTCCATGATGAGTCCTTTGAGAGAATTTTGCCATAGTCCTCGGGACGTGTCACGCCCGGGCAACTCCAGTTCTTGGCATAGACAAAGTCGGCGCCCTCCAGTGCCTTGCGCTGGTCATACTCCACCTTGGCACCCTTGGTGAACTTGGGGTCAAGCTCATAGCCCTCAGGTTGGGTCACGATGAAGTCGACATCGGCGGCCGTCATCCACTCGGCAAACGAGTTGGGCACGGCCTGCGGAAGGGCGCGGCAGTGGGGCGCCCAGGTCAACACGACCTTGGGCCGGGCCACCTGCTTGTGCTCCTCGATGGTAATGAGGTCGGCGAAGGCCTGCAAGGGATGGACAGTGGCGGTCTCCATGGCAACCACGGGACGGCCCGAATACTTCACAAACTGGTTGACGATGGTCTCAGCGTAGTCATACTCGCGGTCGCTGAGGCCCGCAAAAGAGCGCACGGCGATGACATCGCAATAGCAGCCCATGACGGGAATGGCCTCCAAGAGATGCTCGCTCTTGTCCCCATCCATGATGACACCTCGCTCAGTCTCCAGCTTCCAGGCGCCGGCATTGACGTCGAGCACGATGACGTTCATGCCCAGGTTCATGGCCGCCTTTTGCGTGGAGAGGCGGGTGCGCAGTGAGTTGTTGAAGAATATCATCAGCAGGGTCTTGTTCTTTCCCAGTTGCTGATACTTGAAGCGGTCTTGCTTCACTTCCAAGGCCTCGGCCAGCGCCTTGTCGAGCGGACCGATATCTTGCACGTTAAAAAAGCTCTTCATGGTCTTTCTTGATATTTGTTGTTATGGGATTTGTTATTCGTTGTCGGTCATGGACCGGCTCAGGGGCGTGTCTGCCCATTGCCCTCGATGATCCATTTGTAAGTGCAGATTTCCTCCAGGCCCATCGGCCCCCGTGGCCCCAGTTTTTGTGTGGAGATGCCTATTTCCGCCCCCAGGCCAAACTGGGCCCCGTCGGTGAACGACGTGGGGGCGTTCCAATAGACGCAGGCGGCGTCGACCTGGGCCTGGAACAATCGCGCGGCCTCCTCATCCTCAGTGATGATGCTCTCGCTGTGGCCCGACCCGTAATGGGCGATGTGCGCCAGGGCCGCCTGGATGTCGGGCACCACGCGCACCGCCAACTTGTAATCCATGAACTCTGTGCCGAACGCATCGGGCGTGGCCTCGCACAGAAGACCGTCGGGGTAACGGCCCACCAACTGGCCATGGGCCTCCTTGTCGGCATAGAGCGTCACACGCTTGGCCGCCAAGGGCTCCACCAGCGCCGGCAGGTCCGTCAGTCGCCGCGCGTGGACGACAAGACAGTCGAGCGCATTGCAGACCGACACGCGGCGCGTCTTGGCGTTGAGCACAATGGCGCGTCCTTTCCCAAGGTCGCCCGACTGGTCAAAATAGGTGTTGACAACGCCAGCGCCCGTCTCGATGACAGGCACTCGGGCCGTGTCGCGCACAAAATCGATGAGACGGCGACCACCGCGCGGTATGCAGAGGTCAATGTAGCCCACTGCGGCCAGCATCTCACCCGTGGCCTCATGGGTGGGCGGCAGGAGCAGGACCGCATGGCAGTCCACCCCATGGCTACGCAGCACGTCGTGTATCACGCTGACCGCCGCCCGGTTGGTGCAGTCGGCGTCATGGCCGCCCTTGAGCACACAGGCGTTGCCGCTCTTGAAGCAGAGCGAGAAGACGTCGAACGTCACATTGGGCCGCGCCTCATACACCACGCCAATGACACCAAAAGGCACACTCACACGGTGAAGGTGCAGGCCATTGTCAAGCAGGCGTTCATGGCTGGTGCGTCCCAACGGTGACGGCAGACTGGCCACATGACGCATGTCAGCGGCTATACCCGCCAAGCGGTCAGCGGTCAGCATCAGCCTGTCGTAGAGGGGACTGCGGCGGTCCGTCGCCAAGAGGTCCGCGGCATTGGCCGCAAGCAACTCGTCGGCATGGACGGCCATCGCGTCGGCCACCTCCAAGAGGATGTCGTTGCGCTCACGGTCGGTCAGGGCGGCCAACTGCCGGCTGGCGTCCTTGGCCTGTTGGAAAAGAGGGGTTAGTGACATGGCGTAAATTCTGTGTGCGGAACGTTGCGCGGGTTCTCCATCAGGTCGACCAAGACGTTGTCGCGCTCGCCATTGGCGATGATCACGCGGATGCCCGCCTGCGACACTTTCTTGGCCGTGGTGTATTTCGAGTGCATGCCTCCCCGCCCGAAAGCGCTCTTCTCCGGGCGGATGTAGTCGCTGAGATCGCGCTCTGGCGCCACCTCGGGAATGAGCATGGCCGCAGGGTCATCGGGGTGGGCGGTGTAGATGCCGTCGATGTTGGAGAGGAGCACGAGTGTCTCGGCACGCATCATCTGGGCAATGAGGCCCGACAGCTCATCGTTGTCGGTGAACATCAGCTCGGTGACGCTGACCGTGTCATTCTCATTGACTATGGGCAGCACACCATTCTGCAGCATCACCTCCATGCACGCCCGCTGGTTGCTGTACTGCTCGCCAGGCTCAAAGTTCTCCTTCATCGTGAGCACTTGGCCGATGGGTATGTTGTATTCGCGGAAGAGGTCATAGTAGAGTCCCACGAGCTTCACCTGGCCGACAGCCGAGAAGAGCTGGCGTTGCTCCACGGAGTCGAGCTCATGCCGCACACGCAGTTCACCCCTACCGCTGGCCATGGCGCCCGACGACACGAGGATGACCTCGCGCCCCCTCCGCCTCAGCCAGGCCACCTGGTCGACCAGCGTGGACATGCGCGTCACGTCGAGCTTGCCGTCAGGACGGGTCAGCACGTTGCTTCCCACCTTCACCACGAGTCGCTTGTTGGTCTCATCCATGGCTTAACGAGTTATCATAGAATAGTTGTCAATCTTTCTTTCCACTGTCTTTCCGTCGGATTTCCACCCTGCGTATCTTGCCACTGATGGTCTTGGGCAACTCGTCGACAAACTCGACGATGCGCGGATACTTGTAAGGTGCGGTCTCCTTCTTCACGTGTTGCTGGAGCTCCTTGACCAGCGCGTCGCCGGCCTTGTCCTTCCACTCCCTGCCGAGCACCACGGTCGCCTTGACCACCATGCCGCGTATGTCATCGGGCACGCCCGTGATGGCACACTCCACCACGGCCGGATGGGTCATCAGGGCCGACTCGACCTCAAACGGGCCGATGCGGTAGCCGCTCGACTTGATGACATCGTCGATGCGGCCCTCAAACCAATAGTACCCGTCCTCGTCGCGCCAGGCCATGTCGCCCGTGTGGTAAAGGCCGTCGTGCCACACCTCCTTGGTGAGCTCCGGGTCACGATAGTACTCCTTGAAAAGGCCGATAGGCTTGCGGTCGCCCACACGGACGACGATCTCACCCTTCTCTCCGTCCTCACAAGGGGTGCCGTCGGGCTTCACCAGGTCGATGTCATACTGTGCGTTGGGCATGCCCATCGAACCGGGCTTGGGCTTCATCCACGGCATTGTGCCCAGCGTCATGGTGGTCTCGGTCTGGCCGAAGCCCTCCATCATCTGGATGCCGGTGAGCTCCTTGAACTTGTCAAACACGGAGGGGTTGAGGGCCTCGCCCGCCGTGGTGCAATACTCGAGCGAGGAGAGGTCGTACTTCGACAGGTCCTCGCGGATCATGAACCGGTAGACGGTGGGAGGCGCACAGAACGACGTGACATGGTATTTGGCAATCTGGCGGAGCAAGGTGTCGGCGTTGAACTTCTCGTGGTCAAACACAAAGACGGTGGCGCCTGCAAACCATTGGCCGTAGAACTTGCCCCATACGGCCTTGCCCCATCCCGTGTCGGCCACCGTGAGGTGGAGCGAATTCTCGTGCAAGCGGTGCCAGAAGACACCCGTGGTGAGGTGGCCCATGGCATAAAGGTAGTCGTGGGCTACCATCTTCGGCTCACCGCTGGTGCCACTGGTGAAATACATCAACATCGTGTCCTCATTGGTGTTGACAAACGCGGGGCGCGCAAACTTGGGCGCCAGGCGCCACTCAGCCTGCCAGTCATGGAAGCCGGCGGGGATGGGTTTGCCATGGTCGGTCACGGTCACGAGCGTCTTCACCGTGGGACTGTCGGGCATGGCCAGCGTCACCTGCTCGGTCACATAGGGGTCGTCGACACAGATGATGGCCTTGACGCTGGCGCGTGTGTTGCGGTAGACGATGTCATGCTTGGTGAGCATGTGCGTGGCGGGAATGACAATGGCGCCAATCTTGTGGAGCGCCAGCATGATGACCCACCACTCATAACGTCGCTTGAGGATGAGCATGACAGGGTCGTTCTTGCCAATGCCCAGCGTGATGAGATAGGATGCCGCCTGGTCCGTCTGCTCCTTGAGCTGCCCATAGGTGGTGCGGATCTCGTCACCCTGGTCGTTGGTCCAGAGTATGGCGAGCTTGTCGGGAGCCTCCTGTGCCCACACGTCCATGACGTCATAGGCGAAATTGAAATTCTCGGGGATGACAAACTCCAGGTGCTTGTTATAGTCTTCGACCGACTCGAAGTGGGTCTGCTTTAAAAATCTCTCAATCATGATGTGTGCATTCTGTAGGGTTACTCCACGACAGCGGCCAACAGCCTGACCGCCTTGTCGCCCACAGCCATCATGCCATGGGGCTTGCAGGAATCGAAATAGATGCTGTCGCCCTCATTGAGGCGGATGGTCTTGTCCTCGAGATAGAGGTCCATGGACCCCTCGAGAACGAGGTTGAACTCTTGCCCGGCATGGGTGTTCTTGTAAATGGTGTGTGCATGGGGCTTGGGCTCGACAGTGACAATGAACACGTCGGCATGATGGTTGACAAAGCCGCTCACCAGGCTCTGGTACTTGTATGCCTTGGAGCGCTCGACGCTCATGCCCTGCCCCTTGCGCACCACGAAGTAAGACTTCATGTGTGGCGCCTCGGCAAACATCAGTTCCTCTGCCGACACGCCATACGCATGGGCAATCTTCATCAGCTTGGAGATGGTGATGTCCTGTTCCCCCTGCTCTATTTTCTCATATTTTTCGACATCGATGCCACAGGTGTCCGCCACCTCTTGGGTCGACAGGTCAAGCGCGTCGCGCAGTCCCTTGAGCCTTTCGCCGATTTGTTTCAGTTGTTCATCCATGTTATTAGGTCATTAAATGTGATTGGGAAATGGTGTCAGGATGGTAGGGGCTCACTTCAGGCCAGCCTTCAAGCCTCGGATGACCGCCGACGTGAAGCCGGCGTGCTCCATCTCGTTGAGCCCCTTGATGGTGACGCCGCCCGGTGTCGTCACAAGGTCGATGGCCTGTTCGGGATGCAGTCCACTATGGCGAAGCAAGGTCACCGCGCCCTGTACGGTCTGCATCACGACCTCCTTGGCCACATCGGCCTTGAAGCCAAGCTCCACACCACCCTCAGCCGCCGCACGGATGTAGCGCATGGCATAGGCTATGCCACACGAGGCCAGCGTGGTGCCGGCCGCCAAGTGCTGGTAGTCGGTGAGCAACGCGGTGCCCATCTCGTCGAAAAGGCCCTTGACCCAGTCCGTCTGCTCACGGGTGGCGCCTACGGGTACGATGAACGTCATCGACTGCAGCTGGGCAATGGCGATGTTGGGAATGACCAGGAAGAGGGGCGGCGTGTCGGGCAGCCACTCGCTGACCTGTTCGGGGCTGACGCCCGCGGCAATGACGATGAGCAGTTGTTCCTTGGGGCGCAGGACATCCCTGATCTCGCCCAGGACAGTGCCGACGAGCCAGGGCTTCACGCAGACACACACCACGTCGGCCTGGCTGGCGGCCATCCGGTTGTCGGATGTGGCGACGACGCCCTTGGCCTCAAAAGGCTCTAACTTCTCTTTCGTGGGGTTGGCGACAATGATGTCCTGCGGCCGGAACGCCGGCAGCTGCAGCAGTCCCTCGACGGTGGCGCCACCCATGGCCCCCACCCCGATCATGGCAAATGTCATAAGCCTTGGAAAACCTTCTTGAGTTTCTCTATGAACAGGTCGGCGTCAGCCTTCGTCAGGCACAAGGGCGGCAAGAGGCGCAGCACATTGGTGCCCGCGCAACCCGTGAAGCAGTGCTCCTCATGGATGAGGGGCAGGCGCACGTCCTTGTGGGGGATGTCGAGGTCGACACCTATCATGAGGCCACGCCCGCGCACCTCCAGGATGTGCGGTTCTGACGCTTGCAGTTCCTTAAGCTTGCCGATGAGATATTCTCCCACCTCATGGGCGTTATCGACAATGCGCTCACGCTCAAACACATCGAGCACGGCGAGCGCCGCGGCGCAGGCCAGGTGGTTGCCGCCGAAGGTCGTCCCAAGCTGTCCCTTCACGGGCTCAAACTCGGGCGAGATGAGCACGGCGCCCATGGGGAAGCCATTGCCGATGCCCTTGGCCACGGTGATGAGGTCGGGCTTGACGCCGAGCCACTGGTGGGCGAAGAACTTGCCGCTGCGGCCATAGCCACACTGTATCTCGTCGCAGATGAGCACCGCGCCATGCTTCTTGCATGCGGCTGCCAGGCCTTGGGCAAACTCGGGCGTGGCCAGGCGTATGCCGCCCACTCCCTGGATGGCCTCGAGGATGACGGCGCACACATCGCCCTTGGCCAGTTCGCGCTCCCAGGCTGCAAGGTCGTTGATGGGCAGGAAGGTGGTGTGGCCATTGTCGTTGATGGGAGCCACGATCTTGGGGTTGTCAGTGGTCTCCACGGCGAGCGACGTGCGGCCGTGGAAGGCGTGTGAAGCGGCCAACACACGGGTGCGGCCCGTGTGGAAGCTGGCCAGCTTGAGGGCGTTCTCATTGGCCTCGGCGCCACTGTTGATGAGGAAGAGCTGGTAGTCGTCGTAGCCCGACACACGGCCCAGGCGCTCGGCCAGTTGCTCTTGCAGGCGGTTGATGACACTGTTGGAATAGAAGCCGAGGTTGCCCAGCTGCTGCGTGAGCGCCTCCACATAATGGGGATGGCAGTGGCCTATGCTGATGACGGCGTGGCCTCCGTAGAGGTCCAGGTACTCCTCGCCCTTGTCGTCCCACACTCTTGTTCCTTTGCCCTTGACGATGTTCACGTCAAACAAGGAATACACGTCGAATAATTTCATTTTCTATTGTCTTCTCGAAGCCCCGTGCATGGGGCCATTAAGTTACACGTAAGCCCCCTCCAGCGGTTGGAGGGATATTGGAAAAACGGATGGGCCGGTGGCTCTCGCCACTCATCAGAAGGCCGACGGCTTGAGCCCCAGGCCCGCCGTCTCGGGCAGTCCGAACATGAGGTTCATGTTCTGCACGGCCTGGCCGACAGCGCCCTTGAGCAGGTTGTCGATGCACGCCGTGACGAGCAGCTTGCCGTCGATGACATCGCAGTGGACCAGTGCCTTGTTGGTGTTGACCACCTGTTTCATGTCGAGCGCCTTGTCGACATAGTGGGTGAACGGCTCGCCGGCATAGAAGGCCTTGTAGGCGGCCACAATGTCGTCGGCCGGAGCGTCGGTGCGCAGCACCTCCGTGGCGAAGATGCCACGCGCGAAGTTGCCGCGGTAAGGCAGGAAGTCGATGGCCGCCGTGAGGTCGCCCTGCACCTGGCGCAGGCTCTGGCGGATCTCGGGGACGTGCTGGTGGCGGAACGCCTTATAGACGCTGAGGTTGTCGGTGCGCCACGAGTAATGGGTGGTGGCGCCCGGCTTGACGCCCGCTCCGGTGGAGCCGGTGATGGCGTTGACCATCACGTCGTCCTGGATGAGCTTCATGTGTGCGGCGGGAAGCAGGCCCAGCTGTATGCAGGTGGCAAAGCAACCAGGGTTGGCCACGTGCCGCGCGGCGGCGATGCGCTGGCGGTTGATCTCGGGGAGGCCATAGATGAAGTCGTGGTTGTCGGGCGCATAGGGATTCGAAGGGTCGTAGGGCGTGGCGGCCTCCAGGCGGAAGTCTTGCGCCAGGTCTATGATCTTGACGTTCTCGGGGATGTGGTGCTCGCGCAGGAAGGCCTCGCTCTTGCCATGTCCGAAGCAGAAGAAGACCACGTCGACATCGGCGAAGGGCATCTCGGAGGTGAACCGCATCTCGGTGTCGCCGTAGAGGCCCTCGTGGACGTCAGTCAGGAGGTTGCCCGCATTGCTTTCGCTATTGACAAATACCAGCTCCGCCTCAGGGTGATGGAGCAGCAGGCGGATGAGTTCGCCGGCCGTGTAGCCGGCGCCGCCCAGTATTCCTATCTTGGTCATTGTAGGGTTGTTTGTTTAGTATTTTGGCATGATGAGCCAAAGGATGATGTAAACCAGCAGTCCGGGAAAGGTCGCGCAGACCACGGAGAGCAACACATAGCCCAGGCGCACGACAGCGGGATCCCAGCCGAAATACTCGGCGAGGCCGCCGCAGACGCCTGCGATCCAGCGGTCGGACGAGGAGCGAACCAGTCTTTTGTTTGATGGCATGATGATATGGTTTGGTGTGAATTAACGCTTCTCGTCGGGATGCATGCCATAGAACACACGCAGCGGCGTGGATGTGAGCTTGATGAAGCCCTTGGCGTCGTCTGCGGTCCAGCCATGGTTCATCTCGCCATACTCGCCGAGCTTCGACTTGGTGAGGTCGTCGGGCGAGTCGACACCGACGGTCTGGAAGCCATAGGGGCGCAACTTGAGGATGGCCGTTCCGTTGACGTGGCGCTGCGAGCTGGCGAGGAACGCCTCCATGTCGGGCATGACAGGCTCGAGGTACTGGCTCTCGTGCAGGAACATGCCGTACCAGTTGGCCACCTGGTCCTTCCAGTACTGCTGCCACTTCGACAGGGTCGACTTCTCCAGCAGGCGGTGGGCCTCGATGATGAGCATGGGCGCGGCGGCCTCAAAGCCCACACGGCCCTTGATGCCGATGATGGTGTCGCCCACGTTGCAGTCGCGGCCGATGGCATAGCTGGCGCCGATCTCCTCGATCTTCTGGATGGCCTTCACCTTGTCGTCGAAGGTCTCGCCGTTGACCGCCACAATCTCGCCCTTGGCGAACGTGATGCGCAGCTCGGCCTCGGGCTCCTGGGCAGTGACGTGCTTAAGGTAGGCCTCCTCGGGCAGTCCCTGGGTGGGGTCAAGCAGCTCGCCACCACAGATGCTGGTTCCCCAGATGCCCACATTGTAGCTGTACTTCAGCTTGGTGAAGTCGGCGAAGAAGCCATGCTCGTTCAGGTAGTCGACCTCCTCCTTGCGCGACAGCTCCTTGTCGCGCGTCAGGGTGATGATCTCCACACCTGGTGCCATGACGAGGAAGGTCATGTCGAAACGGATCTGGTCGTTGCCCGCTCCCGTGGAGCCGTGGGCGATGGCGTCGGCCCCAATCTCCTTGGCGTAGCGCGCGATGGCGATGGCCTGGAAGATGCGCTCCGACGACACGGAGATGGGATAGCAGTTGTTGCGGAGCACATTGCCGAAAATCATGTATTTCAATGACTTGGCATAATACTCTTGCGTGACATCAAGCGTGACATACTCCACTGCGCCAAGCTTGATGGCATTCTCCTCGTTCTTTTTCAGTTGCTCCGCACTGAAGCCACCGGTGTTGGCGCAAGCCGCATAGACGTCCCAACCCTCCTGGGCAAGTTTCATCACGGTGTATGACGTGTCAAGGCCACCACTGTAGGCCACTACTACTTTCTTCTTCATAATTTGGTTCCTCCACTGTCCACCTCCCCGCACTGCCGTCGGCAAGTCGCTTGGACTGGGTCGGCAACCCTTGGGGCGGCGGATTTGTTTATTGGGTTATTGTTGTTTTGATTATTATCGTAAAACTATGGTGTGTGCCATCGGCACGGCGTGTCCGAGCCGTTGCCGGCTACGGCCTATGACTCCCCGAAATCGCTGGAGCTCGTGGCCAGCTTGGCGCCACCGCCGTCGATGAGGCGGATGCGCTCCATGACGGCTGCGGGCACCTTGGCAGGCAGGTGCTCCTCGGGGTCGAAAAGCATGGCGGTGCAGATGCAGAACTTGCGCCCTGTGCGCTGCAGGATGTCATGGTTGATGCACCCCTGGCAACCGCGCCAGAACGCCTCGTCGTCAGTGAGGTCGTTGAACGTCACGGGGTGGTAGCCCAGCTGGGTGTTCATCGTCATCACGGCCGAGCCGGACGTAAGCGAGAATATCTTGGCGTGCGGCCAGCGCACCCTGGCCAGCGTGAACGTGAGGTTCTTGATGCGCTTGGCCAGGCCGATGCCCCGGTAGTCGGGATGGACAATCAGGCCCGACGTGGTGACATAGTGCTTGTTGCCCCACGTCTCAATGTAACTGAAACCTGCGAAACGCTCGCCGTCGAGCGCGATGACCGCCTTGGCCTCGCGCATCTTGGTGGCCACATACTCGGGCGACCGCTTGGCAATGCCGGTGCCACGCACCTTGGCCGCATCCGCAATGGTCTGAAGAATGGTGTCGACGTACTTGATATGACTCTCGTCGGCTACCATCACCTGTACTTCTTTCATGACTGTTGTTATTTGTCTACTATGTCATTGATGCCGTCCACGATGGCGTTGTAGTCGACGCCCTCGCGAATCACGATGATGATCGTATCGTCGCCCGCAATGGTTCCCAGTATCTCGGGCACATGACTGTTGTCGATGTTATATGCGATGGAACTGGCGTATCCCGGACGGGTCTTGATGACACCTATGTTTCCTGAAAAGTTGATGGACAAAAAGCCCGGGTTGGCAAGCATCTCGCCTACCGACAGGGACTTCGGCGCACGACGATACATGGTCTCGTTGGGGAGCACGTACACGTATTTGCCGTTCATCGAGGCCGCTTTGGCCACTTTCAATTGCTTCATGTCACGGCTCAATGTGGCTTGGGTGAGCTTAAAGCCTTCGCGGCGTAACTCATTGAGCACCTCTTCCTGACTACTCATCTCCATGCTTGAGATGATCAGCTTGATGGCCTGCAGTCGGCGGTCTTTGATCTTCATGTCTGTATTTTTATTCTTCATGCGACCGCAAAATTACTGCTTTTTATGCAAACAGACAAATATTCCTGTATATTTTTGACGCATGCAGCCTACATTTTGCAAGTTTTGGCCACATATAGAAATAATTATGCAAGAACTCGCAAGACATATGCATGCAACTGCATTCCCGACAACCATCCCCCCACTCCACTCCCTTTTGTGGTATGGGCAAAAACCGACGGCCTTCTATCTTCTATGGGAGGGCACGCTGGCTGGATGGGAGATCTCTGCGGCAGCGCTGTCGTAATTTTTGGCTAAAAAGTTTGTTCGCAATTTCAGATGAAATAGAACGCGAAAACGGCGTTTTGGGCACACCTTGGGAGCGCGCGGGGCTCGCCAACGGTAGATTGATGCCGAATCATGGTGAGATTGATGCCGAATCTCGACATGATTGATGCCGAATGACAACGAGATTGATGCCTAATCATGATGACATTAGGCATCAATGATGATGAAAAGAATTAACAATTAAGCGCAAAAAGAGGCGGCTTATTTATAAATCCCTTATTATCAGAGCGTTACAAAAAGCGCCTTGTTTTCACGTATTTGCGCCCAAATATTTCCTCGTGGGAAATAACGCACGTTTTAGACTATAGTTTGTCGGCTTTTTTACATCATGTGCAATCAATCATGCTCGCTGCACATCAACCTGGCCTTCCACGGACTGACGGGAGGGGCGGTTTTGTGTCGTCGACTCACCTATTCAAACTCGACATAATGGCTGAGGCGCTCCATGTCTTCGGCTGTGAAGTCCTTGAGCAGGCGCAAGTCGGACAGGCTCTTCAGCGGTCCGCGCAGACGGCGGTAGTCGACGATGGCCTTAGCCTGGTAGTAATTGATGTAGGGATGGCGCTTGAGCTGATTGAGGGTCAAGCGGTTGACAGCAATCTTGGTGGTGATGGCCTCGTGAACCTCGAAATAAGGCAAGGCCTTCTCGGGGAACTCTTCGATCTCGAGCAACTGGTCGGCACTGTAGAACCCGCCAAGGCGCTGGCGGTAGCTGGCTATCTCGCGGGCATAATAACGGCCGATGCCTGGCACACGTTGCAGCAGGGTGGTGTCGGCCGTGTTGAGGTCAATGGTCTCGGAGAGTTGCAGCTTCTCGGGGTAATGGGGCTTGAGGCTGTCGTTGCGTGAGGGTCGTGGGGTGCCATAGCGGTCGGCGGCAGGCTGATAGTCGGGCGAGATGCGGATGTAGGGTCTCAGCTCGCGATACTCCTTTTGGGTGAGCCCATAGAGGCGGGCGAAGTCGGACGGCTGGCGATAGATGCCGCCACCGTCACGAAAGCGATAGACGTTGCGCACCTGCCACGGCTGCAGGCCCAGACGGAGGAGCTGGAAACTGTCGGCCGTATTGGGGTCGAAGGGGAAGCGCTCAACACGCCGCACGGCACCTTGGCGATAATACACCCTCGCCCCACTGGCACCCTTGCCACCGCGTGCAGGGTAACGGCGGCCAAGGGAACTGTCGGCCAGACTGTCGGCCGGTGTCGGTTCGACCATCAACTCATTGCGCCCAAGATAGGCAATGAGACCGCAGGTGACGGCCAGTACCAACGCTGAAAATATGACGAGCGCACGGTCGGAATGGTTGAGATAGAAGAGGTCCTTGAGTTTCACGGTCTGTGGACGATATGGAAACGATGGCACCCGGAACCGTCAGATGACACCCATCTGATGGAGGAAGACCAGCAGGATGCACGCCGGAGAGATGAAACGGATGATGAAGAACCACACGCCAAGCAGCGCGGAGCGGACGGTCCCCCAGTTGCTCACCTCATCGCGCACCACCTGGCGCGGCACCATCCAGCCCACCATGACACAGGTGAAGAAGGATCCCAGGGGCAGGAGGATGTTGGATGTCAGGTAGTCGCAACAGTCGAGGAAGCTCTTGCCGAAGAGACTGATGTCGACGGCGCCGCACGACAGCGAGCAGAGCACGCCGATGACGCAGCACGCCACCGTCTCGATGAGGGCGCCCTTCTTGCGCGAGATGTGAAGCTCCTCGTAGAAGAGGGCTGTGCCTATCTCGTGCATCGAAATGGTGGAGGTGAGGGCTGCCAGCGCCAACAGGGCATAGAAGAGGATGCCGATGATGTAGCCCAAAGTGGGGGTGAACGCCTGCTGGAACACGTTGGGCAAGGTGATGAAGATGAGCGAGGGGCCACTGTCGGGCTTGACCCCCACGGAGAAGGCGGCCGGGAAGATCATGAGGCCGGCAAGGATGGCGATGGCCGTGTCGACGGCGGCTATCTGCCCCGCGGTCTTCAGCAGGTTGGTCTGCCTGCCGAAATAGGAGGCATAGGTGCAGAGGCACGCCGTGCCCAGCGAAAGGGAGAAGAAGGCTTGGCCCAGGGAGTCGAGCAGCACACTGCGTGTGACCTTGGAGAAATCGGGCTTGAACAGGAACTCGACGCCCCGCACCGCACCCGGAAGGGCGCAGGAGGCCACGACAATGATGAGCAACAGGACGAAGAGGATGGGCATGAGGGTGTTGCAAAACTTCTCGATGCCCTTGCGCACGCCACGGATGACCACCAGGTGGGTGATGACAATGAACACAATGGTCCACACCAGGGGCTTCAGCGGATCGGTCGAGAAAGTCTTGAAATACTCGGCCACGTAGGTGGCGTCGCCGCGAAGGGTGCCCATGACCGACGCCACAAGGTACTGGAGACACCATCCGGCAACCACCGCATAGAAACCGAGGATGATCATGGCCGTGACCACGCCCATATAGCCGATGGCCGACCAGCGGCGGCCGCCCAGCTTTTGGTAGGCCCGTACGGCGTTTGACGCACCGTGGCGCCCCACAATAAACTCAGCGACCATGCCGGGAATGCCCAGCAGCAGGATGCAGACCACATAGATGAGAATGAAGGCCGCGCCGCCATCCTGGCCTGTCATGTAGGGGAAGCGCCAAATGTTGCCCAAGCCAACGGCCGAACCGGCAGTGGCGAGCACTACGCCTATCTTGGTGCCAAAATTACCACGTTCTGTCATAAGGTGTGTGTTGTTTGCTCTGTCGTCTGGCCCCAAATGGGCCATGGATCATATCAAATTAAACTGGTGGAGGAATACGCAAAGGATGGCCAACGGGCACACATAGCGCACGAGAAACAGGAATACGCCCAGGAAACGGCCGCTCACAGTACCCCAGTTGGTGAACTCGTCCTTCACTATCTGGCGAGGCACAAACCATCCCAGGAAGATGCACGTCAGGAAGCCGCCTATGGGAAGGAACACCTGTCCCGTGACAAAATCGAAGACGTCAAAGAGACTCTTACCGCCTATGCTCAGCCAATCGAACCGACCCAACGACAGGGAGCAGAACGCTCCGATGATGGTCGTGGTGACGGTGACGATGCAGGCGCCTTTCTTGCGCGAGATATGGAGCTCCTCATAGAAGAAGGCGGTGCTCACCTCGTGGAGCGACATGAGCGAAGTGAGGGCGGCAAGCGACAAGAGGGCATAGAACAGCAGTGATATGATCCAGCCCAGGACGGGCATGCCCGAAAAGGCCTGGTTGAACACATTGGGCAAGGTGATGAAGATCAGCGAGGGACCGCTGTCGGGATTGATGCCAACAGAGAACGCCGCCGGGAAAATCATGAGTCCAGCGAGAATGGCGACAAGGGAGTCGATAACGGCGATCTGGACGGCCGACTGCAAGAGGTTGGTCTGCCGGGAATAGTAAGAGGCGTAGGTGCAGATGCAACCCATGGCCAGGCTCAGCGAATAGAACGACTGGCCGAGAGCGCCAAGGAAGACACCTTGATTGACCTTGCTGAAGTCGGGCTTGAACAGGAAAGCGATGCCCTTCTCAAAACCGGGAAGCATGCACGAGGCCACGACGATGATGAGCAACAACACAAACAAAGTGGGCATGAGCAACTTGGAGGCTTTCTCTATGCCACCCCTCACGCCGTGGATGATGACAAAATGGGTGATGACAAGGATGGCCACCAGCCAAATGATGGGGCGGACAGGGTCAGTGGAGAAACTCTGGAAATAGGTCTTCACATACTCGGGGTCGCCATGCAACTGGCCCGCGACCGACGCGTAAATGTACTGCAGGCACCAACCCGACACCACAGCATAGTAACCTGTGATGAGATACCCGGCCAACACGCCCAAGAGACCTACATATTTCCAGGCATTGCCATGCGCCATCTTCGAATAGGCGCGGTAGGTGTTGGAAGCACCATGACGGCCGATGATAAACTCTGAAACCATGCAGGGAATGCCCAGCAACAGCACGCAACCAATATAAACAAGGATAAAGGCGGCGCCGCCGTTCTCACCGGTCATGTAGGGGAAGCGCCAAACATTGCCCAGTCCCACAGCACCTCCTGCCGTGGCCAATATCATGCCTATCTTACTCCCAAAATTAGCTCTTTCTTCTGACATACCAATCTTTTCATTTCTTAACGCTTGCAAAATTATAAAATTTTATCTACTTTTGCATTAAAACGAAAGCAAAAATGAAAATACCATATGACATTTTAAGGCGATATCCACTTTCGTGGACATGTGTGGCCATCATTTGGGTGCTTTGCCTCATCCCCATCCCTGAAACGCCGCTGAGCGGCATCAGCATGATCGACAAGTGGACACACCTCGTGATGTATGGCGGCTTGTGCCTGGTGGTGTGGGGCGAGCACGCCTACTGGCACACGACGCTCAACAAGCGTTTCCTTTGGACATGGGGCTTCGCCGTCCCCCTGGTGATGGGCGGACTGGTGGAGGTGGCGCAGGCCACGTGCACCGGAGGCCGGCGAAGCGGCGATGTCATCGACTGGCTGGCCGATGGTATCGGTGTTCTCATTGGGCAGGCGCTCGGTATGCTTCTGGCACGAGTTGTCGCCAGTTGCAGAAAGGGTCGCCGAGCAGGTAGGAATTGCGGAAATGCACATCGCCCGTGACCTCGGGACCGATGAAATCGGGCTTTTCGAAGCATTCGTCCTCATCTTTCAGCTCCACCTCAGCCACCACAAGGCCGGCGTTGTCTCCATGAAACTCGTCAACCTCAAAGGTATGCGAACCGCTCCTCACCAGCCAGCGATGCTTGTCAACCACACCGCCTTGGCACAGGGCCATCAGGTGACTGGCCTCATCAAGGCTGATCTCTTTCTCAAACTCGTAACGGGTCAAGCCCCCATTGGCACTGTGACTCTTGATGGTCAAGTACCCCTTCTCGTCACGCACACGGATACGGACCGTTGCCCCCTTGGCGGGGATGTAGCCCTGCTGGATGTGGCTACAAGAAAAGGCGGCGCGTTTATATGCGTCGCCCTTCTTGACGAGAAACTTGCGTTCTATCTCAAGTCCACTCATTATCTCACTACATACATTGACCAAATGACATAGAGAACGGCAAGCGCAATCAGCGCGCCAAAGATCCATTTGACAACCTTGTCGCCCTGGTCCTTCTGCTTGTCCTCATGTTTCTCTCGCTTGCGAGGCTGAACCACCGGGTTCACCTCATGCACCACAGGGTGCTTTTCGACTTTCTTCTTGCTCATGATCTCAATATTTTAAGGTTATTCTTTGATGCAAGCCGTAGGACCGCCTTCACAAGCCTCCGTTTCCCCCGGAGGAAAGCCTTTGCGCAGGCGGACACACGCCGTCAGCCCTATTGCGCCTCATCCTCGGTGGGGAACTCCATGAGGTAGGCCTTGATGAAGCCGTCGACCTTGCCGTCCATCACACCATCGACGTCCGACGTCTGGTAACCCGTGCGATGGTCTTTCACACGGCGGTCGTCGAAGACATAACTGCGTATCTGGCTACCCCACTCGATCTTCTTCTTGCCAGCCTCTATCTTCGCCTGCTCCTCTTGTTTCTTCTTCAGCGCGCGGTCATAGAGTTGGCTCTTCAGGAGCTGCATGGCCTTGGCCCTGTTCTTCGGCTGGTCACGCGTCTCGGTGTTCTCGATGAGGATTTCCTCCTTCTCGCCCGTGTCGGGATCCTCATACTGGTAGCGCAGTCGGACACCCGACTCCACCTTGTTCACGTTCTGGCCACCGGCGCCCGAGCTTCGGAAGGTGTCCCAACTGACCTTTGCGGGATCGACATAGACCTCGATGGTGTCATCGACAAGCGGCGTCACGAAGACACTGGCGAAGCTGGTCATGCGCTTGCCCTGCGCATTATAGGGCGACACACGCACAAGGCGGTGCACGCCATTCTCGCTCTTCAGGAAGCCGTAGGCATACTCACCACCCTCGATGGTCATGGTCATGCTCTTGATGCCGACCTCTTCGCCAGGCTGCAGGTCGGTGATGGTCACCTTGTAACCGTGGCTCTCACACCAGCGCATGTACATTCGCATGAGCATCTGGGCCCAGTCTTGGGCTTCGGTGCCGCCGGCACCCGAGTTGATCTTCATCACGGCGTCCATGGAGTCCTCCTCCTGGCGCAGCATGTTCTTCAGCTCCAGTTCCTCTATGGCGTGCATGGCCTTGGCATAGTCGTCATCGACCTCCTCCTCGGTGACCATTTCCTCCTTATAGAAATCGAAGGCCAATTGGAGCTCATCGGCATACTGGCGGACCTCCTGGTAGCCTTTCAGCCATTTCTCGATACCCTTCACCTTCTTCATCTGGGCCTGGGCACGCTGGGGGTCCTCCCAAAAATCGGGAGCCTGGGTGCGAAGTTGCTCCTCCTCAAACTCCACTTTCTTTTGGTCGATATTAAGATAATGATTGAGCTTGTCAGCTCGGTCCATCACGTCCTTCAGTTGGTCTGCTGTTATCATCTGTTGTTATTGTTGTTTTTGTGGAAAGTCACCGTCGGCACACCGTCCGTGGACTCTCTCAGTCCTGATACATCTTGTCTATGACATCCTTGTAGTTCTTGTTGATGATGGGGCGGCGCATCTTCAGTGTGTTGGTCAATTCGCCCGATTCCATCGAGAAATGATGGGGCAACAAGGTGAAGCGCTTGATCTGCTCGTAGCTGGCCAACGACTGCTGAAGGGTGACGATGCGCTCCATCATCATCTCATGCACTTGCGGATTGTCGCATAGGTCTTCGCGGCTCTCAAACGGGATGTTGTGGTCGCGCGCCCACTCTTCCACCAGACGAAACTCGGGGACAATCAGCGCGGACACAAACTTGCGCTGGTCGGCGATGACCGCCACCTGGTCGACATACTTGTCGACGAGCAGCAACGACTCCACCATCTGCGGAGCCACATACTTGCCGTTGCTGGTCTTGAAGAGATCCTTGATGCGCTCGCGAAGGTAGAGCTCGCCATCCTTCATGTAACCGGCGTCACCCGTATGGAAGAAGCCATCCTTGTCGAAGGCTTTCGCATTGACGTCGTCACAATGGTAATAGCCTGGCGTGATGGTCGGACCTTTCAGCAGGATCTCATCGTTATCGCCAATCTTGACCTCCAGTCCGCTGATGGGACGTCCCACAGACCCGATGGTGAACTTCTTGCCCTTGTGGTCGCAGGAGACTGTTGCCAGGCTCTCCGTAAGGCCATATCCCACAATCATGGATATGCCGATGGAATGGACAAACTGCTCCACCTCGGGCGAGACATACGCTCCGGCAGTCGGGAAAATGTTGGGGTGCTCCAGTCCCAGTTGCTTGCGCACCAGGCTCAAGACCGTCCGGTTGACCACCTGATACTCCAAGGCGAGGGCCAGCGGTGGCCGTTTGCCATTGGCCAGGTACTCGATGTTGTACTTCCGTCCGATGCTCAGGGCATGATCGAAGAGCTTGCGCTGCACCCCACTGGCATTGTCCATCTTGGCCTTGACGGCCTGATAGACCTTCTCCCAGAAGCGAGGCACGCTCGACATGCTCGTGGGATGGGTCTCGCGCATGGAGTCCTGTATTTCCTTCGGATAGGTGTTGATGATGAGTTGGGAGCCTTCAGAAAGCGCCAGATACGCCCAACCGCGCTCAAAAATATGTGTGAAGGGCAAGAAATCGATGACCCTGTCCTTCTCGGTAATATCGACCACCTCGTCATTGGCGACAAGGGCTGCGTGGTATTGCCTGTAAGTCAGGATTACACCTTTGCTGTCGCCTGTGGTGCCGCTGGTGTAAAGGATGTTGCAAATGTCATCATCATTGGCCTCGCCCCAACGTTTCTCCACCTCTGTCTGGCGGGGGAAGTCCTCACCCAATTTCAAGAAATCTTCGAAATAGAGGGCATTGGGGTCGTGCGTGCTGATGCGGACACTGTCGTCGAAGATGATGATTCGCTCCAGCGAATGGCAAAGGGGGAATATGCGATGGGCCTTGTCATACTGCTCTTGTTCGCCCACAAAGAGATACTTCACTCCCGCATCATTGACCATATACTGTATTTGGCGCTCTGAGCTCGTGGCATAAAAAGGAATGGAAATGGCCCGCACACCATACGCTCCGAAGTCAGTGTACAAATACTGGATACAGTTTTGCGAAAAAACAGCTATCTTCTCCTGCGGCTTGATGCCAAGGTTCAGCAAGGCGTTGCTCACCTGTTTCACCCGCATGGAAAACTGGTTCCATGACGCCGTCTTCCATTTCAGACTTCCAAAGTTGCGGAATGTCAAGGCAGGGCGAGAGCCATACTTCTTAGCCTGCTCATGAATGAGCACAGAGAGATGACTTAAATTCTGCATGATGTTTAGGCTTTTAATGTTTGTCCATCCATTGCGACGCACAGTGCTTCCAATCAGCGCGCAACCCTTTTATCATGCAAAGATAAATAATATTCCTTAAAGAATGAAATAATTAGGTGTTTTTTCTTAATTTTGCCATTGTTATGAAACACCAAGATTATGTGGGCGACGCTGTCGACCTGTTGTGCGCCCTGATAAGCACCCCCAGCGTGAGCCGCTCGGAGACCGATGCGGCCGACGTGATGGAGCGGCGGATGAAGAGTTACGGTTTCGCGCCACACCGCGAGGCCAACAACTTGTGGCTCATGGCCGACAACTACGACGAGAGTAAGCCTACCTTGCTGCTCAACGCGCACATCGACACAGTGAAGCCGTCGGCCACGTGGACACGCGAGCCGTTCAAGGCGACCCTCGACGGCGACGTGCTGTATGGTTTAGGAAGCAACGATTGCGGTGGCGGATTGACGACATTGCTCCAGGCTTTCCGCTACTTGGCACTCCGACCCCAGCCCTACAACCTCATCTATTTGGCTTCGGCCGAGGAGGAAGTGTCGGGCAAGGACGGCATCAGCCGCGTCCTGCCCCTGTTGCCAAAGATTGACGTGGCCATTGTGGGCGAACCCACGGGCATGCGGCCAGCCGTCGCGGAGAAAGGCCTGATGGTGCTCGACATCATCGCCCACGGCAAGAGCGGCCATGCGGCGCGCAACGAAGGGGTGAACGCCATCTACGAGGCGCTTGACGACATGCGGTGGATACGCGACTATCGATTCGAGAAAGTGAGTCCTTTCCTGGGCCCCACCAAGATGACGCTGACCGTGGTTCACGCCGGCACACAGCACAATGTCATTCCCGACACCTGCCAGATGCTTGTGGACGTGAGGACGAACGAGTATTACACCAATGAGGAAGTGTTCGACATCATCCGCCAACATGTCAAGAGCGAGGTTCGCGCCCATTCCTTCCGTCTCCACTCATCACACATCGACACGCGCCACCCGCTGGTGCGTCGTTGCGTGGGGCTGGGGCTTGCGCCATTCGGTTCCCCCACGCTGAGCGACCAAGCGCTGATGCCCTTCGCCTCCTTCAAGCTCGGCCCGGGCGAATCGTCACGCAGCCACAGCGCCGATGAGTTCATCAAGGTCAGCGAGATGCGGCACGCGTTCGACACCTACATACGCATCCTCGACGGCAGGGAGATCAGCGACAGCCCCACAAATGACGCTTGACCGTCACTAAGCGCCCCTCAGGCGCCCCACAACGCCAAACAGGAACGGCGCATCTTTGGGCAACACCGCCCTCCAATCGTCGACCACAAAAACGAAAAGCTTTCCATCAGATCCTCGAAGGGAAATCCGATGGAAAGCTTTTTTATTATGACCGCTGCCGGTCTGTCATTGGTCTGCGGAAGCTTTGTGCCCGCTCACCTTTCGGCCAACGAACAGATCTCAGACTATTCCGCCGTCCCTCAGCGTCCCAGCCAAGCCTCCGGATTCAATTTGGCTCGCTCCTTGCGCAACTGGAATTGCAAGATATGGTCGGGTCCCACGGTGCCCAATGTCTGCCGGGTGCTCACCTTCTGCCCACGGCTGACGCTCACCGACTTCAGGTTGCTGTAGACCGAGATGTAAGCGCCATGGCGCACCATGACCACCATGCTGCCACCATAACCGATGACGGCACTCACCTCTCCGTCATAGATGGCGCGCGCCTGACATCCCGCCCCACCCAAGATGTTGATGCCCTTGTTGTCGAGCGTGACGCCCTTGAGGCCCTCCACCTGGTACTGTCCGAAATGGCTCACAATCTTGTACCCGCCAGTGATGGGCATGGGCAGTCGTCCGCGATTGGCCTCAAAGCCACTGTTCATCATGCGGTCGACAGTCGAGAACTTCAGCATGTTGTCCGCGTCCTCCTTCGCCTCGGCGATATCTTCCTTGGCCCGGTCGGCGTCCGCCTTCTGCTTACGCTCTGCAGCCACACGTTGCGACTCCGCCTCGCGCGCAGCCTGCTCGGCCCGGGCCTTTGCGGCCGCTGCCTCTGCCGCCAAGCGTTGGGCGGCGGCTTCCTTGTCAGCAGCAGCCTTGGCCGCCTGCTCGGCCTTGGCCGCCTGCTCACTCAGCTCACGCGCTGCCGCCTTCTGCCGGGCCCGTTCTTCGGCGAGCGCCTGCTCACGCGCTCTCGCCTTGGCCGCCTCGGCCGCCTCAGCACGCGCCCTGCGAGCCGCGGCCTCTGCCGCAGCGGCCTTTCGGGCTTCCTCCTTCAGTCGAGCCTCTCTCGCCTTCGCCTCCGCGATGCGACGCGCGTTCTCACGCGCCGCCTGCTCAGCCTCAGCCTTCTTGCGCGCAATCTCCGCCGCCCTTCGCTTAGCGGCCTCCGCGGCGGCGGCTTTGCGCTTGGCCTCGGCGGCGGCACGCTCGCGCACCTTCTGCACCTCTATCTCCACGAGGCGGTCGATTTGGGCATTCAGCGCAGCGTCCTTCTTGTGTTGCTCGGCAATGATGGTCTGTATGGTTTTCTGCTGCTTTTGCAGTCCCTGGACGATTTGTTGTTGCTCGGCCTTGTTGCCCTCAAGCTTCTGTTTCTCCTGACGTCCCTGGTAGAGCAGATTGCTTTTCTGTCCGCGCACATGCTCCAGTTGGGTGTTCTTGCTGTTCACCTGGTTTTGCTTGGCCTTGACGGCCTCGCCCTGCGCCCTTTGGTACTGTGCGTATTCGCGCACGAAACGCAGTCGCCGATACATCTGCGCAAAGTTCTTGGCCGAGAAGATGAACATCAGCCGGTCTTGCACCGAGCGATGCCGCGCCATGTAGCGCATGGACTTCACATACCTGGCCTGTCGTTCCTTGAGTTGCATTTGCAGGGTGGCCAGTTGGGCCTTCAGGATGCCTATGTTGCCTTCGATGTGCTTGATGTCCGTCTGGATATTGTCAATGTTCTTCTGCCGCTGATCGATCTCTCCATTGATGGCCATCAGGTTTTGCAGTCTTTGGGCGACGTCTTCCTTGTTGGCTTTCAACGCCTGTTCCTGCTCACGGATCTTTTTCTGTATGGCGGCCCTTTGGTTTTGCAGTCCGCGGATGGACGCCGTGGAGTAACGGGCCGCATTGTCCTGCTTTCCGCGGTTGGTTGTCGTTTTTGTCTTATTGCGCTGTTGGGCTGTTGTGCGCGTTTGTTTGCGGGTCTTACTGGAGCCCTTTGTCTGTGCGCCTGCAACGGCCACCAGGCAGAGGGTCATCATGATGCAAAAAAATCTTCTCATCGTATCTATGTATCTTGCGGCAACATCATTAAAGTATAAGGTGCTCTTGCTATTTTCAGCCTACAGTTCCAGCAACTTGCCCAGGATGTCATTGGCATCCACCATCTTGTACTTGCCTGACAATGTCGTGGTCTCCTCCCAGTCGTCTGATGTCTTCAGCTCGTCCATGGCAAGCTTGACTGTGGCCTTTCTGGCCTGCTTGGTGGCATTGGTGGCAAAGGAGAACACCTGGCTGGCAGGGAACGTCTTGACACCCAAGGCCTTAAAATCCGAGTAATCCCACGTAAGTGTCGATGTGCCTTGAGACGCGCTGCTGTACTTGACCACAGCCTGCCCGATGCGTCCGCTGTTTCGGTCAGCCTGCCACGTGAATGTCAAGTTGCCGTTGTTGACCGACAGGGGCACGTTTTGCCCGTTTCCATCGAGGTTCACGGCGAATTTCGCCAGGTCGCCCTCCGTCACGCGGTTGGTTCCGGGCAGCAACAGTTGGTTCCAGAACAGCGCTTGCAGGGAATAAAAGTTCAGCCCATTGCTACGCAAGAAGCTAAGCTGGTTGTAGTCGCCCTTGACATACTGCTTGTGCAACCTGTCGACAACCATCACATAATCGGGCGTGAACTCCAGCCGCCCCACCTCCGTCCCAATGTAGGGGATGAAGAGCTGTAGGCGGATGACCTTGTCGCGTCGCATGTGGAGCGACCCTGGCACGGTGACGCTCTTGCCGTCCATGTTGGCCGTGAAGGAGAGGCTGGCCACGATGTTCTTGGCATAGACCTTTTGGTCACTGACCTTCTGCACAAAAGCCAGTTGCTGTCCTGCGGCTTGCTTGCCCGTCACCTGTGATGTCGCGGTGGCACTGTTGTCCTTGACCAGCGACTTCTTGGCGCCACATGAGGCGAGTGCCAAAGGGGCGCAAAGAGCCAATATCTTTACGATTGATGTCTTCATTTCTCTTTTCTATATAAATTCATTTTCCTTGTCAGGGCATCCTTGTCACCCCCCGCTTCAATGGCCTTCTGCAGGTAGTCGATCGCCATCTGTTTCTCTCCCACCTTCATGGAGATGTCCGCCGCATGTTCCAGGATCACGTCACTGATGGAGTCCTCGGCACTGTTCTTCAGCGTGGCGTCCATGTAAATCTTGGCCTCCGCATATCGCCCTTGCTTGTAAAGGATCCAAGCGTAGGTGTCGAGGAAGGTGGCGTTGCTCGGCTCCGCCTTCACGGCCTTGCTGCTCATCTCCTCGGCCTTCTTGAGGTCACCCCCTTCCTGCGACAGGAAGTAAGCGTAGTTGTTGAGCGTCATGGCATGGTCGGGCTTCCACTGCAGGCAACTGTCGAAGGCGGCATACGCCTTGTCCTTCTCGCCATTGGTGTGATAGATCTCACCCATGATGGCGTAGAAGTCGCTGACGATGTCGGGATTGCTCTTGTCGTTGATTTCCGCCGTTCCTCTCTGGAAGGCGTCGAGAGCTCCCTTGTCATCCTTCAGGTAGTAACGTGCCAGGCCCGTGAAATAATAAAAGGCCATTTCATCGGGGTTGTAGAGCATACCCGGCTCAGCCAGGGCGGCGATGGCCTTCCAGTCTTGCGAGGCCCATTTGTTTTGGATCAGCTGGAAACGTGCCGCCCCATTGTCGGGCGCGAGCCTCAACAGCTGCGCGTATGCGGTGTCGACCTCTGCCTCCGGAAACTTCTTCGTCTGGTAATAGGCCGCCCGCATCTGGGCCAGCGACACATCCTTGGGTACCACCTGCCTCATGCGGTCCATGAGGTTGACGATGACGGTGGAGTCGCCTCCCCGTCGCTCATTCTCCAGGATGGCCTGCTTAAGGAATTGCGCGCGGTTGTCCTCGGGGGTGTTCTTGCCCATGAGAATGCGCTCCATCATCTGCCGGGCCAGCGAGTCCTGTCCCGATGCGCGATAGTAGTCATACATGGAGCTCTGCGCATAAGTGTTGTCAGGGTTTTCCTTCAGTGTCTGCGCAAAGAGCTTGTAGGCATCCTTCTGCCGCTTGTGCTGCATGAGCCAGTTGCCCAGCATGACGGAGAAGGTCTTGTCGTTGGGGTGCCTGTCAGCCAACCGCTTGAGTGTCCGGTATGCATTTCGGTAGTCGCCCTTCATCTCGTAGACATTCATCTTGGCCAATTCGAACTGGTCGTCAGTGCCTTCGAGTTCCTCCATTTTACCGATGGCGTCGAGCATCTTGTCGTAGTCCTTCTGCTGCTGGTAGAGTTGCACCAGCACATTGAGCACGTCGCTCCTGTCTCTGTTGTTGTCCAAGAGGCGTTCGTATGCGCTGGTCGCCTTGGCGTAGTCTCCCATGCCGATGTAGAACTGTGCCACCTTCTCCTGGTAGACACCATTTCCGGGGCGCAGCTCCGCCGCTTTCTCCAAGCTCTGCAAGGCCAGCGTGTCTTGGTGCAGCATCGACAAGAAGCGCGCCTGGAGGAAGTAGGCCTCGGCCGCCTTGGGGTTGATGTCCAGGCAGTGGCGCAGCAGGTCGAACGCGGCCGCATAGTGCCCCTCCTCCTGCTGGCGCACAGCCTCAAGGAAGAAATAGTCGTAGCGACGACTGTCGTTGTAGCTCAGCGTGTCAGCCGGGACTGCCACCGGTGCCGCCTTGGCCTTCTTCTTGCCGCTTGACGGCATGGCCATTCCGCCCATCGCCAAGAGGGCGAGGGCGGCCAGCGTTATATTTCTGAACTTCTTGTACATTCGCATCAAGCTCCTCTCATCATTTGACACCCGTATGCCCGTAGCCACCTTCTCCACGCTCGGTCTCATCGAGGGCGTCAACCCATTCGAAATCGACCTGCTCATAGCGTGCCACGATCATCTGTGCGATGCGCTCCCCGTCACGGATGACAAAGTCGTCCTTGGAGAAGTTGACCAGCAACACTTTGAGCTCGCCGCGGTAGTCGGCGTCGATTGTCCCAGGCGTGTTGAGCACCGTGACACCAAACTTCAACGCCAATCCGCTGCGGGGCCGTACCTGCGCCTCGTAACCGTCGGGCAAGGCGATATGCAAGCCAGTGGGGACAAGAGCGCGCTCCATGGGGTGCAACACGATGGGCTCTGACAGGTTGGCGCGGAGGTCAAGCCCTGCGCTCTGCGGGGTGGCATAAGCCGGAAGGGGCTGGTGCCCCTTGTTGACAACTTTTATTTTCAGCATAACAATTGCAAAATTAATAAATTCCGCTCATTTACATACTTTTTAATTATTAAAAAGGCGAAAAATGGAGAAATATCAAGTAACTTTGCCACAACAATCCACACGGCCACAACCACTTGCCGGCGGGTATCACGAAAAACATAACGACATGAACTGGAACCAACTCATTTCCAACAAGCGCTTCGGGCAGGAGGAGCGCCATGCCCTCCGCCACGACGACCGCTCAGAGTTCAAGCGCGACGGCGACCGGCTGATCTATTCCGCCCCCTTCCGTCGCCTGCAAAACAAGACCCAGGTGTTTCCGCTGCCGGGCAGCGTCTTCGTGCACAACCGCCTGACCCATTCGCTGGAGGTGTCGTCGCTGGGCAAGTCGCTAGGCGACGACGTGGTGCGCCGCCTGCTGACGCTCCATCCCGAGTTGCGGGGCACCCTGTTTGAAGAGATCGGCACCATCGTGCAGACGGCCGGCCTGGCGCACGACATGGGCAACCCGCCGTTCGGCCATTCGGGCGAGAAGGCCATACAGACCTACTTCACCGAGGGGCCTGGCACACAATTGCGCAGCCAGCTGAGCGACGCCTTCTGGGCGGACATCACCCACTTTGAAGGCAACGCAAACGCCTTCCGCCTGTTGGTCCATCAGTTTGTGGGCCGACGCGCCGGCGGCTATGTCATGACCTACTCCACACTGGCGTCCATCGTGAAATACCCTTTCTCAAGCCTGCTGGCCGGCGACCATGGCAAGTTCGGATTCTTCACGTCGGAGGCTTCGAGCTTTGCGAAAATCGCCGATGAATTGGGCCTTATTCGCCTCTCAGCCCCCGGCGAACCGCTACGCTACGCCCGCCATCCACTGGTCTATCTCATGGAGGCCGCCGATGACATCTGCTATGAAATCATGGACATCGAGGACTCGCACAAGTTGAAGATCCTCTCCTATGAGGAGACGCGCGACCTGTTGTTGGGCTTTCTCGACACGGAGGCGCAAGCCCACATCCTGCGCCGCCTTGATGAGGAGGGGATTACCGACAGCAACGAGCAAGTGGTCTACATGCGGGCCTGTGTGGTGGGAGCGCTGGAACGCGCATGCGTCAACACGTTTGTGGAAAACGAGGCGGCCATCCTGGCCGGCACGTTCACCGGAAGCCTCATCAGCAACATCGAGCCAGAGCTGCGCGAGGCCTACCAGCGGTGCGCGGCCCTGTCGCGAAAAAAGATCTACCGCAGCAAACCCGTGCTCGACGTGGAACTGAGCGGTTACAAGATCATGGAGACCCTGATGGAAACGCTCATCTCGGCGGCCATCCACCCGGAGAAGTTCCACTCCCAACAGCTCATCAGCCGCTTCAGCAGCCAATACGCCATCGAGAGCCCCGACTTGGAGACGCGCATCATGGCCGTGCTCGACTACATCAGCGGCATGACGGACATCTACGCCCTCGACATCTACCAGAAGATTGAGGGCATCGCCCTGCCCATCGTCTAACCCCAAAAGTCACACAACACACCGATGAAACGGCGCATTTTCTTCAATCACAAGGAAGAGTTATGGAACAGCTGGAGCCACGCGGGCGGCATCGCCATCGGTGTGGTGTTCGGCGTGATATTCCTCGTCTGGTGCTTCCGCGAAGGCAACGGATGGGCCACGGCGAGCATCATCCTCTACCTCTTCGGCATGCTATGCTCCTACATCGCCTCGACGGTCTATCACGCGCTGAGTGCCTGGTCTCCCTGGAAGGAGCGCCTGCGCAAATGGGACCACGCCGCCATCTACTGGCACATCGCCGGCTCCTACTCACCCATCACGCTCATCTGCCTCCGCAACCAGGGGTACTGGGGATGGACACTCTTCACCTTCATCTGGGCGGCGGCCATCGCCGGGACTATAGTCAGTTTCCGCGGACTGAGGGGGCACAGCAACCTGGAGACCATCTGCTTTGTGGCCATGGGACTCAGCGTGCTGGTAGCCCTGAAGCCCCTGACCGACTCACTGCCCACGGCCTCGTTCTGGTGGATCATCGGTGAGGGGGTCAGTTACATCACGGGCGCCGTGTTCTACAGCCTCAACCGCCACCGGTTCATGCACACCGTGTTCCACTTCTTCGTGCTCTTAGGATCGGTGTGTCACATCATTGCCGTGTGGGACATCCTCATGAAGTATCTCTAACCGCAACAACGCCCCCAAAAAACATGACGGCCACAGGGCCACTCCCGCCGATGCGCATCGCACCGTCACGGGAGTGGCCCTGTGGCCGTCGTATAGGATATACTCAATGAAAAAACTACGGTTTCATCGCACTAGCCGACTACAACATCACCGTGTTGGGCCGACCGGGGATGCGGAGCGCCTCGGGATGCTCTTCCACAAAACTGTTGATGTGGCGCACACGCTTCTCCTCGAAGATCTCGTCGACGGCGATGAGGATGCCACTCTCCTCGACCTCGCCAAACTCGTGGTTGATGGCCGTCCCGAAGAACTTCATGGTGGGCGACAGGTTCATGTAAGCGTTGACCAGCGGCGGGATGTTGTAGCCCAGCTCCCGCACGTTGCGGTTGAGTATGCGGTAGTCCTTGCGAAAATCGTCCTCACAGAAAATCTTGCGGAGCTCCTCCTCGGGAGTCTCCAGAAGCACCGGTTCCATCGGGGTCACCAAGCCTTCCTTGTCACCGAAGTGTTTGCGGAGGAAATAGAGTATCATGTCACGTCCGCGCCGGCTGAACGAGGGATACATGGTCATCTTCCCGAGGAAGTATTTGCAGTGCGGATTGATGACTGTGAGGGCGCCAAGACCGTCCCACAGGTTGTCGAGCGCAAAGATGGACTTGGTGTTCTTGCGCACGTTCTGATAGTCGACGGAGACAAACGACCGGCCGAGCTCCACCGTGTAGGGGGCATAGTCGGTCATGAACTTCTCGGAGAAATGGAACATGTGGGCCATGGCCACCTGTGGCTGCCCATTGCCATTGATTTTCCAATCGTCGCAGAACAAGTAACGGTAGCCACCGATGATTTCCTCGGCTTCGGGGTTCCAGACGATGAGTTGGCGGCAACCGTCGTCCATGGTGTCAAACTCGTCGATGTCGACCGACTTTCCGGTGCCTCCACCGGCCGTTCGGAAGGCAATCTCACGCAAGCGCCCTATCTCGCGCATCACATTGGGCGAGTTCTTGGCCGTGATGACATAAATCTCGTTGTGGCTCTTGTTGGTTGTCCGCAATTCGCGCTCCGGCGTGAGTTCCGCCTTGAGCAGTTTCTTGCTGACGGGTTGGCAAATCTCTTCTTCCATCATACTAATAATATGGGCCTACTCACCTCGCTCTGAGGCTGGCCCCGCTTGTTCGTAAACCTTATCTTCTACAAATTTCGCCCATTCCATCGGTGTGCGGCTCTTGTCGAACGTCTGCCAGGGAATGGGCTTCCCGATGACCACGCGATAGTCCTTACCCACGTTCTCATACATCTCGTCGACGAGGAACAACATTGCAATGTTGAGTTTCAGCCCCAACTTCTTTTGCCATTTGGCAATGCGGTAGAACCGCTTGGAGTTGCGCCCGCTGAAATAGATGGGAACGACATCACGGTGATACTCCACGCTCTTGGTGATGAACGTCTTCTTCCAGGGCAAATCATGTATCTTTCCATCGATCATCCTCGAGTTGAGCCCGGCGGGAAACATGAGCATGTGGTTGTCGCTCTGAAACCCGGCCTCCACCATGCGGGGGAAGTCGCGGCTCTGCTTGCCCGTCTTGTTGATGCCGATGCTGACGGGGCGCAGCCCCGGGAGCGAGAGCAAGAGGTCGTTTATCAAATAGCGGAAACGCCCATCGTAATGGGTGCCAATGATCGAGCCCAGGCACACGCCGTCCTCACCTCCCAACGGATGGTTGGACACGAAGGTGTAGAGCTTACCGTCGTCTTTGCCGGGCAGGTTCTCTTCGCCCTCCAGGACGACGTTCATCTTCAGGTATTTCACACACTCGGTGAGCCACTCTGTGCCCGTCTTCTCCCGACTCTCCCACAGGAAGCGGTTCACCTCGTCCTCATGCACGATACGCTTCAGCCAGCTCACTAGGAAACGAGGCACCCACTTGGCCTTGTCACCCATTTTGCCACGAAGAATCTTATCAATGTCGATGGTTTTTTCCATGCTCTCGCTAATCAAGCTAATCTACTAACAAGCTGCAAATATAACATTTCTTTTTCTAATTCCGTGCCTTTTGCCACAAAAAATCACCTTCCGCCCTGAATTGCAACCGAAATGACAAGTTCACATGACACTCCATCCACATCCACGAAGCCGAGGACGGCTTGCGCCCCACCCTAACTGACAGCACACGACCACACGCACCCCACCCATCCCTGCCTGCCTGAACATGCCAAAACCCCCGTTTTGTAAAACTGCATGACAAAAAACACGCTCCTGAAGACCACACCAAATAGAACGGCCGACAAGCCATCTTGGGCGCCCAAAGCGCCCTCCCTTGCAAAGAATGTGCCTTATCATGCCGAGATTAGGCATCTATCGCGTCGTCATTAGGCACATATCGTGCCGAGATTAGGCACATATCTCACCATGATTCGGCATCAATCTCGCGACAAACCAGGCCAAAACGCCCGCCAAAAGGGGATTTTCGAAACCAAAATAAGGGAAAAGGCATAACAAAATCCCACAACCACCTAACACACAACATCTTACAAAAACACCTCCAAAACGGGCGTATTTGGGAGCCATCGAGGGCGTGAATGATTTCACGCGATTCTCAGAGAGCCTTTTGTCAATATGTTTCCCACTTCGGCTAAACCGCTGCCGACACACCCCTAGCATCGGGCAAATCAAGAAATCACTGGAAAAAACATTTTTTGTGGAGAGATGTGGGGGAAAGTGGGGAAATTTGCGTAACTTTGAAGCCTGATTTATATAAATTAGAACGCATGCGATTTTTAGGCAACATCGAGGCACGAACAGACACGAAGGGACGGGCATTCCTTCCTTCGGCTTTTCGCAAGGTGCTCATGGCATCGGGCGAGGAGAGCCTGGTGTTGCGCCAAGACATCTTCGAGAAGTGCCTCGTGATCTATCCCGAGACGGTATGGAACCGCGAGATGGACGAGATGCGCTCACGCCTGTCGCGCTGGGACCGCCGCCAGCAGATGGTCTACCGCAGCTATGTGAGCGGCGTAACCAGCCTGGCCGTCGACGCCAGCGGCCGCATACTCATCCCCAAGGCCTTCCTGGAGGCGGCAGGCATCAAGCAGGACATACGCTTCGTGGGCATGGGCGACACCATCGAGGTGTGGGCCAACGAGGCGGGCGCAGCCCCCTTCATGAACTCCAACGACTTCGGACAGGCCCTGGAGCAGATGATGGCGACCACACACGGCGGCCAAGCGCAGGCGGCAACAAACGAATAGAGACAACTCCCCATGGTCAAGACTGCAGAAACATACCACGTGCCCGTGCTGCTGAAAGCCAGCGTCGACGGGCTCGACATCAAGCCTGACGGCACCTACGTGGACGTCACCTTCGGCGGCGGCGGACACTCACGCGAGATACTGTCGCGCCTGGGCAAGGGCGGCCGCCTGTTCGGGTTCGACCAAGACGCAGACGCAGAGGGCAACGTCAAGACACTCTTCGAAGACGCCGGGGCAGGCACGCCTGAGGATGCGGAGCGTCCGGTGTTCACCTTCGTCAGGTCCAACTTCCGCTACCTGAAAAACTGGATGCGCTACCACGGCGTGGACCACATCGACGGACTGCTGGGCGACCTGGGCGTGTCGAGCCACCACTTCGACGACGAGAGCCGCGGCTTCTCCTTCCGCTTCGACGCACCACTCGACATGCGCATGAACAAACGGGCCGGCAAGACCGCCGCCGACATCGTCAACGAGTATGACGAGGCGCGGCTGGCCGACATCCTCTACCTCTACGGCGAGCTGCGCACGTCGCGCCGCATCGCCGCCACCCTGGCAAAGGCCCGCCAGCAGAAGCCCATCACGACCACCCACGACCTGATGGAGGCCGTGGAGCCACTCTTCCGCCGCGACCGCGAGAAAAAAGACATGGCACGTCTCTTCCAGGCGCTGCGCATCGAGGTGAACCACGAGATGGACGCCCTGCGGGAGATGCTAGCCTCTGCCACCGACCTGCTGTCGCCAGGCGGACGCCTCAGCATCATCACCTACCACTCGCTCGAGGACCGCATCGTGAAAAACGTCATGAAGACCGGACGGGCCGACGGCAAGGTGGAGCAAGACTTTTTCGGACGCGTGGAGAGCCCCTACCACATGGTCACATCGAAGGTGATCACGCCCACCGACGAAGAGCAACAGGACAACCCCCGAAGCCGAAGCGCCAAACTCAGAATAGCCGAGAAGAAATGACTGAAAGCAAACCAAACATAAAGGAAGAAGACAAGAAGCCGACCGGGCGCAAGCCTCTGGAGGAGCTCACGCTGAAGGAGGTCATCGAGGAGACGGCCACCGAGGACGAGTCGCCACAGTCTATCAAGTTCTCACTGCGCAAGATCCTGGGCGGTGACATCCTCAACGCCGCCATCATACGCCGCCAGGTGTGGCTCATCCTGCTCATCGTGCTCTTCATGGTCATCTACGTCTCCAACCGATACAGCTGCCAACAGGACATCATCGAGATAGACAAGCTCCACCAACAGCTGACCGAGGCCAAGTACAAGGCACTCAGCAGCCAAAGCGAGCTCACGGAGGTCAGCCGCGAGAGCAACGTGCTCGACATGCTGAAGAACAACAAGGACAGCGTGCTGAAGATAGCCAGCCAGCCTCCTTATTTTATAGAAATACCCAATGGTCAATAACCCGTCATGAGCAAGTTCAACTACAAAAAGGTCATGCCACGCTACAGCTTCATCAGCATGCTGCTGTCGGTGGTGGCACTGGGCATCCTCATCAAGGCGGGATACATCATGACGGCCAAGCGCTCCTACTGGGAGCAGGTGGCCAAGCGCGAGACACGCGACAGCGTGCCCGTGCCCTCGCAGCGTGGCAACATCCTCAGCGACGACGGGCAACTGCTGGCCTCGTCGCTGCCGGAGTTTAAGCTATACATGGACTTCGGACAACTGCACAAGGCGGGCAACGACTCACTGTGGGAGGCCAAGCTCGACAGCATCTGCACCGGGTTGCACGAGATTTTCCCGACGATGACGGCCAACGCCTTCAAGACCCACCTGGAGAAAGGGCGGCACGAGGGCAAGCGATATTACGCGATATGGCCCAAGCGTGTCAACTACAACACCTACACAGAGGTGAAGGAGCTGCCCGTGTTCCGCTTGAAGCGCTACCAAAGCGGTTTCGTGCCACAGGAGCTGCAGTCGCGCACCAGGCCCTACGGCAACATGGCCGCACGCACCATCGGCATGATGTTCAGCGAGAAAGACATGGGGCGCACGCCACGCTGCGGCCTGGAGTTCTCCTACGACTCGCTGCTGCGCGGCACCGACGGCCTGAAGAACCGTCGCAAGGTGCTCAGCAAATACATGGACATCATCGAGCGCGAGCCCGAGGAGGGCGCCGACATCATGACCACCATCAACGTGAGCATGCAAGACCTGGCCGAACGCGCCGTGCTCAAGAAGCTCCAGGAGATCAACGCCGAGTTTGGCGTGGCCATCGTCATGGACGTGAAGACGGGCGACGTGAAGGCCATCGTCAACCTGGAGAAGTGTGTCGACGGCAAGTACCGCGAGATACAGAACCATGCCGTCACCGACCTCGTGGAGCCGGGGTCGGTCTTCAAGACGGCATCAGTGATGACCGCCCTCGAGGACGGCGTGTGCGACACCACATTCACCATCCCCACGGGAAACGGCATCTGGCACGTCTACGGACGCGACATGAAGGACAGCCACTGGCGGTCGGGCGGATACGGCACCATCTCGCTGGGACAGGCCATGGAGCTGAGCTCCAACATAGGCATCAGCTACATGGTCGACAAGTTCTACCACAACAACCCGGAGAAGTTTGTCAGCGGCATCTGGCGCACGGGCATCAACGACCCCAACATCAGCATACCCATCGAGGGGCATGCCAAGCCATGGATCCGCATGCCCGAGAAATACCCCAACGGACAATGGAAAAACTGGAGCAAGACAGCCCTGCTCTGGATGAGCATCGGCTACGAGACGCTCATACCGCCCATCTACACGCTCACCTTCTACAACGCCATCGCCAACAACGGACGCATGATGCAACCGCGATTCGTGAAGGCCACCGTCAAGAACGGCGACACGCTGACGGCCTACCCGCCCGCCGTGGTGAAGGGACGCGAGCACATCGCATCGGAGAAGACCATCAAGATCCTGCAAGACCTGTTGCACCGCGTCGTGGTCAACGGGACGGGAAAGAAGGCCAACAGCCCCAACTTCTGGGTGTGCGGCAAGACGGGCACCGCCATGATCGCCAAGAACGGAACCTACAAGGGCGTGCCCAACCACCTGCTCTCCTTCGCCGGATGGTTTGGCGAGAAGGACAAGCCCTACTACAGCTGCATCGTCTGCATACAGAAACAGGGCATGCCCGCCTACGGATGGATGAGCGGCGAGGTGTTCAAGGACATCGCCGAGGGCATCATGGCCAAGTATGTCAGGTATGACATCAGCGACGCCCGCGACTCATCGTCACACCCGATACCCGACGTGAAGAGCGGGAACATCTTCTCAGCGCAACGCGTGCTGTCGCTGCTGGGCATCAACACAACGACCAACTACGCCACGCAAGCCATACAGGCCGCCATGGTGTGGGGCGACGCATTGCGCAAGAGCAACAGCATCGTGTTGCAAAAAGAGCCCATGATGAGCCGCCGACACATACCCAACGTGATCGGGATGGGCGCGCGCGACGCCGTCTACCTCATCGAGAGCCGGGGCGTCAGGTGCCTGGTGAAGGGGTGCGGCAAGGTCGTGGAGCAAAGCCTCGAACCCGGCCACTACATCAAGGGCAAGGAAACATGCACAATAACATTGGAACAACAATAAAACAGAATACGTATGAAACTGCAAGAGCTGTTGAAGAACACCAAGCCGCTGGCCATGGTCGGCGACACGGACGTGAACATCACGGGAGTTGACATCGACTCAAGAAAAGTGAAGGCCGGGCACCTGTTCGTCGCCATGAAGGGCACACAGGTCGACGGACACCAGTTCATCCCCAAGGCTATCGAGCTCGGGGCGGCGGCCGTGGTCTGCCAAGACATGCCGGAGGAGAAAGCCGACGGCGTGACCTATGTGCAGGTGGCCGACTCGGAGGAGGCTGCAGGCAAGGTGGCCACACTGTTCTATGGCGACCCCTCACACCACCTCACACTGGTCGGCGTGACGGGGACCAACGGCAAGACCACCATCGCCACCTTATTATATAACATGTTTCGCAAGATGGGCCACAAGTGCGGCCTGCTCTCGACCGTGTGCAACTACATCGAGGACGAAGCCATCCCAGCCGACCACACCACACCCGACCCCATCGAGCTCAACGAGCTGCTCGGCCGCATGGTGCAGGCCGGCTGCGAATATGCGTTCATGGAGTGCTCCAGCCACGCCATCGCACAGAAGCGCATCAGCGGACTGAAGTTTGCAGGAGGCATCTTCACCAACCTCACGCGCGACCACCTCGACTACCACAAGACATTCGAGAACTACCGCGACGCCAAGAAGGCGTTCTTCGACGGGCTGCCTAAGACGGCGTTTGCCATCACCAACGCCGACGACAAGAACGGCATGGTGATGACGCAGAACACCAAGGCCACCGTCAAGACCTACTCCATCCGGCAGATGGCCGACTTCCGCGCACGCATCATCGAGATGCACTTCGCAGGGATGTACCTCGACATCGACGGCCATGAGGTGGGCGTGCAGTTCATCGGCAAGTTCAACGTCAGCAACCTGCTGGCCGTCTACGGGGCGGCCCGCATGCTGGGCAAGCAGCCCGAGGACATCCTCGTGGTGCTCTCCACCCTGCACAGCGTCAGCGGACGACTGGACCCCGTGCAGTCGCCCGACGGCTTCACCGCCATCGTCGACTACGCCCACACACCCGACGCACTGGCCAATGTGTTGTCATCGATCCACGAGGTGCTCAGCGGCAAGGGACATGTCATCACCGTCTGCGGAGCGGGAGGCAACCGCGACCACGGCAAGCGCCCGCTCATGGCGCAAGAGGCGGCGAAGCAGTCGGACAAGGTGATCATCACCAGCGACAACCCACGCTTCGAGGACCCGCAGACCATCATCGACGACATGGTGGCCGGCCTCAACAAGGATCAGATGAAGAAGGTGCTGACCATCGTCGACCGCAAGGAGGCCATCAAGACCGCCTGCATGATGGCACAGAAGGACGACGTGGTGCTGGTGGCAGGCAAGGGACACGAGGACTACCAAGAGGTCAAGGGCGTCAAGCACCACTTCGACGACAAGGAGGTGCTCCGCGAGATATTCAACGCCTAAGGGCCAAGCGGGGAACAGGTGGCCGACGCGCATGGCGCGCACTGGCCATCCCCTCATTCACACACAAAAAGCTATAGTCAATGTTATACTATCTTTTTAGGTTCCTGGAACAGTTCGGCATCAGCGGCTCGGGCATGTGGGGATACATCTCCTTCCGCGCGCTGCTGGCGCTCATCCTGTCGCTGGGCATCTCCACGTGGTTTGGCGAGAGGTTCATCAAGTATCTCAAGAGCAAACAGATCACCGAGACACAACGTGACGCCAGCATCGACCCGTTTGGCGTGAAGAAGATTGGGGTGCCGTCGATGGGCGGCATCATCATCATCGTGGCAATCCTCATCCCCGTGCTGCTGCTCGGGCGCCTGAGGAACATCTACCTCATCCTCATGATCATCACCACCCTGTGGCTGGGATTTCTGGGAGGCATGGACGATTTCATCAAGATCTTCCGGCGCAACAAGGAAGGCTTGAAGGGCAAGTACAAGATCGTCGGGCAGGTCTCCATCGGCCTCATCGTCGGACTGGTGCTCTGGGCGTCGCCCGACGTGAAGATGAACGAGAACCTCACCACCGAACGGCAGAACGGACAGGAGATGGTGGTCAGGCACAGCACGGAGGCGGAGAAATCGCTCAAGACAACCATCCCCTTTGTCAAGAACCACAACCTCGACTACTCGCAGATCATGTCGTTCTGCGGCAAGTACAAGTCGGCGGCCGGATGGGTGCTGTTCGTCATCATGACCATCTTCGTCGTGACGGCCGTCAGCAATGGCGCAAACCTCAACGACGGCATGGACGGCATGTGCGCCGGCAACTCGGCCATCATAGGCGTGGCGCTCGGCATACTGGCCTACGTGAGCTCGCACATGGAGTTCGCGGCCTACCTCAACATCATGTACATACCGGGCTCGCAAGAACTGGTGGTGTTCATGTGCGCCTTTGTGGGCGCCCTCATTGGCTTCCTGTGGTACAACGCCTATCCCGCCCAGGTGTTCATGGGTGACACCGGCTCGCTCACCATCGGCGGCATCATCGGCGTGGGGGCCATCATCATCCACAAGGAACTGATGTTGCCCATCCTCTGTGGCGTATTCTTCGTGGAGAGCCTCAGCGTCATCTGCCAGGTGTGGTACTACAAGCTCGGCAAGCGCAAGGGCGTGAAGCAACGCATCTTCAAGCGCACCCCCATCCACGACAACTTCCGAGTGACCGACGACCAGCTGGACCCGGACTGCAAGTATCTCATCAAGTCGCCCCACTCGGCCAAGCATGAGTCTAAAATCACCATCCGCTTCTGGATCATCACCATCATCCTCGCCGCACTGACCATCATCACACTGAAGATCAGGTAATGCGACAAGAGGGTGCCGGCAACAGGAAGGTGCCAGCCTCACAAGCGCCCGCCAACGGGGTGCAAGGTGAGGGCAAACATACCCACACAACAACAATCATTAAAAGGAAAACCATGAAAAGAATTGTAGTTTTGGGAGCTGGGGAAAGCGGCGCAGGAGCTGCCGTACTGGCCAAGCAAAAAGGTTTCGACGTGTTTGTGTCTGACATGTCGAAAATCAACGACAAATACAAGAAGGTGCTCGACGACCATCATATCGCATGGGAGGAGGGACATCACACCGAGGAGCTGATCCTCAACGCCGACGAGATCATCAAGAGCCCCGGCATACCCACGGAGGCCCCCATGGTCAAAAAGCTCATCGCACAGGGCACACACATCATCAGCGAGATAGAGTTCGCTGGTCGCTACACACACTCGAAGATGATCTGCATCACCGGCTCCAACGGCAAGACCACGACAACCTCGCTCATCTACCACATCTTTAAGGCTGCGGGCTACGACGCCGGCCTCGCCGGAAACATAGGGCGAAGCCTGGCCTTGCAAGTGGCTGAGGACCCACACGAGTATTACATCATAGAGCTGAGCTCATTCCAGCTCGACAACATGTATGACTTCCGCGCCAACATAGCCATCTTGCTCAACATCACGCCCGACCACCTCGACCGCTACGACTTCAAGTTTGAGAACTACGCCGCGGCCAAGATGCGCATCACGCAGAACCAGACGGCCGAGGACAGCTTCATCTACTGGAATGACGACCCGGTCATCAAGGAGGAGCTGAAGAAATATGACATCAAAGCCGTGGCCTGCCCATTCTCGGAACTGAAGGAGGAAGGCTCCATCGCTTACATCGAGGAGGGCCAGTACAAGCTGGAGTTCCCCACTCCGTTCAACATGGAACAGGAGGAGCTGTCGCTCACCGGCAAGCACAACATCTACAACTCATTGGCGGCCGGACTGGCATCCAACATCTCGGGCATCAAGAAGGAAATCATCCGCAAGAGCCTCGGTGACTTCCCCGGCGTGGAACATCGCCTGGAAAAGGTGTGCGACGTGCGTGGCGTACACTATGTCAACGACTCGAAAGCCACAAACGTGGACGCCTGCTGGTATGCGCTGGAGAGCATGAGGACACCCGTGGTGCTCATCATCGGCGGCAAGGACAAGGGCAACGACTACAACGAGATCAAGGACTTGGTGAAGAAGAAATGCAGAGCACTGGTCTATCTCGGAGCGGACAACACCAAGCTGCACAACTCCTTCGACGAGCTGGGCATACCCGTACGCGACACGCACAGCATGGAAGACTGCGTGAAGGCTTGCTACGACATGGCACAGACCGGTGACACCGTGCTCCTGTCGCCCTGTTGCGCCAGCTTCGACCTCTTCAAGAACATGGAGGACCGAGGCGAGCAATTCAAGGCTCTCGTAAGAAGTTTATAGCCAAGGGACGGCTCCCCCGCCGCCGCTCAGCCCCAACAAGAAAATGAACAAAAAGTTATCCAACATATTCAAAGGTGACAAGGTCATCTGGATGGTCTATTTCTTCCTTTGCATCATCAGCATCGTGGAGGTCTTCTCGGCCTCATCGGAGCTGACCTACAAGGGAGGCAACTACATGGCGCCCATCATCAAGCACATCGCCATCATCATCGCCGGGTTCGGGCTGATGGTCGTCACGCTCAACATCAGTTGCAAATACTTCAAGATCATGACACCCGTCTTGCTAGCCGTCACGGGCATCATGCTCGTCTACGTGCTCATAGCGGGACAGACCACCAACGGGGCCAACCGGTGGATACCCATACTCGGCATACAGTTCCAACCCTCTGAGATGGCCAAGGGCGCACTGGTGCTGATGACGGCACAGATCCTGAGCGCCATGCAGACAGACAACGGGGCGGACCGGAAAGCCATGAAGTACATCTTCTGGATCGCCCTGCCGTTCCTCGCACTCATCGGCATGGAGAACCTGTCGACGGCCGCACTGCTCTGCTTGGTGATATTCCTCATGATGATCATAGGAAGGGTGCCAGGCAAACAGATCGGACGACTGGTGCTGTCAGTGGTGGCTCTGATCACTCTCGCCGTCTCACTCGTCATGTTTGTGGGAGAGGATACAAGCAAGGAGGAAAGCACCAAGAACCTTACCGAACAGAGAATCGCCAACGGACAAACGGTACGCACTGAGACCACAAAAGGGCACAAGGGTATCTTGCACCGCCTCGACACCTGGAAATCACGCATCGACAAGTTCCTCGATTCCAAGGAAGTGCCGCCCGAGAAGGTGGACCTCGACAAAGGGGCGCAAGAGGCACACGCAAAGATTGCCATCGCAACCAGCAATGTCATCGGAAAAGGGCCGGGCAACTCCGTGCAACGCGACTTCCTCGCACAGGCCTTCTCCGACTTCATCTACGCAATCATCATCGAGGAGACGGGCATAGAGGGCGCCTTCGCCGTGGCCATGCTGTACATCATCCTTCTCTTCAGGACCGGGCGCATCGCCAACCGATGCGAGAACAATTTCCCCGCGTTCCTCGCCATGGGCCTGGCACTGTTGCTCGTCGTGCAAGCCTTGTTCAACATGTGCGTGGCCGTCGGACTGGTGCCCGTCACAGGACAACCATTGCCACTGATCAGCAAGGGCGGCACCTCGACCCTCGTCAGCAGCGTGTACATAGGCATCATCCTCAGCGTGAGCCGCACCGCCAAAAAGGCCAAGGACGACAAGGTCGCGAAAGACAACATGGCTCCTGCGGTTGCTTAACTCATGAGAGGCCCAGCGAAAGGCGGCGCAAACCAGGATGAAGGGCTAACAAAAACCGAGACAAAGGGGCAAACAAGAAATTAGAATGAAAATGATCAAAAGTGGGAATTTTTGATTACTTTTGCAAAAATAAGTGATTATGAACAAGGAGTTAAGAATCATCATCAGCGGAGGTGGAACAGGTGGCCACATATTCCCCGCCATATCCATCGCCAACGCCATCAAGGCCAAGCACCCTGATGCCAAGATACTGTTTGTGGGGGCGCTGGGACGCATGGAGATGCAACGAGTGCCAGCGGCAGGCTACGAGATCAAAGGACTGCCCATCTGTGGCTTCGACCGCAAGCACCTGCTGAAGAACATCGCCGTCCTGTTCAAGATATGGAAGAGCCAGCGTATCGCCAAGAAAATCGTCAGGCAATTCAAGCCCATGGCCGCCGTCGGAGTGGGCGGATACGCCAGCGGACCGACGCTCAACGTCTGTGCAGAGAGAGGCATACCATGCCTCATACAGGAGCAGAACAGCTACGCCGGCGTCACCAACAAGATATTGGCAAAGAAAGCCACCAAGATTTGCGTGGCCTACGACGGCATGGAGCGCTTCTTCCCCGCAGAGAAGATTGTCAAGACCGGCAACCCCGTCAGGCAGAACGTACTCAACAACAAGATGAGCCAGGAGGAAGCGCGCAAGACCTTCGGCCTGGATCCCAACAAGAAGACGGTCCTGCTCGTGGGAGGCAGCCTTGGGGCACGCACCGTGAACGAAAGCATGAGACAACATCTCGACGAGGTGAAGGCGGCCGACGTGCAGTTTATCTGGCAGACAGGCAAATACTATAACGAAGAGATGAACGAAGCCGTCAAGAACTTTGGCGACATCCCCAACCTCAAGGTACTCGACTTCATCAGCGACATGGGCGCAGCCTACAAGGCCGCAGACCTCGTCATCAGCCGCGCCGGAGCAAGCTCCATCAGCGAGTTCTGCCTCATCGGCAAACCGGTCATCCTGGTGCCAAGCCCCAATGTGGCCGAGGACCACCAGACGAAAAACGCCATGGCACTGGTCAACAAGGACGCGGCCATCTACGTCAAGGACGCCGAGGCACCACAAGTGTTGTTGCACACGGCGCTCGATACCGTGGCAAACGACCAAAAGCTGGCCTCGCTCAGCGAAAACATCAAGAAGCTCGGACTGAAAGACTCCGCTGACGTCATCGCCGACGAGGTTGTGAGACTGGCTTGGGGAAACCATTGAAAGGACTCCCCCTAATCGGTTGGAGACACAACAGAAAAGACCAGCCGCGCAAGACCGAAAGGCCCAGAAGGACAACATCATACGGACGGAAAACCGGGATGATGCGAATGAAAGAGAAGGAAAAACGAGACATTCAAATCGTGATAAACGTAAGACAATGGAACTGAAAGACATCAAGGCAGTGTACTTTATAGGCGCGGGCGGCATTGGCATGAGCGCCATCGCCCGTTACTTCATACACCTCGGCCTCGTGGTGGCGGGGTACGACCGCACACCGTCCGACCTCACACGCCGCCTGGAGAAAGAGGGCATGTTGATTCATTACGAGGAAAACGTGGACGAAATCCCACACGCCTGCCGCGACAAGGCTTCTTGCCTGGTCGTCTACACGCCTGCCATTCCCGCAGAACACAAGGAACTTCAATTTTTCCGCCAAGGCGGCTTCGTGATAGAGAAGCGCGCCCAAGTGCTGGGCACGTTGACCCGCACCCACAAGGGACTGTGCGTGGCGGGCACACATGGCAAGACCACCACGTCGACGATGTGCGCCCATATCATGCACCAGAGCCATGTGGACTGCAACGCTTTTCTCGGGGGTATCTCCAAGAACTACGGGACCAACTATATCCTTTCAGACACAAGCGACTATGTGGTCATAGAGGCCGATGAGTTTGACCGCTCATTCCACTGGCTGAGACCATGGATGAGCGTCATCACATCCACCGATCCCGACCACTTGGACATCTACGGCACCAAGGAGGCTTATCTGGAGAGTTTCCACCATTACACGGAGCTGATCCAACCGGGCGGCGCCCTGATCATCCACACAGACTTGGAAATGAAGGCCGACGTGCAAGAAGGCGTCAAGACTTACACCTACAGCCGCGACAAGGGCGACTTCCACGCTGCGAACATCAAGATCGAGAACGGAGAAATAACCTTCGACCTCGTGTCGCCCGTCGAGAACGTTGAGAACATCCGCCTTGGCCAGCCCATCCCCATCAACATTGAGAACGGCGTGGCAGCCATGGCCTTGGCGCAGCTCAATGGTTGCACGGCAAGCGAGCTTCGCTATGGCATGGAGACATATCATGGCGTAGACCGCAGGTTCGACTTCAAGGTTCGCAACAGCAGTCACGTGCTGCTTTCCGACTACGCGCACCATCCGAAGGAAATCCTCCAGAGCGCCAAGAGCCTCAAGGAGATCTATCCGGAGCGCAAGATCACGGTCATCTTCCAGCCACACCTATACACCCGCACCCGCGATTTCTACAAGGATTTCGCCGACGCCCTAAGCCACTTCGACGAGGTGTTACTCACAGAGATCTACCCCGCCAGGGAAAAGCCCATCCCCGGAGTGACCTCCAGCCTCATCTTTGACAACCTGAAGCCTGGGGTGGAGAAAAGCATGATACGGAAAGACGATGTGCTCGACCTGGTGAAGAGCCGTGATTTTGACGTGCTCATCACGCTGGGCGCCGGCGACCTGGACAACTATGTGCCGCAGATCGCCAAGCTCATCGAGGAGAAGGGCAAGGCCAACCAGTAACCGTCAACGTCCGACGGCCCATCGAAGGCCGCAATCCACCCAAAAAGAAGAAACAAGCCAAACCACCATTCTCCATGCGTTTCAACTGGAAAAAGTCCATCCTGGTAACTCTCGACCTAGCCCTTGGGGCATACATCGTCATGGCGTTCGCCTCTTTCGACAAGCCGAGAGAGGAGGCGCCCGTGTGCCAGAAGGTGAGCATTGACATCCAGGACGAGACGACTAACGGTTTCATCTCCGCCACAGAGATCAAGGCCCGACTGCAGAAAACCAACCTCTACCCGCTCAACAAGCGGATGAAGGACGTCAGCGCACGATCCATCGAGGAGACATTGATGCAGAGCCCGTTTGTGAAGACTACACAGTGCTACAAGACACAAGACGGAACGGTGCACATCAGCCTGACACAACGCATGCCCACCCTGCGCATCAAGGCAGCCAACGGAGACGACTACTACCTCGATGACGACAACCGCATCATGCCCAACTCACACTACACCAGCGACCTCATCATCGCCACCGGGCACATCAACAAGTGGTTTGCGCGCAACTATGTGGCTCACGTGGGCAACGCATTGATGGCGAGCGACTTTTGGAAGAACCAGATTGAGCAGATCAACGTCTTGCCCGACTACGGCATAGAGTTCGTGCCACGCGTGGGCAATCACATCATATACATCGGCCAGCTCCCACAGACATCGTACATCAACGACCGCAAGAAGCTTGTTACCGACTATGTAAACACCAAGCTCAACCGCATGGAGAAGTTCTACAAGTACGGCCTGTCACAAGCGGGATGGAACAAATACTCCTACATCAATGTGGAGTTTGACAATCAGATCATTTGCAAGAAACGAAATTTGAATTGATAATTATCATAGATCTATGGCAGAATTTAGAGTAGCTATTGAACTGGGCTCATCGAAGATGACCGGTATCGCGGGCAAGAAAAACCTCGATGGCAGCATCAACGTGCTTGCCGTGGTCACAGAAGACTCCACATCATGCATACGAAAGGGCGTGGTATACAATATGGACAAGACGGTGCAGGCGCTGGCCAACATCATCACCAAGCTTGAATGCACACTGAAGACGAAAATTGCGCAAGTGTACGTGGGCGTCGGGGGACAATCCATCCGCAGCGTGAAAAACACCAACGTGAAGGAACTGCCTGGTGGCACCATCATCACCCAGGACATGATCAACGAGCTGATGGACGCCAACCGAAGCATGCTTTATCCCGACCTGGAAATCCTCGATGCCGCCACACTGGAATATAAAGTCGACAACCAATACCAGCTCGACCCCGTGGGCATACAATGCTCCCGCATTGAGGGCAACTTCCTCAACATCCTCTGGCGCAAGAATTTCTACCGCAACATCAACCAGTGTTTCGACAATGCGGGCATCGCCATCGCCGAGATGTACCTCTCTCCGCTGGCGCTGGCCGACAGCGTGCTCACCGACGCCGAGAAACGCGGTGGCTGCGTGCTGATCGACTTGGGCGCCGACACCACCACCGTGGCCGTCTATTACAAGCAGATACTGCGCAACCTCACCGTCATCCCCTTGGGAAGCAACAACATCACAAAGGACATCGCCTCCCTGCAGATGGAGGAAACAGACGCTGAGCAGATCAAGCTCAAGTACGCTTCTGCCTACACCGACACCACAGACATTGACGCCAACAACTTCTATCCGATAGACAACGACCGCACCATCGAGCAACGCAAGCTCGTGGAGATTGTCGAGGCGCGCGTCCAGGAGATTGTCGAGAACGCATGGTGCCAGGTACCCGCAGAGTACGGAGACAAGCTGCTGGGCGGCATCATCCTCACGGGCGGCGGTTCCAACATGAAGAACATCGATTGCGCCTTCCGCAACCACACGCACATCGCAAAGGTCAGGATTGCCAAGTTCGTCTCGCAGACCATCCACTCCAACAGTTCATCGGTCAATGCCAAGGACGGAACGATGTGCACCATCCTCAGCCTCTTGGCCAAGGGAGACATGAATTGCGCTGGCGCCCCCATCTCCGACACCCTGTTCACAAGCGGCAACGAAGCCAAGGGGCAAACTGCGGCCGAGCCCCGCAAGGCCAAGCCCCAGGACGGCAACGGCACCGGCAAAGTGCTGACCGAGGCAGAAAAGGCCGCCGAGGAAGCCGCACGCGAGGCGGCACGCAAGGCTGCGGAGGAAAAGGCTGCCGCCGAGGCAAAGGCTGCCGCCGAGGCCGAGGAGGAGGAGCGCCGCAAGAAACGCGAGAACTCCGCACTCAGGAAGACATGGCGCGCCTTCAAGAAATGGGTCGGAAAAATCATTGAGGAGGAAGACGAAAAATAAAAAAGCGCCCCGACATCCCAACAACAACAAGCAGCATCAAACAGACAACAAACAGCAAGACCATTATGGCAGACAAAGATAACAACCAGCAAATCACCGACAGCAACCGCCCTTCGTTGCTCGAGTTTGGCGACCCCTGCAAGAACAACAGCATCATCAAAGTGATAGGTGTCGGCGGTGGAGGCGGCAATGCGGTCAACCACATGTACCGCGAAGGCATCCACGACGTGACATTCGTGCTCTGCAACACCGACGCGCAAGCGCTCAACGACAGTCCTGTCCCCGTGCACCTGCAGCTCGGCAAGGAAGGCCTTGGTGCGGGCAACCGCCCGGAGCGCGCCCGGCAAGCGGCCACGGAGAGCATTGAGGACATACGCCACATGCTCAACGACGGAACGAAGATGGCCTTCATCACCGCCGGCATGGGCGGTGGCACCGGCACCGGCGCGGCGCCTGTCGTGGCCCAGGTGAGCAAGGACATGGGCATCCTCACGGTGGGCATCGTCACCATTCCCTTCAAGTTTGAGGGTCCCAAGAAGATCGACCAGGCCCTCGACGGCGTGGAGGAGATGGCCAAGCATGTCGACGCCCTGCTGGTCATCAACAACGAGCGCCTGCGCGAGATATACCAAGGGCTTGGTGTACTCGACGCTTTCTCCAAGGCCGACGACACACTGAGTGTGGCCGCAAAGAGCATCGCCGAGATCATCACCACCCACGGACTGATCAACCTCGACTTCAACGATGTCAAGACGGTGCTCAAGGACGGTGGCGTGGCCATCATGAGCACGGGCTTCGGCGAAGGCGAGGAACGCGTGAAAAAGGCCATCGACGACGCCCTGAACTCACCTCTGCTCAACGACAACGATGTCTTCAACTCCAAGAAGATACTGCTCTCCATCGCCTTCTCCAACGGCAAGAGCGAAGAGAACAACGGCCTTCGGATGGAAGAGATGAACTACGTGAGCGACTTCATGGCCAGATTTGGCGCCAATTTCGAGATCAAGTGGGGGCTTGCCCTCGACCCAGAGCTCGGCAAGAAAGTGAAGGTCACCATCCTCGCGACCGGTTTCGGCGTGGAGGATGTGGAGCCCTCGGAGGAGCGCAAGCGCCGGACCATCGAGGACACCAAACGCCAAGCGGACGAGGAGGACAAGCAGATCGCGCGCCAAAACCGTCGCGACCACTACTACGGCAAGGACGCCAACAACCCGCAGTACAAGCGTCGCCCGCACATCTTCATCTTCTCACAGGAGGACCTCGACAACGAGGACGTCATCCTGAAAGTGGAAGACACACCGACCTACAAGCGCACGCGCCAGATGCTCGACGACATACACAGCCAGTCGAACGGAAACACCGAGGAGAAAAACCACGACGACCACAACAACAACCAGGTGCAAGGCGTCATCAGCTTCGTATAAGTCCTGGCACCAAGAACATAAGACTTTGGCACACAAGCCAACAGAAACGCCACGGCGTGACGTCCATCCCTTGACAGATGGGCGTCACGCCGTGGCGTTTCTGTTGGCTTCACACCGGGCCTCATTTGGCGTCCTTGAGCTTCTCGCCAAACTCCTTGGAGACGTAGTTGTAGAGGCTCTTGCAGCAGTCGGCGGAGAAATCCATGGCGCAGCCCACCACGTGGTCCCACTGCTCGGCGGTGAGGCCCTGGCTGAGCGTGTCGCGCGTGATGCCATACTTCAGCAGGCCATAGATGAAACCCGCGTTGAAGTTGTCACCGGCGCCTATGGTGCTCACCGTGTCGGTCTGCGGCACGGGATAGCTGAGCTTCAGCCCACCATCGGCCCGCACCTCCACGGGATGGCCTCCCTGCGTGTAGATGAACTTCTTGCAGTAGAACGACACCTCCGAGGAATAGACCTTGTCGGGGTCCTGCATCTTGTAGAGCACGTCGAAATCCTCACGGCTACCGCGCACGATGTCGGCATACTCCAGGTTCTCCAGGAAGTTGGGCGTGATCTTCATCACCTCGTCACGGTGCGACGAGCGGTAGTTGACGTCATAATAGATGATGGCGCCATGGGCCTTGGCATAGTCGAGCAGTCCTACGATCTGCGGCCGGATGACGGGGTTGACGGCATAGAAGGAGCTGAAGATGACAATGTCGTCAGCCTGTATGTCGGGATAGACGAAGTCGAGCTGGTCGTGGGGATGGTCCTTGTAGAATATATACTCGGCGTCGTTGCGCTCGTTGAGGAACGCCAACGAGATGGGCGACTTCGAATCGGGGAACACGTTGACATGATCAGCGTTGACACCATTCTCCCTGAGGAAGCTGATGACATGCTGGCCCACACGGTCGTGCCCGGCTTCGCCGATAAATGTGCTGTCCACCCCACAACGCCCCAACGATATGAGGGCGTTGAAGGCGGAGCCGCCGGGATAAGCCCCTATGGGCTGCTCATTCTTGAAGATGATGTCGAGGACGGTTTCTCCTATTCCTATTACTTTTCGCATATTCTATATTTACGTTTACGATTGCACACGCTCACACGCCCCACCAACAGAGCAGGGCTGACAAGCTATCAGTATGCAAATTTCTACATTTTCAAGCACATTTCAAAGTAAAATTGGGTATTTTTGCAGACGAAATGAAATATAACACTTGCACACTCAGCAATGGCCTCCGCGTCATCCACCTGCCGTCGGCCTCGCCCGTGGTCTACTGCGGCTACCAGGTGGGCGCCGGCTCGCGCGATGAGGCGCCTGGCGACGAGGGACTGGCCCATTTCTGCGAGCACGTGACCTTCAAGGGAACGGCGCGGCGCAGCGCATGCAGCATCCTCAACTGCCTGGAGCAGGTGGGCGGCAGCCTCAACGCCTACACCAACAAGGAGGACACGTGCTACTACGCGGCCATCCTCAAGTCCCACATGACGCGCGCCGTGGACCTGCTCACTGACATCGTCTTTGGTTCCACCTACCCACAGTCCGAAATCGACAAGGAGGTGGAGGTCATCTGCGACGAGATAGAGAGCTACAACGACTCGCCCGCCGAACTGATCTACGACGAGTTCGAGAACCTCATCTTCACTGGCCACCCCTTGGGCCACAACATCCTCGGGACTGCGAGCCATGTGCGCTCCTTCACCACCGCCGACGCACTGCGTTTCACGCGTCGCCACTACCGTCCGGACAACGCTGTGTTCTTCGCCTATGGCGATATTCCGTTTACCCAACTGGTGAGCAGCCTAAAGCGTGCCATGGAGAAAATCAACAAGGGTGCAGCAGAAGCCAACTTGCTACCCCACCCTAACATCTCGCACAATGATCCATTAAACGAAAAGCCTGTCTACAAACAGGTTGAGACCACATCGCCCATCTGGGGTCACGTTGTCGTGAGCGACCGCAACACCCATCAGGCCCATGTGGTGGTGGGCAGCCGTTGCTACGATTCCCACGACCCACGACGCATGAGTCTCTACCTGCTCAACAACATTCTCGGCGGACCGGGCATGAACGCGCGCCTCAACATGGCCCTGCGCGAGCGACACGGTCTCGTCTACACCGTGGAGAGCAGCATGGTGAGCTACAGCGACACGGGCGTGTGGTGCACCTATTTCGGATGCGACCACGATGATGTGCGACGCTGCCTACGCCTCGTCCACCGAGAGCTCGACCGCTACTGCCAAGCGCCCATGAGCGAGAGCCAGCTCCGTACGGCCAAGAGACAACTGACGGGGCAGATCGGCGTGGCATGTGACAACCGCGAGAACTTCGCCCTCGACTTCGGACGCGAATACCTGCACTATGGCCGGGAGAAAGACATCGCACGACTCTGCGAGCAAGTGGAGGCCATCACAGCAGAGAGTGTGATGCAAGTGGCGCAAGAGATCTTCGCCCCCGACCGCATGAACGTGCTCATCTTCGGGCATGCGAAAATTTAGGAGCTCCCAATTTATGCATTCATCCTCACCATTCCGCAACAACACGATATCCGTCTGACAGAAATTCGATATTCTTTAGTGCTATTTCCGGGACGTCTGGTGAAAAGTGCCAAAAAGAGCAGAAGACCAATCGTAGGACGCGACATCTACAACTTACAAAACGTGTCTATTGGTCCCATTCTACTGATTGTCTTAACACATACTGCCAAACCAAGTTCTCCGGTTGGTAAGGTATGAATTTATTATACGAAATACCACTAACGTCACATTTAATAAAGCGCAACACGGTACATGCCTTAACCCATCCGTTTATGCTTGTAGTAGGACAGGAAAATCCTTTCTCGAGCATATTGGTGTTAGCAAGCTTTTCCGGATCCCATCCCATTGCCGTATCATCAAGATTTGAAGTGTAATCTCTTGGACCTATACTCTCGCCTTTATTTTGTGCAAGGTCTTTATATATTTTGTAGAAGCAAACCAAATAAATGGTTCCTTTGTGAAGTCCCACCTTATCAGCGTCTGTGAAAATCATCTTTTTATATCCGCCATATTGTTCTTTCTTATCATAACCTTTGACGGACATTTTCACTGGATAGTTATTAGAAGCAGCTCTCGTAGGCAACGCATCCCAAGAACTATCCGTGGGACATGTTTTTGAAAAATTCCCTATGGTCACCTCGTATACAGCTGTATCGCTAAGGGAAATCACCTCGCCTTGATCTGTCACAACGATTTCATTCGACAGACTCACGTTGTTGGCCGCTTTTGCCGCAATGTCAACAGAGTCATCAAATTGATCACTTGAACATGCTGCAGCTAACATTAATAGCGACATCAAACCAAAAAGAAAAACAAACTTTTTCATTACCATTCAATTTTTAAAGAACCATATTTCCATTTTAAGTCAGACGGGGTTATGGGATAATATTTTTTTATACTATTTCCACATTTGTCATACCCGATTTGTTTGATGATGGTATAAGCCCAATTCTTTTTATAAACAAAGAATCCTCTTTTATTTGTGTCTAGTCTTATACCAATCGAGTCTACTTCATTCTCTTTATAAACAAGTTGATTTATAAGGAAATCACTATCAGAATAAGGATCTGGTATTCGTATTGTTACTTGAATCGTTTGCACAAAATATTCCGCACCAGGCACGAGGCCATATTTGCTCACCCAGCTTCCCAAAACTGCTTTCTCCCATTTCAAGGTATCCATCTCGTCATAACCATACACAGAATCTCTTTTAATGTCCGGAATGTGAACTTGAGGATATTGGGTGTAATTATTGCAAAAAAAGGAATCTTCAGTCTCATAATAATTTATCTCACTGTTTACGCGTACAATGAGACCATCTTTCATTTTATACACCTCTTTATGTGCTTCTGGGATATCAGGGGTATCAGCATTTTTGTCACAACCACTTAGCACCAAAGAGAACATGAAAGTGAAGAAAAAAAGAGGGAAATGCGCAATGGAAGCACACTTCGAATCTTTGACAAAGTTATAAAGGTGTTCAGCACATCTTCTCATCAATACCGAAATAGTTTTCATGATAGACATAACTTATTATTCCAAGTAGGCCTGTGGGGTTACCCCCACTTTCCCCTTCAAGAACCGTGCATGCGACTTTCACCGCACACGGCTCGTGTAATTCTGTTAATTATTTCTCGTTTTAAATAATCGGCTCTGTGTGCCGTTAGGCACTGCATTTGAGCGGGCGTGTACGACACTTGTTTAGTTGTCGTTGTTTGAAGTACTCATCATATAGTGGGTCGATTTGGTCTATCGCATCCGCACATGAGCGGTATTTGCGAAAGCCATACGAGTTGCCGTCGGCAAGTGTCTCTGCCACAGGTTCGAGTGCCATGAGGAAGAGGGCTTGCATCGCCCTGTCCTTGATGGTTGGGATTCCGAGCGGTCGCATCTTGCCGTTTTTCTTCGGGATGAAGACACGGCGAAGCGGCTTTGGCTTGTATCCTCTCGTTTTCAAAGAGCTGATGGCATTGTAGCGTTCCGTGTTCGTGAGCCAAGTCACCTTGTCCACTCCTGCGGTGCTACCGCCCTTGTTTGATGTAACTTGCCTAACAACTACGCCTTGTGATGTTCAAGACTTCATCATATTGTCCCGAAGGCTCCGCACCCAGTCGTTACCAACCACGCACGCTTCGGTAGGCTACTCTTAACGGAATAAGAGGTTCTTAAGTTTCAAAGAACAATTACTTGTACGACATCACGTCGCAACACGGCGGCAAAGATAATAAATACTATTGAATAAAAAGAAATAAATATGTATTTTTATAAACAAGTTGCAAGGTATGACGAAAAGAGCATCCGACTCCTGAGCGAAAGACCGCATGAACGTGCTCATCTTCGGGCATGCGTAAATTTAGGGGCTCTCGATATTGCAGAGTGATAAATCTTGATGTCCCCACTCCATCTCTCGCACATGCCTTGAAATTTATGTCTTGTTTTTTGGTGCAAAAGTTTGTTCACGATTTCGGTTGAAATAGAAAGCCGAAATGGCGTTTTTGCCCGATCTGCTTACCCAAAAGTACCTGCCTTTTGGAGATTTGGGCCGAATCGTGTCGCGATATGTGCCTAATGTCGAGTAGATAGATGCCTAATCATGTGACGAAAGGGCACATATCATGACATGATTAGGCACATATCATTATGAAAAGTATTTACTTTTGAAGAGTAATAAATTCCAAAATCTTACAAATAACTGAATATTAGACACTTACAAAAATCGCCATATTTTCGCGTATTTCGGCCAAAAGTTTTCTTCGTCGAAAATAATCGCTGTTTTTTCATATAGTTTGTCGGCTATTTTGATGCTTCGGCTTTCTTTATCAAGAGTCTCAAGTTCCCCGTCTCGCCTCATGACAAAGCCGCCCGACGCAACGGGTGCGCCGGGCGGCTTCGTCTTTGTTGGGAGACCGCACATTCCCCAATGGTTGTGGGCCTACTTGGCCACTTTCTTGCCGTTCACGATGTAGATGCCATGCCCGAGGCGACTGATGTCTGTGGCCTTGCGGCTCACGAGGCGACCGTCGAGGGTGTAGACGCCCTCACGGACGACAGCCTGCACATGGGCCTGTTGGTCGGCAATGGCCTCGATGCCCAACGCAGCATTGTTCTTGGCACGCATCTGCGCCTCGTCGAGGATCACCCAGCGCTGGCCGGTGGCGGTGTTGGCGAGGTTGAAGGTGTTTCGGGTCACCATGCCCGTGGCCGAGGCGGCCAGCGTCGAGGGGTTGCGGCCCGCGTGGCGCGTGATCCAGTAGCCTCGCGTGCCATCCTCACTGACATCGACGCGTCCCTTCATGAGCTGGAAGTCCTGCTGGTCGGCGGGCGTCACGTCCTGCGCGCTGAAGCCAACACTGGTGTTGAAGGTGAGGTAGTGGCCAGTGGCGGCGTTGCGGAACTGGTAGTACTGGTTGGCGGGCGTGAAGGTCACGTACCATGCGCAACTGTCGTTGGCCGCAAGCTCATCAGCGGTCTTCTCGCTCATGGTCAGCGAACCTTTGGCGCCTGTCTCGGCGAGATACTTCTTGTAGAGGCCATTCTCCTCATTCTCATTGGTGACGTAATACTTCACGCCGTCCTGCTGCGCGAAGGCCCAGTAGGGCTCGGCGTAGTGGCTGTAGGTGTGTTCCAGTCCGTCCTCGCCCAGCGCCTGGCAGACCAGTCCGTTGCCATAGTAGAGCACATCCGAGTGGTTGTCCTCGCTGGCGCCATTGATGCCATAGGGCCACAAGTGCTGGTAGTCGCCGTGGAGGATGGACCCTGTGGTGTTGTCCCAGAAGTCGAGCACGGCCGAGACGCGCTCGCCAAGCCAGTTGCCCGACCCTTTCATCGAGCCGCTCACGTCCTGGCTGCCGGTGCGCAGCACGCCGACCACGCTCCACTGCGTGTCAGCCCAGGGGATGACGCCCACGCCGTGGAGCCACTCGTGCATGATGGTTCCCGCCGATTGGTAAGACGTGTTGGAGCCCACGCGCGTATAGCCGCCATACGAGCAGTCGGCCGTCGGGGTGCCAGAGTTATAGCCCACGTTGGGCCGGTAGTCCTGCATCTCGGTCAGGTTGTTCCACACGTCGAGGGCGGTGTTGACAGCCGATGTGATGCGCTGGCGCACGGCCTCATCGCTGATGTCGCGAATGGTGGCGCGGATGTCGCCCTTGGGGATGGTGTAGAAACGGACCACGTCGCCATAGGCCACGTTGCCCTCCTTGTTCTCCACATAGGCGCGCATGAAGTATTCGGTGGCGGGCTGCAGGTTCTTGAAGCAGTAGATGGTGCCATTGTTGGTGAGCGTCGTGGTGTGCTTGGTGTCGGCCACGGTGGGGTTGGCCTGCGTGCTGATCACGAAGCCCTGCTCCTTGACGTCGGCCGTCTTGGCCGTGGTGGTCATGCGGCCGAAGGCCATGGTGGCTCCACGGGCATAGCGCGTGTCCGTCGTCACCGTGATCGACGAGGTCCACTTGTAGCTCTTGGTGGCAGCCTGCAGGTCGGCCTTGGCCTGGAGCAGGCTGGCGCAGGTGACGTCAGCGTCGGAGAGCGCGGCCTCAGCCTGCGCGATGGTGGCGCGATAGTCGTCAGCGCTGGCGCCTTCGGCGTCGCCCACGGCCGCCGTGGCCACGCTGATGGCCGTCTGCAGGTCGGCGCGCTTCAGCTCCATGTCAGAGGCGTCGAGCGGTGTGGTGCGCAGGATCTTGACCCAGTCGATGATGGGCTGGGCGTGGCTGGCCTGGCGTGCGCTGAAGCCGAGCCGGATGCGCCCGGCCACTGTCTGCGTGAGGGTGAACGAGATGGTGTCGGTGGACCACTCGTGGGCGGCAAACTCCTTCTTGCCGAACATCACCCTGCGGGCCTCACGAGTGTTATAGGGGTTCCAGGCCGACGAGTTGGTGCTCAGGCTCTCATTGTCGGAGGCATTGTAGACGGCCATCACCACCTTGTAGTCGCCCGCGGGAAGTTTCACGGAGTCTTGCAGGATGTTGATGCCAGTGGAGGTCGTCAGGCCGAAGGCCAGGCCACCACCGGCCTCAGCGCCGAAGCCGGCGGCTGGCACGCCCTGGCCATCAAGGGTCTTGGCCGTGCCCCACTGCCAGGTGCCCAGCACACCGGCCGTGACCGACGACACGTCCCAATAAGCGACGGGGCTGATGTTGTCGGCCACCACATCGCCAGTGTCGCCGACCGCATAGGTGAATTCTTGGTCGAAACCGGCGTTCAGCAGATAGGCCGATGTGACGTCGTAGTAGTCTTGCGCATGGGCGCCAGAGGTCATACCAGCCACCGCCAACGTCAGAATTAGAGATTTAACTGTCATGGGTAAATAATTTGATGGTTTTGTTGTCTTTGATTGTTTGTTGCCACAAAGTTACTACATTTCCCGTTGCCATTCCACCACTAGAAGATAAAAAAATCGTAATTTTGCAGTGTTTTTATCCGGTCGGCTTTCCACCCTGCCATGCGGCGCACGGGCGGGAATCGGCCTTTCACTTCAACCCATCAATCATGAAATTGAAAAAAATCATCGCATTGGCGGCCATGGCCCTGACCTTGCCGGCTCACGCCGACGAGGGCATGTGGACACTCTACAACCTGCCCACGCAGGTCTACGACCAGATGTGCGGCTACGGTTTCCAGTTGCCCTACGGCAGCCTCTACCAGGGAGACCAGGCCGTGAAGAGCGCCGTGGTCAACTTCTCGGGCTACTGCTCGGGCGTGGTGGTCAGCCCCGACGGGCTGGTCTTCACCAACCATCATTGTGGCTTTGAGAGCATCCGCTCCCACTCCACCGTCGAACACGACTACATGCTCAACGGCTTCTACGCCAAGGACTACAGCGAGGAGCTTCCCAACGACAACATGTTCGTGGCCTTCATGGTCAAGCAGGAGGACGTGACGCCCCAGCTCGAGAAGGCTGGCTTCAGCAAGCTCAGCCGCGAGGCTAAGGCCGCCGCCGTCGACTCGCTCGAGAATATCTTGACACAACAGGCCAAGGCGCAGGACTCTTCGCTCTACGTGAGCATCGACGCTTTCTATGAGGGCAACCAGTGGATCGCCACAACCTACCAGCAGTTTGACGACCTCCGGCTGGTCTTCACCATCCCCAAGAGCATGGGCAAGTATGGCGGCGAGACCGACAACTGGATGTGGCCGCGACAGACGTGCGACTTCAGCGTGTTCCGCATCTACGCCGACCCCAAGACCAACGGGCCCGCGCACTACTCGAAGGACAACGTGCCCTATCATCCCAAGCATTGGGCGCCCGTCTCGCTGCAGGGCTACAAGGACGGCGACTTCGCCATGACGATGGGATACCCCGGATCGACCGAGCGCTACCTCTCGAGCTATGGCATCGAGCAGATGCGCATGCGCAACGCCGTCAGGGCACAGGCACGCGGCGTCAAGCAGGATGTCATGGTGCGACACATGAGAGCCGACGAGGCCGTGCGCATCAAGTACGACTCCAAGTTTGCCAACAGCTCCAACTACTGGAAGAACTCCATCGGCATGAACAAGTGCATCGACTCCATCGGGCTCATCCAGCAGAAGCGCGACTATGAGTATCGCATCAAGGCGTACGTCGACTCAACGGGATACCTCAAGGACAGCCTCAACTTCGACACGCTCAAGGCGCTCTACGCACAGAAAGCGACGGCCACGCACGACATGCTGCTGCTCAGCGAGAGCTTCATGCGCACCAACGAGCTCACCACGCGCGCCATGCAGGCCAAACGGGTGGGCAACGTGGTGGACAACGAGAAGAAGCCCGCCAAGAGCTACATGACCTTCGACGACGACCAGAAGACCTGGGACGCCAGCCTCGACAAGGAGGTGCTGGCCGTGGCGCTGAAGAACTACAAGGAGCATGTGGCCGACCAGCGCAACCTGCCCGCCTTCTACACCACCATCGCCACCAAATACGCGAACGACTACCAGCGCTTTGTCGACGACACCTGGAGCAAGTCGGTGCTCATGCAGAGCGGCAAGCGCATCTACTTCAACCAGAAGGGCTACGACAAGGACCCCGGCGTGAGACTGGGCAAGGAACTCAAGGAAATCTCTGAGAAGCTCTACGGGCAAATGGGCAACGTCTCCGAGCGCATCGAAAACCAGGAGCGCATGCTCTGCGCCGCCAAGCTGCGCATGGAGGAGGACATGCCCCACTACTCTGACGCCAACTTCACCCTGCGCCTGAGCTATGGCCGTGTCGGAGGATACAACATCGGCGGACAGCCCTCGGGCTACTACACCACGGCCGAGAGCATCGTCGAGAAGATGAGGCAGGGCGACAAGGGCATCGTCGACTACCAGGCGGAGCCCATCATGCACGAGCTCATGAGCGCCGACAACTACGGTCCCTACGCCGACAAGACGACCGGCAAGATGCAGCTTTGCCTGCTCACCAACAACGACATCACGGGCGGTAACAGCGGCTCGCCCCTCTTCGACGGACAGGGACGGCTCATCGGACTGGCCTTCGACGGCAACTGGGACAGCCTGGCATCGGACATCATGTTCGACAAGGTGCTGGCTCGCACCATCTCGGTCGACATCCGCTATGTGCTCTATCTCATGGACCGCTGGGGACACGCCGACCGCCTCTTGCAGGAGATCGGAGCCAAATAAGCGGCCTGCGCCTAGACGACCAGTCGACAAGCCAATCATTCGAGTAGGAGAAAAGCCTGATGGTTTTTCTCCTATTTTCGTGTATGCACGGCATGAGCATACTACATAAGGCACCAGTATGGTCCTCCGTCATCGGACCTGTTTCCCGTAGAAGTCCTTTCTGCGTATGGCATGACGGATTACCATCCCGTTCCTTTGGATAATTCTGAAATTATAACTAATTTTGCAATCCCGTAACACATGTTGCAATCCTCATTCCCCATGGCACTGGGATGCGGCATGCACGGAGAACCCATCACACCATATTTCCAATGCAACCAACTGACTTCCAACACAATCCTTCCACACAACAGGGGGGGGTAATTTCTTTGTGCGTATAGCCCGCCACCTGCGGACTGCGATTTCCTTCTTTTTTCGTGGCGACCTGGGCGGCCACTGGGTCTTTTTCCTACTGCTCATGACCGTAGCGCTCTATCCGATGTTGACGGAACTGCAGAACCTGCAGTACGACAACCCGCTGCGCATGGTTGCCGCCGCCTATATTCTCGCATACGCCTGCACACTGGCAGGAGCACTGATAAGGCACAAGTGTGTTCGTAACGCTTTTTACTCTGTCATCTTCCTTTTCTTCCTCCTATACTGCGTCATGGAAGTTGGCTGCCTGCATATCGCAGGATGCCCCCTGGACAAAGAGCATTTTGCAGCCATACTTGCCACCAACGCCAGTGAAGCCTCTGAATTTTCCGACACATATTGTACATCACAGATTGTGGCACTCCTTTGCGGACTGATTATTCTTTTGGCCATAGCAATATGGGCGGGCAGACGGTTACGCTTTACGGGACGCCCCATAGTGCTCCGCATCGGCGTATTCGTCTTTCTTGTTTTCATAGGCATTGCCATGCCATACAAAGAAGCTTTCTTCTACAACACGGCAGTTTCACTTGCGAAATATATCCCGGCGTCAATCGGTTCACTGACAAAACTCAACCCTATCCAACCCTCGGTAAAGGTGACCTCAGCTGGCCAGCCTCCACTTGTCATGTGGATTATCGGAGAGTCGCTCACCAGCCACCACTGTTCACTCTACGGCTACGGCAAGCCCACCAATCCGCTGCTGCAAAAGAAGGTTGACGCGGGCGAGGCCTTCGCATATACGGGTGTGCAAGCTGCAGAACTCTATACGCAGGGGGCGTTCCAACTGATGATGAACACAAGCACGAAACGCACGGCCAGCAGCGCGGAATGGTACAAATGCCCCACCCTGCCCGACATCGCCAAGGCCGCCGGCTACCACACGCTCTGGCTGTCGAACCAAAGCAAGAAAGGACTGTATGACAATGTAGTATCGCAGTATGCCGAACTGTGCGACACATGCGTTTTTATAGGCAATAAACTTTCCGGCCTCAACCGCAAGTCTGTCGACGGGGAACTTCTGCCCATTGTCAGAAAAATGCTCGCCCATCCGTCGGTTCGGGATTTCTGCGTCGTGCACCTCATGGGATGCCACCAAAATTACGCCATGCGCTACCCGGCAGCATACGATCGTTTCAAAGAAAACGAATACGCCGACCGGCCGAAGCACCAGCGCAGCACACTGGCGGCTTACGACAACGCCGTGCTCTACAACGATTATGTCGTGAGCACACTCATGGATCTCGTCGCCGACCGCGAGGCCGTCGTCGTGTATGCGCCCGACCACGGCCACGACGTGTACGAGAGCAATCCCGACGTGGCCTGCCACGCAAATGCCGGCAACCCCGTCAGCAGCAAGGCCGGCCACGACATTCCCCTCGTCATCTACACGACCAAGACCTACCGCCAGCGCCATCCTGACACCGTGGAGCGCATGCGGCAGAGCACCGCCCGGCCATTCGACATGGAAGACGTCCCCTACCTCATGATGGATCTCATGCATTGCGATTTCACCGCAGCGCCCGCAGTGGCGCAGCGGTCGCTCATCAGAACGCAATAAGACGGAACACGGGAGAGGCGCATCCGCATTCAAGCCCAGCCCCGAAGGGGTGACACCGCACAATCGCCTAAAAAAAGAGCGTAGAGACTGGTGCTCTACGCTCTTTTTGTGTGCCGTCCCTACGGGAGGTGCTGCCTCTACGGGGACGCTATTCTTCGATGGATGTCCTTCCGGAGGAATGTCCCATGGGGAATGCTTTGCCTCGGAGGAAAACATTCCCCCCTCGGGGACATCCGGTGCGGTCTTGTGGCAGACCGCATTTGTTCTTACTTCTTCAAGACTTTCTTTCCGCCGATGATGACAATGCCCTTGGCAGTCTTGGCGTCGACACGGACACCGCTGATGCTGTAAGCCTTGTCCTCGGCCGTCTTCACAGTGATGCCGTTGACACCAGCGGGGTCACCAACAGTCCAGGTGATGGTGGCGCCAGCCACTTCATCGCCGTCGGCGTTGAGGAAGTAACCATCGGGGATGGTCATCGTGTAGACACCGGGAACGGTGGCTGCCTCAGAGAGGTTGATCTCATACTGGTAGACGGGAGCCGACCAGTCGTCAGGCCAGATGGCCGAGGGATCGTCGTTGAAGATGACTGTGCCATCGGGAGCGGTGATGGACACCTTGCCTGCGGAGGCTGAGTAGTCGCTTGAGCCGTCACCGACACTGATGACGATGTGCTGGAGCGAGGCCACCGTGCTGCTAGCCTCGGGATCGGTAGTGAAGAGGCTGGTCTGCGGGGCGTCGCCGTCGATGGTCCAGGTGATGGTGGTGCCTGCCACTTCCTCGCCGTCGGCGTTGAGGAAGTAACCGTCGGGGATGGTCATCGTGTAGACGCCGGGAGCGGTGGCTGCCTCAGAGAGGTTGATCTCATACTGGTAGACGGGAGCCGTCCAGTCGTCAGGCCAGATGGCCGAGGGATCGTCGTTGAAGATGACCGTGCCATCGGGAGCGGTGATGGACACCTTGCCTGCGGAGGCTGAGTAGTCGCTTGAGCCGTCACCGACACTGATGACGATGTGCTGGAGCGAGGCCACCGTGCTGCTAGCCTCGGGATCGGTAGTGAAGAGGCTGGTCTGCGGGGCGTCGCCGTCGATGGTCCAGGTGATGGTGGTGCCTGCCACTTCCTCGCCGTCGGCGTTGAGGAAGTAACCGTCGGGGATGGTCATCGTGTAGACGCCGGGAGCGGTGGCTGCCTCAGAGAGGTTGATCTCATACTGGTAGACGGGAGCCGTCCAGTCGTCAGGCCAGATGGCCGAGGGATCGTCGTTGAAGATGACCGTGCCATCGGGAGCGGTGATGGACACCTTGCCTGCGGAGGCTGAGTAGTCGCTTGAGCCGTCACCGACACTGATGACGATGTGCTGGAGCGAGGTCACCGTGCTGCCAGCCTCGGGATCGGTGGTGAAGAGGTCGCCCTGGGGCAGCTCCTCGCCAAGGGTGTAGTAGAGGGTGAGCGGCTCGTTGGTGCGACCGGTCATGAGATCGTTGTCATACCAGGTCTTGTCGCCGAATACACCTGATGGGATGTCGATGGTATAGTCGCCGGCGTTCTCCTCGGCGGTGAGCACGGAGTCGA
>CAVBFJ010000003.1:0-103694 GCA_963594895.1 bacterium | reverse complement strand
CCATCTTGGCCATGATCTTGAACAGGCCTTTCTTGACGGCCTTGATGTAGTTGGCCTCGGCGGTGGGGTAGTCTTCCTGTATCTTGCGCCGCTTGACGAGGTCGTCGAGTATGGCGTAGGTCATGTATGGGCAGAGGGCCGAGGCGCCGTAGCCCAGGAGCAGGGCGGCGTGCATCACCTCGCGTATCTCGCCCGACTCGACGATCAGGGCCGTCTGCACGCGCTTGCTCACCGAGATGAGGTAATGGTGGACGGCGCTCACGGCCAGCAACGACGGTATGGCGACGTGTGTCTCGTCGACGTCGCGGTCGGTGAGGATGATGTAGTTGTATCCCTCGTCGACGCTCTTCTCGGCGTCGTGGCACAGGCGATCGAGGGCGTCGCGCAGTCCGCTCTCGCCCTGTCGTGCCTCGAAGACGATGGGCAGCTTGATGGTGTTGAAGCCCTTGTAGCGTATGTTGCAGAGGATGTCGAGCTGCGTGTTGGTGAGGATGGGGTGTGGCAGGCGCACCATCTTGCAGTTGGACTCGTTGGGGTTGAGGATGCCCGTTCCCACGCGGCCGATGTACTCAGTGAGGCTCATCACGAGATTTTCGCGGATGGAGTCGATGGCCGGGTTGGTGACCTGGGCAAACTGCTGGCGGAAGTAGTTGAAGAAGATCTGCGGGCGGTCGCTCAGCACGGCCAGGGGCGTGTCGTTGCCCATCGAGGCTGTGGGCTCCTGGCCCTTGACGGCCATGGGCACGATGGTGTCCTCGATGTCCTCGCGGCCGAAGCCGAACTCCACGCACTTGCTCTGCAGGTCGTCGACGGCGTTGCTCACCTTGCGTCCGCTGCGTATCTTCTCGAGCTGGATGCGGTTGGTGTTGAGCCATTGGCGGTAGGGATGCTCGGCCGCCAGGCGCTCGCGTATCTCGCCGTCATAATAGATCTTGCCCTCCTGGGTGTCGATGAGCAGTATCTTGCCGGGTTGGAGGCGGCCCTTCTCGGCGATCTCCGTCGGGTCGAAGTCCATGACGCCCACCTCGGAGGCCACCACCATGGTGTCGTTCTTGGTGATGGTGTAGCGCGCTGGGCGCAGGCCGTTGCGGTCGAGCATGCCACCGGCGAAGCGCCCGTCGGAGAAGAGCAGGGCGGCGGGGCCGTCCCACGGCTCCATCAAGATGGAGTGGTACTCGTAGAAGGCCTTCAAGTCTTCGGATATGGGGTTCTTGTCGTTGAAGCTCTCGGGGATCATGATCGACATGGCGTGGGGAAGCGACAGGCCGCTCATGACGAAGAACTCGAACACGTTGTCGAGGCTGGCGGAGTCGCTCATGCCCGGCTGCACGATGGGTGTGATGTCGTGTATGTCGCCCAAGGTGTCGCTTGACAGCACCGACTCGCGCGCCTTCATCCAGCCACGGTTGCCGCGGATGGTGTTGATCTCGCCGTTGTGGGCCACCATGCGGAAGGGCTGTGCCAGGCTCCACGTGGGGAAGGTGTTGGTCGAGAAGCGGCTGTGGACGATGGCCAGGCCGCTCGTGAAGTAGTTGTTGGTCAGGTCGGGATAGTACTGCCGCAGCTGCAGGCTGGAGAGCATGCCCTTGTAGACGATGCTCTTGCTGGAGAGCGAGCAGATGTAGAAATCGCCGACGGGCAGTTCGGGACGCTGCACAGCCAACTGGGCCACGCGGTTCTCGATCTTCTTGCGTATGATATATAATGTGCGCTCGAATGTCGGCACCTTGTCGTCGGTCACGCCTGTGATGAACACCTGCTTGATGTCGGGCTCCGTGGTCAGCGCGGCCTCGCCGAGGCATCCTGGGTTGGTGGGCACCGTGCGCAGGTGGGTGAGGGTCAGCCCCTCGCGCTCGATCTCCTCTATCATGATCGACAAAATCTGGTGCTGGCAGTCGCTGTCCTTGGGAAGGAAGACCAGGCCCGTGCCGTACTTGCCCTTCTCGGGCACCGGGATGCCCTGCAACAGGATGAACTCGTGTGGTATCTGCAACAAGATGCCCGCACCGTCGCCCGTCTTGCCGTCGGCACCCTCGGCGCCGCGGTGGCGCAGGTTCTCCAGCACTTTCAGTGCGTTGTCGACGAGATCGTGGCTCTTGTTGCCGTGGATGTTCACGACCATGCCCACGCCACAAGCGTCATGCTCGTAGGCGGCATTATACAATCCTTTCCCCATAATCTTAACAATTAATCAGTAAAACAATAACTTTTCCTATCAATATGCTTGCAAAGTTACGGTTTTTCTTCCAAAGTGACATCTCGAAAAGATGGTCTTCTAAATAGAAATGTTAACAAAGTGATAATTTGTAACATTTATAGTACTTTCAAATCGTAAGTATAATGCTTTGTAATAGCCAAGAAACCTACGATTTGTTAGTTTGTGTCTAAATTTATCTTTTTAAGATTTTCGTTTATCACGTCGCGCGCTTTTGCGGTGGGTGCGCATGGCCATCCCAGCCGTATAACCGCATCGCCTTGCCTATGGTGGGATGAAGTCCATGAAAAAAAATGGGCGCTGGCCGCGTGGTGTCACGTCGGCCAGCGCCCATCGGTGAGCGAGGGGTAGGTGCCTACTGCTTGAAGAGCTCCTTAATGCCGCCCAGACTTCCCATGAGGTTTGTGGCCTCGTAGGGCATGAAGACGGTCTTCGTCTTGTCGCCGGCGGCCAGCTCCTGCATCATCTTGATGTAGTTTTGGGCCAGCAGGTAGTTGGCGGGGTTGCTGCTCTTGCCCACCGCCTCGGTGATGCGGTCGATGGCTTGCGCTTCGGCCTCAGCCTTGCGGATGCGGGCTTGGGCCTCACCCTCGGCCAGGAGGATGGCCTGCTGCTTCTCTGCCTCGGCGCGGTTGATCTTGGCCTGCTTCTCACCTTCCGACTGCAGGATCTGCGCCTGCTTCGTTCCCTCGGAGTTGAGGATGGTGGCGCGCTTGTCGCGCTCGGCCTGCATCTGTTTCTCCATGGCCTGCAGCACGCTGGCTGGCGGGATGATGTCTTGCAGCTCCACGCGGTTGACCTTGATGCCCCACTTGTTGGTGGCGTCGTCGAGCACGCCGCGTAGCTTGGTGTTGATGATGTCGCGCGAGGTGAGCGTCTGGTCGAGCTCCATGTCACCGATGATGTTGCGCAGGGTGGTCTGCGTCAGCTTCTCGATGGCGTTGGGCAGGTTGTTGATCTCGTAGACGGCCTTGAAGGGGTCGACGATCTGGAAGTAGAGCAGGGCGTTGATCTCCATCTGAATGTTGTCCTTGGTGATGACGTTCTGCCGCGCGAAGTCGAAGACCTGCTCGCGGAGGTCGATGCGGCTGGTGTAGAGGTAGCGTCCGTTGGACATGGTGACAATCTCCTTGGCACGGTCCACGAAGGGGATGATGATGTTGATGCCGGGCTTGAGGGTGGCATAGTAGCGTCCGAGGCGCTCGACGATCTTGGTTTCAGACTGTGGTATGATGACCAGGGCCATCTTGGCGAAGATCAACACGCACACCACGAGTGCGATCAGTACATAGGACATGGTAGGTATGATTTAAGGGTTTGTGAATGTAGGCTTGTTTACGCTTGTTCTTGTTGGGCCGGCTGGCCGGTTGCCGGCACCACGTCGATGATGATGCTCTCGCGGCCCGTGACCTTGACGAGCGCCCCGGCGGGTATGTCGACGTGGGTGGTGGAGGCTTGCGCCTTCCAGTCGTCGCCGTCGATGGCCACACGGCCGAAGCGCCCGGCGACGATGGTCTCGCTGACGCGGCCCACGCGGCCGATGATGGCGTCGGCGTTGCTCACGGGCGCTGGCTTGTCGTCGTGCAAGTACTTCAGGGCGAAGGGCCGCACGAGGAAGATGCTGAGGGCGGAGAACACCACGAAGGCGAACACCTGCCAGCCCAGGCCACCGACCAGCGAGGTGATGGCCGCGGCCACAGCGCCGACCGAGAAGCAGATGATGAAGAAACCTTCGGAGACAAGCTCCATGATGAGGCAGCCGACGGCGATGACCGTCCACAGTTGCCAAAGGTTGGAAGTGATGTAGTCTAACATGGCATGAGAGGTTTAGGATGTGTGGATGTTGTTGGCGTGGGGTGTGGGCTTGGCGACTCAGATGGAAAGCACAAAGTCGTCCCACTCCTTCGTCGACCCCTTGCGCTGGAAGACCTTGCGGAACAGTCGGCTGCGCGTGCTGGCCACGCTCTCCTTGCTGTGGGCGGTCAGCGTGGCGATGTCCTTGGGCGCGAAGCGCGCCTTGATGAGCAGGCAGACGGCGTACTCCTGCGAGGTCATGCGGTATAGGCTGTAGAGTTGCGCGGTGAACCCCGTGTAGACGGAGTTGATGACCTTGTCGAGCTGCGACTGCTCCTCGTTGCCCATGCTCTCGCCGCGGTCGAGCAGGTCCTGCAGTCGTATGTAGACTGGCGACGAGAAGATGATGTGGTCGGCGCGGCTGCGCTTCTCGTTCTCGATGGCCGCAACCTTATTAGTATAGTGGAGGCGGGCCTCCTTCTCCTCCAGCTCCAGTCGCAACATGTCGTTCTCGTCGTCGAGCTTGCGGATGAGCTCCTGCAGCTCGGCCACCCGCTTGCGCCCCGCCTCCAGGCTCTGCTGGCTGGTGGCCTGCTGGTCGGCCTGCATCTGGCGGGCCTTCTCGAGCCGGCTCCTGAGGACCTGCATCTTGCGCCGGCTGTTCTGCACGGCCACCACCAGGAGTGTGGCGTAGGTCACCAGGAAGATGCCCATCAGAAACCACTCGCGTGTGGTGAAGGGAGCGAATAGCAGAAGGTCGTGAGTGGTCATTGGTGAGGGGTTGTTTGGTTTTTATGTCGCAAAGATAACGCAAATGGGCCGAGAAAGCAAGAAAAACGGTTTGCAATCGTGTGCAAACGGGCTTTTCTGTGCGCAAGAGTTCGCAAATGGGTTGAGAAACCCCTGTTTTGTCGCACGGAGGGTGCGCGTCGACAAAATCGTGACATGCTGTATCTTCCGCCTCATGGGGCCTTTGTAATTGTGCGGAAAGCGTTACCTTTGCACCCGTTATGGAAATACGTAAGATAGAAGGCCACATGTCGGTGCTGTTGGCCAATGTGATTTTCGGTCTCGGCGTGCCCGTGACCAAGTTGTTGCTTGAGGAGTGGGTGTCGCCCATGGCCTACATGGCCACACGCTGCATGGGGGCGGCGGCCATCTTCTGGCTCATCTCGCTCTTCATGCCGCGCGAGCGTGTGGCGTGGCGCGATCTGCTGGTCATCATGGGTGGCGGCTTGCTGGGCTTCGTGGTGTCGCAGACGCTCACGGCGTGGGCGTTGCGGTTCACGACGCCCGTCTACTACAGCGTCATCGCTATGCTGACGCCCGTGGCCACCATGGTGTGTGCAGCGCTGCTCATCGGCGAGCGCATCACGGTGCGGGGCGCCCTGGGCGTGGTGGTCGGCGTGGCCGGCGCTCTGCTCATGGTGCTGGCGGGCTGGCAGGGCGGAGCGGGCAAAAACGACCTGCTCGGTGTCGGGCTGGCTGTCCTCTCACTGCTGACTTGGGCCGTCTACCTCATCATCACGCGGCGTGTGTCGGCCAAGTACACGGCGGTGACGCAGATGAAGTGGGTGTTCCTGGTCTCCACCATTGCTGTGTTGCCCTTCTCTTGGGGCGACCTGCAGGCCGCGCGGCTGTACTCGGGCGGCTGGGCATGGAGTGGTGCGGCCGAGATGGCGTTCATCGTGGTGTTCGCCACGGTGGCCGGCTACTTCGCCATCCCGTTTGCCCTGCGCTACCTGAAGACCACCACCGTGTCGGTCTACACCAACCTGCAACCCATCGTGGCATCGTTTGTGGCCATCCTCATCGGACAGGACGCGCTGACCTGGGAGAAGCCCACGGCCCTGGCGCTGGTGCTCCTCAGCGCCTGGGTGGTGACGGGCGGCCAGCGCAAGGGGTGACCCTCGGGGCACCGAAAGGAGAGAAAGAACAAGGGGAGGCTTTGCCATGTCGTGCAAAGCCTCCCCTTTATGCTTGTCTGTGGGATGTTACCTGTTGTAGCATCGTGTCTCTGTGCCGTCGTAGCTCACGGCGTTGACGTAGGCTACGTTGCTGGCCAGCGTGGCGCTGGTGTAGGACGGGCGGTAGTTGCCTGAGCTGCCCTGGTAACCGTAGCCGTAGGTGTAGATCTCCACCAGGTTACCGGCGGAGTCGTAGGCCTTGAAGCCGATGGCGTTGGGCCAGGAGGCGTGCTTGATGGTGATCTTGCCGCCCGAGACGGTGCAGCCAGTGCCCACGGCGATGCCCTCGGGCACGGTGGCCTTGTTGCGGAAGGCGTCGGTGTTATAGATGTTGATGAGGTACAAGCCGGCGGGCGCCTTCACATAGTGCTTGGCGTCGATGTAGGCTTGGAGCTCGTCCACCATGTCTTGCGTGATGAGCAGGCGGCGGTTGGAGTAGTCGCCGATGATGGAGTTGTGGGGCATCATCATGCCGCAGAGGTGGAAGTAGTCGGTGAAGTCGATTTGCGTCATGTCGCAGACCTGCTTCACGAAGTTGAGCTGCTGCTCACCGTCGGCCGTGTAGTCGGCGTTTTGGCCGATGCCGTTGTTCTTCTGGGGGAGGTCCATGGTGCGCATCTTCTCGAAGATGTTGGGGTAGGCCAGCGAGTCGACGCCAGCGGCGTAGGTGTAGCAGTGTATGCCCCAGAAGGCGATCATCGACGACCACACGTTGTGGCTCTGGTGGAAGGTGCTGTTGGGGTTGAGCAGGTTCGGCTTGATGATCTGGTTGGCGAAGCTGTAGGTCTTGTCGCCGTTCGACTCGTTCTCCATGCGGTGGAAGCCGCTGGGCTCCACGCGGTCTTGCGCGAAGGCGGCCAAGAGGTTGTTGGTCACTTCGGTGAGGCCTATCCACAGCACGCCGTCGGTCTGGTTGTTGTGGCCCAGCTCATGGCCGGCTCCCCAGTAGTCGAAGTAGGAGGGGTCGGACGATGATGGCTGGCTGAGGGCGTTGACGGGCACGCACATGCCGTCGTTGCTGGCGTGGTAGAGACCGGCCGACGTGGCCACGCAGATCACGGTCATGTGGTTGCCGTAGTTGCGGTGGTACTTGTAGAGGCCCATCATCGTGAACTCGGAGGACACGATGCTGTCGTACGTGTTGACGAGCCACACGGCATCCTTGCAGTTCTGCTTCAGTGTCTGTGAGGGGAAGTTGACCTGGCAGTGGTAGCCCAGCAGGTCGGTGCAGTCGCTCTTGGTGTTGCTGATGATCTCGTTCCAGTCGTCGTTGGTCATGCCCTTGGTGAGGTCGAAGTAGCCGTTCTCGGTGCACATGGCGAAGTGGATCTTCACCTTCGGGGCCTTGGCGTAGTCATTGGTGTAATAGTTCACGTAGATGTTGCCCTTGTTGCTGGCGGTGATGATGTTCACGCCGTTGGAGAGGGTGTAGTTGCTTTCCTCGAAGTCGGTCGGGCCGAAGTTGCGGACCTTCATGCCGACGGAGTAGTCGCCGATGCCTTCCACGATGACGGCGAGACGCTCACCCTTCGCCACGGAGATGCCTGTGGGGTTCTCGTGGTTGCAATAGGTGTTGGAGACCTTCAGCTCCTGTTGCAGCGTGGAGTAGGGCTTGTAGGCGCGGAACTCGCCCACGCGGAACTTGGTGGAGTAGTTGCCGTCGAGCAGGGTGTAGACCAGGCGCTTGACGAACTGGTCCTTGATCTTTACGGCCTCGGCCTTGGTGATGTTGGGCTGCAGCTTCGTGCAGAGGTCGTCGGCGAAATACTGGCGGAGGTATTGTGTGGTTGTCGTGTCGCGCTCGTAGAATGCCATCTCGGCGCAGCTGGCGAAGCCGGCGTAGCCGTCGTGGATGGTGTAGCGCACGGCGCAGACATTCTCGATGCCGTCATCGCCAAACTTCACCTGCGTGTCGGTGCTGGCCTGCCCGAAGTCGGTGCTGCGCAGTGTGACCCATGTGCTGTCGGACAGCTGGTACTCCACGTCCACATTGCCCCAGTTGCCGTTCCAGTTGCCGTCTTGGCGTGGGGTGTAGACGGCGTAGTTCAGGTGGTTGGGCGTGCGGAGGTTGTAGGTGAGCACCACGGGGAAAGTGGTCGACGTGCCGCCCCAAGGTGAGTGGTAATAGGTGCTGGTGGAGCCGTCGTACGAGTTCTCAATGCCGTAGCCGCTCATGGCCTGGTTGGAATAGCCGCCCGAGATGGAGATCTTCTTGTCGATGCTCCTCGACCCTGCGCCTTCCATCGTGTTGGGCAGCTGGTTGACGACCAGCGTCTTGCTGTAGGAGCCGTCGGCACTGGCGAGTGTCACGGTGGCGCAACGGTCCACACCGCTCACGTTGAACTCGGAGAACAGGGCAAGGTTGCCGTTGGCGTCTTTTTGCGGCTTCACCCACGTCTCGGGGGTGCTGGGTGTGTAGTCGCAGGTGGCGTTGATGGGCACCACGGCGAAGTCGCTGTTGTAGCCCAGGGTGATGGTGTCGCCCGGGATGATGATCTTGGGCGTGGTGGTGGTGGTGTCCAGCCGGGTCTGCGCGGTGGTGCTAACCGACAGTAGGACAGCTGCGGCGGTGGCAAATATCTTATGTTTGTTCATGGTGATGCGGTTTATCGGATGATGACTTTCTTGCCGTTGGCGATGTAGATGCCATGAGTGGGCTTGTCCACTCGCTGTCCGTTGAGGTTGTAATAGGTTTCGGCCTTCTTCGCGTCGCCACCGGTGGTGACGCCCTGGATGCCCGTCGGCGTGGTCACGAGGAACGGGGTGGTGGCCAGGGTGATGTCAGGATAATAGGGGGATATGGCGCTGATGGACACGGTCTTTCCGATGGACGAGTCCCAGAAAGTGATGCGGCGCAAGCGGTTGTAATAGTCGCTCGTGGTGGCATCGCTGCCCTGCTTGAGCGTGTCGCCCTTGCTGTCGGTGATGGTCAGCTGGGGGACGGTGGCGCCACCCCAGCCGTTGGTCGACAGGGGCTCCAGCTTCGCCGAGCTCCAGTTGTTTTCCACGTTGGCGTAGACATAGCCCTCTTCCACCAGGGGATAGGGATTCTGCGGGGCGAGCAGGGCGGTGGTGAGCACGTCGTTGTTGCGCAGGGTGGGGAAGGAGTTGAAGAACAGGTTGTTGTCGCGCAGGTCCACGTATGAAAGGGTGTTCTTGCATGCCTCGTTCCACAGCACGGTCTTCATCTGGCTTCCGGGCGCCACGAGGCTCTCCAGCTTGCCGCATGACGTGATGTCGAGCTCATTGATGGCGTTGCCGCCTGCCCACAACTCTTGCAGGTTGTCATCGTTCGAGACGTCTAAGGTAGCCACATCGTTCTCGGCGAACGAGGCCACTTTCAGCTTGGGGCACTTGTTGAGCTTGAGGGTCTTGATGGCGTTGCGCTGGATGAACAAGTACTCGAGCGATGTCATCTGCGTCGTCCCCAGGCCTTTCAGCTGGTTGTCTGAGAGGTAGAGTTGCTTCATGCGAGAGAATTGCGAGGCGGAGAAGGTCGTCAGTTGGTTGCTCGATCCATTGACGCTCTCCGGGCTGTAGACCTTCAGCATGGACAGGTTGTTGCCTTGCACGTCCACGTCTGTCAGGTTCTTGAAGTTGCTCAAGTTCAGCACGGTCAACTCATTGTTGCCGCAATACAACTTCTTGAGCGAGTTGGAAACGCTTGTCAGGTCCATGGACTTGATCTGGTTGTCGGCCACATACAGTGTGGTGATGGCGGCGTCGGTGTCTAAGGTGAACTTTTGCGAGGCCAAGGTCAATGCCTGCATTGTGCCGTCACTGACAAAGCTCTCCTGCGACCCGTCCCCCCAGGTGACGGTGACTGTCACCCCCGGGTTCATGGCGATCGTGAAGGTCTCACCCACCGCCTTGCTGGTTGTGAAACTCATCGTCGCCGCACGTGAAAGCGTGGCGGAAAAGAGAAGCAAACCAATCAGTAGATGCTTGTAAAATTTTCTCATAAGCTTGTTTATGTTAGATAGTAGGTACTGTGAGCAAAAGTAAGAAAAAGAATAGATGACTGCAAGAGTTTTCACAACTAAATGTCTTATAAAGTTTAAAAAACTTCTCGTTGAGTGAATTTTTGTCAAGAAACCTTTGTCTTTCTCGGTTTAAATAGGTATCTTTGCCCGCAGATATTTATTAGATGTCAGTCAAAACAATAAGATTTTTAATTTTTCGATGAACGTAATTACAAAGACCGTTCAATTGCCAGATGGAAGGACCATCTCGATTGAAACCGGAAAGGTTGCCAAGCAAGCCGACGGGTCGGTTGTTCTCCGCATGAACAACACCGTGTTGCTCGCCACCGTCACGGCAGCCAAAGAAGCAGTTCCCGGCACCGATTTCATGCCGGTGACAGTAGACTACAGGGAAAAGTATTATGCCACAGGCCGTTTCCCTGGCGGCTTTACCAAACGCGAGAGTAAAGCCAGTGATGAGGAGATTCTTGTTTCCCGCCTTGTGGACCGCGCCCTGCGCCCCTTGTTCCCCTCTGATTTCCACTGTGAGGTCTTCGTGCAGATCTGGTTGCTTTCCAGCGACGGCAAGGATCAGCCCGATGCGCTCGCCGGCTTTGCGGCCTCTGCCGCCATGGCCTGCTCCACCATACCTTTTGAGCACACCATCTCCGAGTGCCGCGTGGCACGCATCAATGGCGAGTATGTCATTGACCCGACATTCGACCAAATGAAGGACGCCGACCTTGACATCATGGTCGGTTGCACCAAGGACAACCTGATGATGGTCGAGGGTGAGATGAGCGAGGTGTCAGAGCAAGACCTGATCGGTGCCCTGAAGGCTGCCCAGGAGGCCATCAAGCCGATGTGCGACCTGCAGGACGAGCTCGCCAAGGAGCTGGGCACCAACGTCAAGCGCGAGTACAACGATGAGATCAACGATGAGGACCTGCGCAAGCAGATCCACGCGGAGCTCTACCAGCCCGCCTATGACATCATCCACCAGACCCTGCCGAAGCAGGAGCGCAACGACGCTTTCGACAAGACCATCGCCGACTTCCTTGAGAAGTATGACGCCGCACACGCTGACCTCTCCGAGGAAGAGCTCGAGGAGAAGCACGCTGAGGCTGGTCGCTATTGGGGCGACACGATGCGCGACGCCATGCGCCGTTGCATCCTCGACGAGGGCTTGCGCATGGATGGTCGTAAGACCGACGAGGTGCGCCCCATCTGGTGCGAGGTGTCTCCGCTGCCCATGCCTCACGGCTCTGCCATCTTCCAGCGTGGCGAGACCATGTCGCTTGCGACAGTGACACTGGGCACGAAGCTCGACGAGAAGCTCGTGGACGGTGCCGTGACGCGCGCTTACCAGCGCTTCCTGCTCCACTACAACTTCCCGCCCTTCTCTACGGGTGAGGCCAAGAGCCAGCGCGGCCCTGGCCGCCGCGAGATAGGACACGGCCACCTGGCATGGCGCGCGCTGAAGGACCAGATTCCCGAGAACTACCCCTACACCGTGCGTGTGGTGAGCGACATCCTCGAGTCTAACGGCTCTTCATCAATGGCAAGCGTCTGTGGTGGCACCCTCGCCTTGATGGACGCAGGTGTGCCCATCAAGAACCCTGTGGCAGGCATTGCCATGGGTCTCATCCACAACCCTGGCGAGGATAAGTTCGCCATCCTCTCTGATATCTTGGGTGACGAGGATCACCTGGGCGACATGGACTTCAAGACCACGGGTACGAAGAACGGTCTCACTGCCACACAGATGGACATCAAGTGTGACGGCCTGTCGTTCGAGGTCATTGAGCGTGCGCTGATGCAGGCCAAGGCTGGCCGTGAGCACATCATGAACGAGATGATGAAGACCCTCTCTGAGCCTCGCGCCGAGATGAAGCCGCAGGTGCCCCGCATCGAGGCCTTCGACATTCCCAAGGAATTCATTGGCGCCGTGATTGGCCCGGGCGGTAAGATCATCCAGAAGATGCAGGAAGACACCGGCTCGACCATCACCATCGATGAGGCCGACGGTGTGGGCCACGTGCAGGTGAGCGCTCCCAACAAGGAGTCGATAGAGGCTGCCATCCAGAAGATACGTGCCATTGTGGCCATTCCTGAGGTGGGCGAGGTCTACGACGGCATCGTGAAGAGCGTCATGCCTTATGGTTGCTTCGTCGAGATCATGCCTGGCAAGGAGGGTCTGCTCCACATCTCTGAGATCGCTTGGAAGCGTCTCGAGACGGTCGAGGAGGCTGGCATCAAGGAGGGCGACCACATCCAGGTGAAGCTCCTTGAGATTGACCCGAAGACTGGCAAGTACAAGCTCTCTCACCGTGTGCTCGTAGAGAAGCCTGAGGGTTATGTCGAGCGTGAGCGCCGTCCCCGTGGTGACCGCCGTCCCCGCCGTGACGATCGTGGCGGACGCGAGCGCCAGCCCCACCACAACAACCACGAGAACAACGAGTCTGCTGAGTAAGCACTCGTCTGGCGAGGGGCGGCGCAACAGGCTGCCCATCGCATAAAACCATCAAGCCCGATCGCACGTCCTGTGTGGTCGGGCTTTTATTGATTACGGGGGAGCGGGTGAGCTAAATGGAAATGCGATGGCTCGGATTAGCGCCAATCCCACATCGTTTAATTCTTGTTTTCTGCGAAAAACTATAGGTGTTTCACAATTATTTATTACTTTTGCGTAGTCCTAACGACCTTTATGAAATGAAAGAAACGAAACAAAACAACGACAAAGCGACGCGGCCCATCGGCGCCGGGAGGCAACATTCGGGAGACACTCCGCATCGGGAGGCCTCTCGCCAAGGCGACTGCTTGGCCGGCCGGCCATCCCCGTGGAAGGATGTTGCCAGTTTTGCGATTCCTGTTGTGGCGCTCATCGCCATAGCGGCGGCGCTCTTGGCCTACGACTCCGACTTCCTCTATCGTGTGCAAGAACTCAACCTCTTCCTCTACACTCCCCTGTTCTTCCAGCAACAAATGGTTGTGGCGGGAGGATTTCTCACGTGGATGGGAACCTACTTCACACAGTATTTCTACTATCCCTGGATGGGTGTCGCGCTGCTGAGCCTGTGGTGGCTGCTGCTGATGTGGCTGGTCAAGCGCGCCTTCCGCATCCCGGCCTACGCCTCCGCGGCGCTGCTTGTGCCCGTGGTGCTGTTGCTCATCACCGATGTCGACTTGGGTTATTGGATTTTCTACTTGAAGCTCCGTGGGCATTTCTTTGTGGCCACGATAGGCACCGCGGCCGCCGTGGCCTTGGTGTGGCTCTATCGGCTCATCCCCTCGCGATGGCAACTGCGCAACGTGTACATCCTCATTGCCACGGCCGTGGCTTACCCCCTGCTGGGCTATTATGGCCTGATGGCCGCTGGCCTGATGGCGCTGATGGCTTGGCGGCTTGGCGGCGGCTTGCGCGGCGGACTGCTTGGCAAGGTCGTTGCCACCGTTGTGGCGCTGGTAGCCATCGTCTTCATTCCCCTCATCTGCTACCGTTACGTCTATTGCCAGACCCCTGAGGGCGGCATCTACTCCACGGCTCTGCCAGTCTTTTGTTTCTTGGGTGAATACCCCATCTATTATCTCCCCTACGGATTGCTCACGGCAGTGCTCGCCGTCTTTGCCCTGGCCTACGGCGCTTGGGCCGACACGCTCCGCCGACGCTATGCGGTCGTGGGCAATGTCTTGGCGCTGCTCATCCTGGTGGCTGCCGCATGGACAGGCTGGTACAAGGACAAGAACTTCCGCCGCGAGGTCATCATGACCCGTGAGGTGGAGAACCTCAACTGGGACGGCGTGCTGCAAACCTACCAAACGCTTGGCGATGACGAGCAGCCCACACGCATGATGTGGATGCTGAAGAACCTGGCACTCTTCCGCCTGGGAACGGCGGGCGACAATATGTACCATTACAAGAACGGCTCGGCGGAGTGCAACGCGCCGTTCCAGGTGAGGCTCACACAGACGGGCGCAAAGATCATCTACTATCATTACGGCAAACTCAACTTCTGTTACCGCTGGTGCCTGGAGGACGGCGTGGAGTTTGGTTGGCGTGTCGACTACCTGAAGTACATGCTCAAGTGTGCCATTCTCAACGGAGAGTACAAGGTGGCCAAGAAGTACATAGACATCCTCAAGAACACCAAATACTATAAGGATTATGCGGAGCACTATGAGCCTTATCTCAACAACCGGGCCCTCGTCAACCGCGACCCCGAGATGAAGCCCATCCTCCACTTCCTCAAGGGGCCCGATGCGCTGACCTCAGACAACACCTTGGTGGAGCTCTACCTGCTCAACACCTTTGCCAACGAGACCTCCAATGACCCTGTCTACCAGGAGGCTTGCCTCCAAGCGGCCTTGCAGTCGAAGCAGATACCCGTATTCTGGACGCAGTTCTCGAATTACGCGCGCCTGCATCCCGGACAGCGCATGCCCATCCACTATCAGGAGGCGGCCTATCTCTATGGCCACCTGGAGAACAACGTGGACATCAGCCACATGCCTTTCGATGACGAGGTGAAGCAGAACTACGATGACTTCATGGCCGCTGCCCAGCAGCTGCAGGGCATGACCGAGGAGCAGATGAAGCCGCTGCTCTATCCGCGCTTTGGCGGAACGTTCTACTATGAGTACTTCCTCATCCGAGGGCTCAAGAGCTATTGAGGCCCACTGAGGCACAACCAAACTGATTTACGAACACAACATTGAAAAGATGAAACCCAGAAAGACATCATACGCCCTGCCGGCGTCGACTTGCCAGCGAGCCGCGCTCGGACTGTTACTCCTTTTGTCGCTATGCCTCGCAGGCTGTAGCCGTGTGGAGGTTCCCGCGCAGTACAGTGAGACACCCCAGTTGCCAGCCGTCTACCCCGACTACACCCATGTCACGGTGCCGGTCAACATCGCACCCTTGTCCATGCAGCTCACCACGGCGGCTGAGGATGTGGTGACGCGCTACAGTTACGGCAACGAGGAGATCGTGTGTGGCGGACAGAAGGCCCAGCCCGACCTCGATGATTGGAAGGCGCTGGCCGCCGCCGCCAAGGGGCACGACATACGCGTCGATGTCTATGCCCAGCTGCAGGGCCAATGGACCCACTACAAGCCCTTCACCATCACGGTCAGTCCCGACAGCATCGACCCTTATATCTCTTACCGACTCATCGCCCCCTCCTATGTCACCTATGAGGAGCTCACCATCAACCAGCGGTGCCTGGAGAACTACGACGAGAGCGTCATCTACAACAACATGCTTGCGGCCAACGACAGCGATGGCCAGTGCATCAACTGCCACAACGTGCAGAACTACAATCCCGACCGCTTCCAGTTCCATGCCCGCCAAAAACATGGCGGCACGGTCATTGAGTATGACGGCAAGATGCAGAAGGTCAACATGAAGAACGACAGCATCCTTTCGGCCGGCGTTTACCCCGCCTGGCATCCCACGCTGAAACTCTTGGCCTATTCCACCGACCAGACCATGCAGAGCTTTCACACACGCGACATTGACAAGGTGGAGGTGCTCGACGCCCAAAGCGACCTCATCCTTTTCGACCCCGACAAGAATGAGGTGTCGACCATTCTTAACGATTCCACCGAGTTTGAGGTCTTCCCCTGCTGGTCGCCCGACGGCAAGTATCTTTATTATGCCAGCGCCCACTTCGAGTTTCGCGACACTGTGCCCCATGGCACGGAGGCCATCGCCCGCGCCAAGGAGATCAAGTATAGCCTCTATCGCTTGCCTTTCGACGAGAAGACGCGCTCGTTCGGCCCTCGCGAGATGGTGTTCGACGCCGCTGGGATGGACAAGAGTGCCACCTTCCCGCGTGTCTCGCCCGATGGGCGCTTCTTGCTCTATAGTCTTGGGGGATGGGGATGTTTCCATGTGTGGCACCGTGACGCCGACCTTTGGATGACCGACTTGAAGACCATGTGCAGCTACCCGCTCACGGCAGCCAACTCCGACAATGCGGAGAGCTACCACGAGTGGTCGTCAAACGGTCGCTGGATCATCTTCTCAAGCCGGCGCGACGATGGTGTCTACACGCGGCCTTTCATTGCGCACATTGACAAGGATGGCAAGCCCTCGAAGGCTTTTGAGCTTCCGCAGGAGGATCCCGACTTCTACCACCAGTTCATGAAGAGCTACAACGCCACAATCTTCATGCGTGGACCGGTGAAGACCAATCCGCAAGCCATCTACGACGTGCTGAAGAACGACGACATCACTCCTGTGAGCTACCGCTCCTCGTCGACGCGTTAGTCGCACATTTCTTGCCATTGGGCCCTTGTGGGCAAGCCATGCAAAACCTTGCAGGCTTGACCCCAAGGGCTTTTTTGTTTTCGATGGAAAGGAGGGAAGAAGCCTTCATGCATAAAGGCATGTGCGGGCCAAAAAGCGCGTGGTGCCATGCGTGGGCCGGAACCCTGAACATGTGCTTGTTTTGTCGCGCTTCGGCCTGTCTCTCGGTGGTGCCGTGTGGCTTCGGCAGTGAGGGTGATTACAGGTAGAAGATGGCCTCGTTACCCTTGTTGAACAAAAGGTCAAGGATGGAGAGATTGGGCTGGAAACCATGCTTCTGCTGGTACACTTGATAATAAGGTATGGGCGCAAACGAGGGGTCGGGTAGGGACTTCTTGGGTCGGATGGCGTCGCGGAAGTCATCGGCCCCCAGCGCCTCGGCGTCTGTGTAGCTGTCGGTCAGTTGTAAGTTGGGCCGAATGTCGAGCAGTTCGCACAACTTGTGTGTGATGGCCAGGTTGAAGTCGAACAGGCGTTCCCACCGCTGTTCGAAGAATGGGCGCAGGTCGTCGGCATAGTATTCGAAGAACGGGCTCTCCCCATAGGCGGAGAGCAAGGCGTTCCAGTGCAGGTGCCGCCAGTTGCCATGGTCGCTGACGCGTATGTCGCCCATGCGGCATTTTGAGTCCTCGCCATGCTCCGTGGGCACGGTGAGCGCTTGTGTGCCAGCCGTTGTGGCGATGAGGCACCGGTTGCGGTAGGTCTGCTTGACGAAATGGTCGTGACGCTCCAGCAGGCAGAGGCCATAGCGGTTGAGCTTCTGGTACCATTGCACCGGACCGAAATAAGTGGACGACAGTAGGGCTACAGAAGCGCCTGTAGCCATGTGGGCTGGTTGGTTTACCATGGCAGGTGATACAGTCTTGTTGCTTTTCCCTCCACCTGGTGCAAGTGGACCAGTGTGTGGGCTCGTCCCGTGTTGACGAGATAGAGCTTGCAGTCGGCGCAAGCGCAGCGTCGGCAGCAGCGTCGGGGTATGCGGTAGCGGTATTGGCCCACCCGTATCGTGTCGCCCGGCCCGGCCTCCACAGCCCCCACCAGTCGTTTTGGCTGGTGGAAGACCATGAGGTCGCCCCGTCGAAACGTGGCATGAGCCACCTTGTTCACCATTACGCGGTCGCCCTGTCGGAGAGTGGGTGTAACATCCGTGGGCACGGTGTAGATGGCGAATGCAAAGGCGCGAACGGCCAAGAAGATGGCCATAAACACGCCCAGGGCTAAGAGAAACTTGGCGAATTGCCTCATTTGATGTTGTCAACCCATCGGAAGAGCCTGCTCCAGCGTATGCCGGCAAAGCCCTTGCGGTCGGGGTCGGAGCTCCACCAGATGAAGATTGGCTTGCCGACGATGTGATCCTCGGGCACGAAGCCCCAGTAGCGCGAGTCGGCTGAGTTGTGGCGGTTGTCGCCCATCATCCAGTAGTAGTCCATTTTGAATGTGTAGCTGTTGGCCTGTTTGCCGTTGATGTAGATGCGCCCGTTCTTCACCTGCAGGTCGTTGCCCTCGTAGATGCGGATGGGGCGTTCGTAGATGGCGATGTTGTCCATGGTCAGGCGGATCGACTTGCCTTTCTGCGGTATCCAGATGGGGCCATAGTTGTCGCGTGTCCAGCCTGTCACGGCGTTGAGGGGATACAAGTCGCCCACATACTGGTCGGTGTTCAGGCGGATGCTTGCCACGAGGTCCTTTCGGGCCTTGAGCGCCTTTGCGGCGCGCTTGGTGAGTGGCATGTACCCATTCTGGTTGAGGCTTGTCAAGTCCTCCATGCTGATGCCCAAGTCGTGCATGAGTTCCTCGGGCAGGTCAGCCTTGAGCTTCACGTAATAGGAGTATTGCACATTGTCGGGCTCCTTGTTGGCTTTGCCGTCGAGATAGATGATGCGGTTCTTGATCTGCAGTGTCTGTCCGGGCAGTCCCACGCAACGCTTCACGTAGTTTTCCGTGCGGTCGGTGGGTCGCGATGCGATGGAGCCGTAGGTGTTGGGGTTGTTGGCGATGTAGTCGCGCCCCAACCCGTAGAGCATCTTGAAGTAGTCGGCCTGCTGTTTCCGGTCGAGTGTGGCGGGGTCCACCGGGTTGGGGAAGTTCTCCTGGTAGATTTGCTGGCCGATGCTGTAGACCATGCCGTAGTAGTCATACGCCTGGTATGCCGGTGCGGTGACGATGGTGTCTCCGGCCGGGTAGTTGAACACCACGATGTCGTTGAGCTGCACCTTGCCCAGGCCTTTCATGCGGCGGTAGTCCCAATGGGGCCACTCCAGGTAGCTCTTGGTCTGTATGAGAGGCAGGGTGTGCTGCGTCAGCGGCATGGTGAGCGGTGTTTGGGGTATGCGGGGCCCGTAGCTCACCTTCGAGACGAAGAGGTAGTCGCCCGTGAGCAGTGACTTCTCAAGCGAGCTTGACGGGATGACATAGTTCTGGAAGAAGAAGAGGTTGATGAAGTAGACGGCCACCAGGGCAAACACCAGGGCGTCCACCCAACTCATGATGAAGCGCACGGGGCCCTCCGCCTCCTTCCACCACTGCCAGCGTATCTTCTTGGTGATGTACACGTCGAAGAGCAGTCCGGCGCCGATGAGCGTCAGCAGCCAGCCCACGAGGGAGCAAGGCTGCACCCAGGCGATGCACAGGGCGTAGAGAATGATCACAATGGCAAACTTCGTCCATTGCTTCTTCATGTTCAGTTTGGCTTTTTCCTTGTCTATCATGGTTGTCGTCGTTTCAGGGGATGAGCGTGCTGAAGAGGTCGCTTGTGGTCAGCAGGCCCGTGTGGTTGGCGGTGTATTCGGCGGCGAGCACGGCGCCGAGGGCAAATCCCTGGCGCGAGTGGGCGCTGTGGCTGATGGTGATCTGGTCGGCCTCGCTGTTGCAGGTGATGGTGTGTATGCCGGGCACCTCGTCGTGGCGCACGCAGTTCACGAGCAGCTCGTCGTCTCTGTGGTCGGCCGACCCATCGACGTGTCCGTCGTCCCATGTGGTGGTGCCCTTCTTCCACGCAGTCTTGCGGTCGACGCGCTCGATGATGTCCTCGGCCAGTGTGATGGCCGTTCCCGACGGTGCGTCGAGCTTGTGTATGTGGTGCGTTTCCTCCATCTCCACGTCATACTGGGGGAACTGGTTGATGATCTTGGCCAGGTACTTGTTGACGGTAGCGAAGATGGCCACGCCGATGGAGAAGTTGGAGGCCCAGAAGAGGGTTTGCTTACCGTCTTTGGTGAGCGCCTCCACGTCGTCCTTATGGTCGGTCATCCAGCCTGTCGACCCGCTCACCACCTTCACGTTGTGCTCGAAGGCCCTCAGGTAGTTGCTGTAGGCCGCTGTGGGGTTGGTGAACTCTATGGCCACGTCCGCTGAGGCGAAGGCCGGGCTGTCAAAGTCGTCTTGGTTGTCCACGTCAATCTTGCAGACAATCTCATGGCCGCGGGCGATGGCGATTTGCTCAATCATGTGCCCCATCTTTCCGTAGCCGATCAGTGCAATCTTCATGTTTGTTTTTTGCTTCGAATGGTTTGGTAGTTGCAAAAGTACGTATTTTCGTTGAAAGTTGTTGACTTACAACCTTAAATAATTAAAAAATGTGGTTCATCCGACATGTGGGCTGATGTTGAAAGACTGTGGGCGGGTTCCCTAACGGGCAAGGTCGGCCTTGGGACGTAAGCGCACAGATGAGTTTTTTGTTGTGGACCAGGACCACATCATCCTTGCAGATGCTGGAATGGCTAAAAATTTGTCATTTTTGTAACCAAAAGAGCACTTTCCGTTCATTCTTTTTTTGTGGGTGGCTCGAAATGATTAACTTTGCACACGGTAAGCGCCTAATCCTTATTGGTCAGGCTTGTAAGAAAAAGATTGTTTATGAAGATTCGACCCCTGTTGCCTTGCATGGCGGCTTGCGCCATGCTCACATCCTGTTTCAAGGACGAGCCGCTGAACGCAGAGTGTGACATAGAGGCTGTGTATTTCCACCTTGATGAGCCGCTGGGCACGTTCTATCAGTTGAGTGACACCTTGCAGACGGTGATGTCCGACAACAACGACATTGTCTTTAACGTCAGGCGCGAGCCTGCCGCTGACCTCACGAGCGTGGAGCCGCAGCTGGTGCTCACGCCGGGCGCCAGCGTCAAGAGCGTGGTCCAGGCCTGTGACAGCGCTAAGGGCGTGTTTCGTTGGCACTATGTCATCGGCTCCCAGGATGGCCAGTGGTCGCGCACTTACCAGGTCAGCGTGGTGCCCACGGCGCGCACCGTGCAAGACACCATATGCTACGATTTTGAGAAGTTTGAGCTCGACTCCCGCGAGCACAAGTATTATGTCTGGCACGATGAGCTGGGCGACGGCACGTGGGGCAACAACTGGGCCACGGGCAATGCGGGGTTCCGCCTGAGCATGGGCAACGCCCCGGCCGACCAATACCCGTCCGTCCCACTGGCCGAGGGCTACGATGGCTACGGCATCAAGCTCACCACACTCAGCACGGGTGCCTTCGGTGTGATGGCCAACATGCGCATGGCGGCAGGCAACTTCTTCCTCGGCAGGTTTGACGTGGCCAGCGCGCTGACCGACGCCATGAAGGCCACATGCATGGGCATACCCTTCGACCGCAAGCCGCTGAAGCTTCAGGGCTACTACAAGTACAAGCCCGGTGAGACCTATCAGGACAAGAACGGCAAGCCAGTGGAAGGCAAGACCGATGCCGGCGACATCTACGCCGTGTTCTACCGCAACGAGGAGACAGTGCAGACGGCAGACGGCAAGACCGAGCGGCGCAGCGTGGTGCTGCATGGTGAGGACACGAAGACCAACCGCAACATCATGGCCATCGCCCAGATGCCCTACGTGAAGCCCACCGACGAGTGGACGGCCTTCGAGATAACGTTCGACTATACGTCGGAGATTGACCTGGAGACGCTGGAGAGCCGAGGCTACAACCTGGCCATCGTCTTCTCCTCTTCGGTCGACGGCAACCACTTCCAGGGGGCGATCGGCAGCCAGTTGTGCATCGACAAGGTGCGCATCGTCTGTGAGAAGGAAGAATAGCGAGGCGCCGATGGCGGCCATCGTGAGTCCCCCATAACAAGAAACACCGACAGATATGATAAAGAAGATATTCATCGCCGTGGCGCTTGTCGCTGCAACCCTTCCGTCCAACGCCGACAATTTCATGAAGGGTCTCACAGTGAAGACCCGACGCGGCTACAACATCGGCGGCACCGCGCCTCTGCCCATGCCCGCCAGTATACGCCACCTCAACAGCTACAAGCTGAGGGCCAACTGGATGCTGGGCATCGATGCCACGAAACCCATAGGAGACCGATGGGGCGTGTGCGTAGGCCTTCGTTTCGAGGGCAAGGGCATGGAGGAGGATGCCGAGGTGAAAAACTATCACGAGGTGATGACGCAGGGCGACCAGACGCTCGATGGCATGTTCACCGGTTCGGTCACCACCACCGTCAGGCAGTGGATGTTCACCGTGCCCGTGCAGGCATCGTGGAACGTGTGCCATAATGTGGATCTCCGCTTCGGCCCCTATGTCTCCGTGCTCACCTCCAAGGGGTTCTCGGGATATGCCCACGACGGCTATCTCCGGCAGGGCGACCCCACGGGTGTCAAAGTGGTGATCGGCGACACGCCCGGCACCATGGGCTATTACAATTTCTCCTCCGACATGCGCCGCTTCCAGTGGGGCGTCGGTGTGGGAGCCGACTGGATATTCTGGCGCAACTGGGGCCTCTATGGTGAGGTCAACTGGGGATTGAGCGGCATCCACAAGAGTTCGTTTCACGTTCTCGACCAGACACTCTATCCCATCTTTGGCCAAGTGGGCCTGGTGTGGAAAGCAGGAAGAAAAAGCAAGAAAAACAATAGGTAACAACAGTTTTTATGAAAAGAATCTTTACTTTATTAGCGGTGGCCATGACAGCCTTGAGCAGCATGGCAACTGATTACACGGACAGCCTCACCGTGACGGTGAACGGTGTGGTGAGTGAGCAACACGCCACTGTGTCGGTAACGGAAGGCGCAGACGGCCTCCTTACGTTCTCCCTGAAAAACTTCGTCTTGGAGGCTGGAGGGACGACCATGCCCGTCGGCAACATCGTCATCGACGGTCTGACACCGACCGCTGTCGGCACTGACACACTGCTTGTTTGCTCGCGCAACATCAGCATCACCGATGGCGACACTCCGGGTGTTGACATGTGGATAGGCTCCATGTTGGGTGATGTGCCCATCAAGCTGGTGGCCAAGTTGGCCAAGGGCCGCGTTTATGCCAGCATCAGCATCGACATGGTCTCGATGGGCCAGGTCATCGATGTGACGTTTGGTTCGGGCTACCAGATTCCCAACAGTGGTTTCGAGAGGTATCACACCTATTCTATGAACAAGGGCAAGATCAATATAGACGAACCGGTGCGTTGGCACTCATTCGCCACGGCTGGCGGCAGGCTGAATTCCCTGGTGATGGGCACTCCCCATACGTTCCAGTCGGATGACGTGCGCCCTGGCTCTAACGGTTCCACCAGCCTCAGCGTGAAGTCGGCCACAGTCATGGGATTCATTGCCAACGGCACGGTGACCACCGGCCGCATGATTGCAGGCGCAATGACGGCTACCGACCCCAAGAACCACGCTGAGCTTGACATGAGCAACACGGATCTCGACGGCAACGGCAATCCCTACTACGTGGAGATGCTGGGACAGCCCGACTCGCTCGCCGTGTGGTTGAAGTTCTCGCAGGGCAAGGCCAATGCCGCACATCCCTATGCCACGGTGAGCGCTTACATCACCGACGGCACCTACTTCCAGGACCCCCAGGACAAGGCCTACACCAATGTGCTGGCCAAGGCGCAGAACAACACCATCGCCACAACGGGCGGTGAGTGGAAGCGCATCGCCATTCCGTTCGACTATGTCAACGAGGATGTGGACGGCAAGGCCATCCTGGTGACCATCTCTACCAATGCCGACGCCGGCGAGGGAAGTGCCAACGATGAGATCCTCATCGACGACTTCGAGCTTATCTATGATGCGACACTTGTCGATATCACCCGCGACGGCGATGAGGTGAAGCCCGTGCTGAAGGGTCGTGGCGCATTTGCCGTGGTGTCTTACGACAAGAGCAACCCCAGCGCATACCATGCCGTCATAGACGTCTACTCTGCAGACCTGAAGAAGCACTCGGTGGGCACCTACGTGTTCACGCCGACTGGCATCGCCAACGTTGCGACAGACGGCGCCGTGCGCAAGGTATACAACCTCGGCGGCCAGCGTGTGAACACCATGAAGGCCGGCGAGGTCTACATCGTCAAGGAAGGCGGCAAGACCTACAAGGTGCAGAAGTAATCGCGACACATCGCTGCGACTGTCGCGCGAGCCATACGGCAAGCACCCGCTTGCCGACAAGCGAAAGCCCCGAACATCCCATGTGGACGTTCGGGGCTTTCAGTGTGTTGGCGGTGTGTTGTACCGCGGCTTTTGCCTTGGGCCGACGGCGTGGCGCCGCTCAGTCCAGCAGGTCGTCACCAAGGTGAGTGGTCTGCTCGCGCTTCAGGCGTTCGATGACCTCGCGTGGCTTGGTGGCGTAGGTGATCATGCGGATCGAGTCGTTGTAGCTGACGTATTTCCACAACCAGTTGAGCAGGACCATCATCTTGTTTTTCACGCCGAGGATGGAGCGCAGGTGAACGACGAGCCACAGCACCCAGGCGAAGAACCCTTGGCTTCTCAGCTTGCCGATCTCCACTACCGCCTTGTTGCGGCCCACGGTGGCCATCGATCCGAGGTTGTCGTAGGCGAAGGGCGTCAGGCTCGCCTCGCCCTCGCCGCTTGTCAGCCGCCGCAGGTTGCGGGCCAGGTTCTTGGCCTGTTGTATGGCCACCTGCGCCACCTGTGGGTGGCCGCCGGGATAAGCGGCGTCGGTGGTCTGCAGGCACTGGTCGCCGATGGCGAACACGCCGTCGAGTCCCGGCACCCGGTTATAGGCGTCGACCACGATGCGCGCGCCACGTCCGAGGTGGTCGCCGTCGATGCCCGCCACTTGGTTGGCCCTCACGCCCGACACCCAGAGGAAGGTGCGCGTGGCTATCTCCGAGCCGTCCTTCATCACCACCTTGTGGTCGCGATAGTCGGTCACCATCTTGCCGAACTGTATGTCGACGCCCATGCCCTTGAGGAAGTCGTAGGCCTTGCGCGATGATTGCTCCGACATGCCCGCCAGCAGTCGGTTGCCGGCCTCGATGAGGTGTATGTGCATCAGCGAGGCGTCCATGTCGGGATAGTCATAGGGTATGACATACCGTTTCATCTCCGACAGCGCGCCGGCTATCTCCACACCCGTGGCGCCGCCGCCCACGATGACCACGTTGAGCAGTTCCTGCCGTTCCTCCTCGGTGGCGCAGGTCAGTGCGCGCTCCAGGTTGGAGAGCAGGGCGTTGCGCAACCCCATGGCCTCCGACACGGTCTTCATCGGCATGGCCCACTCCTCGATGTTCTTGTTGCCGAAGAAGTTGGTTGTCGTGCCGGCCGCAAACACAATGTAGTCGTAGTCGATCTTGCCGATCGATGTCTGCAGGATCTTCTTGTCCGTGTCCACCATGCGCGCCTCCGCCATGCGGAAGAAGAAGTCCTTCTGTTTGCGGAAGATCTGCCGGAAAGGGAAGGAAATGCTGCTCGGGTCTATGCCCGCCGATGCAATCTGGTAGATGAGGGGCGGAAACTGGTGGAAGTTGTTCTTGTCGACCAGCACCACCTGCAAGTTTGCGCCAAGCAGGTCTTCGGCCAGGCGCAGTCCTCCCAGTCCGCCACCCACGATGACCACTCTTTTCTTTTGGTTTCTTTGGATGTTAATGCTCATACGATAAACAGGTTGTTGGTTCTGTGTTTTCGGATGCGAAGTTACGGATTTGCGCCGACCTGTGCAAGTGATGGTGCCATGTTTTGTGGGTTGCGTCTGTTGCGCTCCGTTGTCAAGGCTTTCCAGTCTGTTTTTTGCAACCCGGTTGCAAAGTTGGGTCGACGGCAAGCTTGCAACCGGGTTGCATTCCCTTATTGTTACCTTTGCGACAAAATTAAGACTTGAAGTCATGACGAAACGCATATTGATTATCGCAGCCATTACGGCCGCAGCCATACTGGGTTTCTCCACGCTCTCCAACACCACGGCTGAGGCCCACGCACACGAGGAAGAGGAGCATGTGGACCTGGACAACATTGGAGTCACCTTGCAGCAGATGAAGGTGGCCGACATCCGCCTGGGCAAGGTGTCGCGCCAGCCCATGAGTACCTCGATACCCGTCAACGGCCAGCTGACGCTCCGGCCGCAGGCCATGGGGGTTGTCACGTCGCTGATGGGCGGTGTGGTCAAGCGTATCCTGGTCAGCGACGGGCAGGCCGTGCGCAAGGGACAGGTGGTCGCCATGATTGAGAACACCGACATCGTGGCCATGCAGCGAGAGTATTATTCGGCCTCGCGGCAGTCGCAGTTTGCCCGCCTCGAGATGGAGCGCCAGCAGAAGCTCCGCAAGGGTGGGGCAGGCGTGGAGCGCAACTTGCAGCAGGCCGAGAAGGAGCTTCGCGTCGCCCAGGCTAACTTGGCGGGCCTGGCTCGCCAGTTGCAGCAACTGGGCGTCTCGCCGTCGCAGGTGGTGCAGGGCCGCTTTGTCACCACGTTCCCCGTACATGCGCCCATCAGCGGCACCGTGAGCGGCATCAACGCCTCGCTGGGGAGCTATGTGGATATGCAGGCCCCGCTGATGCAGGTGCGCGACAACGATGCGCTGGAGTGCGACGTCAATGTCTTTGAGAAAGACCTCGACAAGGTGAAGGCCGGCCAGCCCGTGCAGCTCTCCGTCACCAACCAGCCCGGCAAGCGCATCACAGGAACCGTCTACGGCGTCAACAGCTACTTCAACAAGGGAGCCAAGACCGTGGCGGTGCACGTGCGACTGCACGACGTCGGCCGCCAATCGCTTGTCGACGGCATGTATGTCAATGGTGCGATTGTCATCGGCAGCAGCGAGGCCGAGACATTGCCCAGCACGGCCATCGTCAAGGCTGACGGCAAGAGCTACATCTTCGCGCTCAACGGCAAGCGCGCGGGCGGATACAGCTTCTCGCGCCATGAGGTGACCACTGGGTCGTCGATGAACGGCAACACGCAGGTGGAGCTGTGCGAGCACATACGCAAGGGGCAGGAGATCGTCACAGACAATGCCTACTATCTCGCCTCCATGACGGGCGAGCATGGCGAACATTGACAAGCGGGAGGATGCCATGTTCCAGAAACTCATAGAATACTCGATTCGCCACAAGCTGGTGGTGGGCGTGCTCACCCTGGCGCTGGTGGCCTGGGGCACGTGGTCGCTCGTCCACCTGCCGTTCGACGCCACCCCCGACATCACCGACAACCAGGTGCAGGTCATCACCCAGGCGCCGGCCTTGGGCGCCCAGGAGGTGGAGCAATACATCACCACGCCCGTGGAGATGGCGCTGGCCAATGTGCCGAGGCTGAAGGAGCGCCGCAGCATCTCGCGCAGCGGACTGAGCGTCATCACGCTTGTGTTCGACGACGCGGCCGACATCTATTGGGCGCGCTCGCAGGTCAGCCAGGTGCTGGCAGACGTGGCCAAGGACCTGCCGCAGAACACGTCCACCGAGATGGGACCAGTCGCCACGGCCCTCGGCGAGATCTACCACTACACTGTAAGGGCCAAGAGGGGATACGAGAGGAAATACTCGCTCACCCAGTTGCGCACCTACCAAGACTGGATCATCCGCAAGCAGCTGGCCGGAACGCCCGGCGTGGCGGAGGTGAGCGGATGGGGCGGCTACGTGAAGCAGTATGAGGTGGCCGTCGACGCCGAGCGTCTCAACGCCTCCGGCGTCACCCTGGCCGACCTCTACAGCGCCTTGCAGGACAACAACGCCAACACGGGCGGCAGCTACATCGAACAAGAAGCCAACCAATACTACATCCGCGGCATAGGCGTCGTCAAGACGATGGCCGACATCGAGAACATAGCCGTCAAGACCGTCGGCGGACAGCCGGTGCGCGTCGCTGACGTGGCCACGGTGCGGCTGGGCCACGCCACGCGCTTTGGCGCCGTGACGCGCAATGGAGAGGGCGAGGTGGTGTGTGGCATCGCCATCATGCTCAAGGGCGAAAATTTCCAAGAGGTGAGCCAGCGCGTCAAGCGGCGCATGGCCGACATACAGAAGTCCTTGCCCGAAGGGGTGGTGGTGGAGCCCTTCATCGACCGCACCAACCTGGTCGACCGCGTGGAGGGCACCATCGCGCGCAACCTCATCGAGGGAGGCGTCATCGTCATCTTCGTCTTGCTCCTCTTCCTGGGGTCCTGGCGGTCGGGCCTCGTCGTGGCCAGCGTCATACCGCTGAGCATGCTCTTTGCCTTCGCCATGATGAAGACGTTCGGCATCGACGGCAACCTCATGAGCTTGGGCGCCATCGACTTCGGCATGATTGTCGATGGCGCGGTGATCATCGTCGAGGCCGTGGTGACCCACATCCACGGGGGCTCGCTGCTCTCGGGCAAGTATGCCGGCCAGCGCGCCTTGACACGCCGGCAGATGGACGACGAGGTCCTTGCCTCCGCCTCCATGATACGGCGCAGCGCCTCCTACGGCGAGATCATGATCATGATCGTCTACATCCCCCTGCTGACGCTCACGGGCATCGAGGGCAAGATGTTCCGCCCCATGGCGCTCACGGTGTTCTTCGCCATCCTCGGCGCATTCCTCTTGTCGCTCACCTACGTGCCGATGGTCAGCAGCTTGCTCCTCGACCGCAAGCTGAAGACGCGTGAGAACATAGCCGACCGCATCATCGGCAAGTTGCAGCGGTGGTATGCGCCCCTGCTCCGCCGCGCCCTGCGACAAAACAAGGACCTCATCACGGCCACCGTGGCCATCTTCTGCGTCAGCGTGGTCGGCTTCAAATACTTGGGCGGTGAGTTCATCCCCAACCTGGAGGAAGGCGACTTCGCCGTGGAGATGAGCATGGCGCAGGGCACCTCGCTCTCGCAGATGGTGGCCACCACCACGCAGGCCGAGAAGTTGCTGCGCGCCCACTTTCCCGAGGTGAAACAGGTGGTGAGCCGCATAGGGAGCGCCGAGATACCGACGGATCCCATGCCCGTGGAGCGCGCCGACATCATGGTGGCGCTCAAGCCGAAGGCGCAGTGGACCACAGCGACCACGGCGCCGGAGCTCATGGAGCGGATGGAGGAGGTGCTGCGGACCATACCTGGCATCGACGCGGAGATCTCACAACCCATACAGATGCGCAACAACGAGCTGATGACCGGCATCAAGCAGGACGTGGCCATCAAGGTCTTTGGCGACGACATGGCGACGCTCGCCCAACAGGCGGACAAGATACGCAAGCTCATTGCCCATGTGCCCGGCGTGGCCGACGTCTTCACGGAGCACATCTCCGGACTGCCACAGATACAGGTGGTCTACAATCATGAGCGCATGGCGCGCTACGGGCTCTCGGTCAACGACGTCAACCGGGTGCTCGAGACGGCCTTCGCCGGTGGCGTGGCGGGCAGCGTGTTTGAGGGCGAGCGCAAGTTCGACCTGGTGCTCCGCCTTGATGAGCGCCTCCGCAGCGACGAGCGGTCCGTCGAGAACCTCTACATCCCACTGCCCGGACAGGCTGAGGCCTCCGTGCCCCTGCGCGAGGTGGCCGACGTGCAGTATGTGTCGGCGCCGGCGCAGGTCAGCCACGAGGACGGCGCGCGCCGCATCTATGTGGGCTTCAACGTCAAGGGGCGCGACGTGCAAAGCACCGTGGCCGACATCCAGAAGGTGCTCGGCGACAAGCTGAAGATGCCTGAAGGATACTACTACACCTATGGGGGTGAGTTCCAGAACCTGCAGAGTGCCACCCAACGACTGCTCATCGTCATCCCCGTGGCCCTGCTGATGATCTTCCTCCTGCTCTACGCCACGCTGAAGAACTTGCGCGAGTCGCTCTTTGTGTTCTCCGCCATTCCCTTCGCTGCCATCGGCGGCGTGTGGGCCTTGTGGGCGCGCGGCATGAACTTCAGCATCTCCGCTGGCGTGGGCTTCATCGCGCTCTTTGGCGTGGCGGTGCTCAACGGCATCGTGCTCATCGGACAGATGAACCAGATGCAGCGCGACGGCGTGGACGACATCACACGCCGCATCACTGACAGTTGCATGATACGTCTGCGGCCGGTGCTCATCACGGCCCTCGTGGCCTCCATGGGTTTCCTGCCCATGGCGCTGAGCCATGGCGATGGGGCCGAGGTGCAACGGCCGCTGGCCACCGTGGTCATCGGCGGCTTGGTCACCTCCACGCTGCTCACCCTGTTTGTCCTGCCTGCCATCTACAAGACTTTCACGAAGCGGTAGGTGACGAAAAGCAAGGGCAAAAGGCGGACGTTCCCACATCTTGTGGTTGCGCGCCTCGCGGGCGATTGCCGCTTTTCCTGCCCTTGGATAACGCATAATAATAAAGGAATGTCATGAGAAAGAAATTGTTTCCCCTGATTGTTTTTTCATTGTTCTCACTTCCCTCCGTGGCCCAACAGACAGCGGCCACACATACCCCACTAAGTGGTAAGAGCGTCGAGCGGCTCACCTTGCGGCAGTGCATGGACCGGGCCTGTCAAGGCAACCTGTCGCTGCAAGCTGCGCGCAAGGGTGTGGAGCGGGCGCAAGCCTTGCAGGGGACGGCTTGGGACCTCGATAAGACCGACCTGACCCTCGGGCAGGACCCCACATCGGGAGCCTCGCCCGACAATGCCCTGACACTGTCGCAGACGATGGAGTTTCCCACGGTGTATGTGGCCCGACGCCATCAGTTGAAGGCCGAGACGCAGGTGGCCGAGGGTGAAGCCGGCTTGCTTCGCAACCAGGTGCGCAGCCAAGTGGCCTCTGTCTATTGCCAGCTGCTCTACCAAGATGAGCGCATCCGCATCCTGCAGCGGCAAGACTCACTGCTGAGGGCCTATGCCGACATGGCGCAAAAGCGCTATGAGGCGGGCGACGTGCGGCAGGTGGAACCCCTCTCGGCACGCCGCATGCTGCAGGACAACCTGCTTGAGACCGACATGGCGAAGGCCGAAAGGGCCAATGTGCAGGCCGCCTTGGCGCGCCTAGTGGGGGTGGCTGGCACCATAATGCCCGCCGACACGACGCTCGAGCCCATCACCGAGGGCGTGGAGGGTGACTACTGCTATGCCCAGACGCCTGGCGGACAGTTGGCCAGCGCACGCCTGGCGGTGGCCGAACAGGCTGTGAGGGTGGCTAAGAGCGACTACGCGCCCTCGCTTAGCTTGGCGCTGCGCACGCAGATGGTCATCAAGGGGTGGAACCCGTATCATGTGGACCGCAGTTGGAACAACGGTAACTTCATGGGCTTCGAGGTCGGCGTGGGGCTGCCTATCTTCAACGGGAGCACGCGGGCCAAGGTCAGGGCGGCCAAGAAAGAGCGCGAGATCACCCAGCTCCAACTCGACAGCCAGGCGCAAGAGCAACAAGCGGCTTACGCCGCCGCGGTCAACACCATGCTTGTCGCCAAGAAGCGCATGGACTATTATGTCGCGTCGGGTAGCGCGGACGCCGCCCAGGTGAGCATCCTGAGCGCGCAAGACTATGCCAGCGGGGAGATCAGCTACGTGGAATATGTCGATGCGCTCGAGAAGGACATTGACGCCCAGCTCAAGCGCGCCGCAGCCATCAACGACTACAACCAAGCTGTCGTGGCCATGAAAAAATTACAGGGAATGTGAGCGGATAATTAGAAATTCGGCTTTCATGATGGCCGCTATCGATTTTGTTTGTATCTTTGCAACGCATTACTTATAGAACGTTCGCAACATGAGAAGACTGATTTTGGCCGTCGGACTCTGGCTGGGTGCCATTGGGGCCATGGCGCAAAACAATGACCACAACTTTGACGTGGCCAAGAACCTCGGCATACTGAATGCCATATACAAGAACCTCGACTTGATGTACGTTGACACGCTCGACCCCAATGAGGTGGTGGGAAACGGCATCAACTCCATGCTCAGAAGCCTCGACCCATATACCGTCTATTATCCGGAGGACAAACAGAAGGACTTGAAGATGATGCTCACCGGAAAGTATGCTGGCATCGGCGCGCTCATACGCTACAACTACCAACTCGGACGCGTCTGCATCGACGAGCCCTACGAGAACATGCCTGCGGATGAGGTGGGACTGCGCAAGGGCGACATCATACTCACCATCGACGGTGAGGACATGACCAAGCAGACCAACGACTACGTGTCGGAGCACCTCAGGGGTGAGAGCGGCACGACCTTCGAACTGAAGATACACCGCCCGTCGACACGCAAGGACATGAAATTCAAGGTGACGAGACGTCTCATCCAGATGCCCGCAATACCCTATTATGGCGTACAGGCCAATGGGTTCGGATACCTCAACCTCCGCTCCTACACCGAGGGGTGCGGCAAGGAGGTGCGCAATGCCATCATCGAGATGAAGAAGAACGGCATGAAGGGGCTCGTCTTCGACCTGCGCGGCAATGGTGGCGGGTCGGAGATGGAGGCGGTGAACATCGTCAACTGCTTCGTGCCCAAGGGCAAGCTCGTCGTGAGCAACCGCGGCAAGGTGAAACGCATGAACCACGACTACCTGACCACAGTGGAGCCCGTCGACACGCTGATGCCCGTCGTGGTGCTGGTTAACGGCTCGTCTGCGTCATCCTCCGAGATCACGAGCGGCGCGCTGCAAGACCTCGACCGCGCCGTCATCATGGGGACGAAGACCTACGGCAAGGGACTGGTGCAGACGATGATCGACCTGCCTTACAACACGCAAATGAAACTCACGACCAACAAATACTACATACCCAGCGGGCGATGCATACAGAAAGTGACCTACCGCCATGCCAACGGGGGCAGTGCCGAGGCCGTCTCCGACTCGCTCTCGGGAACCTACCACACCGCAGCCGGACGACTGGTGAAGGGTGGTGGGGGCATAGAGCCTGAGGTGGAGGTCAAGCCCGACTCGCTGCCCAACATCACTTACTATCTGGCGGCCATGCGAGACAGTGATGAGCTGGTCCACAACTTCGAGATCGACTACATCGCCAAGCACCCCACCATCGCACCGGCCAGCGAGTTCGCACTGACTGACGCTGACTACGAGGAGTTCAAGCAGCGGGTGCTCAAGAGCCATTTCAAGTATGACGCCATGAGCGCCAAGACGCTGGATGACTTGGAGAGACTGGCTAAGTTTGAGGGCTATCATGACGACGCCAAGGCGGAGTTTGAGGCGCTGCGCAACAAACTGAAGCCCAACCTGGCGAAAGACCTTGACTTCAACAAGGAGAGTATCTGCGAAATCCTCAACAACGATATCGTGGCGGCATACTACTATCAGCGTGGCGCCCTGCAGAATACGCTCCGCACCGACAAGCAGGTGAAGGCGGCGTTCGACCTGCTGGCCGACACGCAACGCTATCAGCAGCTCCTCAAGCCCTCAGCAAAGGACAAGGCAAAGAACTGACCGCAGCGTGCTTCCGTCCACTTGCGTCAGGGCGGAATGGCCCGCGCTGTCGCCACGCGCACGCTGGGCACCATGAAGCGCAAAGCCCCGAAGACACATCATGCGTGTCTTCGGGGCTTTGCCTAGGGTGTCCAAAATGTTTATTTTGAACACGCTACCTACTAGGCTGGGGATGCAATATTCCTCTAAACAAATGTTAAAACCAGAGAAATGTGTAACTTTCATGCTTCCCGCTCGTCGTACTAATGAAAACGGTAATTGACGAACATGGATTACAAGTACATCAACCAGTTGTTGGAGCGCTATTGGAAGTGCGAGACCTCCCTTGAAGAGGAAGATATCCTGCGCGCGTTCTTTAGCCAAGACAACATACCCAATGAGCTGAAGCGCTACCAGCCGCTCTTTGCCTATGAGGCCATGGAGCCAGCAAGCGATGTCTTGGGTAAGGATTTTGATGAGAAGATCTTGTCCATGGTCGGAGAGACGGCGCCAGTGAAGGCCAAGGTCATCACGATGACGCAACGTCTCAAGCCCCTTTTCAAGGCCGCGGCTGTGGTGACCATCGTGCTCACGCTGGGCAATGCCATGCAGGTGCCGTTTGCTCGCCGTAGTGGAGACCCCATCAGCAATTACGATGGCTACAGCAAGCCGGAAATCAACCACGGCACTTCGGTGGCCATGGGCGATAGCGCTGTGATTGACACCATGAAACGTAGCTTGGCTGAGCCTACTGCCACGGTGGACAACCCCGTGATCAAATGAAGATAATTTCTATGCTTTCTCTATAAAATCATGTTTAGTAAAACAAAATGAAACTGTGAAGTTTCAATTCTCTCAAATTTTTCATAACATACTAACGTTGAAAGGGACCGCAACTCGATTGAGAGTGGAGCGGTCCCTTTATTTTATGTGGCATGATCAAAAGGCACGCGTGTTTTCATCTTGGTGCGCCCAACTGGTTTGCGGGCGCCACGTCTGCTAAGCCTGTTGATTATCGGACGTCCGTTTGCCGTCACTGTGCGGAAGCACGAGGTTGAGCAACACGCCTATGACTGCCGACAGGCCTATTCCTGAGATGGCGAACGAGCCCGCCGACAGCACGGCGCCGCCCAGGCCCATGGTGAGCATGACGGAGACAATGATGATGTTGCGCGTGTCGTTCATGTCTACCTTGTTCTGCATCAGGTTTTGCACACCCACACTGGCTATCGTCCCGAAGAGCAGCAGCATGATGCCACCGAGCACTGCCTGTGGTATGGATTGCAACAACGCGCTGACCTTGCCCACTACCGAGAAGCACAGGGCGGCAGCGGCCGATATGCGTATCACGGCGGGACTTGTGATCTTAGTGATCGACATCGCACCGGTGACTTCCGAATAGGTGGTCTCGGGCGGGCCGCCAAGAAATGCTGATGCCAGGCACGCCAGTCCGTCGCCCAGGATGGTGCGGTGCAGTCCGGGATCTTTCACAAAGTCCTTGCCCGCCACGGTGCCCACCACGTACACGTTGCCTATATGTTCGAGCACGGGGGCGATGGCCACGGGCAACATGTATAGAAACGGCCGCAACTGGAAGTGGGTTATGGTGTCGGGGTGCACGGGACATGCCAGCCACGGTGCTGACATCACGCCGGAGAAGTCGACCTTCCCCAAGAACAGTGCCACGATGTATCCGGCCACGACACCGCTCAGTATGGGCACCAGCCGCATCAGTCCGCGGCAGAAGGTGAGCACGACTATGGCTGTGGCCAGGGCCGTGAAGGCCAACGGCCAGCACTCTTTGGCCATGTTGACGGCGCTTCCCGAGAGTGACAAGCCAATGAGGATGATGACCGGTCCGATCACGACGGGCGGGAAAATGCGGTCGAGAAAGGGTTTGCCTTGCCATTTCACCAATGCGCTCATGGCGAAATAGACCAGTGGCACAGAGGTCAGTCCGGCGAGGGCGCCTGGCAGTCCCCACAGTTGCGTGGCGGCAATGACTGGTGCGATGAAGGCGAATGAGCTTCCGAGGAAGATGGGTACCTTGCCCTTGGTCGCGAAATGGAAGATGAAGGTTCCCAGTCCGGCGGTGAAGAGTGCCGTTGCCGGGTCTATGCCGATGAGTAGTGGGACGAGCACAGTGGCGCCGAAGGCGACGAAAAGAAACTGCACCCCCACGAGAGTCTTCTTGGCAGGTGATAGATGTTCGGTGTCCATAAGGTTGATGAGTAAAGGTGAAAATGTTTATGCGGGCGACTTTCCCAAGCCGTAGCTGTCGAGCTTCATGAACTGTGTCTTGATGGCTTGGCGCCCTCGGAAGATGTTGACTTTGACCTGATCCTCGGGTATGCCAATGATGGCCGCGATCTCCTTGTAGCTTTTCCCCTCAAAGTCGCGCAGCTGGATGCAGGTGCGCTGCTTCTCGGGCAGGCTGTCCACAAGGTGCCTGACGATGAGAAGCTGGTCGTTGGTGGTGGTGCGGTCGAGAGGTGTGCCGTGCGTGTCGGCGGCATCTGCGCGCACGTTTTCCAGCGCCTCATTGCGGTTGTCGTGCCGCTTGATGCTGTCGAGGGCGAGGTTGCGGCAGATGGTGAGGCAGAAGGCTTCGATGTTGTCGATCGTGTCCCACTTGTCGCGCACGTTCCAGGCCTTGATGAGCGTTTCCTGCACAACATCCTCAGCCTCGGCGTTGCGCAGGGTGATGCGCAGCGCCAAGCGGTAGAGCTGGTTTTTCAGCGGTAGGATGTCGTTTTGGAAACTGATTTTCGGCATGGTGTCACTGGATGATGGTCCCCCCCTCCTGGCCGATGGCCGAGGCTTGGGTGATGATGACACGGCGCACGCCTGCACTGACGGCCGCCAGCGCGTTCTCCACTTTGGGCTTCATGCCTCCGGAGATGGTTCCGTCGGCGGTGAGGCGCTCGAAGTCGGCTTGGGTGATGACCGGTATGACACTTGCGTCATTGTCGGGGTCGCTGAGCACGCCCGGCTTCTCAAAGCAGTAGACCAATGTCACGTCGGCGAAGGGTGCGAGGGCCTTGGCGGTCTCCGAGGCCATGGTGTCGGCGTTGGTGTTGAGCATGTGTCCCTGTCCGTCGTGTGTCAGTGGGGCGATGACAGGCACGGTGCCCTCCTGGAGCAAGGATTGCAGCAGGTCGCCCCTGACGTGGTCCACGTCGCCCACGAAGCCATAGTCGATGCCGTTCTTCAGGGGCCGTTTGTGGCTGCGTATCACGTCGGCGTCGGCGCCGGTGAGCCCCAGTGCGTTAACGCCGCGGGCCTGGAGGCGGGCCACAAGACCTTTGTTGACCAGTCCACCATAGACCATGGTCACTACCTCGAGCATGTCAGCGTCGGTGATGCGCCGTCCGTCGACCATCTTGCTCTCGATGCCAAGCGCGGCCGCCACCTTGGTGGCGCGCCGTCCACCCCCGTGCACGAGGATTTTCGGTCCGTCGACGCTTGCGAAGCGGTCGAGCAAGTCGTTGAGGCGCGCCTCGTCCTCGACGATGGCTCCGCCCACTTTGATGATGGTAATTGGTTTCATGTGATTTCTTGTTTTCTTATTCCAGGTAGGTGTATCCGTAGAGACCTGACCGGTAGTTGCTGAGGAACTCCTTCCCCTCGTTGAGCGACAGTTTGCCCTGCTTGACGCTCTTGGTGACCCACTGCTCGAGCTGCCTGACGAGTTTCTTGGGGTTGTACTGCACGTATTCGAGCACCTCCTCCACGGTTTCCCCGTCGATGATCTGGTCGATGTTGTATGTGCCGTTCTTGACGCTGATGTGTGCCGCTGTGGTGTCTCCGAAGAGGTTGTGCATGTCCCCGAGGATCTCCTGGTAGGCTCCCACGAGGAAGACGCCGATGTGGTAGGGCTCATCCTTGCGCAGCGCGTGTACGGGCAGCACGTTTGACTGCGACCCGTTGATGGCGAAGTTGGCTATCTTCCCGTCGCTGTCGCAGGTGATGTCCTGTATGGTGCAGTTGCGTGTCGGCCGCTCATTGAGGCGCTCGATGGGCATGATGGGGAAAAGCTGGTCGATGCCCCAGCAGTCGGGGAGGCTCTGGAAGAGCGAGAAGTTGCAGAAATACTTGTCAGCCAGCAGCTTGTCGAGTCCTTTCAGCTCGTCGGGCACGTGCTTCATGCTTTTGGCCATGGAGTCGATCTCGTGGCAGACGCTCCAGTACATGGCCTCCACCTCGGCGCGTGTCTTGAGGTCTACCATGCCGTGTGCGAACATGTCGAGGCAGTCCTCTCGTATCTGGTCGGCGTCGTGCCAGTCCTCGAGCATCGACTTGGGGTTGATGTTGCACCAGATGTCGTAGAGGTCTTTCACCAGCTTGTTGTCCGTCGACTTGGCCTCGAACTCCTCTGACATCTCGGGCAGCGAGGCTGCCCCCAGCACGTCGAGCACCAGCACTGAGTGGTGCGCGGAGAGCGACCGTCCGCTCTCTGTGATGATGTTTGGGTGTGGTATGCCGTTTCTGTTGGCGATGTCGACGAAGGCGTAGACGCAGTCGTTGATGTATTCCTGGATGGAATAGTTGACGGAGCTTTCCGAGTTGCTTGACCGTGTGCCGTCGTAGTCGACGCCGAGTCCGCCTCCGCAGTCGACAAACTCGATGTTGTATCCCATTTTGCGGAGATTGGCGTAGTATTGCGCGGCCTCGGTGAGTGCGTTCTGTATGCGGCGTATCTTTGTGATTTGCGACCCGATGTGGAAGTGTATGAGGCGCACGCAGTCGTGCAGCCCCATGCTGTCGAGCGTGCTGAGTGCCTCGAGGAGCTCTGAGGGCGTCAGTCCGAACTTGGACGCGTCGCCTCCGCTTTCGGCCCATTTTCCCGACCCTGAGCTCGCCAGCTTGATGCGGATGCCGATGTTGGGCTGTACCTTGAGTCGCTTGGCGGTCTTGGCGATGATGTCTATCTCGTTGAGTTTCTCGACGACGATGAAGATGCGCTTGCCGAGTTTCTGTGCCAGCATGGCGAGCTCGATGTAGCTCTCGTCCTTGTATCCGTTGCAGATGATGAGCGAGTCGCTCTTGCACTGCACGGCGATGACGGCGTGTAGCTCGGGCTTTGAGCCTGCCTCGAGGCCGAGGTTGAACTTGCGTCCGTGTGATATGATCTCGTCGACGACGGGTTGCATCTGGTTGACCTTGATGGGGTAGATGATGTAGTCCTCGCCCTGGTAGTCATACTCCTTGCGTGCCTTGTCGTAGCACGACGCCATTTTCTCGATGCGATTGTCGAGGATGTCGGGAAAGCGGAGGAGCACCGGCGGTGTGACGTCGCGCAAGGCCAGCTCGTCGATGACGTCGCACAGGTCGATTTGCGTGTCGTCCTTGCAGGGTGTGACGTAGGCGTGTCCCTTCTCGTTGATGCCAAAGTAGGATGTTCCCCATCCGTTGATGTTGTAGAGTTCCTTCGAATCCTCAATAGTCCATTTTTTCATTTAATCGATGCCGAGTGTTTCTTTTAGTTTAGCGACTGATATTTTTATTTTCTCGTAGTTGTCCATCAATGTCACGTCGACCGTGTGCTTGGCTTGGGTGTAGAACGGCTCACGCTGCCGCAGTTGCTCTTGGATGTACACTTTCACCTCCTCGGGCGTCTTGTTCAGCAGCAGGGGGCGCACGGTCTTGCCCATGCTCAGGTGCATGTGGAGCACGTCGGGCGTACACTTCAGGTAGACGGTCTCGCCCTGCTGGTTGAGGTAGCTGATGTTGTCGTAGAAGCAGGGCGTGCCGCCTCCGCAACTGATGACGACGCCCTCAAACTCCGCCACTTCGTGCAGCATGTTGCGCTCGATGACGCGGAAGCCCTCTTCTCCGCGCTCGTCGAAGATCTGCTTCACGGTCTTGCGCATCCGGCTCTCGATATACCAGTCGAGGTCGTAGAAGGGCATGCCGAGGTCTTTGGCCAGCGCCCGCCCCACGGTGGTCTTTCCCGATCCCATGTAGCCCATGAGTATGATGCGGTTGGGCGTCATCGTTTGGTCCTCCTGGCTTTGGGCTCCGGCGCGTTCTTCACGATCTCTAGGCACTCAGCGTAGCTCAGCTCGCCGGCAAGCGCCTGCTCCTGCAGTTTCTTGTCGATGTGATAGTTCTTGCCGTTGTAGGCGATGTAGGGTCCGAAGCGCCCTTTCATGAGCTCCAAGTCGGGGTCCTCGTCAAACTGCTTGATGTGCTTCTCCCTGTCGTCCTGTCGCTTCTGCTCTATCAGGGCGATGGCTGTCTCGAGGGTGACGGTGAGCGGGTCTTCCGTCTTGGGCAGCGACACGTATTTCTTCTCGTGGAGGATGTAGGGCCCGAAGCGCCCGGCGCCGATGACCACGGGCGATCCTTCGTAGTCGCCCACCTGGCGTGGCAGCTTGAAGAGCTCGAGGGCCTCGTCGAGGGTGATGGTCTCGATGCTCTTGTCCTTGGGCAGTTGTGCGAAGCTGGGCTTCTCCTTGTCCTCGGCTGTGCCGATCTGCGCCACGGGTCCGAAGCGCCCGATCTTCACGAACACCGGCTTGCCCGTCTTGGGGTCTGTGCCCAGTTGGCGCTCGCCGGCCTTGTGCTCTGAGCGGGCGTTCATGACCATCTCCACGTTGGGCTCAAACTTCTTGTCGAAGTCGATCATCATCTTGGTCCATTCCTTCTTGCCCTCGGCGATGCGGTCGAACTCCTCCTCCACCTTGGCGGTGAAGTTGTAGTCCATGATGTCGGGGAAGTTCTGGAGCAGGAAGTCGTTGACGACGAAGCCGATGTCGGTGGGCAGCAGCTTGCCTTTCTCCGATCCGGCCATCTCGCGCTTGTTCTTGGCGCTGACCATGTTGCCCTTGAGCGTGTCGATGACGTAGGAGCGCTCTACGCCTTTCTTGTCGCCTTTCTGCACGTATTCGCGCTGCTGGATGGTGGAGATGGTGGGTGCGTAGGTTGACGGGCGCCCGATGCCGAGTTCCTCGAGCTTGTGGACGAGGCTGGCCTCGGTGTATCTGACGGGTCCCTGCGAGAAGCGCTCGGTGGAGGTGATCTCCTTGCGCTCGAGCATCTGTCCGGCCGTCAGGGCTGGCAGCTGATTGCCGTCTTCGGGCTTGAGGGCCTCTTCGTCGGTCGACTCGTGGTAGACCTTCATGAAGCCGTCGAAGCGCACCACCTCGCCGTTGACCACAAACTGGGTCTCGTCGCCGCTGATGTTGATGGTGACGGTGGTCTTCTCCACTTGTGCGTCGGCCATCTGCGAGGCGGCCGTGCGCTTCCAGATGAGCTCGTAGAGGCGTCGCTCTTGGGCCGTCCCCGTGATGGTGGAGGCGCTCATTGTTGTGGGGCGGATGGCCTCGTGGGCCTCTTGCGCGCCCTTGGAGTGGGTGTGGTAGTTGCGTGGCTTGCTGTATTCCTCGCCGTAGAGCTTAACGATCTCCTCCTTGCTGGCGTTGATGGCCAGGGTGGAGAGGTTGACGCTGTCGGTACGCATGTATGTGATGCGGCCGCTCTCATAGAGGCGCTGGGCCACCATCATGGTCTGTGACACGGTGAAGCCGAGCTTGCGCGCGGCCTCCTGCTGCAGGGTGGAGGTGGTGAAGGGTGGCGCGGGTGAGCGCTTGAGCGGTTTCTTGGTGATGTTGTCGACGGTGAATGTGGCTGTCTTGCATTTCTTGAGGAAGATGAGGGCGTCCTCGTGCGTGGTGAAGCGCTGGTCGAGCTCCGCCTTGAGCTCGCTCTGTGTGCCGTCGGCGTTGGTCAGCGTGAACGTGGCGTTCACGCGGTAGTAAGGCTCGCTCTTGAAGGCCTGTATCTCGCGCTCGCGGTCGACGATGAGCCTCACAGCGACGCTCTGCACGCGCCCGGCGGAGAGGGCGGGCTTCACCTTGCGCCAGAGCACGGGCGACACCTTGAAGCCCACGAGGCGGTCGAGCACGCGGCGTGCCTGCTGGGCGTTCACCAGGTTCATGTCCAGGTGGCGTGGGTGCTGGATGGCTTCCATGATGGCGGGCTTGGTGATCTCGTGGAAGACGATGCGCGAGGTCTTCTGCTCGTCGAGGCCCAGCACTTCGCACAGGTGCCAGCTGATGGCCTCTCCCTCGCGGTCCTCATCGGACGCCAGCCATACAGTCTTCGCCGCCTTGGCGCTCTTCCTCAGTTCGCTGACGAGCTTGGCTTTCTCCTCAGGGATCTCGTAGGTCGGCTGGAGGGTCTTTTCGTCTATGCTGAGCTCTCTCTTCTTCAGGTCGCGGATGTGTCCGTAGGACGACATCACCTTGTAATCTTTACCCAGGAATTTCTCGATGGTCTTGGCCTTTGCGGGGCTCTCGACGATCACTAAGTTATCTTGCATACTAACTGGTTTGTTTTTTTACGGTTGGCAAAATTAAGCAAAACTTTTGCTTGCACCTTATATTATAGGCATAAATTTCATTTTTTTAATAAACGGACTTGCCCAGGGCCGTGTGCCGATGTGCTTGTCCGGGGGAAAGGGGTGGCGCACCAGCAGGCGGGGAGAATGGGATGCGCCACTTCATGTGTGGGTAATAATATGCGACAAACTATAGTCTGAAACGTGCGTTATTTCCCACGAGAAAATATTTTGGCGGAAATACGCGAAAAATGGGCAGTTTTTGCACTTCGTTAATAATCAGCGACTTACAAAAATTGAATTTTATTTTACCCGCAAAAGTAAGCATTTTTCATAAAAGAATGTGCCTAATCGCGTTGCAATATGTGCCTAATCTCATCACGATTCGGCATCAATCGTCCCTCAATATGTGCCTAATCTCACCACGATTCGGCAACTATCGTTAACTTGCGGGGTAAAAACGTAGAGATGATGGGGCAAAAGTGCCATTTCCGCTCTCTATTTCAACAGGAAATCCGAACAAACTTTTTGACCAAAAATCAAGACAAAAAAGCCTTTGCATTGGCGTGGAGGCGTCAGGCGCTTTTGTCATGTGGTGCAACAATATCACGCCTAAGGACGGATGAACGCTCCAAAAGACCGGTGGAGTCCTTGGATGAAGCAAGCGTTTTTCCCATAAAAATAAAAAATGAATAAAAACTCTTGTGCGGATGGAAAACTTTTTGTAATTTTGCAGCGTTCAGTGGAATGAGGGGCTCCGAGAGAGCTCCTCATTTTATTTTATACAAAACATTCTATGATAGACAAGAACGTCGTAAAAAACTTAGTTGAGGAGTGGTTGGCAGACAAAGACTACTTCTTGGTTGACGTCACCGTCAGCCCCGATGACAAGATCACCGTGGAGATCGACCATGCCGATGGCGTGTGGATAGACGATTGCGCCAAGCTCAGCCAATACATCGAGGACCATCTCAGCCGTGACGAGGAAGACTATGAGCTCGAGGTGGGCTCGGCTGGCCTCGGGCAGCCGTTCAAGGTCGAGCAGCAGTACATCAACTGCATTGGCGAGGACGTCGAAGTGATGGACGCCGACGGCAAGAAGGTGGCCGGAAAACTCAAGAGCGTCGACGGTCGCGACTTCGTGGTGTCGGTCAATGAGAAAGTGCAGGTGGAGGGCAAGAAGCGCCCCGTGAAGATGGACGTGGACCACGCCTACAACATGGACAACGTGAAATATACAAAATACTTAATCAGTTTCAAATAAAGCTATGGCTGTAAGAAAGAAAGACGACGAGCAGTTGACGATGATCGACAGTTTCCGCGAGTTCAAGGATACCAAGAACATCGACCGCACCACGCTCGTGAGCGTATTGGAGGAAAGCTTCCGCAACGTGCTTGCGAAGATATATGGCAGCGACGAGAACATCGACGTGATCGTCAATCCCGACAAGGGCGACTTCGAGATCTACCGCAACCGCGTGGTCGTGGAGAACGGTGAGGTCGAGGACGAGAACAAGCAGATCTGCCTGAGCGACGCCCAGAAGATAGAGCCCGACTATGAGGTGGGCGAGGAAGTGTCGGAGAAGGTCGACTTTGAGAAGTTCGGCCGCCGCGCCATCCTGACCTTGCGCCAGACCCTGGCCAGCAAGATCCTCGAGCTTGAGCACGACGCCCTCTACAACAAGTACAAGGACCGCGTCGGCCAAGTCATCTCGGCCGAGGTCTACCAGGTGTGGAAGCGCGAGGTGCTGCTTGTCGACGACGAGAACAACGAGCTGATCCTCCCCAAGAGCGAGCAGATCCCCGCTGACCAGTATCGCAAGGGCGAGACCGTCAGGGCCGTCATCGAGCGTGTCGACAACGAGAACAACAACCCCAAGATCATCCTCTCGCGCACCAGCGGCAAGTTCCTGGAGCACCTGCTGGAGCAGGAGGTGCCCGAGATCGCCGACGGACTGATAGCCATCAAGGCCGTGGCACGCATCCCCGGCGAGCGCGCCAAGGTGGCCGTCGAGAGCTACGACGACCGCATCGACCCCGTCGGCGCCTGCGTCGGCGTGCGCGGAAGCCGTGTGCACGGCATCGTGCGTGAGCTCTGCAACGAGAACATAGACGTCATCAACTGGACAGCCAACACGAAGCTCTTCATCCAGCGCGCCCTCAATCCCGCCAAGGTGTCGAGCATCGATCTCGACGACGAGAACAAGAAGGCCGAAGTCTACCTGAACCCCAGCGAGGTCAGCCTTGCCATCGGACGTGGCGGACAGAACATCAAGCTGGCCTCCATGCTCACAGGATACACCATCGACGTCTACCGCGTGGTGGACGGCAAGCCCGGAGCCGAGGAGGACGACGTCTACCTCAGCCAGTTCAATGACGAGATCGACCAGTGGATCATCGACGCCATCGAGGGCCTCGGACTGACCACGGCCAAGGCCGTGCTCAACGCCCCGCGCGAGATGCTCGTCGAGAAGGCCGACCTCGAGGAGGAGACCGTCGACCACGTGCTCGAGGTGCTCCGTAAGGAATTTGAATGACCGGCGGCCGGCCCCGCGAGGCCGGCCACGACAAAAAGATGACAACCATCGACACAAGGCGTGGGGGCGGACACCCGTCTTTCCCCCATGCTTCCCAACAAGAAGACACACAGAGAACACATCCAAAAAACAATAGAGTAAGGTGACGGAGCCAATGGCGTCTTTGCCCTTTGCACCACACCTTTAAGAAAGGTTATATGAGCATCAGATTAAACAAAGCATTACGTGAATTGAACATAGGACTTCAAACGGCAGTTGAATTCCTGGAAAAGAAAAGCAATCTGGGCGAGGTGAAAGCCGACGTGAGCTTCAAGCTCAACGATGCGCAGTACAAGGCGCTCGTTGAGGCCTTCAAGCAAGACGCCGCCGTGCTCTCGGCCGCCAAACAACTTTTCCCGAAAAACAAGGAAAAGAAGCGCGAGACCGATCCCAAGAAGACGGAGACACGCGCCAAGAGCGTCCTGGAGGGCACAAGCCACCAGCAATACAAGCCTTTGGGCAAGATAGACCTTGACAACCTGGGCAAGGGCCCAGTCAAGGTGGAGTCTGCTGCTCATGAGCCTGCCAAGAAAGACGAGGTGAAGGCTGCTGCCGTCAGCCCGGAACCCGTGAAGAATGTCGCCGCGCAGCCTGCGCAGGCTCCTGCCGCCCCCAAGGCCGCGCCCGCTCCTGTGGAGCCCGCCAAGGTGGCCGAGCCCGCCAAGACGGCGACTGCCCCGAAGCCCGAGGAGGCGAAGAAGCCAGCCGTGGCTCCTGCCCCACAGGCCCCGAAGGAGCCCCAAAAGCCTGAGGTGGCCAAGGCCGCGCCCCAACCCGCCAGCCAGCCCAAGAAGGAAGAGCCTGCCGCTCAAGCCCCGGCAGCGGGGGAGAAGACGGGCGTCTTCCAACTCAACAGCGAGAAGAAGATCCTCAACGCCCCCAAGGTGAACGTGCTGGGCAAGATCGACTTGTCGGCCCTCAACCAGAGCACGCGTCCCCGCAAGAAGTCGAAGGAGGAGCGCCGCAAGGAACGTGAGGCCAAGGGACAGAACGCCGCCAACACGGGCGACCGCAAGAAGCGCCAGCGCATCAACAAGGAGCGCGTGGACATCAACGCCGTCGGACAGCAGAACAACCGCAACGCTGCCAACGCCGCCAACGCAGGCAACAACAACAAGAAAGGCAAGAAAAAGAACAACCGCAACCAGAAGCCGCTCGAGGTGAACGAGGAGGATGTGGCACGCCAGGTCAAGGAGACACTGGCTCGCCTCACCAGCAAGCAGAACAACACCAAGCGTGGCGCCAAGTACCGCAAGGAGAAGCGAGAGGCCGTGCAGGAGAAGCTCGACGCCGAGGCAAGGCAGGAGCGCAAGGAGAGCAAGGTCTTGAAGCTCACCGAGTTCGTCACAGTGTCCGAGTTGGCCACGATGATGAACGTGGGCGTCAACCAGGTGATCGGCACACTGATGAGCATCGGTGTCATGGCTTCCATCAACCAGCGCCTCGACGCGGAGACCATCAACCTCGTGGCCGACGAGTTCGGCTTCCAGACCGAATATGTCAGTGCCGAGGTGCAGGAGGCCGTCAGCGAGGAGGAGGACGACGAGAGCGATCTCGTGCCCCGCGCACCGATCGTGACGGTCATGGGACATGTCGACCACGGTAAGACCTCGCTGCTCGACCACATCCGCAACACCAACGTCATTGCCGGTGAGGCAGGCGGCATCACACAGCACATCGGCGCCTACAGCGTGACACTCAAGGACGGACGGAAGGTCACCTTCCTCGACACACCGGGCCATGAGGCCTTCACGGCCATGCGTGCACGTGGCGCACAGGTCACCGACATCGCCATCATCATCATCGCGGCCGACGACTCCGTGATGCCCACCACCAAGGAGGCCATCGCACACTGCCAGGCCGCGGGCGTGCCCATGGTGTTCGCCATCAACAAGATAGACAAGCCGGGTGCCAATCCCGACCGCATCCGCGAGGACCTGGCCAACATGAACCTGCTCGTCGAGGAGTGGGGCGGCAAGTACCAGTGCCAGGAGATCAGCGCCAAGAAGGGCGTCGGTGTCGACGACCTGATGGAGAAGGTCTTGCTCGAGGCCGACATGCTCGACCTCAAGGCCAACCCCAATCGCAAGGCCACGGGAACCATCATCGAGTCGTCGCTCGACAAGGGCCGCGGCTATGTGTCGACCGTGCTCGTCAGCAACGGTACGCTGAAGGTCGGCGACATCGTGCTCGCCGGAACCAGTTGGGGACGTGTCAAGGCCATGTTCAACGAGCGCAACCAGCGCATCGACAACGTGAAGCCGGCTGAGCCCGCCATCGTCCTCGGCTTGAACGGGGCGCCCACGGCAGGCGACGCCTTCCACGTCATCGACACCGAGCAGGAGGCCCGTGAGATAGCCAACAAGCGTGAGCAGCTCCAGCGCGAGCAGGGACTGCGCACGCAGAAGCGTCTTACGCTGGGCGACATCTCGCACCGCATCGCGCGCGGCGAGTTCCACGAGCTCAACATCATCGTCAAGGGTGACGTGGACGGATCCGTCGAGGCCCTGTCCGACTCGTTCATCAAGCTCTCCACGGAGAAGGTCCAGGTCAATGTCATCAGCAAGGCTGTTGGCCAGATCTCAGAGAACGACGTGATGCTCGCCAGCGCTTCCGACGCAGTCATCGTGGGCTTCCAGGTCCGTCCGTCCTCCGACGCGCGCAAGCTCGCCGACCGTGAGGGCGTGGAGATCAACACCTATTCGGTCATCTATGACGCCATCGACGACATCAAGTCGGCCATGGTCGGCATGCTCGACAAGGTGAAGAAGGAGATTGTCACCGCCCAGGTGGAGGTCAAGCAGGTCTACAAGATATCCAAGGTGGGTGCTGTGGCCGGCGGTCTCGTCACCGAGGGCAAGGTGCACAACAAGGACAAGGCTCGTGTGGTGCGCGACGGCATCGTCGTACACACCGCCCCCATCGCCGCCCTGAAGCGTTACAAGGACGATGTCAAGGAGGTCGTGACCGGCCTCGAGTGTGGCATCTCGCTTGTCAACTACAACGACATACAGGCTGGTGACGTCTTGGAGACGTTCACGGAGATTGAGGTAGAGCAGAAACTGTAAGGTCAAATAGCACAAGGCCTCTCCAAGAATTTCCTTTGGGAAGACACCACCGCCTGTCGGCTGGGTGGCCACTGCCCCACGGAAAATCTTGAAGAGGCCATTCATCATCATATGAAGACACAAGCAAACAATGAGTTTGTCAAGGAGGTGGCCAACCAGAAGTATGAGTTCGGCTTCACCACGGATGTCGAGACCGACGTCATTCCCAAAGGACTGAATGAGGACATCGTCAGGCTCATCTCCAAGAAGAAGGGCGAGCCCGACTGGCTTCTCGACTTCCGTCTGAAGGCTTATCGCTTTTGGAAGACACTCTCCGAACCCAAATGGGGGCATGTGCATGTGCCCCACATCGATTTTCAGGATATCTCTTATTATGCGGACCCATTGGCCAAGAAACCCAAGGACAAGGAGATCGACCCTGAGCTTGAGAAGACTTTCGACAAGCTGGGCATACCCCTTGAGGAGCGCCTGGCCCTGAGCGGCACCGCCGTCGACGCCATCATGGACTCGGTGTCGGTCAAGACCACCTTCAAGAAGCAACTGGCAGAGAAGGGCGTTATCTTCTCCAGCATCGGAGAAGCGGTGAAGGACCATCCCGACCTGGTGCGCCAGTACCTCGGCTCGGTCGTGCCTTATCGCGACAACTACTCCGCGGCGCTCAACTCCGCGGTGTTCAGCGACGGCAGCTTCGTATACATCCCCAAGGGCGTGCGTTGCCCCATGGAGCTCAGCAGCTACTTCCGCATCAACGCCCGCAACACGGGCCAGTTCGAGCGCACGCTCATCATTGCTGACGACGACAGCTATGTCTCCTACCTGGAGGGCTGCACGGCCCCCATGCGCGACGAGAACCAGTTGCACGCCGCCGTGGTGGAAATCGTGGTGATGAACAACGCTGAGGTGAAATATTCCACCGTGCAGAACTGGTATCCGGGCGACGAGCACGGCAAGGGGGGCGTCCTCAACCTCGTGACCAAGCGTGGCGACTGCCGCGGTGTCAACTCCAAGTTGTCGTGGACACAGGTCGAGACAGGCTCCGCCATCACCTGGAAGTACCCTTCCTGTGTGCTTCGCGGCGACAATTCGCAGGCCGAGTTCTATTCGGTCGCTGTCACCAACCACTACCAAGAGGCCGACACGGGCACGAAGATGATCCACATGGGCAAGAACACCAAGTCGACCATCATCTCCAAGGGCATATCGGCCGGCCATTCGCAGAACAGCTATCGCGGACTGGTCCGCGCCACATCCAATGCCGACAACGCGCGCAACTACAGCTCCTGCGACTCGTTGCTGCTCGGGTCCGACTGCGGCGCACACACGTTCCCGTACATGGACATCCACAACGACACGGCCATCGTGGAGCATGAGGCCACTACCTCGAAGATCTCTGAGGACCAGTTGTTCTATTGCAACCAACGCGGCATCCCCACGGAGGAGGCCGTCGGGCTCATCGTCAACGGCTATGCCAAGGACGTGCTCAACAAGCTGCCCATGGAGTTTGCGGTGGAAGCCCAGAAACTCTTGAGCGTCTCGCTCGAGGGGACAGTGGGATAAGCACAGGCAAGATGCGACCATCAGCTCTTTTCCCAACAGTTGTCCTGGCGCTCGCCAGCTTGGGTGCTTCGGCCCAAAGCGATGAGGAGAGCGCTCGCCGGTGGGCCATCGACGCGCAGGTCGGCGGCAACATCGTAACTAATGCCTCGTCGTCCAACGCGGACGTGCCCCGTTATCGCGCGGGCTCCACGGCCAACACGGGCCTGGTGGCCAAGCTCCATGCGGAGTATTACCTGCCCAAGAGACACTTCAGCCTGAAGGCAGGATGCGAGCGTGAGGAACTCAACTACCTCAAGGGAGACGGCAACCAAGACCTCGACCAGCTGATGCTGGGCGGCCGTTGGTATCCCGCCCCGCCCCGATGGAAGGTCAACCCCTATGTGGGAGCCGACGTGCTCTACGCCTTCGGCGCTGACCGCGGCCCCTTCGAGATGTCCTCTTGTATGTCGTGGTCTGACAGTGAAATATCCAAGACCACCTATTCCTATTCGGCCCAAGGCGTCGCCAAGGCCCCGAGGCTCAGCCTGGGCCCCGTCGTGGGGGCCGACATCTACCTGTTCTCAAGCGTCGCCTTGCAGGTGGAATATGGCTACCGTTTCGGCATCGACGCCCCTTACCGCGTCCGATACACCGAGAGTGGCAGTTCCCGCACGGCCGAATGCCACGGCTAGATGCACCGCCACGTGTTCTCCATAGGCTTGAAGGTCACATTCCCCTTCCGCTGGACACGCGACGATTGGGGCGGATTGCTGAACGGGCTGCTGGAAAGTTTGTAGGTGGAAAGTAAGCGTTAAACATACAGAAACCAAGGTTTTTTATATATAAATTATGTTAGAGGTTAGAAACCTGCATGCCACAATTGCAGGCAAGGAAATATTGAAAGGCATCAACCTCACGGTCAACGACGGTGAGATCCATGCCATCATGGGTCCCAATGGCTCCGGGAAATCCACCCTTTCGGCTGTGCTGACGGGCAACCCCCTTTACACGGTCACCGAGGGGACGGCCCTGTTCAACGGCAAGGATCTCCTGGCGATGAAGCCCGAGGACCGCGCCCGTGAGGGGTTGTTCCTGTCGTTCCAGTATCCCGTGGAGATCCCCGGCGTGTCGATGGTCAACTTCATGAAGGCCGCCGTCAACGCCAAGCGCAAGTACCAGGGCCTCGAGCCGCTCAAGGCAGGCGACTTCATGAAGCTCATGCGGGAGAAGCGATCGCTCGTGGAGCTCGACAGCAAGCTGGCCCATCGCTCCGTCAACGAGGGCTTCTCGGGCGGCGAGAAGAAGCGCAACGAGATCTTCCAGATGGCCATGCTCGACCCAAGGCTCAGCATTCTCGACGAGACCGACTCCGGCCTGGATGTCGATGCCATGCGCATCGTGGCCGAGGGTGTGAACAAGCTCTTCACTCCCGAGAAGTCGATCATTGTCATCACCCATTACGAGCGCTTGCTCGACATGATCAAGCCACAGGTGGTCCATGTGCTCTACAACGGGCGCATCGTGCGCACCGAAGGGCCCGCGCTGGCCAAGGAGATCGAGCAGCGCGGTTACGACTGGATCAAGGAAGAGGCCGACAAGGAGTTCGGGAAGTGACCCTTCCACCCATCATGACGAAAAAAGGAAACCCTTTTGATACAATGAGTAGCGAAAAACAATACATAGAACTGTTTGCGGAGCAGAAGGAACTGATCTGCAGCCATTCGGCCACTGCGCTCAATGCCGTGCGCGACGGGGCGTTCGCCGATTTCCAGCGCTTGGGCTTCCCCACCCGCAAGGTGGAGCGATACAAGTACACGGACATGGCTGCGCTCTTTGCCCCCGACTATGGCTTGAACCTCAGTAGGATCGACATACCCGTCGACCCCTATTCCGTGTTCCGCTGCGACGTGCCCAACCTGTCGACCTCGCTCTACTTCGTGGTCAACGACATGTTCTGCAAGAAGGCGCTGCCCAAGGCCTCCTTGCCTGAGGGCGTGGAGGTGATGAGCCTGAGAGAGGCCGCCGAGCTGCATCCCGACCTTGTGTCGCGCCACTACGCCAAGTTGGCCTCGACGGCCGACGACGGTGTGACCGCCCTCAACACCATGCTGGCCCAGGACGGCCTCTTCATCCATGTGCCGAAAGGCGTCCGTGTGGAACGTGCCATCCAGGTGGTCAACATCCTCCGATCGGACGTCGACCTGATGGTCAACCGGCGTGTGCTCATCGTCATGGACGAGGGCGCTGAGGCCAAGCTCCTCTTTTGCGACGACTCCGCCGACGACCGCCGCTTCCTCTCCACGCAGGTCATCGAGGCCTATGTGGCCGACAACGCCAGCCTTGACCTCTACTGCATGGAGGAGACGCACGACAAGAATGTGCGCGTGAGCAATGTCTATATCGAGCAGCAGGCGGGCAGCCGCGTCAACCACGACGTCATCACCCTGCACAACGGTACCACACGCAACATGCTCAACCTCACCCTCCGCGGCGAGGGCGCCGAGTGCTGGTGCAACGGTTGCGTTATAGCCGACAAGGAACAGCATGTGGACAACAACACGCTCATCGACCACCAGGTGGGCCACTGCGACTCGCATGAGCTGTACAAGTATGTGGTCGACGGACATGCCGTGGGCGCTTTCGCCGGACGCGTGCTGGTGCGCAAGGATGCGCAGAAGACCACCTCGCAGGAGACCAACCAAAACCTCTGCATGACCAAGGAGGCACGCATGTACACGCAGCCGATGCTTGAGATCTATGCCGATGACGTGAAGTGCTCGCATGGGTCGACCGTCGGCCAACTCAACGACGCGGCCCTCTTCTACATGCAGCAGCGTGGCGTCGACCAGCGTGAGGCCAAGTTGCTCCTGGAGTTCGCCTTCATTGGCGAGGTCATCGACCAGATCAAGCTCGAACCCCTGCGCGACCGCCTGCACCAGTTGGTGGAGAAGCGCTTCCGTGGCGAACTGGGCCGATGCCAGGGGTGCCGATTGTCCCACCCGAAGGCAGACGGAGGCTGCGCCCACTAACAATACCCCAAAACCGTAAGCAATGGAAACAGGATATAACATCCAGGACATCAGGGCCGACTTCCCCATCCTGGGGCGGGAAGTCCATGGCAAGCCGCTTGTCTATCTCGACAATGCCGCCACCACGCAGAAACCGTTGTGTGTGCTCGATGCCATGCGCGACGAGTATCTCAACGCCAACGCCAACGTGCATCGTGGCGTCCACTACCTCAGTGTGCAGGCCACCGAACTGCATGAGCAGGCTCGCGAGACTGTGCGCAGCTTCATCAACGCCCGCTCCACCAGCGAGGTCGTCTTCACCCGTGGCACCACTGAGGGGCTCAACCTTGTGGCCAGCACCTTTGGCGACGAATTCCTGCAGGAGGGTGACGAGGTCATCGTCTCCGTCATGGAGCACCACAGCAACATCGTGCCCTGGCAGCTGCAGGCCCGCAAGCGCGGCATCCGGCTCCGCGTCATCCCGATGTCGGATGGCGGCGTGCTCGACATCGAGGCTTACAAGGCCCTCTTCAACGAGCGCACCAAGATGGTGAGCGTGGCACAGGTGAGCAACGTGCTCGGCACGGTCAACCCTGTGAAGCAACTCATCGCCATCGCCCACGAGCACGGGGTGCCGGTGATGGTCGACGGCGCGCAGAGCGCCCCGCATTTCGCCATCGACGTGCAGGATCTCGACTGCGACTTCTTTGTCTTCAGCGGCCACAAGATGTATGGCCCCACGGGCATCGGGGTGCTCTACGGTAAGGAGGACTGGCTCGACAAGTTGCCGCCTTACCAGGGCGGCGGCGAGATGATAGAGCGCGTGAGCTTCGAGAAGACCACCTTCGAGCGCCCGCCCCTCAAGTTTGAGGCCGGCACACCCGACTATGTGGCCACCCACGGCCTGGCCGTGGCCATCCAGTACATGCAGCGGCTGGGCCTGGACAACATAGAGCGCCATGAGCGTGAGCTCACCCGCTACGCGCTGAGCCAGCTTCGCGACATACCCGACATGCGCATCTGCGGCCACGCCGTGCAGCCCACCACTGGCGGCCTTTTGGCTGACGCCGTGGGCGATGCGGTGATCAGCTTCAATGTGGGCGACATCCATCACATGGATATGGGCACCCTGCTTGACCAGCTGGGCATCGCCGTGCGCACCGGCCACCACTGCGCGCAGCCGCTGATGGACCGTCTCGGTGTCTTGGGCACGGTCCGCGCGTCGTTTGCGCTCTATAACACTCGTGAGGAGGTCGACGCGCTTGTGGCAGGCATACGCCGTGTCAGGCAGATGTTCTGACCTCCGAACAGAAGGGCGAACCCTGTGCTAAAAAGCCACTCCCCGCCTCGGCAACAGTTGCCGAGGCGGGGAGTGGCTTTTTAAAGAGGTCTGTTAGGAAAGGAATTTTCTGCACCGATGGAGCGAGAGAAGCAACCAGGCACCGCAGCCGAGGCGTGTGAACCAGGGGGCGTCGGCGGGAAACACGGTGGCGATGAAAGCCAGTTGGGTGGCGATGAGCGTGCAGGTCTGCCGCAGGGTCAACCGCTTCTCGCAGACCGATGAGTAGTATTTTCTCAACCACTCCAGTGGTGCCAAGACTGTGCGTGCCACTCGGGAGAGGACAGATTGCAGATTGTTGACGAGGCCCTGGAGGTTCACCTCCACTTGGCCGGATGCTGAAAGCGTGACATTCTTTTCCATGGGGCTTGGGGTTTTGGTTCTTGATTTCTGCTGCAAAGTTACCCGAAGCAAAAGAAATGTCACTTCACAAAACAATAATCGCTTGTTAAAAACGTTAAAACAACATGTTGAGTCCCTATTATAACCCCGATTTGTTGGAGGCCGGATGCGATGAGGCCGGTCGTGGATGCCTGGCGGGCAGCGTGTTTGCCGCCGCCGTCATCCTGCCGCGCGACTACGAGAACCCCGACCTTAACGACTCGAAGAAGCTCACGGCCAAGAGGCGATACGCCCTGCGTGAGCAGATAGAGCGCGACGCCCTGGCCTGGGCGGTGGGCGAGGTGACGCCCGAAGAGATCGACAGGGTGAACATCCTGCACGCCTCATTCCTGGCCATGCACCGCGCCATCGCCCAGCTGCGCGTGGCGCCCGAGGCCCTTCTCATCGACGGCAACCGCTTCGACCCTTACCCTGGCTTGCCCCACACGTGCATCGTCAAGGGCGACGCCAAGTACCAGTCGATCGCCGCGGCGAGCATCCTGGCCAAGACCTTCCGTGACGACTACATGTGCCGTTTGGCCCAAGAGTGCCCCCACTATGACTGGGAACACAACAAAGGCTATCCCACGGCCAAACACTATGCGGGCATCGAGGCCCACGGTGTCACGCCCTATCACCGCCGCTCGTTTAACCTCATCGGCCACTGCCAGACCTCCATCGACTGGGATGCGCTCCCGGCGGAATGACGGCCGGAGCACCCGTCAGCCATCCCGATACCGTATGTCCGCGACATCCTCTTCCACCCTGACCAAATGGCTCGATCTCATCACGGCGATGACCGACGGCCAAAATCACAACGCCGCAGACCTGTCGGCGGTGCTGGGCACTTCCGTGCGCAACTTTTATTACACGCTCGACGTGTTGCGGGCGTCGGGCTTCGTGGTTGTCCACGAGGGCCGCAACTATCATCTCCATCCCCGTTCGCCCTTCTTCCAGTCTGTCGCCTCGGCGGTCGACTTCACCGAGAATGAGGCCGTCTACCTCCACGGGCTGTTGACGGCCGTGGAGAAAGACAATGCCATGGCCTCCATGCTCAAGCGCAAGCTGGAGCGATACTATAACCTGTCGCAGTACACCGATGTCCGCATCCAGCGGCATGTCTACAACAATGTGACCCAGCTCGAGCGCGCCATGCGGCGCAAGCAGGTGGTCATTCTCCATGGATACTCGTCGCCCCATAGCCAAAGTGTCACCGACAGGGTGGTGGAGCCATTCTGCTTTCTCGGCGAGAAGAACGATGTGCGCGCCTTCGAGGTGAAGTCGGGCGTCAACAAGACGTTCAAGGTGGCGCGCATCCAGAGCGTGGAAATCGTCGATGCGCCGTGGTTCAATGAGAGCAAGCACAAGGAGGTATTCACAGACATGTTTATGTTTGCCGGCGAGGAGAGGCGCCGGGTGCGTCTGCGCCTCGACCACCTGGCGCGCAACCTGATGGTCGAGGAGTATCCCCACTCGTCGGCCCTGATCGTGGCTGATGGTCCGGGACACTGGCTTTTCGAGGCCGACCTGGTGGGATACATCGGCGTAGGCCGTTTTGTCATGGGCCTCTTCGACCATGTGGACGTGCTCGCTGACCAGGGACTGGTGGACTATCTCAACGACAAAATGTCCAAATGGCAGCCTCTCGCGCTGCCCGCTTGTGGCGAGGAGGCACACGGCTCGGAGACAAAATGAGGATGGCCGGATGGCCGGAAGGGTGACTGCGGCCGCATGCGCGAACGCACATGGTGCGCATGGTGTCGTGATTTTTTGCCAAAAAGTTTGTTCGCCATTTCGCTTGAAATAGACGACGAAAAAGCCGTTTTTGCCTTGTCGGATCAGCCAAAATGCCCTGCTGTCTTGAGATTTGTGCCTAATCTACTCGTGATAGATGCCTAATCTAGTCGCGATAGATGCCGAATCGTGGTGCGATAAGGCGTTAATCTCACCACGATTCGATACCTATCATGATGAAAAACATTTACTTTTGCGGGTAAATAAAATTGTGTTTATTATAAAGTGTTGATAAACAGCGAGTTGCTAAAAGTAGCCATTTTTCGCGTATTTCCGCCCAAAGATTTTCTTTTTGGAAATAACGCGCGTTTTTGTCTATAGTTTGTTGGGATTTTTTTAGCGCTAAAACGGATCGCTTGGCGTCGGCATTTGTTTATCTGAAGAGCGTCTGCAACACGGGCAACGACTTCAGTTCGGGGAAGCCCGGCACGTGGAGGCGGTAATAGTAGAGGATGATTTCCGCGCAGCGGTTGCGCTCGGCCTGTGTCAGCCGGAACAAGTGCATGTTATGATAGTCCATGCGCATCAGCAGGGTGAGGTTCGACGCCTCGGCTGGTTCGAGGAAGTCGGGGTGGGGCGGGCGCACACCCGTGAAGACACTGTTTCGGAGGTCGAACCATCGCTGGCTGGCGTCCTCGGCCAGGTTGGGGAAAAAGCCGATGAAACGCGACAGGCGCATCATGAACACCAAGTGGAAGTTGGAAAATCGCTCGGACACGTTGTCGAGCCACAACAGGCTGTCCTCGATGTAGTCGTAGAGAGGCTCGTTTTGTTGCTCATCGCGAGTGGCGTGGTAGAGAAACTCGGACAGAAAGAGAGATATGGACAGTTTGATGGGGTCGAAGGGCACCGATACGAAGGGCTTGGCCAGCCGAAGGTCGCGGAAATGCTGCATGGAAGCGTGGGGGCGATAGTCGAACACAATGTCGAGAATGGTCAGCGGCTGGAACAGTTGCTTCTTGATCTTCCCCTTGTTGGTCTTGGGTATATGACAGAAAAACGACACCCGTCCCATGGCCCGGGTGAACAAGTCGACAATCATCTGTGATTCACCATATTTCAGTGAGTGAAGCACTATCGCAGCGGTTTTTATCTCCATACACTGGCAAAAATACGAAAAATCAGGCGTTTAGCGAAAATTTTTCCATTAAAATTTGGAGGGTTAAACAAAAAGCAGTAACTTTGCACCCGCAAAATTAAGCAGATGGTCCCTTCGTCTATCGGTTAGGACGAGAGATTTTCATTCTCTAAAGAGCAGTTCGATTCTGCTAGGGACTACTCCTAAAGGTAAAAACAAGAAAGAAAAAAGATAAAGATGGCAAATCACAAATCATCAATCAAGAGAATTCGTCAGACCAAGGTCCGCACGCTTCACAACAAATATTATGCAAAGACCATGCGCAACGCTGTGCGCAAGCTCCGCGCTACCACTGATAAGGAGGAAGCTGTCAAGATGTATCCTGCTGTGCAGAAGATGCTTGACAAGCTGGCCAAGACCAACCTTATCCACAAGAATAAGGCCGCTAACTTGAAGTCAAGCCTCGCTTTGCATATCAAGAAGCTCGGTTAACCAGAAGGACCATAGCTTTAAAAGTCATATAAGGTCGTATCCCAAAAACGGGATGCGGCCTTAAATTGTTTTGCTTGAGAGACCTCTTTTCGGGGTCGCCCATTCTTTCCCGTGGGCACATTTATTCGTCATAAAAGTTTTATTGTTTGCGCATTTTTTAGTATCTTTGCAACAATAAACTATATGAATTAAAATGGCAGATATTCACAACCCCGAAGATAATTATTCGGCCTCCAACATCCAAGTGCTCGAGGGCCTTGAGGCTGTCCGCAAAAGACCGGCCATGTACATCGGCGACGTGTCTGAAAAGGGTCTCCACCATCTCATCAACGAGACGGTGGACAACTGTATCGACGAGGCCATGGCGGGCTATTGCACCGACATCGAGGTGACCATTAACACTGACGGCAGCTGCACCGTGGAAGACAACGGGCGCGGCATCCCCGTCGATGAGCACAAGAAATTGCACAAGAGCGCACTGGAGGTCGTCATGACCGTGCTGCACGCTGGCGGCAAGTTCGACAAGAACTCCTACAAGGTGTCCGGCGGCTTGCATGGCGTGGGTGTGAGTTGTGTCAATGCCCTCTCCACACACATGCTCTCGCAGGTCTACCGCGACGGGCACATCTACCAGCAGGAGTATGAGAAGGGCAAGCCCCTTTACGCCGTGAAGGTCATCGGGGAGACCACCAAGCGAGGCACGCGCCAGCAGTTTTGGCCCGACCCCACCATCTTCACCACGACGACTTTCCAGTGGGATGTCGTGGCGCGACGCATGCGCGAATTGGCTTATCTCAACGCTGGCATACGCATCACGCTGACTGACATGCGCCCCGACGACGACGGCAAGACACGCACGCAGGTCTTCCACGCCAAGGACGGGCTGAAGGAGTTTGTCAGATACATCGACCGTCACCGCACCCATCTCTTCGATGACGTCATCTACCTGAAGACCGAGAAGCAAGGGGTGCCCATTGAGGTGGCCATCATGTACAACACCGACTACTCGGAAAACCTCCACTCATATGTCAATAACATCAACACCATCGAGGGCGGCACGCACGTCACGGGCTTCCGTATGGCGCTCACCCGAACGCTGAAAAACTACGCCGACAACGACGCGCAAATCTCCAAGCAGATCGAAAAGGCCAAAATAGAGGTGGCGGGCGAGGACTTCCGCGAGGGCTTGACGGCTGTCATCTCCATCAAGGTGGCCGAACCGCAGTTTGAGGGACAGACCAAGACCAAGTTGGGCAACAACGAGGTGGTGGGAGCTGTGCAGCAAGCCGTGGGCGAGGCGTTGACCGATTACCTCGAGGAACATCCCGACGAGGCCAAGAAAATCTGCGAGAAGGTCATCCTGGCCGCAACGGCGCGCATAGCCGCACGCAAGGCCAGAGAGAGCGTGCAGCGCAAGAACGTGATGAGCGGAGGAGGACTGCCGGGCAAACTGGCTGACTGCTCCAACAAGGATCCCAAGCGGAGCGAGATATTCCTCGTCGAGGGTGACTCGGCAGGTGGATCGGCCAAGCAGGGGCGCGACCGCTACACGCAGGCCATATTGCCGTTGCGCGGTAAGATATTGAACGTCGAGAAGGTGCAGTGGCACCGCGTCTTCGAGGCAGAGTCGGTCATGAACATCATCCAGTCCATCGGTGTGCGCTTCGGAGTGGAAGGCGAAGACGACCGTGAGGCCAACATCGACAAGCTGCGTTACGACAAGATTATCATCATGACCGACGCCGATGTCGATGGCTCACACATCGACACGCTCATCATGACGCTCTTCTATCGCTTCATGCCGAAGATCATCGAGGACGGACATCTCTACATCGCCACACCGCCCCTCTACAAGTGTGAATTCCACCAGGGAAACAAAAAGGTGAGCGAGTATTGCTACAACGACCAGCAGCGCCAGGCGTTTCTCGACAAGTATGGCGAGGGTGTGGAAGACGGCAAGCGCATACACACGCAGCGATACAAAGGTCTGGGTGAGATGAACGCTGAGCAGTTGTGGGAGACAACCATGGACCCCAAGACGCGACTGCTGAAGCGCGTGACCATCGAGAACGCCGCCGATGCCGACGAGATTTTCTCCATGCTCATGGGAGACGACGTGGAGCCGCGCCGCGAATTTATCGAGGAAAACGCCACTTACGCCAATATCGACGCCTAAATCGTGACTTCCCGTGGGCGGACAAGACGCCCGGAGGTGTTGTCGAAGGCCAAACGCCAAAAGGATGTTAAGAAGTTCATAATAAGACAAAATATAAAAGGCATGCCACGCTCTGATGTGCGTGACATGCCTTTTTCCTATTTGTCGCCTTCCGATGCGGAGTGGAGGACGACTGTGGGGAATGCGTCAATTGCTTTGTTTTGAGATATGAGAAGGGCTTGTTTGATCGTGATGCTCATGTGGTGGGTGGCCGCACTCTGTGCCCAGGAGTATGCCATGCACTGGATTGGCGTGCCCAATCCGGATAGCCTTTCCCACGTGTGGTTTCGCCAGACGTACCTCGAACGGGGACGTCCGCGCCAGGCATACGTCACGGTGGTGTCCACAGGCTATTACAAACTCTATGTCAATGAGTGCAATGTCGGTACTGCGGCGTTTTATCCGCAACGCGAACCTTATTCGGACAACCCTGTTTCGATGACCTTCGACGTGACGCCTTACTTGCGCTCCGACACCGATGTTGTGGCTCTTTGGTATGCTCCGACCTATCCGAACGTGGACAGTTGTCAGGTCAGCGTGGTGTTCCACGGTGTCGACTCGGCGGGCAGGGCTTTTTCCAGGTTTAGCGATGGTGATTGGCTTTGTCGTCGGGCCAACACACGCTGGACGGTTGACGGAAAAGAGCATGTAGACGGGCGTTATCACGACCCATCATGGAAAGCGGCGTGGTTCAACCTTGCCCTTTGGTTGCCGGCTGAGCGCAGACAAGATGGAAAACATCGAGATGTCACACTTTTGTCGGCGAACGACCCGGTCTTGCATGTTGTTCACTCGGATGGTTATTCTTTTTTTGACCCGGACAGTGTGGGTCTCACTTATGACTTTGGTTCTGCCTTTCACGGCATGATGAGGCTCACGCTCCGTGAGGCACGGCGTGGTGAGCGCATCTTTTACGATGGAATGGAGTATATTTGCAGGGGCGAAATGGATGAGCAGGCGTTTCCCATCTTCAGAACAGGTGATTACAGGCGCATTCGCGTGACGGGTGACCGCCTGTTCCGCAGAGACCAAATCGTGGCCGTGGAGGCCTTGCAAATGGCTCCTCGGGCAAACGGGGCCGCTTCGGCATGGCCTTGATGACATGTGTTCTTTTGTGATGGAAGAAACTGAAAGTTTCGATGAAATGGGCTATAATAAGCCTTGTTGCTTGAGTTCTTCGGCGATGTCGCACAGTTCTTTGTACCATGACTGGCCAAATCGCCGGATTAAGGGTTCCTTCAAAAAGACATAAAGGGGGAGGTGCAGTTCTCGGCCTTTTCTTACAGCGTCGCGGCAGATGTCCCAACGATGATAGTTGATTCCTACCAAGCCTGCGTTAAACTGTTTCTCGCGGATGGGATAGAGGGCGCAGGAGATGGGTTTGGACCAGTGTGTCTTGCCAGTGTTGCACGCGCATTCCAAGGCGCATAGGCAACAGTCCTTGATGATGTGGCCGTCTTCGCGGTCGGTGAGGTCCTCGTGGCAAGTGAATACGCAATCCTTGCCGCCGACGATGCTGGTGACCAGATCGCCTTCGGCATCGGAGTATGCCACACCTTGCCGGTCGATGACACTCTGCGCGGAAGCGGTGAGCCTATCCCACACCGCATCGAGCGACTCCTCTAAATTGCCGATTTCATCGAGTGTGACCGGGGCGCCTGCATCGCCATCAACGCAACATGCGCCCTTGCATTTGTCAAGGTCGCAGCAGAACTCTTCGGTGAAGATGTCGGGCGATACGAGCACATCGCCCACTTGTATGATATGGAGGTTAGCACCTCGCTGATTGTCGTTCATGGGTGAATATTTTCTTGTTGAGGGTATTAGGCGTGTTGATGCCTGTTTTCTTTCGATTTCATCGATATTTCTCTTGTACTTCGATTAACGTCTTTGTGGAGGCAGTCGCCATTGTATCTTGTTCTTGACGCAATCCGAAGAGTATATGCCCTCTGCGTTCTTGCGTGCTTGGCGCATTCTCATCAACACATGGCAACTTCAGTTTTGCGGGCTTTGCAATCGCAAAGGGGGCATGTGATGTGTGTGCTTACCAGGAGATCGGTGACTTTCCTTGACTTTCCAAGTAGGCGTTGCAGCGTGAGAACTGGTGCTGGCCGAACCATCCGCCGCGGTTGGCTGACAGGGGAGAGGGGTGTACCGACTCCAGGACAAGGTTGTGCTGGCTGTCGATGAGTGAGCGTTTGGAGCGTGCGTATCCGCCCCACAACATGTAGACCAAGCCCTTGCGCTCAGCCGATAGCGCCTGAATGGCCGCGTCGGTGAACAAGCTCCAGCCCAGTCGTTGATGGCTGTTGGCGAGATGTGCGCGCACGGTCAGCGTGGCGTTGAGCAGCAACACCCCTTGCTCAGCCCAGCGGGTGAGGTCGCCGTCTTTGGGCATAGGCGTCCCGAGGTCGTCGTTGATCTCCTTGAAGATGTTGATGAGTGAGGGCGGCATGGTCACACCTTCTGGCACAGAGAAACTCAGTCCCATGGCCTGTCCTGGCTCATGATAGGGGTCTTGTCCGATGATGACCACCTTCACTTGTTCGAATGGGCAGAGGTTGAAGGCGTTGAAGATGAGATGTCCCGGTGGGTAACACGGGCCGTTAAGGTATTCTTGGCGCACCTGTTGGGTAAGCGAGGCGAAGTAAGGATTGTCGAACTCCGTTCCCAAGTGTTGTTTCCAACTTTCTTCAATCTTGACGTTCATGGTTTGGTGTATAAATAAAGAAAACAGGGAATCGGGGAAAGGCAGTATGTATGCTGCTGTCTTTTTCCCTGACTCCCTGTGTGTGTTGCGACAAAATGTTGTTATCTTCTGTTGTCGGGAAGATACCTGTTGTGTTTACTTGTTGTCACTGATGAGGCACTCGCCATTCATGTCGGCGGGCTGCTTCAGTCCCATGATGTGGAGGATGGAAGGAGCCACGTCTGCCAGTCGGCCGTCCTTGACGGTTGCCGAGTTGTTGTTGGTGACGTAGATGAAGGGCACAGCGTTGAGCGAGTGCTGCGTGTTGGGCGTTCCGTCCTCGTTGATGGTGTGGTCGGCGTTGCCGTGGTCAGCGATGATGATGGCCTCATAGTCGTTGGCCTTGGCTGCCTCGATGACATCCTTCACGCAGTTGTCGACGGCCCATACGGCCTTTGCGATGGCGTTGTAGACGCCCGTGTGTCCCACCATGTCACCGTTGGCGAAGTTCACCACGATGAAATCGTACTCTTGCGTGTTGATGGCACCCACGAGCTTCTCCTTCACCTCGTATGCGCTCATCTCCGGCTGCAGGTCGTATGTGGCCACCTTGGGTGAGTGCACCAGGATGCGGTCCTCGCCGGGGAAGGGTTGCTCGCGTCCGCCGTTGAGGAAGAATGTCACGTGGGCATACTTCTCTGTCTCGGCTGTGTGGAGCTGTCGCTTGCCGTTGTTGGAGAGATATTCGGCCAACGTGTTGCGCACGTCCTCCTTTGGATAGAGGATGTGTACACCCTTGAAGTTGGCGTCATACGGTGTCATGCAGTAGTATTGCAGGTCCTTGATGGTGTGCATCCCCTCCTCGGGCATGTCCTTCTGTGTGAGCACCTGTGTCAGCTCGCGAGCACGGTCGTTGCGGAAGTTGATGAAGATGATTACGTCACCCTCTTGGATGGTGCCCTCAACCTTGGCGTTGTGTATCGGCTTGATGAACTCGTCGGTCACGCCCTCGGCGTAGCTCTCGTCCATAGCCTTCACGAGGTCGTCGGCTTGCTTGCCCTTGCCCTCGACGAGCAGGTCGTAAGCCTCTTTCACCCGATTCCATCGGTTGTCGCGGTCCATGGCGTAGAAGCGTCCCACGATGCTGGCGATGTGCGCATCGTTTTTCTCGCAGCACTGCTGCACCTCTTCGATGAAGCCCTTGCCGCTCTTCGGGTCGCAGTCGCGGCCGTCCATGAAGCAGTGTACGAAGGTGTTCTTCAGTCCATACTCCTTGGAGATCTCGAGGAGCTTGAAGAGGTGGTTGAGGCTTGAGTGGACACCGCCTGTTGAGGTGAGGCCCATGATGTGGAGGCGCTTGCCAGTCTTCTGTGCGTAGCCGTAAGCGCTGACAATCTCCTTGTTCTTCAGGATGTCGCCGCTCTCACAGGCCTTGTTGATCTTGACCAGGTCCTGGTAGACCACACGTCCGGCACCGATGTTGAGGTGTCCTACCTCTGAGTTGCCCATTTGTCCGTCGGGCAGCCCCACATCCTCACCGCAAGCGTGTAGCTGCGAGTGGGCGCAGGTAGCGTTGAGATAGTCGAGATAAGGAGTCGGCGTATTGTAGATAGCGTCGCCTTTGTCGTGCTTGCCGATGCCCCATCCGTCGAGGATCATCAGGATTGCTTTCTTTGCCATAGCTGTAATGTTGTTAATGGTTTTTGTATTTGTTTGCAAAGTTACGACCTTTTCAGATTTTGGCAAAATGTGAAAAGGTTAAATCAGTTTATTTCACCACTTTCTTCCCGTCGACGATGTAGATGCCGTGGGGTAGCGCCTGCGTGCTTGTGCCGAGATACTGTCCCGAGAGGTTGTAGACGCCTGCGTGGCGCTTTGTGGTTGCCGTTTCGATGGCTCTGACGGCCGTGTTGACTGGCCGTGTCACAGTGACGTCGTCGAGGAAGAAGCGCTTGCTGGGGTCGAAGGAGATGCTCATTGTTCCGGTGCCGGTGAAGCGCAGGGAGTAGGTGGTCCAGGCGCCCTTGGTCAAGGTGAGGCTTTGCTCCTTGCTCTGGCTTTCCACAAACTTGCCCTTTCCGTTGATTGACATCAGCAGTTGTGTGCCATCGTTGGTGGCGTTCCATCCGGCTGCGCGGAAGGACAGTGTCATCGTGTCGGCCACGGCTGTGAACGAGGGTGATGTGACGGTGCCCGGTGTGCTGCTGTTGCCGAAGCGGGCGCACTTGTCGCCGCCGTAGGCCTTGCTTGCCGACCAACCGTCGAGGTCGGGCGTGAACACGGCTTGTGCCACTAATCCGCTGAACCCGCCGGAGTTTCCACCCGTTCCGTCGCATTGGTCGAACGTCTCGTGGAGCAGATGCTGGCCTTCGTCGGGCGTCACGGGCTCCTTTGCGGCCAGGTGCTTGAAGTCGAAGCTGATGGTACCGTTGCTGCTCTCAGCGATGTTGTAGATGCCGCGGTTCATGTATTGCGTGCCGTCGGTGTTGGCGTTGTAGAGCGTGGCGGCAGGTGTCGAGAGGTTGGTCAGCGAGTCGAGAGAGCCGTTGGGGTAGAGGTCATGCGTCTCCGATGTGGTGATGTATTTGCCCGAGTAGGAGTAGTAGGCCGACCCAGCCTCGTTGTCCGCATGGAAGATGGTGAGGCGCTGGTGGTCGTTTTTCACGCCAGCCTGCTCATAGGCGTCACCCTTTTGCGTGCAAGCGTTCACGATGTTGTAGTACCAGATGTTCGGGTCATAGTCCACGTGGCTCACCATCAGTCCGTGGCTGGGCAGGCTGACGTCCCATCCCGTGCACTGGCGGTTCTCCAGGAGATAGTACTCGTTGTGGTTTGCGGGGTTGTAGATGACGTAGGTGTCACCGTTCTTGCTGAGCGATTGCATGGTAGTGACGGTGGTGTCGGTCTCCGATAGCTCCACCGGCTCTATCCATCCGCTGAACCAGCGTTCCCATGCGGTGTAGTTGGGAGGTGTCAATCCGTTTCCGAGGTAGTTGCCGGCGCTCATCAAGCTGAAGTCGCCCATGCCGAAGTTGCCGCCATAGTTGACATCATAGAGGTCGGGGAGTCCAAGGCAATGCGAGAACTCATGGCAGATGGTCCCCAGTCCGTCGAGGCTCTTCGAACCGTTGAGCTCGCACGAGCAGGCGTAGGTGTCGATTTTCACGCCGCCCAGTGTGATGGCCGATCCGCCGTCGTATGACGAGAGGCTATACTCGTGTGGCCAGATGGTGTTGTTGGCGCCTCCGTCGGCTTGTCCCTGTCCGGCGTAGAGCACAAACACTTGCTCCACCTCGCCGTCGCCGTTCCAGTCGTAGTCGGAGAAGTTCACCTGTCCGCTGATTTGTTGGCATACCTCTTTGACAAGCTCATCCACGGGCTCGTCGTTGCCGTCGCTGGCTGTGCCACCATAGTATTTGTAGCTCTTCGCAGCTCGCACGGGTCCGACCACATCGAACGTGAGTTCAAACTGCCCGTTGCTCTGTGCGCTGAAGTAGTCTCTCACCGACCCGATGAAGCCATTCTCCGAATAGCCTTTCTCATTGGCAATCTTATTGTAGAGCGCCTTGTCGTGTCCGTCGGCGAACTGCTTGTCCGGGAAATCGACGAGAATGATCAGTCCCTTCTTTTGTCCCTTGAAGGCCTGCGTCTGGTGCCTGCGGCTCATGCGGAGACGGTTGGCGGCTGTTCGGCGCATGGCAGCCCGTTTCATTGAGAGCAGCGCCTGTGCGTCGGCCACTTGCCAGCCGTCTCCGTTTTCCACGTATCGTGTGCCGTCCGAGGCTTGCCAGAAGTGGTTGAACTCGTCGCCACGAAGCTCCACGCGCACGGTTGTCCCGTCAGCGAGCGTCACTGTTTTCCATTGGCCGCGCTTGGCGGGCACGGCCATCATTGTCACCGCAACCAGTGAGAGGGCTGCGGTCAGTAGTGTCTTCTTCATGTGTGATATGTAGTGATCATTGTTAGGCCAGGCCTCGGTGGGAGTGTGTCCCGTAATTTTGCAAAATTAAGAAGAAAATCGCGACGCGCAAAGTGGAAGCGGTTAAAGTTGTTGAAAACAGTGCCAAATTAATGATGTGCGCCGCTCGTGCTCACTGACGAGGGAGACAAAACAAGGGCATGCCGTTTCTGTCGGCATGCCCTTGTGGAAGATGTGTCTCGTTGTTTTTACTTCAGCACCTTGAGAGCCTTGTTGCCCTGTCGCACGATGTAGGTGCCGTGCAGGTTGAGCTGGTTGATGTCGAAGTTTGTGTCGCGTGTCTTGTAGACCTCTTGCCCTTGCAGGTTGTAGACGCGTGTCTCCGTGGGTGTGGTGCGCGTGGTGATGGTCTTTGCGATGCCTGTCACAAAGTCGGTCTCGCCCTTGGTCAACTTGTAGCTTCCGTTGTTGACGGTCAGCAGGTAGTTGGAGTTGAGGGTCTCCTTGCAGAGGATGGGCTGCCACTCCATCTCGGCCTTGTTAGCGGCCGTGGACAGGGAGGCCACGTAGACGCGGTAGTTGCCGTCAGCCAGTTGGCTGAGGTCTCCCGTGAAGCTAAACTGGTATCCGTTCCCGAATTCGACGTTGCTCAGCGTGTTGTCTTCATCATCATCCTTGGTGAGGTTGGTGACCTCGCCCGTCTCCAGGTTCTTGGCCACCAGTTGCACCAGGCCCGTGAATGTCTCCACGTCGACGTTGAAGGCCGTGAAGTTGCTGGTGCGCACCGTCTTGTTCGACTGGGACAGGTTCAATCCTGTGGATGAGCCCCACAACGAGTGGTAGGATCCGTCGAAGCGTATGTCGTCGGGCAGGCGGACGATGACCATGTTTTGGTTGTCGGTGAAGCTTCCCTCACGCGAGTCGAGCAGGGCCACGTCGAAGCATCCGTTGTTGGTACCGTCCCATCCCCAATTGACGTGCACCAGGCCGTTCTTGTCATAGCCGTCGAACACAAACTCGTGTCCGGCCTCGGCCTTCGTGGTTCCGCCATACAAGATGGGGCACCCGTCGTTGAGCTCCCTGTAGATGATGTCCATCCACACGTCTTTCGGAGTGTATTCGCGCAAGTAGTACTTGCACCCTTGGTTGTAGAGGAAGTTCTTGCGCATGGCGAGGCAGGCGTCGCCCGCGTAGGCCCCACTGCCGTCCTTGGCATACTGCATGCTCACGGATCCTCCGCATGCCTTCATGAGCGTGGCGACGGCGTTGGCCTGTGTGTCGTTGTAGCCGCCCTTTGTGTAGGTGTCAAGCATGTTGTCCCAGTCGTAGGTGGTGGCGAAGCTGACGCGTAGGCTGGTGCCTTGCGAGCTGTTTCCGTTGGGGTAGAAGGTCCACTTGTTGTAGCCCTTTCCCTTTTCCGGATAATTGTAGTACTTCATGATTTGCGCCATGGCTGTCGCCACACAACCGGTGACATAGTAATAGCTTCGCCCGTTGCTGGTGTAGGTGGGGCTGAGGTTGTAGTAAGGCTCGCTCTGTCCCCACTTTGTGGTCAACAGCTCGTCCACCTCCTCTTTGTATTTGCTGCTTTTGCTGGCCTTGGCGGGTGCCGTGCCCTCAGCCAGCGTCTGTTCCATCGCCTGGCTGATGGTGGCCATCCACCACTTGAAGGCTGGTGCCATGTTGTCGGGGTCGATGGGCTCCTCGGTGTAACCCAGGATGGGAGAGAATGTGTCGTCGTTGGCCATGATCAGTCCCTGCCCGTTGCTGCTGTTCAGCACGGTGATCTGCTGGTTGCCAAGTGGTGTGGTGAACGATAGCCTGCCCTTGGCGGCCTTGCCCTTGGCGGCGCCGCCCTGCAGGAATGCTTGTGCCGCCTGCACGAGTTGCTGGTGCGTGCGCTGCTTGGCCGTTGCGGTGATGCAGACCAGCAGGGCCAGGGCGATGGTGGTGAGATGTTTGTTCATGTTCATTGTGGTTACGTTGTCTGGTTTGCCTGTTGAAGATTGTGGGATACGCAAAGCAGGTTGGCAAGGATTGTGCCTTGTCAACCTGCCGTCGTTATCCTGTGGTAAGATGTGTGCTTACTTTTTGGTGAGCTTCAATCCCTCCAGGATGCGCCATACACCGGCCCCCGGCTGGTAGAAGTAGAGTGCCTGGCTCTCGGGGAAGGTGATGGTTGTCGGGAAGGCGTCGCCCTCACCCAGCGCCCATGGAGCGGTCACGTCGTCGAGGGTGTAGCTCTTGCCGTCGTCGGTTGCCCACATCCACTCGTAGGTGCTGCCGTAGGTGGCCACGGTCTCTCCGCAGATGATGCCCACGGTGCCCTTCTTGGTGGCGAGGTCGAAGTTGTAGCGCATGTGCCACTCGCAGTCGAGCGACACGCCGACGTTGATGAAGCCCGTGGCAGAGACGGTCAGGATGTTGTCGTAGTCATCGCTGCTCTCGTCGGTTGCGCCGCTGATGGTCACCACCTTGCTGAAGGCGCTTGTGCCAGCGCTTGACGTGATGTTGCCCGTGAGCGTCCACTTGCCGAAGAACTTCTCGTAGAAGGCGGCGTCGTTGTCGCGGATGGTGACGACGGTCGATGCGTTCTTGCCGATCTTGGCACCGCTGGCGCTCACGATGGTGAGCTTGAAGGTGCGGTTCTCGTTGATCTCAGCGTCGTCCACCATCTTCACCTCGACGTTCATGGTCCCGCTGGCGAGCGTGTCGGCCTTGATGTTGATGGTCTTGGTGGTGATGAGGTAGTTGACGTCCTCCTTGGCGGGGTTCTCGCCCACCTCTTCAGCCTTCACCTGTACGGTGACGTTGCCGTTGCGCAGTCCCTCGACGTTGATGGGGATGTTGACAAGTCCGGCGCTCTCCTTGGTCACGACGGAGTCGCTGGCGAAGCTGACTGTGGCCTCCTTGGTGTTGAAGTCGTCGTCGCTCGAGCAAGCGGCGAACAGCGACACGACAGCCAGCAGCATGAATAATTTGATATATTTCATGTCTTGTTATTTTTCGGTTTGTTGTTAACGATTAATAGCCCGTGTTCTGGACAATCTTCTTGTTCACGTCGGTCTCGTGCTTCGGGATGGGCCAGGTCATCTTGGGTGAGTTGGCGGGTATGGTGAGGCCGGTGGTGGTGGCGCCGGGCAACAGGCAGAGGGCGATGTTCTGCGGTGTGCCGCGCTTGATGCCCTCGTGCCAGCGCTTCAGGTCGAAGAGGCGTGTGCCCTCGCCGATCATCTCGCGCTCGCGCTCGTTCTTCACCTCGTTCATCAGTGCGTTCTGTGATGGGAACGCCGTCTCGGTGTAACCCTCGATGCGCTTGCTCTTGAGCTCGTTGAGGTACTTTGCGCCGTTGGTCAAGTCGCCAGCCTGCGTGTAGGCCTCGGCGGCGATGAGATACATCTCCGCGATGGTGAACACCTTGGGCTCGATGACGAAACGCGCATACTCGTATCCCTGGAGCTTGTTGTACAGTCCTCCGTGGTCTTCATACTTGTTGAAAGCGTAGACGGTGCCTGTCGCGCCCGTGTTGGTGGTGAGCGTCAGCTGGTTGAAGTAGACACCCTTGCGGAGGTCCTTGTCAGAGTAGAGCTCGACCACGGTGGCGGTGGGCAGGTAGTCGGGCACGGCACCGTCGCTGTAAGGCTGGTAGCGCAGGCCCGTCTGTGCGGGGAGCTCGTCCTTTGTCGGCACGGCCAGCTGCAGGATGGTCTCGTTGCCGCCGTCGTTGTGCCAGAGGTCCTCCAGCTCGTCGGCGTCCTCGGCCAGCGTGTACCTGCCGGTGCTGATCAGCTGTGCGGCATACTTGGCGGCGTTGGTGTAGTCGTGTGAGGCCAGGGCCATGCGTGCGCGCAGTGCCGTGATGGCGTCTTGTGAGTAGTAGCCGTAGCTGGCCTCGCCCTGGGCGGTGATGTACACGGCCGCTGAGTCGAGGTCGTCGGCCACCTGCTTCATGGTCTCCTTGAAGGTGGCGCGTGCCGGGTAGGTGCTGGCGTTGGATGAGGGTGCGTAGTCGAGGCGGTATGACACGCCGCTGTTGGCGGCGTCGGCCGTCTCGGGCTCATAGTCGGCGCAGAAGTATTGCGAGAGCATGAAGATGGAGTAGGCGCGTGTGAAGTAAGCGTCGCCCACGGCGGTCTTCACCGTGGCGATGTTCTCGTCGGTGTAAGAGCTCTTGGTCTCAAACTTCTTCCATCCGTCGAGGATGTAGTTGGCGCGTGCCAGGATCGACTGGTAGTTGCCGTACACGGTAGAGAAGTAACCGGTGCTTGAGGTGAACGTGTAGCGGTACATGTCGCCCAGCGTGTTGGAGAAGCCTGTTACCGCATCGAAACCGTCGCACTGGATCTCAGGCGCATTGTAGAAGTTGCCAGCGATGCTGCTGCGCAGTCCTGAGTAGAGACCGACGCGAGCGTTGGCGAAGTCGGTTGGTGTGGAGATGCCCTCGGTGTCGGGAAGTGCGTTGTAGGGCTCCTTGTCCATGTCGCACGACGCCAGCAGGCCTGCTGCCAAAGCCAACATCAAATATGTTTTCTTCATGATGGTTTGCGTTTTAAGTAATTGTTAGAATGTGAGTTCTGCACCGAATGAAATCTGGAGCGTGTTGGGGTAGTTGCCGAGGGTGTAGTCGCTGTCGACCTCGGGGTCGTAGCCCTTGTAACCGGTGAAGGTCAGTAGGTTGCGGCCCACGAAGAAGACCTTGGCGCCCTTGAGGAAGTGTGTGGCGGCCATCCACTTCTTGGGGAAGCTGTAGGACAACTGCAGATACTTCAAGCGGACGAAGGAGGCGTTCTCGAGCAGGCGTGTGTCGCCATACTGGTAGGTGGCGTCAGCCGCGGCGAGGTCTGTCTTGTCGCCGGCCTTCTGCCAGATGCTGAACATCGATGTGCTCTGGTTGAGCTGAGTGGCGAAGGTGGGGTTCTCCGTGAACCAGCGCTCGTTGTTGTACATGTATCGTCCGAACATGCCCGTGAACTGCACGTCGAGCTCGAAGCCTTTCCATGTCAAGGTGGAGATGAGTCCGCCTGACCAGGGGGCGATGTAGCTCTTGCGGGTCATCACGTCATAGCTGTCGTCGGGCTGCACCTTGGTCTCGTTGCCGTTGCCGTCGATCCAGACGTTCTGTCCGTCGCGGGGGTCTACGTGGCTCCAGATGGGGCCGTAGAAGTCGCCGTAGGCGTGGCCGACCTCCAGGCGGATGCCGCTGGATGTGGTGTATGAGTCGGCGTCGTTGAGCAGCTTGGTGATGCGGTTCTTGTTGTAGTTGCCGTTCACCTTCACGTTCCAGTACCAGTCCTTGTTCTTGATGATGTCCACGCCGACGGTGAAGTCGAAGCCCCGGTTGTACATCTCGGCGATGTTGCCCCAGCCAGAGGAGAAACCTGTGGTGTAGGAGTAGGGCACGGACATGAGCATGTTGGATGTGGTCTTGTCATAGTATTCGACGTCGAAGGTGACGCGGTCGACCAGCTTGCCGGTGAGGGCGAGGTTGAAGGTCTTCACGGTCTCCCATGTGAGGTCAGGGTTGGAGGCGTTCTTGATGGCCGTGCCGCTCTGTCCGTTGTAGATGGGGCCTGAGCCCACGAGGCCGAGGGCCATGTAGGGGCTGATGCCCGAGTTGCCGGTGGAACCGTAGCTCACCTTGAGCTGCAGGTCGTTGAGCCAGCTGCGTGTGCTCTTCATGAAGTCTTCCTTGGTGACGTTCCACATGGCTGCCGCAGCGCCGAAGGTGGCCCAGCGGTTGTTCTCGCCGAAGAGTGAGGAACCGTCGCGGCGGAGCGAGAGGTCCACGAAGTACTTCTCGTCGTAGGCGTAGTTGAGCATGCCGAACCAAGAGTTGCGCACCTCCTCGCTGATGGAGTGGGAGGGTACGGTCGCTGTGGCGCCGGCTGACATGAGGAACAGGCGGTTGTCGGTCAGTCCGTCTGCGTTGGCGCTGAACGACTGCGTCTTGCTGGTCATCGACTCCTGGCCGAGCAGGACGGTGACGTCGTGCTTGCGTGCCACGTTGAACTTATACTCGGCGGTGTTGGTCACCGTCCAGCGGTAGAAGCGTGAGAAGGTCTCCTGTGCCGATCCCGTGGGGTTCACGTCGGGGTTCTCGGTGATGGTCCACTGGTAAGAGCCGCGCAGGTCGTTGGCGTCGAGGCCGAGGGCCGAGCGCAGGTTGAGGCCCTTGATGGGGTTGATGTTGACAAACATGTTCTCGTTGAGGCGTACGCGGTCCATGTGGCGGGGCTGCCAAGACGAGATGTAGTACGGACTGTAGTAGCCCATCTGGTCGTAGAAGTCGAGGGCGTCGCCATAGCCGCCGAAGGTGCTGTTGGCATAGTCGGAGGTGTCGAGGCCGATGACCTCGTGGGTGGTCTGTGTGGGCAGGTAGGTGCGTGCTGCGAAGGTCTTGTTGTAGACGCTGTTGCCGTTGCTGCCCCAGAGCGACTCGCGATACTTGGTGAAGGCGAGGTTGGTGTTGGCGCCGATCTTCAACCAGGGGTTGATGTTCGACTCGATGTTGGCGCGCAGGGTCTCGCGGCGCATGTTCGAGTCGTCGATGACACCCGTTGACTTGTAGTGGCCGAACGAGATCAGGTAAGCCACGTTCTGGCTGCCGCCGCGCACGCTGGCGTCGATCTGGCTGGTGGGCTTGCTGTCGCCGAAGAGCTCCTTGTTCCAGTTGGTGCCGATGCCGTACTTCTTGTAGTAGGCGCGCTCAGCTTGGAAGTTGGCGCTGTTGGCCAGCGACGGGTCGAGGATCTGCTGGAGCTCGAGCCACTGGTTGGCGTCCATCATGTCGGCCTTGTCACCCGTGTAGCGTGAGATGCCATACTGGGCGGAGACGCTCACCGTGGGTGCCTCGCCAAACTTGCCCTTCTTGGTGGTGAGGATGATGACGCCGTTGGCGGCGCGTGAGCCGTAGATGGCCGTGGACGAGGCGTCCTTCAGCGTGGTGAAGCTCTCGATGTCGTTGGGGTTGAGCGAGAGGAACGTCTGCTGTGAGATCTCGCTGCCGTCGAGGATGAACAGGGGCTCGGTGGAAGCGTTGATGGAGGTCACGCCACGGATGCGCATGCTGGCCGTGGCCGAGGGCTCACCCGATGATGTGAACACCTGGAGGCCAGCCACCTGGCCTTGCATGGCGTCGGCGATGTTGGCGATGGGGCGGTTCTCGAGCGTCTTGCCAGAGACGGTCTCCACCGATCCGGCGATGGTGCCGAGCTTGCGGGCTGTGCCGTAACCCGTCACGACGAACTCATTCAGCGACTCGCTGCTGGGTTCGAGCTTGATGTTCATGTTGCGTCCGGCCTTCACGGTCTGCGGGGTCATGCCAATGTAGGAAATCTGCAGCTTGGCGTTGGCCGGTGCCTTCAGTGAGAAGTTACCGTCAGCGTCGGTGACAGTTCCCGTGTGGGTGCCCATGACCTTGACGGAGGCACCCACTATGGGCGACCCGTCTTCGGAAGAGGTGACTGTGCCGGAAACCTGACTTTGCGCCAAGGCCATTCCTATGCTCAGGAACAGGCAGGCGATGAACGTCATGAGTCTTTTTTCCATAAAATCTCTCTTTTTTAGTAAGTGAAAATATAATGTTTGATCTGTTCTCCCTATAAAATCCTCAGCCTGTACGCCCATTTTAGGGCGAAATCTGTGTTTTTTTGCTTCCACCTCGCGCCGCAAGGTGGAAGAAGGCCTTATTTGTACGTATATATAATAAGGTTTCATGTTTACAAATATTTAATATGGTGTATTTCAAGATTGAGATTGGCTGGGGCGACGCCCCGCAAAGACATGACACCCCAGCCACTATGGCGAGGAAGGAGAGAGACGGCTGGACGGAAGTGCTGGCCGAAGTGGAAAGGATGAAGACGGAGGGACGCTTCAAGACAGCGGCCAACTACCTGACGGCGGCCCGATCGTGGAGCCAGCACGTGGGTGGCCACGCGTGGCGCTTCTCCGAGATGACGCCCGATGGAATGGGGCGTTATCAGCAGTGGCTGTGCGCCAATGGGCTATGCCACAACACCGTGTCGGCCTACATGCGCTGCCTGCGGGCCATTTACAACCGTGTGGTGGGTGGGCAGCACGGTGACCCCTTTGCCAAGGTGTTCACAGGGCGCGACCACACGCGCAAGCGCAGCGTCACGTCCGAGGTGGTGGTGCGCCTCCACCGGTTGCCGCTGCCCGAAGGGTCGTCACTGGAGCTGGCGCGCGACCTCTTCCTCTTTGGGTTCCAGGCCATGGGCATGCCCTTTGTGGACATGGCCTACCTGAAGAAGACGCAAGTGAAGGATGGCGTCATCCGATATGCGCGCCACAAGACAGGCCAACAAATCGTCGTGCCCGTCACGGCTGACATGGCTTCGCTGATGAGGCGGCACGCGAAGGACACGTCCGACTATGTGTTCCCCATACTCACCCGTTCGGCGCCCGAGGAGCTGCACCGCCAGTACCGCCACGCCCTGAGACGCTACAACTACCTCTTGCACAAGTTGGCGGCCAAGGTCGGCGTGCCCGGCCAACTGTCCTCTTACGTGGTGCGCCACTCGTGGGCGAGCATAGCCTATCAGCACCATCTCGACATCGGGCTCATCGGCAAGGCGCTGGGCCACACCAAGTCTTCCACCACGATGGTCTATATCAAGAACCTCTTCGACAAGGACCTGGCCACTGCCAACGCGACGCTCATGCGTGAGGTGGGCATCTGTGCCGAACCGGACAAAACGACGAAGTCGGGATAGTGCCACGGCGCATGTCCTTTGTAGGGTTGTCCGCCTTTGGCGCCTCCAGCCCTACAAACCTATTCTGTTTTGTTAAGTTTTTATGCCAAAAACTTTGTTTGCGATTTCGGATGAAATAGAGCGCGGAAATGGCCTTTTTGCCCCGTCATCTCTGCGTTTTTACCCCGCAAGTTGACGATAGATGCCGAATCGTGGTGAGATTAGGCACATATTGAGGGACGATTGATGCCGAATCGTGATGAGATTAGGCACATATTGCATTGCGATTAGGCACATTCTTTTATGAAAAATGCTTACTTTTGCGAGTAAAACAAAACTCAATTTTTGTAAGTCGCTGATTATTAACGGAATGCGAAAGTAGTCGATTTTTCGCGTATTTCCGCCAAAATATTTCTTAGTCGAAAATAACGCAAAATTTAATATGTAGTTTGTCTCGGATTTTCGCATTCCCCGATGTTTGCAGCGATGGGCTCATACCGCAAAGCGCGGGGCCAAGTCGGATGGAGTGTGCAAACGACGATTAAAGTCCACAATGTTGATGACGGGTGGTGTTCCACATGGGCAAGCTGTGCCATTGTATCCCCAGCCCCTTTGGGGCTGAGTGTGCAAAATTCGAATGTTTTTCGGACATGACTTTTGCTAAATCTTACGACTTAAGTTGTTGTGAATGAGGTGTTTATATTTTGCAAGTAATATCGGAATATGAACAGTTCCAATTTGCATACGAAATAGCGTCACGTTTGTCGCATGTCCCCGAAGGGGGCAAATGTGCATAACCGCGGGTGACCGAAGGGAACCTGCGGTTATACGATACTGCTTAAAGCGTCCTCGAAGAGGGCGAACACGCTAATATATCAAGAAGGGCCATTGAGAGCGTTACTTCCTGTTGGTCAGAGAGTCTTCTGCAAATTTCGCCCTCTTCGAGGACGCTGGTCCCGACACCATTTGGAATCCGCAGGTTCCCTTCGGTCACCCGCGGTTATGCTCAGTTGGCCCCCTTCGGGGACATGCCACGAGCGGAAGAATATAAATACGAGAACTGCAATAACTGCAAATGCGAGAACCGCAATGTTTTGCGACAGAATCGTGTCGGATTTTGAAACGGATTTTGAACACTCTACCCATAGGTGCAAGTGGGCAAATCTGTATTCTTGTCAAGACAAAAATGCAATATGAGACAACCCACTCCCTGCGCTTTCGGGCCAGCTGTCCGCGCTTGTGGCGAGACATCGCATGTTAAGGAACGTTTAGGTTGCAATACCCCGCCAATTCCTTTCCAAACGGCCACGAATTTCTTGATATTCGTAACCAAAATAACACAATTAAGGTATAATCGTTATAAAATGTTGTGCGAAATGCAGTTTTAGTGAAAAAATATTTGGATAAAACCTAAATAATGCTTAATTTTGCAACCAATTGAAAAGATTGTTAAAATTGTGCTAAGGAATAGCGCACTTCGACAACACTCTCAAGGTATACCATTTTATATTATATAGGCAAACGAACATCATTGCAACGCACGTCTTCCCACCTTGCGGCGCGAGGTGGAAGCCGCTAAAGATACAGAATTTCGCCCACATCGGGCGTGCGGACTGAGGATTTTATAGGGAGAACAGATCAAACATTATATTTTCATTTACTAAAAAGAGAGATTTTATGGAAAAAAGACTCATGACGCTTGTCGCCTGCCTTTTCCTGAGCATTGGGATGGCCTTGGCGCAAAGTCAGGTTTCCGGTACAGTCACCTCTGCCGAAGACGGTGCGCCCGTGGTGGGTGCGTCGGTCAAGGTGGTGGGCACCCATACGGGTACTGCTACCGATTCTGACGGTAAATTCACGCTGAACGCTCCTGCCAACGCCAAGTTGCAGATTTCCTACATCGGCATGGTTCCCCAGACCCTCAAGGCCGGAAAGAACCTGAAGATCGTGCTGTCTGCCGATCCCCAGTCGCTCGACGAAGTGGTGGTGGTGGCCTTCGGTACGGCCAAGAAGTCAGCCTTTACCGGTTCGGCCACTGTTGTGGGCTCCGAGGAGCTCGCCAAGTCGCAGGTCACCAGTGTGACCAACGCCTTGGCTGGTGCTGTCCCCGGTGTGCAGCTCACCTCATCCAACGGTGCTCCCGGCTCCACGTCGACCATCCGCATCCGCGGTTTCAGTTCGCTCAACGCCGGCAACGATGCTCTTATCATCCTCGACGGCGCTCCCTACAGCGGTGACCTCACCAACATCAACCCCAACGATGTGGAGTCGATGACCGTGCTGAAGGATGCTGCCTCCAACGCCCTTTATGGTGCTCGTGGCGCCAACGGTGTCATCATGATCACCACCAAGAAGGCCAAGGGCGGCCGCGACGCGAAGGTCACCCTCGACGCCAAGTATGGTTGGAACTCACGTGCCCTGCAGCACTACGACGTGATCAACGACCCCGCCGAGTACTATGAGATGCAGTACAAGGCCATCTATAACAACTATGTCAGCAACGGCCAGTCTGCCAACAGCGCATGGGCTTCTGCCAACAGCGCCCTCATTGGCGACACCTCCATCGGTGGTCTGGGCTACAACATCTGGACCGTGCCCGATGGCCAGATGCTCATCGGACAGAACGGCCGCATGAACCCCAACGCCACGCTCGGCCGCAAGGTCAGCTACAAGGGCCAGGACTACTGGATCACTCCCGATGACTGGGAGGACGAGGGCACACGCACCGGCGCGCGCCAGGAGTACAACGTCTCGGTCAACGGTTCAACAGACAAGTCTACCTTCTACGCTTCGCTCGGCTACTTGAAGAACGAGGGTATCACCTACAAGAGTGACCTCTCTCGTCTCACCGGCCGTCTGCGTGCCGACTACCAGGCCAAGAAGTGGCTGAAGGTGGGTGCCAACCTGTCGTTTGCCCACTTCGACAGCAACTCGCTCGGCAACAACGGTAGCTCTTCATCTACCGGTAACATTTGGGCTGTGACCTCACAGATCGCTCCCATCTATCCTCTCTATGTCCGTGACGGCAATGGCAACCGCGTCGTTGACGACAACGGCATCACCGTGCTCGACTACGGTAACGGCACCAACGCCGGCCTCTCACGCCCGTTCCTCTCGGATGCCAACCCCATCCAGGACGTGAAGCTCAACACCATCAACAGCAACGGCAACGCTGCTTCGGCCAACGGCTTCGTCGACATCGACTTCTTCCCCGGCTTGAAGCTGACCCTCAACGGTACCTACACACTCGACGAGACACGCTTCAACTATGTCTACAACGGATACTACGGACAGTTTGACACCACTGGCGGTACAGTGGAGATGGCGCACACGCGTTCATACGACTACAACCTCCAGCAGCTGCTCAACTACACTACGACCATCGCCAACAAGCACAACGTGACGGCCTTGCTCGGCCACGAGTACTACGACTCACGCTACTACTACTTGTCTGCCAGCAAGTCGAAGATGTTCTCACCCGACAACAAGGAGCTCAACGGTGCCGTGATCGACGGCCAGGGTGCTGCCTCTTACCAGTCACGCTATAACAACGAGGGCTTCTTCGGTCGTGTGCAGTATGACTATGAGAGCCGCTACTTCGGTTCGGCCTCCATCCGTACCGACGCCTCTTCACGCTTCGCCAAGGATCACCGCTGGGGTACCTTCTGGTCTATCGGCGGCGCATGGATGATCAGCAAGGAGAAATGGTTCAAGGCTCCTTGGGTCGACGAGCTGAAGTTCAAGGCTTCCATCGGTCAGCAGGGTAACGACAACATCGGTTCATACCGTTACACCGACCTGTATACCGTCCAAAACTCAAGCGGCAACATCGGAACGTCGTTCGCCTCTAAGGGTACTGAGGACATCACTTGGGAGAAGAACACCAACTTCAACACTGGTTTCGAGTTCTCTTTCTGGCGCGGCAAGCTGACCGGTTCACTGGAGTACTACTACCGCAAGACCACCGACATGCTCTTCTCATTCTCTGTGGCCCCCTCACTGGGTTACTCCAGCTACTACGACAACGTGGGTAGCCTCTACAACACCGGTGTTGAGCTCAACCTCAACTACAACGCCATCCGCACCAAGGATGTGCAGTGGGACATCCACTTCAACATCGCTTCGCTGCGCAACCGCCTGACATCGCTCCACCCCGACAAGAAGACCTCTACCGTCTACGACGCAAGCGGCAACCCCTACTACGGTTACACTTCTGGCAGTTTCTTCGTCACGGAGGGCGCTTCCATGTACACATGGCGCCTGAAGGAATACGCCGGTGTGTCTGAGAATGGCCAGTCGATGTGGTACAAGAACGTCTACGAGAAAGACGCCGACAACAACGACATCCTCTATGATGCCAACGGCAACCAGGTGGACAGCAACTACAAGGGCATCACGCACAAGAAGGTCACTGGCCGCGAGACCACGACGACCTACAGTGACGCTGACTACTATCTGACCAAGCAGACCACCATTCCTAAGTTCTATGGCGGTTTCGGCACCACGCTGCGCGCTTATGGCTTCGACCTCTCCATCAACTGCTCATACCAGATTGGCGGCAAGGGGTATGACGGCACATACGCCACCTTCATGCAGTCACCCTCGTCAAGCACGGGCGGTTACAACATCCACAAGGACCTCTACAAGGCATGGAGCGAGGCCAACAAGACCAGCAACATCCCACGCTTCCAGTTTGGCGACCTCTACAGCAGCGCTTCATCAACACGCTTCTTGACCGACGCCAGTTACCTGAACATTGAGAACATCAACTTCGGTTACACCCTTCCCGCCAGCGTGCTGCGCTCCATCCGCCTCGAGGCTCTGCGCATCTACCTCGCCTGCGAGAATGTGGCTTACATCTCAAAGCGTAAGGGCTTCGACCCGCGTCAGACTTACACGGGCTCAACCAACGCAACCTATTACTCTCCGATGAGAACCATCTCTGTCGGTGCAACTGTAACTTTCTAATTATTCAGGAGGATTATAATAATGAAAAAATCATTAAAGATATATTCGGCGATTGCCTTGGCCAGCACAATGGCCTTCTCCAGCTGTATTGAGGAGACACAGCCCATGAGCAGCACCGCCACGGCCGAGCAGATCAGCGCCTCATCGGCTGCTCTTGAGGCTGCCGCCAACGGCATACCCTCACAGATGAGCCAGGGATACCTGGTCTATGGCAGCCAGGTCCACGAGACTGACATGGGCTATGCCCAGTTCATGATCGGACAGACTGAAGCGCTCGGTGACATGTATTGCGGAGGCAGCAACTCGGGATACGACTGGTACATCATGTACAACACCCTCGAGCGCAGCATCGGCCCCAACTCATACATGGCCTACCTGCCCTGGTTCACCCTGTACACCTTCATCAAGTCGGACAACGACATCATCTCCATCGCCAAGGCCGGCGCCACTGCCGACCAGCGCAAGTATGCTGGCATCGCATACACATGCCGCGCATTCAACTACTTCATGCTCATGTCTTTCTATGAGCCGGTGGAGAACGACTACACCGACGTGTCGGCTGTCAAGGACCTGACGGTGCCCTTCGTGTTCGAGACAACAACGGCTGATGACGCCAAGAACAACCCCCGCGTGTCACACCGCGAGATGACCGACTCGATCCTCTCTGACCTCGACAAGGCTGAGAAGTTCTTCGCCACTGACAACAACACCACCAACCGCCAGCTGCCTTCATTGGCCGTGGCCTATGGTGTGAAGGCCAAGGTCTACATGTGGGACCAGGACTACGAGAATGCCGCCAAGTATGCGCGCATGGCCATCAACGAGTCGGGTGCCACTCCCATGACCGAGGATGAGTGGACCAATCCCACCAAGGGCTTCACCACTGCCTGCAACGGCTGGATGTGGTACTCATCTTACTCTGCTGAGAATATGGGTAACCTCTGTAACTTCGTCGGATGGATGTCCAACGAGGCCGACTGGGGCTACGCTTCCCTCACACAGCCTGTCATCGACCGCAGCCTCTACGACCGCATCGGTGCCACCGACTTCCGCAAGCATGTCTTCCTCGATCCCGACAAGTCCAACTATTACAACTACCAGACCTGCCGCGACAAGGAGCACATCGACGAGACGCTGCCTGCATACGCAGGCCTCAAGTTCCGCTGCAAGGACGGTGACTGGGAGAACTACAAGGTTGGCGGTCTCATCGACCTGCCCATCATGCGTATCGAGGAGATGTATTTCATCGAGGCCATCGCCACCGCTTCCATCAACAACGGTGCCCGTCTTGAGGAGGGCAAGACCCTGCTCAACAACTTCATGAGACAGTATCGCGACCCCAACTTCTCCGCCAAGTCCACCAGCATGGCCGACTTCCAGAAGGAGGCTCTCTACCAGATGCGCATCGAGTTCTGGGGTGAGGGCAACGCCTTCCCCATCGCCAAGCGCCTGAAAGTGGGATGCATGCAGAACTATGAGGGAACCAACGCCAAGTTCGACGTCCTGAAGGTCAACTGCAAGGACATCAAGCCCAGCTGGAACTACGTGATCCCCACTACTGAGATCCAGGCCAACTCGGCTCTCGAGGGCAAGAACAACCCCGATCCCTCACAGACCGTCGTTTGCCCGTCTCCGCTCGGCCAGTATGGTGCCGCCAAGAAGAAGTAAGTTGAAGTCAACCACTTTACAAAATCATAACTATCATGAAAGTGAACAAATTATCATTATACATTCTCGCCATGCTGTCGCTTGTGCTGTCAGCATGCTCGAGCGACGAATACGACTGGGCTACCGTCTCGGGAAACCAGGTGTATTTCAGTAACGAGACACAGGAGACCTTCGAGCTCTCGACCGAGGCAACGACGTTCGAGGTGCCCATCTACCGTGTCAAGACCAGCGAGGCCATCACGGTGCCTGTGAAGGCCACCCTTCAGGACGGGACCATCTTCACCGTCCCCTCAAGCGTGACGTTCGCCGAGGGCCAGAAGGAGGCTAAGATTGCCATCTCTTATGATCCCTCGAAGATCACCTACGGACAGTATGAGGATATCACCCTGTCTATCGCTGACTCCACCTACACCACTGATTATGGCTATGGGTCACTGACCTTCAAGGCTGGCGCCACAGAGTGGACCGATTGGGCGCCTTACAACCAGGCTGGCACTTGCACCTACAGCTACAACCTGTTCTGGAGCGGTGATGATGCAAACCTCAACTTTGAGATGCGCCACAACGTGATCAAGACCAACCTCTACCAGTTCAAGGTCAAGAACTGCATGGGCGGCATCGACTTGGTTCTCGACTACGATTCGTCCACGGGCGTTGTGTCTTGCGCTCCCCAGTTCATCGGCTATACGCACGCTAGCTATGGTGATGTCTATGTCGCCGACTACAACTACTACATGGAGACTGTGCGCGGCAAGGATCCCAGCAGCTTCGATCATGTCTATGGCAGCTTCGACAAGGAGAACGGCTACATCAACATCGCTGTGTCCTACTATGTGTCTGCCGGTTCCTTCGGCAGTGGCTACGAGACCATCACACTCGACGGTTACGACCGCAAGGATGTCTCTTGCAACATCGCTTACAAGGGTAAGCTGATCGATGCCAAGGAGAATCCTTATATCGTTGCCAACGTCACACTCGGCGCCGATGTCACATCAGCTAACGTGGCTCTCGTCCCCGGCACGCTGACACAGGAAGTCTTCGACAAGGTGAAAGACGGATCTTACGAGGGTGTCGTTACGGTTGAGGAGAGCGGCGAGGTCACCTTCGACGCTGCCAACCTGACCGATGGCTCTTACACGCTGCTCGTGATCTCTTACTACAACGACGAGGCACAGGAATATGCCACGGCCACACTCAAGTACACAACGGGTGGCCAGGAGACATGGACGGAGCTGGGCGAGGGCCTTTACACCTATGGTGCCCAATCACTCACGCAGGGTGGCACAAAGCTCTATGACGCCCAGGAGACCGCAACGCTCTACCAGAGCTCCAACGACCCCAGCAAGTTCAAGCTCACTCCTTGGACTTCTTCCTCAACCGGCTTGATCTTCACGGTCGACGCCAACGGTGTCATCACGGTCGACGGCGTTGAGACAGGCGAGGAATATGGTAATTATGGTGCCATCTATGCCTCTGACTTTGTCACCCATGGTGACGTGGAAGCTGGCAAGGGCTACGACAGCTATGTCGACGGCAACACCTATTACTTCATCCTGGCTTATCATGTAGAGGCAGGTACGCTGGCTTACCAGCTCGACACCTTCACACTCGACGACGCCACGGCTGCCAAGATGCGCAAGGCCGCCAAGAAGTCCAAGCTTGTCAAGAACGACAAGGTAAACTTGGTGCGCTCTCTGAAGAAGGTTGACATGCCCATCTTCTCTTTGAAGAAGTAATATGAGGCTAGGGTGACATGCTCACCTCTGCCCTTCATCATAACGGCTCCAGTTGGGTTGGCTCGACTGGAGCCGTTTCTTTTAAGGCACAAACAAGAAGCGGACACTCGATAATACGCTTAAACAACACTCTGATATTTATATGACACTTATGAAAAAGACATTGTTCCTTTCATTGCTGATGGCAGTTGCCCTGTCGGCATCGGCCATTCCGCCCAAGAAAGGTGTGAAAAAACCTATCTTGCTCGACAACGGCACCACCGTGCTGGCCGAGCTGAGCGGCGATGAGTTTCGTAGTTATTGGAAGGCCGAAGACGGCAAGTGCTACTCGAAGGATGCTGCCACAGGCACCTATCACGAGGTGAATGTCGCCGCGTTCAAGCCTACTAAGCAGGCGCTGCGGTTGCGAGAGGATGCCCTGAACGGCAAGGGCAATTTCCTGCGCAAAAACCGCGTGGGACAAAAGGCCAGTGCCGGGTCTGAGGGATATTTCGGCGAGCGCCGTTGTGTCATCATCCTGGCACAGTTTAAGGACCTCAAATTCGTCAAGAGCCACACGACGAGCTACTATCAGAATCTGGCCAACCAGGAGGGCTTCACCTCCATCTATGGTCATGTGGGCAGTGTGCGCGATTACTTTAAGGACCAAAGTAACGGCCAGTTTGTAATCGACTTCGACGTCTATGGCCCAGTGACGCTGCCCAACAACTATGCGTACTATGGTGCCCACACGGGTTCTGGCGATGACGAGGAAAACGACGCGCACGCAGGATCCATGGTCGCCCAGGCATGTAAACTGGCGGCCGAGCAGTACAACATCGACTTTAGTCCGTACGACTGGGACAATGATGGTTCCGTGGAACATGTCTTTGTCATTTATGCGGGACAGGGTGAGGCTGATGGCGGCGGCGACGACACCATCTGGCCGCACAAGAGCTACCTCCGCTATTCTGACTACGGGTCGACGCTCAGCATCAACGGCAAGACCATCGACACCTATGCCTGCGGCAACGAGCAGGCCACATCGGTCATATACAATGCGGCCACCGGCAAATACCGCACATCGGTGGTGCCCAACGGCATCGGCACCATCTGCCATGAGTTCTCCCACTGCCTCGGCTACCCTGACATGTACGACACCAACTACAAGAACTATGGCATGGGAAGCTGGGACCTGCTCTCGTCAGGATGTTACAACGGCAAGAACAACAAGGGATACCAGCCGGCTTGCTACACGGGCTATGAGCGCATGTGCGTCGGGTGGGTGGACCCCATCGTGCTTTCCGAACCCACCACGGTCAAGGGCATGAAGCCCCTCAGCCAGTATGGCGACGTGTTTGTGGTCTATAACGATGACAATCATGATGAGTATTATGTCATTGAGAACCGGCAGCAAGACGGCATCTGGGACGGTGCCTTGCCAGGAAGTGGCCTGATGATTACCCATGTCGACTATAGCCCAGACATCTGGTATATCAATGGCGTCAACACGGAGTCTGACTACAGCAGCGTCTATGGCCCTAATTATGCCATGTACGACAATGACCACCAGCGTTGCACCATCTTTCACGCCGACAACACCGCCACATCATACGATGAGGCAACGGATCTCTACCCCAGCAAAGGCAACAACGCGCTGACGAGCACGTCCACGCCTGCCGCCACGGTCTTCACCGCCAAGGGTTTCATGAACAAGGACATCACCAATATCACCCAGAACGAGGACGGGACCATCGACTTCGACTTCATGGGTGGCAGTGACACTAACATCATCACGAGCATCGGACAGGCAGCGATCGACAAGGCTGCAGCCACTCGCATCTACACCATCGACGGCCGTTATGCGGGCAACAACCTCAACGCACTGGGACATGGCATCTACGTGCGCGGTGGCAAGAAGATCGTGAAGTAACCTGCAGTCTGCATAGACCTTAACGACGCATTCACTTTGCGCGTTACTTACATGCACTTCTTTTGGGGTGCACACGTAAAAAGGGGAGACTTGGCAATGGCCATGTCTCCCCTTCCGTATGTTGGGCGCATGCTTGTTCGTATGCACCCGATTACTTTCGTTTTCCTTTATGCCCCGATTACTTCTTCGGACGGCGGCGAGCCCATCCCTCCTCGGAGAAGTCGGGCTCCTCGCCTTTGAGCTTAAACGACTGGCCCGACATCAAGCTCTGCCAATCGTTGCGCGTGTGGCGCTGCCCCTCGTCGCCGAAGGGGCTCTGCGGCTTGCGGCTGCGGCGCGTCTCACGGCGGTCGTAGCGTCTGTCGTCGCTGCGGTCATGGTCGCGTCCCCGGCGCGGCTCACGGCCGCGGCGTGTCTCGTCGGCGTTGTTGGCGCGCCCGTGTCCGCCCTCGTCGGCGTCGTTGCAGCGCACCTCGCGTCCCTTGTAGGTCGTGCCGTCCAGGGCGCGCATCACCTTCTCCGCGTCGCCCGCCGGCACCTCGATGTAGGAGAACTTCTGCAAGAGGTCGATGTGGCCGATGGCCTGCTTGGGGCCGTGGATGTGGTGGTTGACATACTGCATGATCTCACCGGGATAGAAACCGTCTTGCTTGCCCAGGTTGATGAACAGGCGACGATAGCCCTCCTCGGCCTTGCGCGGACCGCGCTGGCGTGAGGCGCCGCCCCGTCCGTCGCGTTGCGTCTTGCGGTCGCCCTTCTCGCCTCGCTTCGATGTGGGCGGGATGATCTCGGGCGCGTTCTTGTAGTAGTTGAGGAACCGCCCGAAGGTGATGCTCACCACCTTCTGCATGATGTCCTCCTTGTCGATGTAGTCAAACTGGCGCATGATGTCGGGCATGTAGGGGGCGATGAGCTCCTCGTCGACATCCGTCTTCATGATGTCGTCCATCACCTTGTAGAGTTGCTTCTTGCAGATCTCCTCGGGCGTGGGCAGTGTGCCCACCACAAACTCCTTGCCGATGATCTTCTCGATGTTGCGCACCTTGTATTGCTCACGCGTGTGTATGATGCAGATGCTGGTGCCCTTCTTGCCGGCGCGGCCGGTGCGCCCCGAGCGGTGGGTGTAGTTCTCCACATCGTCGGGCAGGCCGTAGTTGATGACGTGTGTCAGGTCGTCCACGTCGAGGCCGCGCGCCGCCACGTCTGTGGCCACGAGCAGTTGCACGGTGTGCTGGCGGAACTTCTGCATGGTGAGGTCACGTTGCTGTTGCGACAGGTCGCCGTGGAGCGACTCGGCGTTGTATCCGTCGCGTATGAGCTTGTCGGCCACCTCCTGCGTCTCGAGCTTCGTGCGGCAGAAGATGATGGCGAAGATGTGGGGGTAGAAGTCGACGATGCGCTTCAGCGCCAGGTACTTGTCCTTGGCGTTCACGAGGTAGCAGATGTGGTTCACGTTCTCGGCGCCCTCGTTGCGCGAGCCCACCACGATCTCCTTGTGGTCGTGCAGGTAGTTCTGCGCTATCTTCTCCACCTCTTTGCTCATCGTGGCCGAGAAGAGCAGGGTGTTGCGGTCGGCCGGCACCTTGTCGAAGATGGCGTTGATGCTCTCCGAGAAGCCCATGTTGAGCATCTCGTCGGCCTCGTCGAGCACCACGTTGTTCACCTTGTCGAGGTTGACCACGCCGCGCTCCATCAGGTCGATGAGACGGCCGGGCGTGGCCACGATGACCTGCACGCCGTGGCGCAGCTCGCGCATCTGTCCCTGGATGGACGCTCCGCCGTAGACGGGTATGATGTGCATGCCCGGCATGTACTTGGCAAAGGCGTTGAGGTCGTCTGCGATCTGCAGGCAGAGCTCACGCGTAGGGCTCAAGATGAGCGCTTGTGTTTCCTTGTTTTCCGCGTCGGTCTTCTGCAGCACGGGTATGCCGTAGGCCGCCGTCTTTCCTGTGCCCGTCTGGGCCAATGCTATCACGTCATTACCGTTCCCCAAAAGGTAGGGAATCACTTCCTCCTGTACGGGCATGGGATGTTCGAAGCCCAGCTCGTCGATGGCGCGGCGAATCTCTTCGCTGACGCCAAGTTCTTCAAATGTCTTCAAAAAATAAATGTTTAATTGTTACCGTAGGGACTACTTCAAAACACCCTACCGTTTCGCTTGAGTCCCCTTTCGGGGTGCAAAGTTACAACATTTTTCTGACATGCGGGCTTCGCAACCCCACAATTTTCAGTTGGTTGCTGATAGAAGATGTTTGCGGAGGATGATCCGGGCGTGGGCTTTGTGGACAGATGGCCATTGTGCACAATTCCGCCTGCAAAGCGCATGGTGTTAGCCAAAAAAACAGTAACTTTGCACCCAGAATGGTACTCAACTACATCTGGATCGCATTTTTCCTCATCGCCTTCGTCTTCGGGTTTGCGCAACTGCTGATGGGCGACACCACCATCTTCCAAAAGATGGTCGACTCCACGTTTGCCACCTCCAAGACAGCCTTCGAGACCTCCCTGGGCCTCACGGGCGTGCTGGCCCTGTGGCTTGGCATCATGAAGATAGGCGAAAAGGCGGGAGCCGTCAACGCCTTGGCGCGTGTGCTCAGCCCAGTCTTCACCAAGCTGTTTCCCGACATACCCAAGAACCATCCCGTGATGGGGTCGGTGTTCATGAACATCGCGTCGAACATGCTCGGCCTCGACAATGCCGCCACGCCCACCGGCTTGAAGGCCATGGCCCAGATGCAGGAGCTCAACCCCAAGAAAGACACGGCCACCAACCCGATGATCATGTTCCTTGTGCTCAACACCTCGGGCCTGACCATCATCCCCACCACCATCCTGGCCTTCCGCGCCTCGTATGGCGCCGCCCAGCCGACGGATGTCTTCATCCCCATCCTCCTTGCCACCACCGTGGCCACACTCGCCGGCATCCTCATCACCGCCGCCTGGCAGCGCATCAACCTGTTGCAGCCTGTGCTGCTCGCCACGTTGCTGGCGCTGTGCGCCTTTGTCGGCGTGGTCATCTGGGGCTTTGGCCAGATGAGCGCCGAGACGATGGGCACCGTGACCTCCGTGGCCGGGCCGCTGATCCTGCTGGGGGTCATCGTGGCCTTCATCGTGGCTGGCGTGGCGCGCCGGGTCAATGTCTATGACGCTTTCATCGAGGGCGCCAAGGAAGGGTTCCACACCGCCGTGCGCATCATTCCCTACCTCGTGGCCATCCTTGTGGCCGTGGGCGTGTTTCGCGCCTCGGGCGCCATGGACCTGCTCATCGGTGGCGTGGCCTGGCTGGTGAAGCAGTGTGGCCTCAATGCCGACTTTGTCGGCGCCCTACCCACCGCCTTCATGAAGCCCCTCTCGGGGAGCGGCGCGCGCGGCCTGATGCTCGAGGCCATGCAGAACTATGGTCCCGACTCGTTTGTCGGTCGGCTGGCCTGCATCTTCCAGGGCAGCACAGACACCACGTTCTACGTGCTCGCCGTCTATTTCGGCTCCGTCAATGTCAAGTACACACGCCATGCCGTCGCGGCAGGCCTGCTGGCCGACCTGGCCGGTGTGGCGGCCGCCATCGCCGTCGCCTACATATTCTTCGCCTGAGGCGAAGTGAACATCCTTAGTCAGATATCATTATGGCAAGTTTAAAGTCACTATTGAAAGACACCGCCATCTATGGCATCAGCTCCATCGCCGGGCGTTTTGTCAACTATCTGCTTGTGCCCATCGAGACCTACGCCTGGGTGGCTGGTGGCGGACAGTTTGGCGTCATCACCAATGTCTACAGTTACATAGGCATCCTCATCATCGCCCTCACCTTTGGCATGGAGACCACCTTTTTCCGCTTCGCCAACAAGGAAGGCGAGAACGCACGCATGGTCTACAGCACCGCCCTGCGCATGGTGGGCGCCGTGGCCCTGGTGTTCGCCCTGGTGGTGCTGGCGTGCCTCAAGCCGCTGGCCGCGGCCATGGGCTATGCCGACCACGTCTGGTACATCGGCACGATGGCCGTGTGTGTGGCCGTCGACGCCTGGACCTCCATCATGTTCGACTACCTGCGCTACCAGCACAAGCCCTGGAAGTTCATGGCCCTGAAGCTCGCCAACATCTTCATCAATGTGGCTCTCGTGGGCACGTTCCTCTTTGTGCTGCCCCACTTCGGCCTCCTCATCCCCGGCCTCTATGACGCCGACGGCACGCCTGACGTGGGCATCGTGTTCTATGTCAATCTCTTCGTGTCGGTCGTCACGGTGCTGCTGCTCTCCCGCGAGATGTGCGGCGTGAGCTACGGCTTCGACAAGGCCCTGTGCCGCCGCATGCTCTCCTACACCTGGCCCATGCTCATCCTGGGCATCGCCGGCCAGCTCAACCAGAGCGCGTCGACCATCCTCTTCCCCTATTTCTTCGACGGTGACATCAGCGAGGCCCATGCGCAACTTGGCATCTACGGCGCCACCATCAAGATCGCCATGATCATGGTCATCATTACGCAGGCCTTCCGCTTCGCCTACGAGCCCTTCGTCTTTGGCAACAAGGACGCCGACAAAAAAGACACTTATGCCAAGGTGATGAAGTTCTACATCATCTTCACCCTCTTCGCCTACCTGTCCGTCATCGGCTACATGGACATCCTGCGCCACATCGTGGCCCGCTCCTACTGGGAGGGCCTGCGCGTGGTGCCCATCGTGATGGCCGCCGAGATCATGTTTGGCGTCTACTTCAACCTCAGTTTTTGGTATAAGCTCACCGACCGCACCATCTGGGGAGCCTGGTTCTCGCTGTTGGGCTGCGCGGTGCTCATCGCCATCGACGTGCTGTTCATCCCGCGCTTCAGTTACATGGCTTGCGCCTGGGCCGGCTTCGCGGCTTACGGCATCTGCATGGTCACCAGCTATTTCTTCGGCCAGAAGTATTATCCCATCCGTTATCCGCTGCGCGACATCGCCTTCTATGTCGTGCTGGCCGTGGCGCTTTTCGCCGCCATGACGTGGGGCAACGCCCACCTCGACACATGGCTGTCGCTGGGCGCCAACACCCTGTTGCTCCTGGTCTACCTCGCCGCGGTGGTCGTGAAAGACCTGCGTGGGCTCATCCGTCGGCGCAAGGCGGCCTGATTCATCCCATCCCAATAGGGGCGGCGACAAGACGGGTGGATGTCATCCTTTTGTCGCCGCCCGCATCATTTACAGATTGTTCAGAATAACATGGCCAAGATACAGACCGACATGATACACGGCCCCTTGTTGGGCAAGATTGTGATGTTTGCCATCCCCTATGCCGCCACCGGCATACTGGAGCAGATGTTCAACTCCATCAATGTCTTTGTGGTGGGACGCTTCGCCAGCAGCCATGCCATGGCCGCCGTGGGCGCCACGACGTTCCTCGTCAACCTCTGCATCAACCTTTTCATGGGCGTTTCCATCGGCGCCAATGCCGTCATCGCCAACTACATCGGCCGACAGGACCGTCAGGGTGTGCGCCGTGCGGTGAGCACCACGGTGGCCCTGGCCCTCATCGGTGGCCTGCTGCTCATGGGCATCGGCCAGGTGGTGGCCACGCCCCTGCTGCACCTGTTGGGCACGCCGGACGATGTCATCGGCGACTCGGCGCTCTACCTGCGCATCTATTTCCTCGCCTCGCCGTTCTTCATGGTCTACAATTTCGGTGCCGCCATCCTGCGAAGCAAGGGCGACACCCGCACACCCCTTTGCATCTTGGCCGTGGCGGGCGTCATCAACATCGTGGTGAGCATGGTCACCGTCATCGTCTTCCACATGGGCGTGGCCGGCGTGGCGTGCGCCACGCTCGTGTCTAATGTGTTCTCGTCGGTGGCCATCACCATGTTGCTCCGCCGCGAGGAGGGAGACTTCCGGGTGCGCCTGGGCAAGGTGCGCATCCACCGCAAGGAACTGCTCAACATCCTGTCCATCGGTCTGCCGGCCGGTTTGCAGGCCATGGTGTTCTCGTTCAGCAATGTCTTTGTGCAGTCGTCCATCAACAAGTTTGGCTATGCGGCCATTGCTGGCGCCTCATTGAGCATCACCTTCGACACCTATTGTTATTATGTGCTCAGCGCGTTTTGCGCCACGGCCATCACCTTCACCGGCCAAAACTACGGCGCCGGGCAGGTGGACCGCTGCCGCCGCATCTTCCGCATCTGCTTCCTGCTGGGCGGAGCGTCGATGTTCACGGCCAACATGCTGTTTGTGATTTTCTCCCATCCCATCACGTCCGTCTTCACCACCGACCAGCAAGTCATCCATTACTGCCTGTCGCGCATGCATGTGGCGCTGGCCTTCCAGTGGCTGGCCACCAGTTATGAGATACCTGCCGCATGCATGCGGGGCCTTGGCCAGTCGCTTGTGCCAGCCTTGCTCACCATCTTCGGCACCTGCTTCATTCGCCTTGCTTGGATCTTCCTGGTGTTGCCCCATTGGTATGGCTTCGAGCATCTCATGCTCTGCTACCCCATCTCGTGGGTCATCACGGGCACCCTGGTGGGCACGGTCTACTTGTTTGTCAGCCGCAAGGCCTATCGCGTGGTCACGGGTTGACGCGATCGCCCGTGGTCCGGCCCATCCCCCGCATGCCGCACAAGGCGACAGCGCTCCACCTTTGTGCGGCGACAAAAAGAAAGCCGCAGGTCTTAGTTTTTCGTCGAAAAGTATTATCTTTGCAGCGATTATCGGCATGTCCGCCGTCTCCCACGGGACAGGTGCGGATGCCCAACCCCATCGAAAAATCATCGCAGAAATGAAGATATTCAAGTCAACCGTTGTTGCCGTCCTTGTCTTGGCGGCGTTGTCGCTCGCCTCATGCTCGGGCGAGAAGTTCAAGGTGTCGGGCGTCATCACCGACGCGCCCGACTCGCTCCTCCTTTTTGAGAACATAAGTCTGAATGGCCCTGTCGTGGTCGATTCGGTCAGGCTGGGTGCCGATGGCACGTTCAGCTTCGAGGGTGAGGCCCCCAAGGCTCCCGAGTTCTATCGCTTGCGCATAGCCCGCCAGATCATCAACGTGGCGGTCGACTCCACGGAGCAGATCAGCGTGAAGGCTTCTTATCCCACCATGACGGGCAACTATGAGGTGGAAGGCTCGTCGGAGTGTGCCAAGATCAAGGAGCTTGCCGTGATGCAACTCAACCTGCAGGCACAAGTCAACGCCATCGTCCAAAACCCCAATGTCAGTTATGACAAGGAGGCGGACAGCGTGCGAACCATCCTCGAGGTCTACAAGTACAAGGTGAAGAACGACTACATCTACAAGGAGCCGTGGCGTGCCTACGCCTATTTCGCCCTCTTCCAGACCATCACCCTGGGGCAGCAGGTGGGCCTTATCTTTGATCCGCAAATCAAGAAGGAAGACGTGCAGGCCTACGCCGCCGTCGCAACGAGCTGGGACACCTATCATCCCGGGTCGGAGCGTGGCACCAATCTCCACAACATCGCCATCGAGGGCATGAAGAACGTGCGCATCCTGCAGGCTGAGCAAAACCAGACCATCGACGCCAGCAAGATCAATGATGCAGGCGTCATCGAGGTGGCGCTGCCCGACCGCAATGGGAAGACGCAGAAGCTCACCAGCCTCAAGGGCAAGGTGGTGCTGCTCGACTTCCATGTCTTCGCCTCCAAGGGCAGCACCGAGCGCATCATGCGCCTGCGCGACCTTTACAACAAGTATCACGCCCAGGGCTTTGAGATCTATCAGGTCAGCGTCGACCCCGACGAGCATTTCTGGAAAGAGAGTGTCGCCGCCTTGCCTTGGGTCTGCGTGCGCGACGAGAACAGCACCAACTCCGTGTATCTGACCCAGTACAACGTGCAGTCGCTGCCCACCTTCTTCACCATCGACCGCAACAATGTCTTGCAGAAACGCGACGCCCAGATCAAGGACCTTGATGCGGAGATCAAGGGTCTGCTCGCCAAATAACCACAATATTGACGCTGATGCATCCCTTAGACAAATTTAAGTACTGCCCCGAATGTGGCAGCAAGCACTTCGAGATCCAAGACGACAAAAGCAAGAAGTGTGAAAATTGCGGGTTCGAATATTACTTGAACCCCAGTGCGTCCAACGTGGCGCTGATCCTCAACGACAAGGACGAGCTGCTTGTCGTGACGCGCAGGAAGGAGCCGGCCAAGGGCACCCTCGACTTGCCGGGTGGCTTTGCCGACATCGGGGAGACGGCCGAGGAGGGCGTGATCCGCGAGGTGAAGGAGGAGACGGGCCTGACGGTCACTGCCGTGCGCTATGTGTTCAGCCTCCCCAACGTTTATCTCTATTCGGGCTTTGAGGTGCAGACCCTCGACAGTTTCTTCATCTGCCAGGTCGACGACTTCTCGCCGCTCAAGGCCCAGGACGACGCTGCCGCCCTGCAGTGGGTGCCTGTCAGCGAGCTCCACACCGAACTGTTCGGCCTCCGCTCCGTGCGCCATGGCCTCTACCGCTTCATGGAGTCGCGCAAGAAGCAATGATGCCTCGCAAGGTGTCGCCACCCTAAAATGTTGATTTTTGGAACAAGGCGCTTGCCATCCCATCATCGGGACATGGCAAGCGCCTTGTTCTTGTTCTTGTGAAGTCGGCAAGCCCCGTTACGCTTGCCGGCGGTTCAGATGTGCCACGTGAGGCCCAGGCGGGTCTCAAAGGTGCGGGCGTTCACGTTGTCGTGATAGGCGTAGCGCGTTTCCCGGATGAAGTAGCTGGCGCTCCAGCTGATGCTCAATGGGCCCCGCAGGTCAAACTCCCACATGGGCGTCAGCTCAATGAGCTCGGCGTTGCTCTTGTCGCCTTGCGCATTGAGGTAGAGCGGGTCAGTGTGCTCCAGGTCCTTGGCTTCATATCCTTTCCAGGTGAAGATGCGGTAATAGTTGGCGTGAATGATGAAGCGGCCGAGGCCGCGGAAGTCCATTTGCGTCTTTGTTTTCACCGAGAAGCCCGATCCCATGTTGTAGTCCCGGTCGATGATGTTGTAGTAGTCGCTCTTTGTGCCGCCCAGCAGGATGGCGCTGAGGTAGAGGCGCTGCTCCAGTCTGCTGAGCGCACCCACCTTCGGGAAGCGCAGCAGCAGTCCGGGTCCCAAGGCCGCCGCCTCGGAGATGCGGTAGGGCGTGAGGTCCGTTCCGTCCTTGACAGGCTTGGAGTCGTAGTAGTTGAAGTGCTGGAAGATGCCCACTTCCGCCTCCATGTCGCTGTTGGTCTCGATGCCCTTGCCCCAGATGCGGCCCACGATGTGCAGGCGGTTGACGAGCGGCTGGTTTTTCGACAAGCCGACGGTGGCCTCCAGGGTGAAGAAGTCGTAGGGCTTGGTGCCGTCGGAGTGGAACGGGTCGCCATACTCCAAGAACAGGTTGACGTAAGGGTTCCACTCTCCGCGGAAGAGCGCCCCGTCGTCGCTGAGGTAGCGGACGCCCGCCGACACGGAGAAGTCGAGCGGTGTCTTGGCTGCGTCGTAATACTTGTTGTGATCGCCGCGCACCCGCCAGGCGCTGCCCGAGATGATGCGGTTGAAGCCGCCCATGGGGTTGACGAGCGTGGCAGCGGCCTCGCGTAGGAAGCGCCGGAAGCCGCGGACGCTGTCGTTGAGGATGAGCTCGGAGATGCGGTGGGTCACCTCGCCGATGCAGATGCCGCCCATGGTGGTGGCCATGAGGTCGTTGATGGCGGGTGGCTCGCGCTCGCCGGCAATCTCCCACATGAGCGAGCCGCCGAAGGCGTAGGGCGCGCTCTGCCAGAACGACAGGCCGCAGGAGCGCGCCGCGTTGTAGTAGAGGTTGCCGTGATAGGGGTGTGCGAAGAGGTTGGTGGAGAACTGGTCGTTGTCCCACACGAAGCCATGCTCGATGTTGTGGCCGATGGTCTTGAACGTCACTTGGGCAAACTCCTCGTTCATGACAAAGCGGTCGAAGCAATGCACGAGCACGTTGATGCCGGCGGCCTCTGCCGCCGCTTTCCAGTAGTTGGTCCGCCCGTCGTTCCAGAGGCCGAGCGGCTGGCATGCGGTGGTGTCGCTGACGGTTCTCGCTCCGGGTGTGTACGGGTCTCGGTGGCGGTTCCATCGCCAGGCGATGCCGCCCTCTGCGATCAGCTCGTCCTTAAAGGGGTGCTGGTGATGGTACCGTCGCGTGTTGCCATATCCCACAGAGACAAACGCCCCCAGGTGTCGGTTGATGCGGTAGTCGGCGTTGAGGCGCGCCTGGAGCGAGTAGAGGCGCTCGGGATGGTCGGGGTCGCTGCCCTCAAACGACTCGATGTGCGCAAAGCCGATGTCGCCGCCCAGCGACCAGCGCTTGCTCAGGGGGAAGTATTGTCCCAGGCGGTAGTAGACCGCCCCCGAGAAGCGGCCGTCGTAGCCCAGGTAGGGTGTGCCGATGCCGAAGATGCTGTATGTGGAGCGGTTGCGGAAGCGCAGGGCCATGTTGGCGGCTGTCGAGCTGCCGCCGAAGACCATCACGTCGATGACTGTCGACGGGTTGATGTTGATGAGGCCGATCTTCTTGGCGCGTGTGTCCCGGGTGTAGTTGATCAGTCCCACCTGCACGCCGTGTGGATGCTCGAGCGCCACGTTGACGAGGCCCACTTGCGAGCCGGTCAACGTGTCGGTGTAGTTGTATCCGCCAAGCTGCAGTCCGCGCATGCTGCCCGATGCCACGTTGGCCAAGAGACCCGCCTGCGTGCCCTTGCGGACGCCCATGGCGATGTTGGATCCCAACGACAGTTGGAGCCCCTTGAAGGGATGCGTTGTGGCATTGAAGAACCCCGACATCTGCACGCCGGAGAGGTAGGAAGCGAAGTTGTTGATGGCAGACACCTGCACGCCGTGGGCCACTGCGTATCCCGACGTGACGGCTTCCACCGCCATGCCGCGCAGGGTGTCTGCCGCGCCGGTCACTCCCAGTTCCACGAAGCGTGTGCGGGTGGAGTCGGCGTTGCGGCAGCCGACCGACCACGACAGGTCGCCTCCATGGTTGCGCCTGGATGTCTGTGCCCATGAGGGCATGCTTGCGCCCGTCGAAAGCAAGAATGCCGCGAGCAGGGTTAAGGGTCTGTTCATGTTGGTTCGGGTGTTGGCGTTAGGTGTGGTGTTGGATGTTGGTGTTGTCGGATGTGGGCCAAAGAAAGCCTTGTCCTTGCAAAAATACCAATTTATTTTGGTAGGTTCGCCCAAAAAACTTAATTTTGAGACAAATAAACCAAATATCATGAAAATAGGAGTGTTCTGCTCAGCCAATGAGCATATTGATGCCGACTTCTTCAAGCAGACCGAGGCGTTGGGACAATGGATAGGTCGCGAGGGCCACCAGCTGGTCTTCGGCGGGTGTGACATGGGGTTGATGGAATGTGTGGCGCATGCGGTCCATGAGGCCGGCGGCACCACGATAGGCATGGTGCCTCGCAAGGTGGAGCAAGGCGGAAGGGTGTCGCCGAGCCTCGATGTCAATGTGGCTTGTGAGAATCTCTCCGACCGCAAGGACCTGATGCTGGCGCAAAGCGACGTGCTGGTGGCCTTGCCGGGCGGCATCGGCACCCTTGATGAGATCTTCACCGTGGCGGCGAGCCGCACCATCGGTTATCACCGCAAGATGGTCATCCTCTTCGACATGAAAGGTTTCTGGAAACCGTTGGTGGCCTTGCTCGACGACCTGCAGGCCCGTGGCTTCATCCGCGGCCACTGGACCGACTACATCCGCGTGGCCCACTCGCTTGACGAGGTGACCGCCGAGATAGCCGCCTTGGTTTGATCGGGCTTTGGCAACCATGGTGGGATCGTCCATCGGATGAAACAGTTTTTTGTCCTTGATTTTCTGAAAAAACAGGCCCCTCTCGTCTTGCTGTTCTAGAGAGCGAAAAAGCCTTTGTGGCCGCGGAAAACGAGGAAAATGGTCGACAAAACACGGAAAAATCCGAGAAGATCTCCAAGAATGTGCCTAATCGCATCATGATTAGGCACATATCTCACTGTCATTAGGCATCAATCATGCCGAGATTAGGCACATATCTCACCATGATTAGGCACTTATCGCGAAACCCGGCGCGTCGTGAAAGTTTTCAGTTTGCGCAATTTCTTCATAACGCACAGAGTGTGAGACACTTGTGTAAAAGTCGAAAAAAAGCGCGTATTTGCGACCGCGGGCACCCGTTGTGGCAAATACGCGATTCTACAGAGACAATTCTTCCGAATATTTCATATTTATCAGGCTAGCCAACTGCTGTGATCTCGTTTAGTTTGGCTAAGCGCTGTTTGGCCAGGCATGTTGTGTCGTCTTATGTGTGGTTTTGAGAGATATTTGTTACGGAAAAACGGATAAAACATGCATAAGTTTAGAGAAATCTGCTTTTCTATGTGAAATGTTTGTCTGAAAAGAAAATAATTTTTAATTTTGCATGTCTTTTCGTGCGCACCCGCGAAATGTTAGGTATTGCGATGGTATTCAGGCATTCATTTTCCGTCATGTGCAAGGCGCGCACCTAACAGGAACATTTCCCATGGATTCAGTCTGGCTCGACAAGGTCGGCTGGGTCGAAGTAATAACATAAACACACCAATCGTTTTTTTGATTATGAAGAGAGTTTTTGTGAGTTTGTTGTTGGTGTTCACGTTGTGCAGCCTTGCCGATGCGCAGATACCCCAGGTTGTACTCCGCAGCATTGACGGGAGCAGTGTGCGCACCGATACGCTGAACAATGGCGGCAAACCGTTTATCATCGATTTCTTCGCCACCTGGTGCAAGCCCTGCAACCGCGAGTTGTCGGCCATCGCTGAGGTCTACGACGAGTGGCAGGAGGAGACCGGCGTGAAGGTCATCGCCGTGTCCATCGACCAGGCCCAAAACATCAACAAGGTGAAACCGCTCGTCGACGGCCACGGATGGCCCTATGAGGTGCTGCTCGACCCCAACGGCGAGTTCAAGCGCGCCCTCGGCGTGCAGATGATACCCTACACGCTCATTGTCGACGGACAGGGCCAGATCGTCTACAAGCACAACGGATACACCGACGGAGCCGAAGAGGAGCTCATCGAGAAAGTGCGCGAGCTGACTGCCGGAAAGTGACCGGGTGGCTACCCACACAACACGAAAAGACAACTTACTTCCTGATATTTTTATGAACAGACGAATATGCACCGCCATTGCCGGTGCTTTGACCGCTCTTGTCGCCGTTGCCCAAGAAGACAACGGAGACAAGGGCATTGTCGTTACGGGCAGTGTGCAGAGCGACATCCTCATCCCCCAGAGCGACAAGAAGATACAGACCGAGGAGACCAGCGACTGGGGACTGACCAACACCTACGCCGATGTGAACCTCATGAGCCGCCACATCGACGCTGGGCTGCGCTTCGAGTACAACCAGCATCCGCTGCCAGGCTACGAGGCCGACTTCAAGGGATGGGGCGTGCCTTACTTCTACGCCAAGATACACTACGACAAGTGGAACGTGACCGTCGGCAGCCTCTACGAGCAGTTCGGCTCCGGCTTCATCCTCCGCACCTACGAGGAGCGCAGCCTCGGCATCGACAACTCACTGCTCGGCGCGCGACTGGTGGTGAAGCCCGTCAAGGGCGTCACCATCAAGGCACTCTCCGGCCGCCAGCGCCGCTATTGGGGCTGGAACAAGGGACTGGTGAGCGGCGCCGACCTCGAGCTCAATGTCGACCAGTGGATACCCTCGATGCAGGACCGCCGCACCTACCTGACCCTCGGTGGTTCGTGGGTCAACAAGTATGAGAAGAAACAGAGCAACCTCATGACGGGCAGCTACCTCATCAACGTGCCCAAGTATGTCAACGCCTTCGACGTGCGCGCCAACCTGCAGGTGGGCGACTTCGGTCTGCTCGGCGAGTACGCCTGGAAGACCGACGACCCGTCGTACGACAACAACTACATCTTCCGCCGCGGACACGTGGCCATGCTCTCGGCCACTTACAGCAAGAGTGGCGTGAGCCTGCTGCTGCAGGCCAAGCGCAGCGACTACATGTCGTTCCGCAGCCGCCGCAGCATGAACGGCACATCGTCGATGATCAACCATCTGCCCGCCTTCACCATGGACCACACCTACGCCCTGGCGGCACTCTATCCTTATAGCACCCACCCCGACGGCGAGTGGGCCTACCAGGCCGAGCTCGGCTACAAGTTCAAGCGCAACACACCCATCGGCGGCAAGTATGGCACCGAGGTCAAGGTGAACTTCTCACACGTCCACGCCTTGGCGCGCGATGGCGAGCAGGCGGCCAAGCCCGGCACCAGCGGGCAGGGGTCAGCCTTCTGGAAGTGGGGCGACGCGACCTACTACCAGGACCTCAACGTGCAGCTCGCCAAGAAGTTCTCCCGCGAGTTCTCGCTCAACCTCATGTACATGAACCAGCGCTACAACATGACCGTGGTCAAGGGCGAGGGCGGCATGGTGCACTCCGACGTCTATGTGGCCGACGCGAAGTACCGCTTCAACAAGAAGTTCACCCTGCGCGGCGAGCTGCAGTACCTCGCCACGGCCGACGACCAGGGCGACTGGCTCTATGGCCTGCTCGAGCTCTCGGTGATGCCTCGCTGGATGTTCACCGTGTCAGACATGTACAATGCCGGTGACACACACCTGCACTACTACCAGGGCTACGTGACCTTCACCACAGGCGCCCACCGGCTGCAGCTCGGCTATGGCCGCACGCGTGCCGGCTACAACTGCTCGGGCGGCGTGTGCCGATGGATACCAGCCAGCAAGGGACTCACCCTGTCGTACAACTATAACTTCTAAACAGCGATGAAGACAACACACATCATATCCGCATTTTGTCTCGCCACCCTTCTCGGCACCGCGTCGTGCGAGAACATCGCCGAGAGCGACCGGCTCGTCTATGTCAAGCCGACCGACGTGAAGAAGAACATACTCATCGAGGACTTCACCGGACAGACCTGCCGCAACTGCCCCGAGACCGCTGATGTCATACACCAGCTGCAGCAGACCTACGGCGACAGTGTCGTGATCGCCGTGGGCATCTATAGCGGCCCCTTCGGCAAGCGCACCAATGGCGCCCTGCTGCCCCTGACCACCCAGGTGGGCGACGACTACTACACCTCCAAGGGCATCCAGCAGCAGCCCACCGTCCTCGTCGACAGGGTCACGACCACCTCCGACAACTCCGTGCTGACCAACCTGGTCAACTCCACCGTCGCCAGCGAGGCACGCGCCATGCTGTCGGCCGCCACGGCCTATGACGCCGCCACAGGAAAGGCCGAGGTGAGGGTCACCGTGGAGAGCATGGCCGACGTGCAGGACGCACCCCTCAGCGTGTGGGTCATGGAGGACAGCATCGTCAGTCCGCAGGTCATGCCCACCGGCACGACCGACAAGACCTACGTGCACAACCACGTGTTCCGCACCAACCTCACCACCCCGATGGCGGGCGAGGCCATGACCCTCGTCAAGGGGCGACCCGTCACCCGCACCTATGGCGTCACCGTCGACGCATCGGCATGGAAGGCCGAGCACCTGTCGTACGTCATCTTCGTGTGCGACGACCTTGGGGTGATGCAGGTCATCAAGACACCTGTCATCCCGAAGAAAGGGTAGGGCGCAAGACACCCGCGAACATTCACGGTAACCAACACAAAAGATAAACGAAAACGATGAGAAAGTACTTTGCGACTTTGGCGCTCGCGCTCTGCTGCCTGTCGGCCCTCGCCGCACCGGCAAAGCCCGGCACCCATACGGGCAAGAAGACAGGGCTGATCATCCTTGTCGAGTTTCCCAAGCGCACGGCCACCGGCACGCCGGCCGTCGCGTTCTCCACGGCCGATGCCCGCGCCTTCTATGAGCGCGTGGCCAACGAGCCAGGCTTCTCCGATCCCGCCACCGGCTTCACACAAAGCGTGCGCGACTATTTCTACGCCCAAAGCGATGGACAACTCGAGTTCTCCTTCCAGGTGGTAGGACCCTACCGGCTGGGCAATGCCTACAACTACTATGGCGCTGACCAGGACGGTGTGCAGGACGTGCACCTGGGCAAATTTGTCTATGACGCCTGCCGCAAGGCCGACGGCGATGTCGACTTCAGCCAGTTTGACGCTGACGGCGACGGAAAGGTGGACCTCGTCTACATCCTCTATGCCGGACAGGGACAGAACGTCAACGGCGCCGACACCGGCCTGTTGTGGCCGCAGGAGGGATCGCTCAACGCGCTCGGGTCGGACCAGGCCCCGTTTGAGATGGATGGCGTGACCATCGAGTCGTTTGCCATCAGCAACGAGCTGGGCGTGGGCAACGCACTCGACGGCATCGGCACCATGTGCCACGAGTTCTCACACACCCTCGGTCTGCCCGACATGTACGACAAGGGCACATCCTTCGGCGAGACCTCGCTCAAGTATGGCACCTACGTGTGGGACCTCATGAACATGGGCAACTACCTCGGCAACGGCTTCACGCCTGCCGGCTACACCGCCTTTGAGCGCATGTATTGCGGTTGGCGGCAGCCCGTGGAACTGAAGGGCGACACCGTCGTCGCAGTCATGAAGCCCCTCTCTGAGGGCGGCGAGAGCTACATCATCTACAATGACGGCGACCGCAACGAGTATTTCCTGCTCGAAAACCGACAGAAGACTGGCGTCGACTCCTGCCTCTATGCCTCGGGACTCATGATCACCCACGTCGACTACAGTGAGGAGGCTTGGGAGGCCAACAATGTCAACACCACCAAGGAGCGCTGCTTCATCGTCCCCGCCGACAACTCCACCCAGCGCACCCTCGACGACGTGTGCGGAGACCTCTATCCCTACAATGGCAACAACGCCTTCGGCAACAACACCACTCCCGCCGCCACGCTCATCAATGCCAACAGTGACGGATCGTATCTGCTCAACAAGGAAGTGACCGACATCACCCAGCATGCCGACGGCACCATCTCCTTCGCCTTCCACAACGTCAAAGCCTCCAGCGGCATCCGTGACGCTGGAGGCAGTGAGGCGCGCAGTCGCGCGGTGTACACCATCGACGGAAGGTGTCTCGGCACATCGGCCGACCGCCTGCCCCACGGCATCTACATCGTGGGCGGAAAGAAAATAGTCAGATAAACCAACATAAAAGGAAAATCAGAACAAATATGAAAAGACTTTACTTAGCAATCGTCACGCTCTTTGTCAGCGCGGCTTCCCTTTTCGCCCAAAATGACCTGGGCGTGCATTTCATCACCGTCGCATTAGAAGGCGAAGATGTGGTGAAGGTGGCCGATGTCGCCGACGGCTCGACCATCAATGTGTCCAATTTAGCCTATGACAGTTTCGGTGACCTCGTAATCAATGCGTATCTTGGCGTGGAGAACACCTCCGACAGCGGCAAGCGCTTGCAACTGAAGTATGAGCTGAAGGCCATCGGTTCGGGTCGGGCGCAGGCCTGCGTGTTCAACGCATGTACCGATGCCACTGAGCTAGGCACCTACTATGTGCCTAAACTCAGCGCCGCAGGCAACCACATCAGCCTGGGTGTGCTCAAGGCTGGAAGGGTGCAGGACCTCGGCTCCGAATGGTTCCCCCTAAGCGAGGGCAGCGCCACGATGAGGCTCACCCTGCTGGTCGGAACGAAGACGGACAGAAAGGAGACCACGGGCGAAGAGATCTACGACGTGACCGAAGGCCCCAGCGTCACGGTCAACTTCCTCTATGGCGTGACGGGCATCGCCGACGTGAGCGCCTCAGCCGTCACCGCCACGGAATACTACGACCTGGCCGGCCGCAAGGTGGCCGCTCCCACCCATGGCGTCTACATCGCACGCCAGCACACCGCCGACGGCAAGACGGCAAGCCATAAGGTGGCCGTGAAGTGATGACGGTCACCTGCACAGAACAAGCCAAAATATTATCAACGCAAGTGTATTACATATTATTATGAGAAGAACATTGAACGCACTGTTCCTTCTTCTGGTCGCGCTCGCCTTTGTCACCGAGGCCGCAGCGCAGGTGGTCAAGCCCACCTTCTACTACCAGAAGTACAAGGAGTATGAGATCGCTTCCGCCCTGTCCGACAACGGCAAGTGGGCGTTGGTATACGGTGCTACCAACGAGCAGAAGACCAACGGTTACTGCTACCTCGTCAACGTCCAGACCAAGGCCGAGACCGTCATCCGAACCAAGAACGAGACCGACGCCGCCACCATGGGCAAGTACCAGGTGTCTGACGTGACCGACGACGGCAACATCGTTGTCGGCGGTTTCGACGGAAGCTTCACCGACGACGGCTACTACACCGGCAAGCCCGGCTACTGGACCAAGAGCACCATGACATGGACGGCGCTCCCCATGCCCGATGGCGCTGCCTCGGCGGTGGTGAGCTGTGTCACGCCCGACGGCCACTATGCCGTGGGAACATCCGAGAGCGACACCTCCAGCCCCTGGACCTCCGTGTCGCAGGGTGTCATGTGGGATCTCACCACCAACACCATCGTTGACCTGCCCGGAAAGCCCGTCATGGAGATGGACACCAATGAGAAGGGCGTGGCCTACGCCCAGCAGGAGGCCTTCACCCAGATCTCGGCAGACGGACGCTACATCGCCATCTACGGCAACCAGAGTTATGCGCCCATCAGTTACCTCTACGACCGCACAAATGGCACGTACATCAAGTTCGGAACACGCACGTCGGGAACGGGCTATCCCACCGACTTCCTCCAGATGGAGGGCAGCATCGTGCTCAGCCCCAACGGCAAGTGGGCCGCAGGCACCATCCGCACCGAGGATGACGGCCTCTACCCCTTGCTCTACAACATCGAGAACAAGACCTACACCTGCTTCAACTCCACCGAGGAGAACGACCTTGCCGTCGACATGGTGGACAACAACGGAGACCTCTTCGCCTCATCGCCTTCCACCAATCCCGTGCGCGAGTGGCAGGTGATGACCGGCAACGTGTGGTATCCCTTCTCGCAGATCCTTGAGCAGCGCTATGGTATCTCCTACACCGACTACACCGGCTACGACAATACCGGCACGCCCTGGTGTGGATCGGCGGACGGTACGGTGATATGCTCCATGGTCTCGCCCCAGGGCGAGAGCTGGATCACCACGCTCCCCGAGCCCATCGGCAAGGCCTGCGAAGGCATCGACCTGCTCAAGGACTACACGGCCACTCCCACCGATGGCGCACAGTTCCACTGGATGGAGACCGTCACCCTCACGTTCGCCAACGACATCACCGTGCTGGGCGACCGCAAGAGTGCTTTGCTCAAGGACAAGGACGGCAAGACCGTGCGCAGCTCCATGGCCTTCGACGTGTCGACGACCAGCAGCAAGCAACTTGTCGTGACGTTCCGCGCCACCGCCCTCAACGAGGGTGAGAACTACAGCGTGGTCATCCCCGCCGGAACGGTGGCCCTCGCCAAGAACAACTCCAAGGTCAATAGCGAAATCACCCTCTCGTATACCGGACGCGCGGACGTGCCGGTCAAGATCGAGAAGATATTCCCCACGGACAGTGCCGAGATAGCCCGTATCGACAACTCCGGCAATCCCATCTACCTCACGC
>CAVBFJ010000002.1:0-117206 GCA_963594895.1 bacterium | reverse complement strand
GGTAATAAAAAAATGCGAGACTGCTTCCGTTACCCACACGAATCAACATAGACCCATCATAATCTGCTTTCCTCCAATATTGTTCCACTTCCAGCGAGTCCTTGTGATTATGCCTAATAGCCAATATTTCGTCAAGTGCTTGGCTGTAGGCTTCTTTACCATGGAGCGCTTGTACTATGAAAGCACGGTTGACTAAGTTGAACATGTTGGGGTCTTTTTTAACGATCGAGTTGTAAATGCGTAGCGCTTGGGCATATGCGACACGAGCCCTCAGCGTGTCATGTTGCATGTCGTACGTCCAACCTTCTGCAAAATGAAGAAGTGGGTCTTTGGGGCTTTTGACATACATGGTGTCCATATAGGCAAGGGCCGCCTTGTATTCCCTTTTGTTCAGGAAACCTCCCAAGTGTGACCAATCCTTGAGGAGATCTTGCTTGTTTGCTAATTGCACGTCTTTCGTTTCTTTACAAGAGAATAAGCTAAGGACAAGAAAGCTCATCCAAAGTATGAAGTTTAGTTTGTACCTTTTAAATAAATGTGCCCATTTTTCTATGTGTTTGTTTATTCGCATATTGGTTCCCTCGTGTTTCTTGCTGTTGTGCAAGAAACAGAGGAAACGTGATTTCGATTATTAATACAAATTATTCAAATGGATAAATTGGGCGTTCTACTGAGTAGTTTGCATGACCAGCCCCAGAATCATGGTCGTATCCGATATACAAAGTTATAGTAATAGCTCCTGATTTGGGTAAGTCTATATCAATGCATCCAACAGGTGACCACCCGCTGCTCACGGCATATCCGTTAGGATCAAGTGATAACTTCTTAAATTCACCACCATTAATTCTGACGGATGCGTTGAAATGGCGATCGTCAAAATTGATAGGATTAAAATTATTTATATTTGCACATTTAGTTAGTGCATTTAGTTTTCGGATTTCGCCTTTTGGTTGTCTATGGAGAAAATGTCATTGTTCCCCGCAGGGAGATGTTTGATTGTGCTCTTGATAAACCGTTGCAAATATACATATTTTGTTGTTTCCCTCCAAATATTCTGAATTTTTAAGATTTATGTTGTTAAAGAAGACAAGAACATAAAGATGCATTGCGGTTGTTGTTCCTCGTAACGGAATTGGGGTGTCAGTCTCGCAAGCGAGCCTGACACCCCAATTCTCAAAAACGAGGGCACCACTATCGCGACGGCCTATAACAGCCGCTTGTAACGCAGCACCACCCAGCAGAGGGCGCTGACAGCGAACGACATGATAAGCGTGATGGCGAAGCCCCAGGAGTTGTTCTCCAGCCCATTGGTGACGTTCATGCCGTAGAGCGAGGCGATGAACGTGGCCGACATCATGATGATGGTGACCGAGGTGAGCGTACGCATCACCGTGTTCATGTTGTTGTTGATGATGCTCGAATAGGTGTCCATGGTCGACTCCAGAATGTCAGAGTAGATGCTGGTGGTCTCGCGCGCCTGCGTCATCTCGATGTTGACGTCTTCGATGAGGTCGGCGTCGAGCTCGTCCACTTGCAACTTGAACTTCAGTTTCTGCAGGAGGTTCTCGTTGCCGCGGATGGATGTGATGAAATAGGTGAGCGAGTCTTGCAGCCTGGAGAGTCCGATGAGGCTCTCGTTGTTCACCTCATGGTCAAGGTTGTGCTTGGCTTTCTCGATGAGTGCGTTGATTTGCTTCAGCCGCTTGAGGTACCACACGGCCGAGGAGAGGAAGAGGCGGAAGATCATGTCGACATAGTCGGTGAAACCCTCGCCGCGTTTCTGCTGGTAGGACACAAAGTCGATCATCATGTTGGTCTCATAGTAACAGACCGTGATGGTCACGTCGCGCTTGTGTATGATGCCAAGGGGCACCGTGGTATAGGGTGTGCGCGAGCGTATCTCCTTGACATAGGGTATGCGGAGGATGATGAGCATCCATCCGTCATCATACTCATAGCGCGCCCTCTCGTCGGTATCGCTGATATCGCTGAGGAAATAGTCGGGGATGTTGAACTTCTCTTCCAGTTCGCGCTGGTCTTCGTCGGTGGGGCAAGTGACTTGTATCCAGCAGTTGGGTTGCCATTCGGGTATGGCCTTCAGGCTCTTCTCAATGTTCCAATATGTTTTCATTGCAGCTAATCTCCGTCATTAAGGATGTTGTGGGGATTAGCCGCCTTTGCGTCTGATCCTCACGTCATTGGTTGAATTTGTCCGCGTGATAATCGTCCATTTGTTGTGTTATATTGGTTTTGTGTTTGCAAAATTATAAAAAAACAAGCGAAAGGCGCGCAAAAAACTCAAGTTTTTGCGCGCCTTCCTTTTATTTTATTCGTTTTGTCACACGTGGGGCTTGGCTGAAGCCTCGTGCCTCACGGTGCGGCTCGTCACTTTGCGGGCACCTGTTCGAGGGCCGTCGTGAGCAACTGCCAGAACGGCTCGGCGGTGTCGATCTTGAAGCGCTCGCTGGTGGTGTGGGGCGAGAGCAGCGTGGGACCGAGCGACACGACGTCCATGCCCGGGTACTTGCTCAGGATGACCGAGCACTCCAGTCCGGCGTGGTCTGCCTGCACGATGGCCTCCTCGCCAGTCTGCTCCTTGTAGACCTTCTTCAGCAGGTTGAGAATCTCACTGTCGGGGTTGGGGTCCCATCCGCCATAGCTGCCGCTGAGTTCGGTCTTCATGCCGGCCATGTCGAAGCAGCTCTCCAGCGTGGTGGCCACATATTCCTTCATGTCCTCGCGGCTTGAGCGGGCCAGGATCTGGATGACGGCCTTGCCCGCCTCGATGTCGATGATGGCAAGGTTGGACGAGGTCTCCACGACCTTGGGATAGGACGGGATCATGCGCACCACACCGTTGTGGCAGGCATAGATGGCGTCCACCAGGTTGTCCTGTATCTCCTGCGGCACCAGTTCGGCTGGGCTCTCCGTGTCCTCGACGAAGAACTCGACGTTCTTCTCGATGCCCCGGTACTCGGCCTCGATGATGGCGCGCTGCTTCTCCACAAGTTCCTTGAGCGTCTCCACCTGGTCGGCGGGCAGGGCCAAGACCACCTCAGCCTTGAAGGGGATGGCGTTGCGCATGTTGCCTCCGTGCCAGCTGGCCAGACGTGCGCCTGTCTCGGCGATGGCCTTGCGCACCAGGCGCACCATCTCCTTGTTGGCGTTGGCGCGTCCCTCGTTGATCTCCAGTCCGCTGTGTCCGCCGCGCAGTCCCTTCAGCGTGACGCGCACGGCCTTCTGCTGGTCGTTGGCGACGGGCTTGTATTCGAGCGACGATGTGACGTCGATTCCGCCAGCCGATCCGATGACAAACTTGCCCCAAAGCTCCGAGTCGAGGTTCATGAGGATGTCCGAGTGCAGTTCGCCCTCCGGCAGTTCGTTGGCGCCATACATGCCAGTCTCCTCGTCGCGCGTGATGAGTGCCTCCAGGGGTCCATGCTTCAGGTCCGCGCTCTCCATGACACCCATGATGGCGGCCACGCCGATGCCGTCGTCAGACCCCAGTGTGGTGCCGCGCGCATGCACCCATCCGTCCTCGATGTATGTCTCGATGGGGTCGGTCTCGAAGTTGTGTGTGCTCTCGGGGCTCTTCTGCGGCACCATGTCCATGTGTGCCTGCATCAGTACGCCCTTGCGGTTCTCGTAGCCCGGCGTAGCGGGCTTGCGCATCACGATGTTGCCAGCGGGGTCGAGGAAGGCCTCCACTTGGTGCTCCTTGGCCCAGTCGAGCAGGAACTGCTGTACTTTCTCAAGATGTCCGGACGGACGTGGCACCTGGGTCAGCGCATCGAAGTTGCGCCAGATGGCCTCGGGTTTCAGGTTTGCGATTTCACTCATAGTTATTGTGTCTTTAAAAGTTAATGGATGCTTGTTGCGATGGCGGCTACTGGGGCATGCTTGCGCGTGAACGACAGGGCCGTCCAGGCGTAGACACCGAGGAGCACCACGAGCAGGGTCTGCACGGAGTGGACGATGAGCACGAAGAACAGCGCGTCGTTGGCGCCCACGCCATAGAGCATGAGCATGGTCTTCACGGCGAAGTGCCAGGGGCCGGCTCCGTTGGGCGTGGGCACTACCACGGCGATGGACCCCACGATGAACGTGACCAGCGCACAACCCGGCCCGAGCTGGGAGGTGGCGTCGAAACAGAAGAACGTGAGGTAATAGTGGAGGAAATAACTCAGCCAAATGGCCAGCGTGAATGCCACGAAGAGTGGCACATTGCTGACATGGCGCACGGAGAGCACGCCTTGCCACAGTCCGACGAAGATACCTTTCACCTTATTATATATAGCCATGCGTCGCACGAGATACCAAAGCAGCACCGCCACGGCCACGCCGCAGACGGCGGTCACCAGCCATCCCGCCGAGGAGAAGCTGGCCAGGATCTCGTCGAGGCGAGTGCCCGTCTTCTGGAAGAAGGTGTCGAACACCTTGAACTGGCAGAGCAATGTGACACCCGTCACCACGAGGATGAGCAGCGAGTCGAGGGCGCGCTCAGTGACCACGGTTCCCAGTGCCTTGGGAAACGACACACCGTCCCAGCGCCTGAGCACGCCGCAACGCGCAAACTCACCGATGCGCGGCACCACGAGGCTGACGGCATAGGACAGGAAGATGGAGTTGACCGCCACCGCGGCGCGTGGCCGCTCGCCCACAGGTTCAAGCGTTTGGCGCCATCGCCAGCCACGGAAGGCTTGCGCCAGGATGCCGAAGGGGAACGACAGCAACATCCAAGTCCAGTTCATCTCATGCAGCAACACGTGCCCCATGCGACGGAAATCGAAGTCGCGGTACATCCAGTAGAGTATGGCGCCACCCAACAGGAGTGACAATGCCACCTTGAGAATGTCGCAGATAGTCTTTTTCATTTGATTTACAAAGTTAGTGTAATTAGGGCAAAACGCAAAAGAAATGGGTGTTTTTTAACCATCCGTTTAACAAGTTTGACATTGGGCGGTCCCCGGTGCAAACGTGCGGAGGCACCAGGAGACGTGCCAAAATGGCCGACAATGCGCCAGGTGGCACGCATTGTCACGCTATCCCGCCACGTGGCTTGACCTACATCAACCGAGGGCCTTGACCTGCGTCAACCGGGTTGACCTCCATCAATTAAAACAAGAAAAATGGGAGGAAAAAGAGCGACTGTTTGCGCACACAGCACGAAGTTTGTACCTTTGCACCGTCGAAAGACAAGAGATTGCATTACAAAGGATAACCCGCGAAAGCGGTAGAAGAAAGGCCATCCGCAAGGGTGGCAAGTAAGAACATTAATAAACAGAGAAAGGAACAAGTTATGAGTATGATGACATTTATTACATTCGCAGCTGTCATGTTCGTAGGTGCTTTAGCCCTGGCATTGGCCATGGACCACATGGTGGAGGGCACCAAGTAAGCGGGGAACCGCTTTTCGATTGATTTTTTAAGTTCATTCTATAGAAAGGACTGGGATTCCCTCGTGGAGTCCCAGTCCTTTTTTTGCTCATTCGGATGGGTGCGATATCACGCTAAGGGACCTTGATACACAAACCCTCAAACGAACCTTATCCAAATTTGTCAAGTAACTTCTGAATAAAACAGGTCTTCCGGCGCATGTCTTCCAGGAGGCGAAAAAGCCGTTTTTGGACCGTCGCGACATGGAAGGAGCGACTTTTTGGTCGTTTTCGGTGGAGATTGATGCCGAATCATGGTGAGATTGATGCCCAATCTCATCGTGATTGATGCCGAATCTCATCATGATTAGGCATCAATCTCAATGCGATTCGATACCTTTTTACAAGTTTTCGCCGAGCGAGAAAAGGCAAAATAGTGAAAAATTACATAACAAACTATCTATCAATCACTTACACAAAACCTTAAAAACAGCGCGTATTTGCAGGCAAACGACCTCGCGCTGGCAAATATCGCCTGTTTTTCGATGCCTTTTGTCCCGTATTTTCAAACCATGGCCATCCCATCGCCAAGGGCTCCCGGCACAGGGTGAAAAACCAACATATCAAGAATATCATGCGGCACATGGAAGGAACACCGAAAGATGCCGCAAAAGTCTGAAATAATTTTATTAACTTTGCAAACACATCGCATCACACGAAACCATCAACCTTTCTTATCATGAACAAAAAGACATTCTTACTGGCGGCGTTTCTCGTCATGGCAAGCGCTTCCATGGCGCAAAAGGCCGACGGAGGCATCTCCGCACAAATGCTGCAACAGATAGAGGCGGCGCAGAGCAAGGACCCGGCCAACAAGGCCATTGCCAACGCCATTGCCACCAACAAGATCGACGACCTGGCCAAGAGCTATAAGAGCCTGGGGAAGGTTGACACCCACTTCAGCGTGGAGACGCCCACACAGAGCATCCACAACCAGCAGAGCAGCGGACGATGCTGGCTCTTCTCGGGCCTCAACGTGCTCCGCGCCAACTTCGCCAAGGCGCACGACGACACCCTGCGCGTGGAATACTCGCAAGACTACCTCTTCTTCTACGACCAGTTGGAGAAAGCCAACCTGATGCTCCAGGGCGTCATAGACTGCGCCGACAAGCCCATGGACGACCTGCGCGTGCAGTTCTTCTTCCACCACCCCATCAACGACGGCGGCACGTTCTGTGGCGTGGCCGACCTGGCGGAGAAATATGGACTAGTGCCCATGAGCGCCATGCCTGAGACCTACTCGGCCGACAACACGTCAGCCATGCAGAAGGTGGTGTCGTCGAAGCTGCGCGAGTTCGGACTGGAGCTGCGCGGCATGGCCAAGGCCGGCAAGAAGGCCGCAACCATCAAGAAGCGCAAGACCGAGATGTTGGCCGACATCTACCACATGCTGACCCTCACCCTCGGCGAGCCCGTCAAGGAGTTCACCTACGCCTTCCAGGACAAGGCCGGCAAGGCCGTCGGCCCCGCCAAGACGTTCACGCCCAAGGAGTTTTATGACGCCACCGTCGGCCAGTCGCTCAACGGCACGTTCATCATGGTGATGAACGACCCGCGACGCCCCTACCACAAGACCTACGAGGTGGAGTACGACCGCCACACCTACGACGGACACAACTGGAAATACCTCAACCTGCCCATGGAGGAGATAGCCCAACTGGCCATCGCCTCGCTCAAGGACGGGCACAAGATGTACACGAGCTACGACGTGGGCAAGCAGTTCGACCGCAAGCGCGGCGTGCTCGACCTCGACAACTACGACTACGGCGCACTCTTCGGCACCACCTTCGGCATGAACAAGGCCGAGCGCATCGAGACCTTCGACAGTGGCTCCACACACGCCATGACGCTCACCGCCGTCGACCTCGACAGCCAGGGCAGCCCGCTGAAGTGGAAGGTGGAGAACAGCTGGGGGCCCACCTACGGGCAAAACGGATGTCTGATCATGACCAACGCATGGTTCAACGAGTACATGTTCCGACTCGTGGTGGATCGCCGCTACGCCTCGAAGGAGACGCTCAAGCAGTTTGACCAGAAGCCCACGATGGTGACGCCCGAGGACCCCTTGTTCCTGCAAGACCAATAAGCAGCGCACGCCACCATGGGAGTGTCACTGCTGCTCTTGTCGCTCTTCACGTTTGTGGAGCTCAACTGTGAGAACCTCTTCGACACGCGCCACGACAGCCTGAAGCAGGACACGGAGTTCCTGCCCGCATCGGCGCGACACTGGACGCCCTATCGCTATTGGCGCAAGCTCAACCGCATCGGGCAGGAGATCGTGTCGTGCGGCGCGACAGACGACGTGTCGGCCATGCCCGACATGGTGGCGCTGACAGAGGTGGAGAACGACAGCGTGCTCACAGACCTCACCCGCCGGTCGCTCTTGCGGCAGGCGGGCTACGACTACGTGATGACCCAAAGCGCCGACGAACGGGGCATCGACGTGGCCCTGCTGTGGTCGCCCTTCTCCTTCCGCCTCATCAGTCACCACGCCATCCGCATCAATCCCCCTAAAAAGCATCGCCCCACCCGAGACATCCTTTATGTCTCAGGTGAGGCCATCACGGGCGACACGCTCCACGTCTTCGTGGTGCATGCGCCCAGCCGGGCGAGCGGCGAACGGGCCACACGCCCCTACCGGCAGTTGGTGGCAGACCGGCTGGCCGCCGCCGTCGACTCCGTGCGACGGCTCAGCGCCCAGGCGCGCATCCTCGTGGCTGGCGACTTCAACGACTATTCGGGCGACCCCGCCCTGCAGACGCTGGCCCGCCACGGCCTCACCGAGGTGTCGCAGGGCGCCACGGGGCGGCACGGCGCCAAAGGCACCTACCGCTGGCGCGGGCGTTGGGACAGCCTCGACCACATCTTCTGCAGTCCTGCCCTGGCGGCGCGCCTGGTCACGTGCCACATCAACGATGCGCCCTTCCTACTCGAGGAGGACAGCAAATATGGCGGCATGAAGCCACGGCGCACCTACCAAGGCCCCAAATACCTGGACGGCTTCAGCGACCACCTGCCCTTGGTGGCGGTGTTCGACCTTTAGCGGTGGGCTTCGTAATACTTTAGGCCGGCCTGCACATTCTGCACCAGCGCCTTGCTGCTGTAGGTGGCGCCAGTCACACCGTCCACCTTCAGCTTGGCGGCCTTGCTCACGCGCAACCCCTCAAACTTGGCCAGCACAGCCTTGGCCTTGCCGAAGAACTGGGGCGTCTCACGGTTCTTGAGTGCCTCGATCTTCACCACCTTGCCTTTCTTGATGTAGATCTTCACGGGCGTCTGGCCCTTGAAGCCTTTCACGTCCTTGGCCAGCGTGGTGGTGTTGACCACCGTGGCGCCGTCCTCCTGGGTGATGGGGTCGGTGGCGGGCATGGCGCTCGCCAACAACACCACGGCGGCAAAGGCCACCGACGTCATGACTGTCTTCTTTTTCATCTTCTTATTCTTTTTGCTTCGTTTTTTGATTGTTCGCAGAGATAGCGCAAGCGAGAGCAACGAGAACCCGTGCCCATATCGCCGAGCGCCACCTATCACATACAAAGTTACACCAAAAAGCCGAAAACTCTGTAAGGTGGGAACGGAAAGTTGCAGAAAACCAACGTTTTTGGCTTACACCAGCGCTGGCAGAAATCCTTGGGAACACATTTGATACATCAGGAAAAGCCCATGCGGATACCTTTTCCTATCTTTGCGCCATCCATTGGACCAAACGGGGCAAGCATCGCCCACACCGACAATGGAACCTCACCGACTAACAAGACAATGACTATGATAAAGACTTTCAAGACCTTGAACCACGGGAAGACGTTGCTGCTGGGAGCGTTGCTGCTGACCCTGCACGGCACCTCACAGGCGCAGAACCCCATCGTACAAACCCAGTTGACCGGAGACCCGGCGCCCATGGTGGCCGGAGACCGGTTCTACATCTACGCAGGACATGACGAGGACGGCGCCGACTTCTTCTGGATGAACGAGTGGCGCGTGTACTCCTCAGCCGACATGGTGAACTGGACAGACCACGGCTCGCCGCTCAACCTAAGTTCTTTCTCCTGGGCCGATAGCCGAGCATGGGCCGCACAGACCATCGAGCGAAACGGCAAGTATTACTGGTATGTCTGCGCACACTCCAAGCTGACCGGTGGCATGGCCATCGGCGTGGCGGTGGCCGACACGCCGACGGGGCCCTTCAAGGACGCTATCGGCAAGCCGCTCTTCGACAACGGCAAATGGGACAACATCGACCCGACAGTATGGATCGACGACGACGGGCAGGCTTACCTCTACTGGGGCAACCCACACCTCTACTACGCCAAGCTCAATGAGGACATGGTCAGCCTGAAGGCTGGCGTGAGCAAGAAAGACGCCGTGGACGAGAAGCGCGAGGTGGGACGCATCCGCCTCACGGTGGAAGGCTTCGGCGCACCCGATGTGGAACAACGCGACTCGACCGTGAAATACAAGGACTGCTACACCGAGGGGCCGTGGCTCATGAAGCGTGGCGGACATTACTACATGCTCTATGCGGCTGGCGGCGTGCCCGAGCACATCGCCTACTCGATGAGCAAGAAGCCACTGGGACCCTGGACTTACAAGGGGGAGATCATGCCACTGGAGGACACGGGCTCGTTCACCAACCATTGCGGCGTCGCCGACTTCAAGGGCAAGTCCTACTTCGTCTATCACACCGGCAAGCTGGGCGGCGGATTTGGGCGCAGTGTCGCCGTCGAGGAGTTCCAGTACAACGCCGACGGCACATTCCCCCTCATACACCACACCCGGCAGGGCGTGTCGCCCGTGGGGACGCTCAACCCCTACCAGCGCAACGAGGCGGAGACCATCGCCGACAGCAAAGGCCTGAAGGCGGAGTGGAATGACAAGACAGGGGTCTACATCTCCGACATCCATGCGGCCGACTACATCAAGGTCAGGGAGGTCGACTTTGGCAACGGCTCGCCCCGGCAGTTCACGGCTTGTGTGGCCAGCGCCCTGCAGGGAGGCACCATCGAGGTGCATGCCGACAAGCAAGACGGCGAGGTGGTGGCCTCGCTGACCGTGCCCCACACTGGAGGATGGGAGGAGTGGAAGACCATCTCGGTCCCGATGGCGAAGGCCATCACGGGCAAGCACGACTTGTTCTTTGTGTTCACAGGCAACAAGGGCGGCAAGCTGTTTACTTTCGACTGGTGGAAATTCAACAAATGAATCGCACAACATAAACCTATAACAATATGAAACGTCTATTTGCCATTTGCATGTTGCTGGCTGTGCAGTGCTCCATTTTCGTGAGCATCGCCGCCCAGCAGCGCCGCCCCATCGACAACCGGCACCCCCTGTGGATGATCCATGTCGACGTGTGGAATGCCGCTGACCCCCAGAAAATCATCGACCTGATACCTGAAGACATCCGGCCTTACGTGTGTATGAACCTTTCTCTGTCTTGCCAATACGACAAGGACCGCGCCGTCTATTTGATGCCGCAGAATGCCATGCGCACCTACCGATCGTGGGGCTCCGTGTGCCAGAAGAACGGGTTGTGGTTTACCTGCCAACCCGCGTCGGGCGGCCACACCCACTTGCAGTGCGACGACCTGGAGTCGTTCGAGTTTATGTTCAAGCGCTTCCCCAACTTCCTGGGCTGGAACTTTGCCGAGCAGTTCTGGGGCTTCGACGAAGACGCGCTCTACTCCGCCAAGCAGACAGACCAGATCGCCCTGTTTGCCAAACTGGTTGAGATGTCGCACAACTATGGCGGCTTCCTCACCGTGTCTTTCTGCGGCAACATGTGGAGCCACGGCCTCTCGCCAGTGGGCATGCTCAAGCGCAACAGCGACCTGATGAAGGCTTGCGAGAAATATCCGGAGTCCATGCTCTGGCTCTACAAGTACACCCAGCCTTGGTGCTTCTACAACTCGGAGAGCGTGTGCCTCGGCCCGTTTGTGGCAGGTCTTTCCACCAACTATGGGGTGCGCTACGACAACTGCGGATGGAACGGAGCCATGTCGAGCATCCTCGGAGACGAAAGCGCCAAGTATCCTGTGGCCGCCGGCATCGGCACGGTGATGGAGCAGACAGCCGTCAACGGCGGTGCGGTATGGGACGGCCCGGAGCTCATCTGGACAGAAGACTTCCAGGAGACGTCGCGCACTACAGTCGACGGCTACCAGCACCGCAACTGGACCACCTTCCCGGGATTTCGCGCCGCCTGGACCGACATGTTCCGCAAGGTGATCGACGGTTCCATCTACATTCCCTCCAGAGAGGAGGTGGTCGGGAAGACCAAGATTGTCATTGTCAATGACCTGACATCGGGCAGCGACGAGGACAAGTACGCCTCATGGAGCGGTCTCTACGACGGCCTCTACAAGCAGGCCGACCCCGCCAACGTGGGCAATGGCAATTTCATGGACAACAAGTGCTATTTCAAGTTGTCTGGCCGCTACGGTGCCATCCCCATCGTGCCGCAGCTCTATGACAGCCTGGCGCAGACCATTCCCACGAAGGTGAAGAAGTCGCAACGCTCCACGCGGTGGAGCACGCTCGGAAACAAGACCTCCGAGTTCAACAGAAAGTACGCCAAGGTGTCCACGGGGACGCTCTACGTGAACCGCTATCGCAACCAACTGGTCACCTACATGCCTTACACATACCTGAACAGCAAGAAGACGGCCACCGCCTCCATTCCTTTGGAGTACAACACCTGCAGCAACCTGCAGCTGACCTACAGCATGCTCAACAGCGGCACCGTGCGTGAGTACGGCGACCACATCGATTTCTACATGAACAACTACCGCACCGACACGACAACGCTGGCTGTGCAGAAAATTGTGGTAACGGGTGTGACGCAAGAGCCGAGTTACACGTTTGCCACCCGCGACCTGGCAGAAGGATCCGTCACCGCAAACTACGATGCCACAGAGCAGACCTACACATTGGAGGTGAGCCATCTCGGCGGTGTCGACCTACGCGTCAACTGCCTGGGCGCCAACGAGCGCACGGCCACCGACTCACTGCCCGACACGGCCCTTCCCAAGCCGATACAACCTGCGGCCTACCACGGCCCAGTCACCGTGGAGGCAGAAGACATGGACTACAAGAATGTGAAGAGCAGCACCACGGGTCCCTACTACTCACATCCCTCCGTCAAGGGGCACGCCGGAAACGGCTTCGTGGAGATGGGCACAAGCACCACCGCATCGCTGCGCCATCACCTGACGCTCGACGAGGCGGGCGTCTACCGCATTTCGGTGAGATACATGAGCGCAGACAAGGACGGGCAGCTGGCTGCCAGCGTGAACGGCAAGACCATGAACGTCAATGTGGCGAAGACTGCCAACAACGAATGGCGCAAGGTCACCTTCGCCGTATCCATGAAGAAAGGCGACAACGACATCATCCTGACCAACGCCAAGGGGATCAACATGCTGATAGACCAAGTGATTTACACGCCGAGAGACTGGGAGACGGAGACATACCCGATCTATATCCGCGAGGCTGACCATGGCCATGTTGTCGCGAATGTGAATGAGGCAGCCGAGGGCAAGACCGTCGTGCTGACCATCACGGCCGACGAAGGCTATGGGCTGGAGGCACTGAAGATAGTCAACGGCGTGAACTTCACGATGGCCAACACCATCAGCCTGGACAAGTTGTCGAATGGCAACACCCGCCTCACCTTCGTCATGCCCGACGACATGGTGACCCTTCAGCCCGTCTTTGCCGAGGGTGTCAATGTCACGGGGATTCGCCTGCTCGACGCCGACGGAAGCGACACAGGACGCTTCTATGACCTGAACGGACGACAGGTGACCAAACCGTCGCATGGCGTGTTCATAAAGAACGGAAAGAAGATTGTTATAAAATAAGGAAGATTGTCACAAAATGAAGGGGCGTTCGCTGTCGGCCAAAACACCGCAGCGCACGCCCCCCTTCATTTATTGGCTATAGGGTGGTTCTATAAATTACCACCGGATAATGGGCATGTTCGCTCAAGCAACGTTTTGCCATCTTTCGGGCTTTTCTCTGCTCCATCTTCTTGTTCGCTCAGTCGCATAGCCCGCTATGCTCCTTCGTTCACAAACAAATGGGACGGAAAATAGCACCGAAATCTGACAAAGCTAATTTATAGAACCACCCAGATATGAAAATAGCTCCTTCGACACAAGTATTTTGCTGTTTTTCAACCATTTTTACTGTTAAAACATTATCTTTGCAGAAACAAAAAGCAAAATCGATGACACTGAAGCTCCGTCACAACACGCTCATGCGGCTCACAACGGGCGCCGTCCTGCTCATAGGCGTCCCTGGTCTGGCGTTTCTCGCCGTGTGGCCGCTGGCGGGGTGGCGGTGGGCCTTGGCATTCCCTGCGGCATGGATGCTGCTGATGGCCTATGGTTTCTTCTTCGGCTGGCGCCACCTCGTGGTGCGCTCGGCCACCTGCACCTCACCCCTGTTGCCTGCGGCCTTCGACGGCTATCGCGTGGTGCAACTGTCCGACATCCACATCGGCACCTTCCTCCGCAACCGCTCGTTCATCGACAAGATGGTGCGCGCGGTCAACGCACAGCGCCCCGACCTGGTGGTCTTCACGGGCGACCTGGTGAACGTCAGTGCGCAAGAGGTCATCCCCTTCCAACACGCGCTGAAGCAAATCCAGGCGCGCGACGGGGTGTTCTCAGTCATGGGCAACCACGACTACTGCGAGTATGGCGAAGACAAGAGCGCGGGCAACATACGCAAGAACCAGACGGTGCTGAGATACCTGGAGCAAAAGATCGGTTGGCGCCTGCTCATGAACGAGCATGTCACCCTGCACCGCAACGGGGCCTGCATCGAGCTGGTGGGCGTGGAGAACATCAGCCGCCCACCCTTCCCCGACTATGGAGACCTGGAGAAGGCGCTTGAAGGCACGTCGCCTGGCTCGTTCAAGATCCTGCTGAGCCACGACCCAAGCCACTGGCGGCGGGGCGTGCTCCACAAGACCGACATTGCCCTCACCCTGTCTGGCCACACCCATGCGGGACAAATCAGCATGGGCCGCCTCTCGCCCGCCAAGTGGGCCTACAACGAGTGGGGCGGCAAATACACCGAGGACGGCGCCATGCTCTACGTCTCGGTGGGCATCGGCGGCACCGTCCCCTTCCGCTTCGGCGCATGGCCCGGCATAGACGTCATAGAGTTGAGGCGGGGGAAATGAAAACCGAGGCATGAGTCGGCATGCCAATATGCACAGGACATTACCCAAGGGCAAGTCACCTTAGGGTAACATATAGTTTTTAAGCACATACGACAAAGGCACAACCATCTGCGCGACGGTTGTGCCTTTGTCGTATGTCAACGGACTCGGCGCTTAGACCAGCGAACCGATGATCTCCTCACGGCTCTCGGGCAGGAGGTCGATGACGGGTATCTCGGGCATGGTGTAGCAACCCGGCTGCAAGCGCTGGGTGGCGCGCGCCACATCAACGAGCACCTGGGCAGTGAGCGCAGGGTTGTTGATGCTCATGTCGAACGACATGAGCTGGTTGGGGGTGGCACCGCTGGTGCCCTTGCGCGTCATATGGACGCCATGGCCCATGTCGCGCACGTCGTCGACACTCTTCACGGCAAACACGTGAAGCTCATCATGTGCGAAGTAGTCGTCAGCCTTCAGTTCACGCTCCACCTCATCGAGCGTGGCGCCTTCCTCAAGCTCCACGTAGACCATGCGGCGGTGGATGCCCTCACCGAGCGGGATGGTCATGCTCAGCGCGTTCTTCACGCCCTTCTTGGAGCGCGCCACCACACTGTGTCCCATCGACATGCCCGGACCGAAGTTGGTGTAGCTCAGTCCCTTGGGTGCCAGCGCTTGCAACAGCACGCGCACCACGGAGTCGGAACCCGGATCCCATCCGGCCGAGATGACCGACACGGTGCCCGTCTTCAGGTTGTGCTCCATCTGGCTGTTGCGATAGCTCAGGATGGAGGTATGGATGTCGAAGCTGTCCACGGTGTTGATGCCCAGCTTGGTGATTTTCTCAGCGTATTCGGGGCAGAGGCGCGTCGGGGTGGCAAGGATGGCCACATCAACATCCTTCAGCTTGGTGATGTCGTCCACCACCTCGTAAGGCTCCAGCTCCAGGGGCTTGTCCTGTGTGCCCTGACGGCGAACAATGCCTGCAATCTCAAAATCGGGTGCAGCCTCCAAAGCCTGCACGCTGTAGTGTCCGATGTTGCCGTAACCTACGACAGCTGCTCTAATTTTCTTCATATTAGCGTTGTTTAAGTTGTTGTGTTGTTCTCTTTGCACTGCAAAATTACATCATTCCCACGGAAATCGTGACATTCTGCACCATTTTTTGACACCTTTTAGGTTTTCAGCAACCCTGCCCAACACAAGTTCCAGGATTGGCACGTCCCCTTCTTCCCATTTGCGCATCTGCTTTCCAATGACAAGGCATCTCCTTCTCTGTGCGAAACCGGCATCTTTCTGATGGTAACGTGCGAAGCTTGGAATAAATCAATGGCACGGGCAATAATCCAGCATCCCGTGCGTTATCAAGAGGTACGTACATATATTAGTTTTTTATGATTGAATACATTCATGGCGAGCTTACCGAGCTCACCCCCACGTTGGCCGTTGTCGAGGCTGGCGGGGTGGGCTATGCGCTCAACATATCACTCAACACCTACACAGGCGTGCAAGGCAAGAAGCAGGCGAAGCTCTATGTGCACGAGGTGCTCGTGGCCGGCGGCCGCGACGACTCGTTCACGCTCTACGGCTTTGCCACACGCCAGGAGCGCGAGCTCTACCGCATGCTCATCTCCGTGTCGGGCGTGGGCGCCAACACGGCCCGCATGATGCTCTCATCGATGACGCCCGCCGAGCTGTGCGACGCCATCGCCAACGGCAACGAGAAAGCCATCAAAGGCGTGAAGGGCATCGGCCTGAAGACCGCCCAGCGCGTCATTGTCGACCTGAAGGACAAGATCGTGTCGTCGGGCATCGCCAGCGAGCTCCACGTGTCGGCAGGCGGCAAGGAGCAACCCACGGTCAACAGCGCCGTGAAAGACGAGGCCGTATCGGCCATGACCATGCTCGGCTTCTCGCCCGCACCCGCATCCAAGGTGGTGACAGCCATCCTCACCGAGCAGCCCGACATGGCTGTGGAAATGGTAATCAAGGAAGCGCTGAAGCGCATCAAGTAACCGACAGGAATGAACATCAGGAAACACGGCATATCAATCCTCATCGCACTGGCCATCACCATGGCCGGCTATGCTTTCGTGTATCCACGCCAACAGGTCGACCCACGCCAGCAGGCAAGACGCACGCAGCAGGGCAAGGGACAGCAAGGCAACCAAAAGCAAGACGGGAAAGGGGCCAACAAGCAGGGCGCCGGCAAGAGCGTAGGCAACCTCAACGACCTCATCATCGACGAGGACTCCATCCCCGACTCATTGCTCCACCCCCGCTGGAAGATCCAGCGCACCGTGCCCATCACCTACGACGACCTCGACCAGGGCGTGCTCGACCTGAAGCGCCCCGAGGGCGTGCGCTACGAGGTGAGCTACAACGACTCGCTCGACCGATACGTCATCGGCGCCAAGTTTGGCGACTCCTATCTCGCCACGCCATTCATGATGACCACCGCCGAGTACCTCAAATGGAGCGAGAAGCACGCCCGTGACGCCTACTTCCGTTCGAAGAACGACGAGATCTACAAGGCCAAAGGCAAGGAGAAATTTGACTTCGCCGACATGCACTTTGACCTCGGGCCCGCGGAGAAAATCTTCGGACCGGGCGGCGTGCGCGTACGCACACAGGGAACGGCCGAGCTGAAGTTTGGAGCCACCAACAAGAAGATTGACAATCCGTCGCTGCCCGTCCGCAGCCGCAACAAGACAACCATAGACTTCGACGAAAAGATCAACCTCAACGTCAACGGAAAGGTGGGCGACAAGGTCAACATGAACCTCAACTACAACACCGACGCCACCTTCGACTTCGACTCACAAAACATGAAGTTGAAGTACGACGGCAAGGAGGACGAGATTGTCAAGCTTGTCGAGGGCGGCAACATCTCCTTCCCCAGCAACTCCTCGCTGGTGCAAGGCGCAAGCTCCCTTTTCGGCTTGCGCACCGACCTGCAGTTTGGCAAGCTCAAGCTGCAGCTCGTCGCCTCGCAGAAGAAGAGCTCCTCAAAGAGCGTCTCATCAAAGGGCGGCACGCAGCTCACGCCCTTCGAGATCAATGCGGCCGACTATGAGGAAAACCGCCACTTCTTCCTGTCACAGTACTTCCGCAACCACTACGACGCGGCCATGAAGACGCTGCCCAACCTGACAACGGGCATCACCATCAACCGTGTGGAAATATGGGTGACCAACAAGACGGGAACCACCAACAACACGCGTAACATCGTGGCCCTGACAGACCTTGGCGAGAACACCAAGGTGAGCAATCCGATGTGGGCCGCGGGGGGCGCCCCCGTGCCGGCCAACGGCGCCAACACGGAGTACTCGACCTTCGTCAACCAGCTGGCCGACGCGCGCGACATCGACCAGACGTCCACCGTGCTCGACGGCGCAGGCCTCGTGGGCGGTTCCGACTACGAGAAGCTGCAGAGCGCCCGGCTGCTCAACTCCTCAGAATACACCGTCAACACGGCCCTAGGCTATGTGTCCCTGCGCACCTCGCTGCAGACAGACCAGGTGTTGGCCATCGCCTACGAGTACACCTATGGCGGGCAAACCTATCAAGTGGGCGAGTTTGCCAGCGACATCACCGACGTGAACAAGGCGCTCTTCGTCAAGGCACTCAAGAACACCAGCAACAACCCGCAACAGGGCAACTGGGACCTGATGATGAAGAACGTGTACTACCTGGCCTCATCGGTGGAGCGTGAGAAGTTCAGGCTCGACGTGAAATACCAGAGTGACACCACCGGCGTTTACCTCTCTTATATTCCCGAGCAGCAAGTCAAGGACCAAACGCTCATCAAGTTCTTGGGGGCCGATCGCCTCGACAACAACAACAAGGCCCACCCCAACGGCTACTTCGACTTTGTGGAGGGCTACACCGTGAGCAACGGCCGCGTGTTCTTCCCCGAGGCCGAGCCATTCGGCAGCTACCTCTACGAACACCTCGTCAGCGCGGGCGTGCCGGCCAACAAGGCGGCAAGCTACGCCTTCACCGAGCTCTACGACTCCACGAAGACCGTGGCCAAGCAGATTGCCGAGAAGGACAAGTACCTCCTGCAGGGTCAATACAAGGGGACCTCGGCCAATGTCATATCGCTCGGAGCCTACAATGTGCCGCAAGGCTCCGTGGTGGTGACGGCTGGCGGCGTCACCCTCACCGAGGGCGCCGACTACACTGTCGACTACAGCGCCGGCGAAGTGACCATTCTCAACCAGAGCATCATCGACGCCGGGACATCCGTCAACGTGTCGCTCGAGAGCCAAAGCGACTACTCGCAGGAGCGCAAGACCATGCTGGGCATGAACTGGGAGTACGCCTTCTCGAAAAACTTCCAGATGTCCGGAACCTTGCAGCACCTGTCCGAGCAGGCGCTCACCACCAAGGTGTCGATGGGCTCGGAGCCGCTCAACAACACCATTTGGGGCCTCAACCTCAACTGGAAGCACGAGTCGCAATGGCTCACCAACATGCTCGACAAGATACCCTTCCTGCACCTCACGCAGCCCTCGCAGATCTCCTTCACGGGCGAGTTCGCCCAGCTCATCGCCGGCAAGGCGCACGGTGTTCAGGACAACGCGTCGTACATCGACGACTTCGAGAACACCACCGACAAGATCAGCGTCCTCGACCCCTACAGCTGGGTGCTGTCGAGCGTGCCGTCGATGTTCCCCGAGCACCAGGACAAGACCACCCTGCGCAGCGGCTTCAACCGTTCGCAGATGGCATGGTACTCCATCGACCCGCTCTTCACACGCCGCAGCAGCAGTCTCACGCCGGCACACATCAAGAGTGACCTTGACCAGCTGAGCAACCCCTACATTCGCGAGTGGTACGTCACGGAGCTGTTCCCCAACCGCGATGTCAACTCCTACAGTGGCGCCACGGCCACCCTGCCAGTGCTCAACTTGGCCTACTACCCCAATGAGCGCGGCCCCTACAACTTCAACCCTGACCTCAACGCCGACGGGACGCTCAACAATCCCAGCCAGCACTGGGGCGGCATGATGCGCAAGCTAGAGACAACCGATTTCGAGAACGCCAACATCGAGTATGTGGAGTTCTGGATGCTCGATCCCTTCATCGATAGCCGCGACCGCGCCGACGCGGCCGACTATGGCGGCGACCTCTATTTCAACCTCGGCGAGGTGTCGGAGGATGTGCTCCACGATGGCAAGAAGTTCTATGAGAGCGGCATGCCCGTCGATGGCTCACAGAGCTTTACCTACACCCAGTGGGGCAAGATCCCGACGCAGTCCACGGTCACCTACGCCTTTGCCACGACCAGCGGCTCACGCCAGTTGCAGGACGTCGGCCTCAATGGCCTCAACGACCAGGAGGAGCAACAGTTCCAAAGCTACCAGGACTTTCTCACGCAGATCCAGGGCAAGGTCAACGCCGCCGTGTGGGACTCCATCTGGGCCGACCCCGCCAACGACGACTACCACTACTTCCGTGGCGACGACCTCGACCGCATGGAGGCCGACATCCTCAGGCGCTACAAGTACATCAACAACCCACAAGGCAACTCGCCCGACTCCGAGGGCAACTCGGGACGCTATGACACCTCTTACAAGAGCACACCCGATGTGGAGGACATCAACCAGGACTACACGCTCAACGAGTATGAGAAATACTACCAATACCACGTGTCCTTGAGACCCGAAGACATGGAAGTGGGCCGCAACTTCATCGTCGACAAGCGAGAGGTGGCACCCACGCTCCGCAACGGCAAGACGGGCCACTGGACATGGTATGAGTTCCGCATCCCACTGGAAGACTTTGAGAAACGGGTGGGAAACATCAACGACTTCTCATCCATCCGCTTCATGCGCACCTTCCTCACGGGCTTCAAGCACCCCGTCATCCTGCGCTTCGGCACCTTCGACCTCGTGCGTGGCACATGGCGCGTCTATGAGCAAAACCTCGACAACACGGCACAGACGGGAACGATGACCACCGCCTCGGTCGACATCGAGGAGAACAGCGACAAGTCGCCGGTCAACTACGTCCTCCCCCCGGGCATCAAGCGAGGACAGGACCCCACCCAGCCCCAGCTCGTGGAGTCGAACGAGGCGGCGCTACAGATCAATGTCGACAACCTCTCGTCAGGCGAGTCGAAGTGTGTTTACAAGAACTCCACGCTCGACCTCCGGCAGTACAAGCGCCTGCAAATGTTCGTCCACGCCAACGCCAACGAGCAGAACATCACCAATCTCCAGGACGACCAGCTGGCCGTCTTCATCCGCCTGGGGTCCGACTACAAGAGCAACTATTACGAATACCAGATTCCCTTGAAGCTGACGCCCGCCGGCCATTACGACCGCTACACCCTCTCACAGGTGCAGCAGGTGTGGCCCGACGACAACATGCTCGACGTGCCCCTGTCGGTCTTCACGGCCATCAAGAAGGCGCGCAACGCCGCCAAGGCCAACGGGCTGGCCTCCTACAACCGGGCCTATGAGGCCTACGACGAGAGCCACCCACAAAACAAGGTTACCGTCATGGGCAACCCCACGCTCGGAGAGGTGAAGACGCTCATCATCGGCGTCAGGAACCTGGCGAGCGAGCAGAAGAGCGGCGAGGTGTGGATCAACGAGCTCCGACTCAAGGAATACAACAACTCCGGTGGCTGGGCGGCCAACGGAAACCTCAACGTGCAACTCTCTGACATGGGCACCGTGAACCTGCAAGGGCGCTATGTGTCGCAAGGCTTCGGCGGACTGGAGCAAGGCGTAAGCGAGCGCTCACAAGACGACAAGAGCAACGTGTCGTTCACCACAAGCCTGGAGCTGGGCAAGTTCTTCCCCGACAAGGCCAAGGTGTCGGCACCTCTCTACTACAGTGTCACAAAAGAGGTGACACGGCCCAAGTACAATCCGCTTGACACGGACATGGAGCTCGACGACGCGCTCGAAAGCATGAGCAAGCACGACCGAGACTCCGTGGAGAACATAGCCGTCACGAAGACCATCAACCGCAACTTCTCGCTGTCGAATGTCCGCGTGGGCATACAGACCAAGCGCCATCCCATGCCATACGACCCCGCCAACTTCTCCTTCTCCTACAGCCACTCACACGCCCACACACAGGGCGAGACGACGGTATATGAGAATGAGGACAACTGGCGAGGCGGCCTCAACTACAACTGGAGCCCCGTCTACAAGGCATGGGAGCCATTCAAGAAACTGAAGAGCAAGAGCAAGTGGCTCGACATCCTCAAGCGCTTCGGCCTCAACTGGCTGCCACAGAACGTGGCTTTCAACACCGAGATGACGCGCAACTACTATGAGCTGCAAGAGCGCGACATGGAGTCGCTCGAAGGCTCACAGCTGCCGTTGACCTTCTCGGAGCAGTTCCTGTGGAACCGCGACTTCCAGCTGAGGTGGGACCTGACGAAGAACCTGCACATGAACTTCCAGAGCGCCACACACGCTGAGATTGAAGAGCCCTACACGCCTGTCAACAAGGACCTCTACCCCACCCGATACGAGGCGTGGAAAGATTCGGTGTGGACCTCCATCAAGCACATGGGCACCCCACTCGACTACCAGCAGACCTTCACCATGTCTTACCAGTTGCCGCTCAACTTGCTGCCGGTCTTCGACTGGCTCAACGCCGACGCATCCTACAACGCCACATACCACTGGGTGCGCGGGTCGGAGCTGGAGGACGGCACCAACCTGGGCAACACCATCCAGAACAACCGCCAGCTCAACGTCAACGGGACGTTCAACTTCATCAAGCTCTACAACCACGTGCCCTTCCTCAAGGCCGCCAACGAGCGCTTCGACAAGGAGCCCAGCCGTGCCGAGGTGAACAAGAAGAAGCAAGACAAGAGCAAGGAGAAGGCGGAGAAGAAGAAGCAGAAGGACGAGGAAGACCAAGTGCGCAAGCAGGCCGAAGCCGAAGGGAAAGACCCCGAGCAGGCCGTCAAGCAACTGCAACAGAAGCGCAAAAAGGAGCAACAGAAGAAGGCGCAGCTGCCCAAGAACAAGAACGCCTTCGAGAAGGAGATCCAGCTGATGCCCGACACCACGATAGAGGTCAGCCATGGCCGCAAGTCGAAGCGCCTCATCATCACGGCAAAGACCACGAATGGCCAGCGCTACAAGCTGAAGTTCAAGAAGCTAGACGACAACAAGATACGCATCACCAACAAGGTGGACTCCGCCTTGAAGCTCAAGGTCTCCGTCACGACAAAGAAACCCCTCGACGAGCAGAAGTGGTACCGCATCGCCCAGTCAGTGGCCCGTGTGGCCATGATGGTGCGCAATGCCAGCCTGACGTATCGCAACCAGTACTCCATCGCCTTGCCCGGCTTCATGCCCACGGTGGGCAACGCGTTCGGGCAGACGCGCAACAACAGCGCCAACGCCCTCGCCCCCGGCCTCGACTTCGCCTTCGGACTGGTGGGCGACAGCTACATCACAAAGGCAAGCGACAACGGCTGGCTGCTCATGAGCGACAGCGTGGCTACGCCCGCCACGACCAACAAGACCGAGGACCTGCAACTGCGCCTGACGCTGGAGCCGGTGAAGAACCTGAAGATAGACCTCACCGCCACACGCTCGCAGACCACAGCCAAAAGCATCCAGTACATGTACCAGGGCAACCCGACCACGCAGACGGGCACCTTCACCATGACGACCATCTCGCTGGGCACGGCCTTCGAGGGCATGGGCAACGCCAACAACGGCTATCACAGCGCCACGTTCGACAAGTTCTGCCGCTCGCTCGAGAGCTTCCGCCAGCGCGTGGAGGCCCGTTATGCGGGAACCGTCTATCCCGCGGGAACCGCCTTCGCGGGCAAGAAGTTCGACGCGGCCAACGGAGGCGTCAACCTCTACAGCGCCGACGTCATGGTGCCAGCGTTCCTGGCCAGCTACACCAGCATGGGCGGCAAGGGACTGAGCATCTTCCCATCGCTCACGAAGCTGCTGCCCAACTGGACACTGCGCTACAGCGGCCTGAGCAAGCTGCCCTGGTTCCGCGACGTCTTCAAGAGCGTCAACCTCAACCATAGCTACAAGAGCGTCTATGCCGTGGGCAGCTACCAAAGCTACAGCACATACATGCAACTCATGGGGGCGGGGCTCGGCTTCATCACCGACGCCACAACGGGCAATCCCGTGCCCAACTCGATGTACAACGTGTCGACCGTGAGCATCAACGAGGCGTTCTCACCCCTATTGGGCGTCGATGTCACTTTGCAAAACAACCTCACCTGCAAGCTCGAATACAGGCAGACGCGCGTGCTCTCCCTGTCGATGACCAGCGTGCAGATCAACGAGGCCGTCAGCAAGGACTGGGTGTTGGGAATGGGCTACAAGATCAACAACTTCAACCTCTTCGGATCGCGCAACCACAGACAGGTGAAGAGCAACAACAAGCGCACCGGCAACAACCAGCAGCAAAAGAGCAACAACCGATCCAACAGCCAGTCAAACCGTGGCACCACCAACCACAGCCTGAACCTGCGCCTCGACATGTCGCTCCGCAAGCAGGCCAGCATCACACGCGACATCGCCGCCATGGCCTCAGCGGCCAGTAGCGGCAACACGGCCTTCAAGCTGTCGTTCGTGGCCGACTACACGTTGTCCAAGCTGATGACCATGAGCTTCTACCTCGACCGCCAGACCAACACGCCGCTCCTGAGCAGCAGCAGTTACCCGACGACGACCCAAGACTTCGGACTGAGCCTGAAGTTCAGCCTGACACGATAACCCTCGGGGCTCATTGCCCACAGGACGGGCTTGAAAACTCGCCTGCACAACCGCTGACGGGGGCCGCAATGATCACATTGCGGCCCCCGTCAGCGTTATCCCCACAAACTTCCCTGTTAGGATTTTTGGTCAAAAACCACGTCACGGAAACTCGATGAAATAGAAGACAAAAATGGCCTCATTTCCCGACAAGCAGCCACAAACCACCCCTCTTTCTGACAAAAGATGCCTAATCGCACCGCAAAAGGTATCCTATCATGACATGATTCGGCATCTATCGCATCATGATTCAGCATCTATCTCACCATGATTCGGCATCTATCGTTATGAAAAGAATATACAAAACAAGCTGAATTAAACAACATTTTCCATAATTCGTTATTTATCAAGCAGTTATGAAAAGTGCCCAAAAATCGCGTATTTGCGGCCAAAATATTTGTTGTTGGCTGAAACGCCTGTTTTCAGAGGCATTTTGTTGGGGATTTTACAAGTGACACGGCCCACTTTCTCGTATTTATTTAGGATAAGGCCCAGGAGCGCACCGTTTCTATTAACAAACGTTAAAGCCGTTGACAAATGCCTCCCGTCTCCGTTTAGACTATAAAAAGCGATAATAAAAGATGACCGAACAAGAGTTTGTCGACATTGTGCCACAACTGCGGGCCTTGGCCCTCAGCAACGCCCAAGGCTATTCCGCCCTGGCGGACGAAGCCGAGGACGTGGCCCAAGACGCCCTGCTCAAGATGTGGGCGCTCCGCGAACGTGTCACGTCGGCGAAGCACGCCCTGGGGCTGGTGGCCACCATGGCACGCCACCTGGCCATCGACAAGCTCAGGCAACGCCACACCGTCGGCATCGAGCAGGCCAGCCACGTGGCCGCCAGCCAGCAGGCGTCATGGCGACTTGAGGAGGAGACCTACGGCAAGTGGCTCGACGAGGCCCTGCGCCACTTGCCGCCCACCGAGTACCAAGTGCTTCACCTGCGCCAGGTGGAGGGAAAGGGGACTGAGGAGATAGCTGCCATCGTCGGCATCACGCCTCACTCCGTGGCCACGCTGCTCTCACGGGCGAGAAAACGATTGTTGGAACAGATCAAGAAAGGCAAACGACTATGACAAACGATAAGAACACCATCCTAGCACTGCTCGACCGATTTATGGCCGGAGAGACCTCGCGCCAAGAGGAACAACGGCTGGCACAGTGGTTCGCAAGCCATCCGCAAGTGGACGACGACCTGGAGCCCTACCGCCTCATGTTCGCCTATTTCGATGAGGGCATGCCCAGGCAGGCGACCGGCAGGCGGCGCAAGCCATGGCTCTATGCGGCCCTTGGGGCGGCGGCCTCGCTGGCATTGGTCGCCACGCTGATGTGGCCCAGTGGCCAACCAACAGGCTCGCCCGTGGCCATGACGCGCCCCGAATCCTCCGCCGACACACTCAGCACGCCCACCGCACCCGCCGCCGAAGCCGACACACTGCCCATGAAGGAGGAGACCGAGAAGAAGCCCGCGCACTATCGCCGCCACAGCTTCAGTCCGGCACCACCCAAGGTGCTGCTGGCCGAAGCCGACACGGAGGCCGAGCCCTTGCGCGTGTCGACGCCAACCGAAGAGCCCGAGTGCGAAGACGTGCAGCTGGCCGCATGGCCCCTCACGGAGGCCGAGCGGCAGGCCTTCAGCATCATCGGAGAGCAACGGGCAGAGGAGGCGCTCCGACAACTGGAACTGGCGCAACGGCAGTTTCTTGAGGACGCCATGGACTCGCTCAACAGACAACTGCAACTGGCGGGCCTGGAGCCTGATGAGGACGAACAAGATGTCTATTAACTAAACCCTTCATAACATGACTACGAATTATTTCAAGAAGCTCGCCTTGGCTTGCTGCGTGGCCCTCTTCACCATGCCGGCCATGGCACAGAAGACAAAAAACGCGATGTTTGACGCCTTTGAGGACTTCACAAGCAAGCTCATCAAGGACCGGCAGACCACGATGGTCATGAACAACAACTATGGCGACGGATACATTCAGGAGTATCACTTCAAGACTGTCCCCGCCACGGTGAAGAAGTTCGACGAGACCATGATGGACAACGCCAAGGACGCCTACTCCTCCTTCATGAAAGCAGAAGGCGTGGATGCGCAAGGGGATACAAGCGTGAGCATTGGCTATGGGGAAAACAGCAAGGCAACGCGGCAAATCACCTATAAGCGCGACAACAACTACAATGTGCAGTTCTTTCACGACGCCAAGAACAAGAACAAGCGCTATGCCTACGCACTCGTCTGGAAAAAGGAAGGCGAGAAGGCGGTGGGCTACGCGCTGAAGATCTACGGCCAGGACCCGAAGGCGCAACTGTCGATCATCGAGGAGACCAAGCTGACCGACAAGCCCACCAACAGCCAGCAGTTCATGCAGGTCTTTAGCAACCTGCGCTCCATCTACGTCAAGCAGAATGATGAGGTGAGACGCGACCTGCAGTGGCAGCGGGCCTTTGACCACAAGACCAGCGACAAGCTGCCGCTCCTGACGGCTATCGCCAATAAGATAGCCATCCTCTGCGGCAACTATGGCAACCTGCTGAACACCACCGACTATCAGCTGGTGAGGCAAACCCTGAAGGAGATGCAGCAGGAGGCCAGCGACAAGTATGTGGGCAAACTGCTGGGGGCCACCTATGAGAACATGTCCAACATCATACCGAAGCCATAGCCCCTCACCGTCGCAACAGGGGCGGCATGACTGGCCTGGGAAAATTTAGTAAATGAAAATAATGCAGGGGTGCGGTTGTTGCGGAGGCGACAGCCGCACCCCTGCATTTTCGCATATTGCACAAACATCCCGTTTTGTGCACAGCATTGCTGTTTTTGTGCATTTTGTTTGGTAGGCAAGTAAAAAGTTAGTAAATTTGCGCTCGTATTTCGGAAATATCACAATTATATATCATTTATATGAAGTTGAAAATTGTTGTGCTTGCCAAGCAAGTACCCGACACAAGAAATGTGGGCAAGGACGCCATGACAGCCGAAGGCACCGTCAACCGCGCCGCACTGCCCGCCATCTTCAATCCCGAAGACTTGAACGCCCTGGAGCAAGCGCTCCGCATCAAAGATCAGAACCCCGGCACCACAGTGACCATGCTGACCATGGGTCCTCCCAGAGCCGGCGAGATCATCCGCCAAGGCCTCTACCGAGGCGCCGACGACGGCATCCTGCTCACCGACCGCAAGAGCGCTGGCGCCGACACGCTTGCCACATCCTATTTCCTCTCACAGGCCATCGCCAAGATCGACCGTGAGCAGGGACACGTAGACCTCGTGCTCGGCGGACGCCAGGCCATCGACGGCGACACCGCGCAGGTGGGACCGCAGGTGGCCCAGAAGCTCGGCCTCAACCAGGTGACCTACGCTGAGGAGGTGATCAAGGTCGAGGACGGCAAGGCCACCATCCGCCGCCACATCGACGGAGGCGTCGAGACCGTCGTGGCTCCCCTCCCCGTGCTCATCACCGTGAACGGGACAGCCGCCCCCGCACGCCCCTGCAACGCCAAGCGCGTCATGAAATACAAGTACGCCACATGCCCCATGGAGCGCAAGGGCGACGAGCCCTGGACAGACCTCTACGCCACACGCCCCTACCTGACACTCGGACAGTGGAGCATCGCCGACTGCGGCGCCGACTACGAGCAGTGTGGACTGGCCGGTTCCCCGACCAAGGTGAAGGCCGTGCAAAACATCGTGTTCCAGGCCAAAGAGAGCAAGACGCTCACCAGCAGCGACGCTGACGTGGAGAGCCTCATCAAGGAATTGTTGGACGAAAAGATTATTGGCTAAGTAGATATGAACAACGTTTTTGTATATTGCGAGATTGAAGGCACTACTGTAGCCGAGGTATCTCAGGAATTGCTCACCAAGGGCCGCAAGTTGGCCAACCAGTTGGGGGTTGACCTCAACGCCGTGGTGGCAGGTACAGGCATCAAGGGCAAGGTGGAAGACCAGATCCTGCCCTACGGTGTCGACAAGCTCTTCGTCTTCGACGCCGAGGGGCTCTTCCCCTACACGTCGGCTCCCCACACCGACATCCTGGTCAACCTCTTCAAGGAGGAGCAGCCCCAGGTGGCCCTGCTGGGCGCCACCGTCATCGGCCGCGACCTCGGACCACGCGTCTCCTCATCGCTGACCAGCGGCCTGACCGCCGACTGCACGCAGCTTGAGATTGGTGACTATGACGACAAGAAGACAGGCAAGCACTATGACAACCTGCTCTACCAGATCCGTCCCGCATTCGGCGGCAACATCGTCGCGACCATCGTCAATCCTGACCACCGCCCACAGATGGCCACCGTCCGCAGCGGTGTCATGCAGAAAGCCCTCTACGAGGGCAAGGCCAAGGGCGAGGTGGCCTATCCCGACGTGGCCAAGTATGTGCCCGAGGTCGACTATGTCGTCAAGGTCATCGACCGCCATGTGGAGGCCGCCAAGAACAACCTGAAGGCAGCCCCCATCGTCGTGGCCGGCGGCTACGGCATGGGAAGCAAGGAAAACTTCGACCTTCTCTTCCAGCTTGCCAAGGAGCTCCACGGTGAGGTGGGCGCCAGCCGCGCCGCCGTCGACGCCGGATGGGTCGACCACGACCGCCAGGTCGGACAGACCGGTGTCACCGTCCACCCCAAGGTATACATCGCCTGCGGCATCTCCGGACAGATCCAGCACATCGCCGGCATGCAGGACGCCGGCATCATCATCTCGGTCAACAACGACCCTGAGGCCCCCATCAACAAGATTGCCGACTACGTCATCGTGGGCAATGTGGAGGATGTCGTCCCGAAGATGATTAAATACTACAAACAGAATTCAAAATAAAAAAGACACCGCCTGACCATGCCTTCCACGTGAAGGCACGGCCAGCGTCACAAAGAACATAACTATGGCAAACTATTATAGTGATCATCCTGAGATCGAATTCCACCTCCATCACCCACTGATGAAGCGCATCGTGGAGCTGAAGGAGAGAGACTACGCTGACAAGGACCAGTTCGCAGACGCTCCCGTCAACTATGACGACGCCATCGAGAACTACAAGCGCCTGCTCGACATCACGGGCGACGTGGCTGCCAACATCATCGAACCCAACTCGGAGAGTGTCGACCAGGAAGGTCCGCACCTGGAGAATGGCCGCATGCTCTACGCCAGCAAGACCTACGAGAACCTCGACGCCACGCGCAAGGCAGGCCTTTGGGGCATCTCCATGCCGCGTCGCTTCGGTGGCCTGAACGTGCCCAACACGGTCTTCTCCATGCTGTCTGAGGTCATCTCGGCCGCCGACGCAGGCTTCCAGAACGTGTGGTCGCTCCAGAGCTGCATCGACACGCTTTATGAGTTTGGGTCCAAGGAGCAGCAGGAGAAGTACATCCCCCGCATCTCAGAGGGTGAGACCATGTCTATGGACCTCACCGAGCCCGATGCCGGCTCCGACTTGCAGCGCGTCATGCTGAAGGCCACCCAGGACGCCGACGGCACATGGCGCCTCAACGGCGTGAAGCGTTTCATCACCAATGGTGACTCGGATATCCACCTCGTTTTGGCACGCTCTGAGGAGGACACCCACGACGGACGCGGACTCTCCATGTTCATCTACGACAAGCGCGACGGCGGTGTCACCGTGCGTCACATCGAGAACAAGCTCGGCATCCACGGCTCACCCACCTGTGAGCTGGTGTTCAAGAACGCCAAGTGTGAGCTCTGCGGCGAGCGCCGCCTGGGCCTGATCAAGTATGTGATGAGCCTCATGAACGGCGCCCGCCTGGGCATTGCCGCCCAGTCTGTGGGCGTGGAGCAGGAGGCCTACAACGAAGGCCTGGCCTACGCCAAGGAGCGCGAGCAGTTCGGCAAGAAGATCATCACCTTCCCCGCCGTCTACGACATGCTCTCCCGCATGAAGGCCAAGCTCGACGCTGGCCGTTCGCTCCTCTACATGACCGCCCGCTACGTGGACATCTACAAGGCCCTGGAGGACATTGCGCGCGACCGCAAGCTCACCCCCGAGGAGCGCAAGGAGATGAAGCAGTACAGCCGCCTGGCCGACGCCTTCACGCCGCTGGCCAAGGGCATGAACTCCGAATATGCCAACCAGAACGCCTATGACGCCATCTCCATCCACGGCGGTTCGGGCTTCATCATGGAGTACAAGAGCCAGCGCCTCTATCGCGACGCCCGCATCTTCTCCATCTATGAGGGAACGACACAGCTCCAGGTGGTGGCCGCCATTCGCTACATCACCAATGGCACCTACCTCAACATCATCAAGGAGATGCTCAACGAGGAAGTCTCAGAGAACCTGCTCCCGCTGAAGGAGCGCGTCGCCAAGATGGCCGAGCGCTACGCCGAGGCGGTCGAGAAGGTGAAGGATTCGGGCAACCAGGCCGAGCACGACTTCCTGGCCCGTCGTCTCTATGACATGACGGCCGACGTGATCATGTCACTGCTCATCCTTGCTGACGCCACCAAGGCTCCTGAGCTCTTCGCCAAGAGTGCCCAGGTGTATGTGCGTGCAGCCGAGGAGGAGGTTGTGGGCCATGCCGCTTATGTCATGGCTTTCAACGCCGAGGACCTGGAGAACTTCGTCGCTGAGGACAATAAGAACGAGGAGGAGGCCTAAGGACTTGCCGCGGTAAGCAAAAGGCCTTACCGAAACAAGCAAAAGACCTTATCAAAATAAGTACAAAAAAGAGCGCTGGGACCAATCCCGGCGCTCTTTTTTGTGCTTTCATTTGGTGGCTCACCACTTGACGGTCCTCCCCCCCAAAGGCGGGTCGGGCATCATTTATGGCAATGGCGCTCGCAAGTTATTGGACCAGCGCATGCCGGCCATTGGGCCAGCACGTGTCGCTTATTGGAACAATGTGAAGTTGACGCTGCCGTAGCTGCGGTGGTCCTGGAAGTGTGGGTTGCCAGAGAAATCGTATTGCTTGCCGTGCTCAAACACGAACAGGCCACCGTCCTTCAGCAGGTTGCCCTCGAAGACCAGGTCTGGGATGGTGGGCAGCTGCTCGAGCGCATAGGGCGGATCGGCAAAGATGAAGTCGAACTGCTCATGGCACGACTTGAGGAAGCGGAACACGTCGCCACGGATGAGCACATCGTTGTCCGCGCCTATCTTCTTCAGGCATTGGCTGATGAAGCGGGCGTGGTCACGGTCGGCCTCCACACTCACCACACGACTGCAGCCCCTTGACAGCAGTTCCAGCGAGATGCTGCCAGTGCCCGAGAAGAGGTCGAGCGCACTTGCGCCGTCGAGGTCGATGTATCCGTTGATCACATTGAAGACGTTCTCCTTGGCGAAGTCGGTTGTCGGGCGGGCCTTGAAGGCGCGCGGTATGTCAAAGTGGCGGCCTTTGTATATTCCTGTGATTATTCTCATGATATAGGATTGTTTGGGAGGTCAAGACAGATAGAGCGTGAGCAAGTCGAGCGTGATGCCACGCACCTGGGTGAGCGGCGCGCGGTTGAAGTCGGCCGATGGGTTGACCACCGACACCTTTTCCACATAGAGGCGCAGCGTGTTGGCCAGTTCTTCCTGCGCGGGAATGGCGCCCGAGAGATAAAGCTCGTCCTTCTTTTGGTCGAGCGCGAGCTGCTTCCAAACGAAGAGGATGAAATAAGCTATGTCCTTGGTGTGCTTGGCCTCGAAGCTGTTGGTGAAGATAAAGCGGTTGCGCTCAAAGCTGAACACCTCCATCCTTCCGTCGTGGAAGTGGGCGAAGAGCTTGCGTCGGTTGCCGATGAAGTGGCGGTGGTGGAGGTAGCTCCACACGGGCCGCATGAGTGCCGAGAACTTCGTGTCCTGGTAATGGTCCTCAACCACCATCTTCAGGTCTTTGTTGACGGCGAAGAGCACCACGGCGTTCATTTCGGGCAAGACATTGCTTAGGATGACCGCTCCCTCGGTGTCGGGGTAACAGTGGTGGTAGAGCGTGTCGGCGTTGGCCTCCTGAAACTCCTCGATGGGCACGAGCAGGGTGGGCGTGTCGACAAGCACCAAGGCGCGGTTGGTGGCCACTTGCAGCAAGTTGGCCGTCTTGAAGGCGTCTCGCAGGTTGGCCGCCATCGACACGCCACTCTTGGCCGTGTAAGGCTCAAAGGCCACTTGTGCGGCCGACTTGTCGTCTGCGATGGCAAAGGCGAGCGCCCCCTTGCTCACGCGGATGGTTAATCTGGGTAGGATGTTCATGTTATCGTTATGGTCATTGTTGCTGGGTCATTCCCAGTTTCCATGGTTGCCGTTGGGCTCACTGATGTCGCCAATCTTCAAGCCGGGGTATCGTCCGGCCTCGTTGGCGCCCTCCATGAGCGACGCCACGGCATGCGGGTCGAGCCCCTGCAGGTAGACATCGTAGGTGGCCCCACACTCCATGAGCGGCGTCTGCCGTCCGCTCTTGCCGATTATGGTGGTTGCGGCGAGCGAGAAACGGCGCTTGTCGCTGCATGGAACATACTGCAGGGAGTCGGCCAGGAGGCCACTCCTGATGAGTGTCTGCCAGTCGCCCGTGTATGTGCCGTGCAGCTTGCGGTATTGCTCCTCGGCGTTTCGGATGGCCAAGAGGCGTTCCTTGACAGCCGCCTCGCGCTGCGCCTGCTCTCGCTCGAAACGTATGGGAGCGTTCACGCTCGTCCAGCATACCAGCAGAAGCGCCAGCACGCAGGCAGCGAGGAGATAATTATTTTTGAAGTTGACCTTCATTTTTGAGTTTATATTCTTACCTTTGCCCTTGCAAATGAGCCGCACCCACGGCAGGGAGCCGCCCCGGCGGAAGCCAGGGGAAGCCGATGACGCCATCGACGGGATTGGCCGGCCAGGTGTCGGGATTGTGCCGGCGGGCGCCAGGAGGGTCATTGGCTTCAGGGGCGCACGCGCCCTATCTCGTGCAAAGATAATAAATATAAGCAACAAAGGGCCAACATTCGCCCGTCTTTTTAACTTTTCATCTCTAACTTTTAGCGCAATTGACAATCCAAGAGTTCATCAGTCGCATCACGGCGGAGTTTGGTTTTGAGCCCACCGCCGACCAGGCCGCCGCCCTCCAGACGTTTGGCAGCTTCCTGGCCGACCGCCGCCCCGACTGCGTGATGGTGCTCCGCGGCTCGGCCGGCACAGGCAAGACCTCGCTGGCCGGAGCCATGATGCGCACCCTGCGCCGGCTGGGGCAGAAGCTGCTGCTCATGGCCCCCACGGGCCGGGCGGCCAAGGTGCTCTCGCAGAACAGCGGCTTCCCCGCCTACACCATCCACCGCAAGATCTATCGTGAGAAGGCCTACCAGGGCCTCGACGGGCAGTTCAACCTGGGCGACAACCGCTATCGCGACACCCTCTTCGTGGTCGATGAGGCGTCGATGATCAGCCATGGGGCCGCCGACCTCCTGTCCGACGGTTCCGCCCCGGCCACCTCCTTCGGTTCGGGCAGCCTGCTCGACGACCTCGTGAAGTACGTGTACAGTGGTGACAACTGCCGCCTGCTGCTCATCGGCGACAAGGCGCAGCTCCCACCAGTGGGTGAGGAGGAGGCTCCCGCCCTCTGCGCCGACCTGCTGGAGGGCTACGGCCTGCACGTCTACCAATGTGACCTCAACGAGGTGCTGCGCCAGAGCCAAGACTCGGGTGTGCTCTACAACGCCACCCTGATCCGCCAGATGATCACCCACGACGAGGTGACCCAGTTGCCGCGCATCACCTTCGGCCGCTTTGCCGACATCGTGCGGGTGCCTGGCGACGAGCTCATCGAGAGCCTCGCCTCAAGCTACAGCCAGGTGGGCATGGACGAGACCATCGTGGTGACCCGCTCCAACAAGCGCGCCACCGTCTACAACCTGGGCATCCGCAACACCGTGCTCGACCGCGAGGACACGCTCTGCCATGGCGACCAGCTCATGGTCGTGCGCAACAATTACTACTGGACCGAGCGCCAGCGGGCCGCCGAGGCCGCCCAAGGCACGCCGCCACCCGCAGCTGGGCAGCCGGGCGGCATGGCCTTCCTGGCCAATGGTGACCGGGCCGTGGTGGAGCGCGTGCGCAACCACCGTGAGCTCTATGGCTTCCATTTTGCCGATGTCAGCCTGTCGTTTCCCGACTACGATGACACCGAGATGCAAGTGACCGCCGTGCTCGACACGCTCACCACCGATGCGCCGGCCCTCACCCGCGAGCAACACGAGCGCCTGTTTGCCGCCGTGATGGAGGATTACGCCGACATCCCCACCAAGGCCGAGCGGATGAAGGCCTTGCGGTCCGACGGTTTCTTCAATGCTCTGCAGGTGAAGTTTGCCTACGCCGTCACCTGCCACAAGGCGCAGGGCGGCCAGTGGAGCCACGTCTATGTGGACCAGGGATACATGACCGACGACATGCTCACGCCGTCGTACATCCACTGGCTCTACACCGCCTTCACGCGCGCCACCAGCAAGTTGTTTCTCGTGAACTGGCCCAAGAACCAGTGCCAAGACGGTTGATGCTCCGCCACCGTCGCTCGCTCGGCAGCTGCGGACCACCCCAGGAGCAGACATGCGAAAAGCTCCGCCCCATGGACAATCCATCCATGCGGCGGAGCTTTTTGCGTGTTGCCCGACTGCGGCCGGCCACCCGGTATCGGGGGCGTGGCGCTTAGTCGACGCCCTCGACGCTGAAGCCTTGTGCCTTGAGCTTGCTGATGATGCCTTGCTCGCCACCCAGCATGTAGCAGGGCAACACAAAGAGCGTGGGCTTGTCGCGCAAGGCCTTCTCCATGACCTTTGTGGTCTCCTGCGTCACGAGCCCGCTTCCCATCGGCATCAGTGCGCCGCCAAGGGCAGCCGCGGCGGCGTCCATGTCCTTGGCCTTGTAGGCGTCCACGCTCTTGTCGATGGCATTGAGGATCTCGTCTTGGTGGTCAAAGAATATCGTGAAGGCCTTGGCCTGCGTCTCCATGGGGACGCTCTTGATGAGTTGCGCGTACTCCTTGGCGTCGATGACACCCCCAGTTGGCTCGTTGTTCTTCTTGGCCTGCGCCTCGAAGTACTGCGCGAAGGTGTGCGTCGGGTCATACTCGCCCATGTGGTTGGCCACAAAGAGCAGTTGCGTGAAGTCCTTCAGCACGGCAATGGGCGTGCGTCCGTTGTATCGCTTCTGGTTGTAGGCGCTCTTCCAGCTGACCTCGGTGTATTTCTTGAGGAACTGGTCGAGCTGCTTGACTTGCTGCTCGTTGAGCAGCGAGGCCAGCGTCTTGCCCGCGGGCAGCTTCTCAGCCTCTTTCAGCAGGGCGTCGTTGGCAGAACGGTCGATGTCGAAATAGACCTGCTCGGTCTCTGTCATGGCCTCTGTCAGGCCGTTGATGCGGTCGACATAGCCCATGGGGTTGAGGAAGTCGTGTGATGCGACGATGTAAGAGGGCTTTGCCAGGCTGTCGGCAGTCACCTTGTAGAGCAGTTGCGCTGAAGCGCCCATGGTGAGGCAGAAAGCCGCCAGGGCGGTGAGAATGATTTTTTTCATCATGATGATTGTTGAGTGATGGTTGGTTGTTGAATCGTTGGTTGTGGTGCGGGTTGTTGTTGCGAGATGCGCTCCACGAAGCGTTGCAGGTCGGCCTTGAGCCTCGCAAACTCCGGCGACCGCATGAACCCCGCGTTGCGTTTCAGCACCGGTGCGATGTTGTCGACACTGTTGGTGTAGCACGACAGCTCGTTGCGGCGCTGCACGCCATGCACGCTCTGCTGCTGTATCTCCTCCTGGCGCAGTCGCACCAGCTTGTCGCAGACCTTGTGGAGCATGGGCGTCACCACCTTGTCGAAGAGGTGGTGGCCCTGTATGTAGAGGTATGTGTTGTCGGCGTTGACGCCCAAGGCGAGCAAGTCTTCCTTGACGCGCAGCCAGCTCTGCTTGGCCCCCGGGTGCTGTCGGCGCAGCTGGTCGACCTTCTTGGCAGCCTTCCGGCGCACGTTGCGGATGATGTCATCGGCCTGCGCGAAGCCAAACTTGCCTATCTCCACGACCCTGAGGAAGTCGGTCATGGTGAACTCCGCATAGCTGGTCGACCGGTAGTACCAGATGTTCCAAACGAAAAGGGGGTAGATGGCCTGTGAGTAGTCGCGCAGGTATTGCTCCATGTCAAACACGTCGTGGTCGTTGAGCGTCACGGCCACGGCCACGTCGTGGAGCGAGGGCGCGTAGCACTGCAGGTTCTCGATGGCGTAGGCGTAGGTGTGGAAGACATAGGGGCTCTCCAGGATGCGGCGCGAGGTCTCCGACGCGCCTTGTATGAGGTAGTCGTAGTCGGCGTCGACACAGGCCACCATGTCGTGGCCGGTCTTGCCTTCGAGCATGCTCATGAGGGCCGCCTTCTTGCCCCGTTCGAGGCGCTGCTCGCGCGAGGGAAGCATCACCTCGAAGGCCACGCGGTCCGTCTCGACCTGCGACAGGATCTGTCTCCAAAAGAAGACGTCGTCGTAGCTCTCCACATAGGCCACGACCTTGCGGCGCGCCCGTTTGGAGTTGAGGCGGTTGGCGGCCTCCACATACGACGAGGTCAGGTTGTCTCTCAAGCGGTGTGACATGGTGTGCGCTCCTTCTCTTTCGTTGTCGTTCAGACGGTGATGTCGCTCACCTCGGTCACCTTGTCGATCCACCCGTTCATGATGACGGCCGGCGAGTGGGTGGTGAGGATGATCTGCACGTTGGGGTTGAGGTCGAGTATGAGGTCGATGAGCTGCTTCTGCCATTCCACGTGGAGGCTCACCTCAGGCTCGTCCATAAAGAGCACGTAGCTCTGGTTGTCCTCCACGAGCACGGTGAGCAGGATGGCGAGGATCTGCTTCTCGCCGCTCGAGAGCTGGTAGGGCACCAATGTCTCGCCAATCTGGCTGAAGCGTATCTCGTTTTCGGAGCGCACGATGGTCTTTCCCGTGTCGGCGAAGAGGTGGTCGATGATGTCCTGGAACTTGCGTTTCGGCTCGGAGATGCGCTGCGCCTGGGTGGCCGCGTCGGGCTGCCCGCCCTGCAGGACGGCTATGATGCGGTTGCCGATGTTGACCTGGTAGTCGAGATACTTGCGCTGGAGCTTGAAGAGCTGCCAGTCGAGCTCGGTGGCCAGCGACACGTCCAGCTTCGACATCACGTCGGCATTGATGAGCGGCCGGTCGAAGCTGCGGATGAGGTCGAAGCGTATCCACTTGGCGTCCTCGGGACACACCTTGAGCTTCACGCCCTTGAGCAAGTGGCTAGGAAACTCGCCCCCGGCCGACAGGCCCTTCACCACCTTGTTCAGTATGGTCGACTTGCCCACGCCGTTGACCCCGCTGAGGATGTTGACTTTTCGGTCGAGGTTCCACACGATGTGCTTCTTGCCGCTCCAAAGCGACTCGATTTCTATCTGCTCTATATGGTCGACGTATTTTTGCATGGCTCAAAAGGTTTGTCAGGGAGCGGCGATGCTCACCGTTGCAAAAATACAAAAACAATCCGTAAAACAATGTGTTTTTATCTTTTTTTGCAGCCCTTTTTGCCCACTCACGCCCACTTTGTCGCCGATGCTCTTGTCCGCCTTGTGTTTTTTGTCTACCTTTGCAGTGACTAATGGGGCCGGGAAGGCCCCTTTTGTCATGTTTTAGCGGCGGCGAGACGCCGTCATAAAGGATAGCAAACAATAAGCAATGAGCAACAAACCTTTGCAAGCCCACCTCAGCATGTTTGCCGCTGAGGCCATGTGGGGACTCATGTCACCCGTGGGCAAGGATGCCATGAACCATGGCGTCGACGGCCTTTCGATGGTCAGTTTTCGTGTGGCAGGCGCCGCCCTGCTGTTTTGGTTGGCGTCGCTGTTTGGCAAGCGCGAGCACATCCCACCCCGCGACGTGCTGCTTTTCGCCGGCGCGGCCCTGCTGGGCGTGGTCTTCAACCAGTGTCTTTTCACCATCGGCCTGAGCGTCACGTCGCCCATCAACGCCAGCATCGTCACCACCTCGATGCCCATCTTTGCCATGGTGCTCTCCTTCCTCATCCTGGGCGAGCCCATCACGGTGAAGAAGACCAGCGGCGTGGTGATCGGTTGCACGGGAGCCGTCATCCTTATCCTGACCAGCGCCAAGGCGGGCAGCGCCAAGGTGGGCGACATACGGGGCGACCTGATGTGCATCTGCGCCCAACTGTCGTTTGCCCTCTACCTCTCCTTATACAACAAGTTGATCCGCCGTTACAATGTCTTCACGGTCAACAAGTGGATGTTCACCTGGGCCACGGTGTTCGTGGTGCCCGTGTCATCGGGCCACCTGGCTCGCCTGCCCTGGGCCGACGTGACGCTCTCCACATGGGGCGAGGTGGGCTACGTGGTCTTCTTTGGCACCTTCGTCAGCTACCTCCTGTCCATCGTCGGGCAGCGTGTGCTGCGGCCGACGGTGGTCAGCGTCTACAACTATGTGCAGCCCATCGTCTCCGTCACGGTGAGCGTGCTCACGGGCCTGGGCGTCTTCACATGGCCCCAGGGCCTGGCCATCATCCTGGTGTTCTCCGGCGTGTGGCTCGTCGTCAAGAGCAAGTCGAAACGAGACATGCAGGCCACCGACGAACAGTGAGCCGCCCCAGGACTGGCGACGCATCGTCTGCCCAGGAGGCTTGCCTGGGCTTCACGAAGAGTGCTTTTGCCGACGAAACATTCTGACAAAAAGCCTCTGTAGAATCGCGTATTTGCCACGACGCCCCCTTGTTGTCGCAAATACGCGCTCTTTTTTAATGTTTACGCAAGTTATTGATAATCCGTAAGTTGTGAAAAAATGTCACAAAACGAAAACTCGCTGCGCATCTTGGGTTTCCCAAAAGGTGCCTAATGACGAGTAGATTGATGCCTAATGTCGAGTAGATTGATGCCCAATGACGAGTAGATTGATGCCTAATCTCACTATGATAAGGCCCATTCTTTGCGCTTTCGGCCTCCTTTCCGATCGTTTGGCGATACCAAGGGCCCCTTTTATGGCTGCAAAATGGCAAAACGGCGCGCTAACTTGCACACCTCAGAGGACCCTGTTTTTGATAAAAAAAGAAGACAGCGCAAAAGGCTGGGAGACGCTCCTCGGAAGAACCATATCATGGGGTTGCGACAAGTGCACTACCCCATGGGCGTCTCCTCATGTCTTGCGTCAACACTTCAAGTGGTCATCCGGCTGTACTAAGTGACAACGGGAAATCGCCAAATTGTTGCACAAGTGACCTTGTAAGTGACCTTATATTTATATCCCATGCTTTTCCGCTGGCTCCTTCAGCAAGAGGTGCATGCCAATTTCTCAAGCCCTATTGGTGATTTGACGCCTTGTCGTGCACCTATCGCCGAATAGCCACTCCCCCATTCCCCATAAGTTAACGAATGTTATCATCATATTGTTTTTGCCCGCATTTCTTGTCTGTAGGCAGAAAAAGTCATATCTTTGCAGTGTACTATTAGTGTAACACACCACAACACGACAGACAACACCTTCGAACACAATAAGACAATGACCAACATTCAGAACACCATCGGCCGTCACACAGGCGGCAAACAACTGGCAATCAAGGACTCCTCACATAGCCCAAAACCTGGCCGCACCTGCGGCCTGCTGGACAAGGGCGGCACCAGCAAGTCACCCCTACCCCACCTCATCCGCGGCCTGCTTCGCCAGCGCAAGGGCAACACATGCCTCATGATCGCATGCATGCTTTTGTGCATGCTCCCTTGCCGAGGGCAAGTGGTGACAGGCAAGGTGATAGACGCTGACGGACAGCCGCTTGGGGGCGCAACCGTCATGTTGTTGTCCTCTCCCGACTCCGCCTATCTGGCGGGCACCATCGCTAACGCCGACGGGCGCTACACGGTGAACACCAAAAATCAAGAGAACATCATTTCCGTGCAATGCTTGGGGTACCAGCGGCAATTTGCCAAGGCCAGCCTCGCCCATGGACAAGACAGTCTGGTGGTTGACTTCAAGTTGGAGAGGGACGCAAAGCTTCTCAATGGGGTGGTAGTCAAAGGCAACCGCATCGTCAACAACGCCCACGGATACAGCATGCGCCCCAGCGGAACGGGACTGGAGAAGAGCAACACGGTGCAAGAGATGCTGGCCTATCTTCCTGGCTTGAACGTGTCGCAAGGCAAAGTGCATCTTTTCGGGAATCTCCCGACCATCTATGTCAACGGCGTCAAGGTCACCTCGCAGGATGAGCTCGCAGCCCTGCTCCCCACGCAGATTGACAAGGTGGAGGTGGACTACTTGACGGTGGGCGAGGGTGTCAACGAGAAAGGAGGCGTCTTGCGCATCACGACGAAGAAGCAAAAGGACGGAGGCTACTCGGGGTTCGTGAGGGCGGAAAGCGAGGTCATGGCGGAGTACGGATACATCTTGGGGACGCCGGCCTTTTCCATAAACGCAAGCCAAGGCAAATGGAGCGTCAACTACTATGCGCTCTATGCCAACCAAGAATTGTTGGAGGATGCCTCTAACTGCTTCCTCTATGCCGACGGCCAGCGCAAGGAGACCTCGTCCAAGACGCGCTCATGGAGCAACGGCCTGCACACTCGCCTGAACATCAGCTACGAGCTGTCCAAGCGTTCCACGTTGGCGGTGTCCGAGTACATCGGAAACACGGACATCAAGAACAAGCAACACAGCACGGCCCTTGACAACGGGGACACGGATGCCAGCGAGACCTATCTGCACGGCCCGGAAAGCACCTTCGCACAGCAAACCGTGGCCAAGTATGTCTTGACGACCGATGACCACGGCTCCAATCTTGACATCACGGCCGACTATCTGCTACAGAACCACCATAAGTCACAATCGGAGGAGACAAACGGCGCTTATACCTTTGAGGACAAGACCCAGGAGAAGACCCACTTGTTGCATTTCACGCCCAAGTACACGCTCTGCTTCCCCAACGGCAACAAGCTGGAGACGGGCGCGGGCTACCAGCACATTCACTACAACGACTGGACAGCCGAGGTGGGCAACAAGGTCAACATACACATTCCCTCAGCCTACGCAAACTTTTCGGGCAGGCACAAGATGGTCATGTACAGTGCCGGCTTGACCGTGCAACACAACCACATGACCGTGGCCACCCAGGGCACAGAGACCACATTTGCCGGCACCTACCTTTGTCCGCAGGCCATGTTCGTGTGGATGGCCAACCCGAAGAGGGGTACCATGCTGCGGTTGATGTACCAAAACACCGTCGGGGACATGCCCTACAGCGTGGTCAATAGCTATAAGGTCTACTCCAACCCCAATTATTACGCGACAGGCAACCCGTCGCTGGCCACACCAAGAGACCACTCGGTCATGCTGGGCCTCTCGGCCAACCGGCACATACAGGCCACAGTAATCTATGACCGCATCCTGGACCCCATCTATTACACCCACGGGACAGACGGCAAGGCGACTTGGGCAAAGCCCGAGAATGGAGACTATGAGCGCGTGTTTGGCGCAAGGGTGGAGGCGAGCGTCTCGCCCACCAAATGGTGGAACACGAAAGTGCAAGCGGCCACCATGCAAGTGAAATTCCACTCGGCGCAGGAAACCATCAACGGCCAATGGTGCGGCAAGTTCTGGTGGAACAACCAGTTCAACTTCTCGCCTTCGTTTGGCGGTTCGCTTAACGCCTATTGGGAAACCAAGAGCAGCTTCGAACATTATTATATGAAGCCCGTGGGCAATGTCGACGCCTCCGTGTGGAAAACGTTTTGCCACGACAAGTTGCGCCTGTCCATACAATCCACGCTTTGGGCAAAGGGACGGCAGAAAAGAACCGACGGCAGTGACGTCACGGCTTATTATCACAACCGGACCAAGCCCACGTCATTCCTCTTCGGCGTGACCTGGAACTTCTCGGGAGGAAAGAATGTGCGCCAGCGCATAGATGCCGAGAGCACACAGCAATACCATAAGATAGAGGAGAAAAAATAAGGAGAGAGGTGTCTTGAGAGATAATATAAGGTGTGGCGACAAGGTCCGCAAGGCGCCAAAAGCAACGAATACCACGATGATGGTATACAATATGACACACATTTGCGATTGTGGGTGTCAAAAAGTAGCCGTACCTTTGCAACCGTGAACAGTTAATATCAATAAATGTATTAAAACAACCCACCGCCGACCTCTCATCAGGGCCCACGGCGGTCTAAAACAAAGAAAGGGAAAAACAATGAGTAACGAAAAGAAACTCCACTTCGAGACACTGCAACTTCATGTAGGACAAGAGCAAGCCGACCCGGCTACCGACGCTCGTGCCGTACCCATATACCAGACTACCTCTTACGTCTTCCACAGCGCCCAGCACGCCAGCGACCGTTTCCACCTGAAGGACGCCGGCAACATCTACGGCCGACTGACCAACACCACGCAGGGCGTGTTTGAGGATCGCGTGGCGGCCCTTGAGGGCGGTGTGGGCGGACTGGCCGTCGCCTCAGGCGCAGCCGCCGTGACCTACGCCATCACCAACCTGGCCTACGCCGGCGACCACGTGGTGGCCACGCAGACCATCTATGGCGGCACCTACAACCTGCTGAAGCACACCCTGTCGAAGTATGGCATCGACTCCACCTTCGTCGACCCCGACGACTACGAAGCACTGGAGGCCGCCATCAAGCCCAACACCAAGCTCGTCTTCATCGAGACACTGGCCAACCCCAACTCCAACATCTCCGACATTGAGCGCACGGCAGAGATCGCCCACCGCCACGGCATCCCCGTGGTCATCGACAACACGTTCGGCACACCTTATCTCATCCGTCCGCTGGAGCACGGCGCCGACATCGTGGTACACTCCGCCACCAAGTTCATCGGCGGACATGGCACGAGCCTGGGTGGCGTCATCGTCGACGGTGGCAAGTTCGACTACTTCCAAAACGACAAGTTCCCCGGCTTCACGCAGCCCGACGCCTCCTACTACGGACTGGTCTTCGGCAAGTTGCCCGCCCCGTTTGTGACCCGTGTGCGCGCCCTGCTGCTGCGCGATGAGGGTGCCTGCATCTCGCCGTTCAACGCCTGGGTGCTGCTCCAGGGCCTTGAGACATTGAGCCTGCGCGTCGAGCGCCACGTCTTCAACACGCTGAAGGTCATCGACTACCTGAAGACGCAACCCCTGGTGAAGAAGGTCAACCACCCATCGCTGGCCGACCATCCCAACCACGACCTCTACAACCGCTACTTCCCCAATGGTGCAGGCTCCATCTTTACCTTCGAGATTGAGGGCGGACAACAGAAGGCTTGGGACTTCATCGACCACCTGAAGATCTTCTCCGACCTGGCCAACGTGGCCGACGTGAAGTCGCTCGTGGTGCATCCGAAGAGCACCACCCACTCTGAGCTGAGCGAGGAGGAGGCCACTGAGCAGGGCATCTACGACGGCACCATCCGCCTGAGCATCGGCACCGAGCACTACCAGGACCTCATCGACGACCTCGACCAGGCGTTTGAGGCCGTGAAGTGAACGGCCCCACAAACACAACAAACACAAACACAAAACACACCGCATCCCAATCCGCTTGGGGTGCGGATCATATCGGGGCCAACCGATGAAGGCGGCCTGAAACAAACTGGCGACTATGATTTACAAGCAGATAACAGACCTTATTGGCCACACGCCATTGGTCGAACTCAATAAATATTCAGCCCTCCGAGGCCTCGACACACCCGTCATCGCCAAGGTGGAGTTTTTCAACCCGGGCGGCAGCGTGAAGGACCGCATCGGCCTTGCCATGATTGAGGACGCCGAGAAGAGAGGCATCCTCAAGCCCGGCGCCACCATCATCGAGCCCACCAGCGGCAACACGGGCGTCGGCCTGGCCCTCGTCTCGGCCGTCAAGGGCTACAAGCTCATCCTCACCATGCCCGAGACCATGAGCGTGGAGCGCCGCAACCTGGTGAAGGCCTATGGCGCCGAGGTGAGGCTCACGCCCGGCAAGGACGGCATGCCCGGGGCCATCAAGGCCGCAGAGGCGCTGCGCGACAGCATTCCCGGAGCCGTGATCCTCGAGCAGTTTGAGAACCCGGCCAACCCGCGCAAGCACTATGAGACCACGGGAGCCGAAATCTGGAAGGACACCGACGGCAAGGTGGACATCTTCGTGGCCGGCGTGGGAACTGGCGGCACCGTGTCGGGCATCGGCAAATACCTGAAAGAGCGCAACCCCAACGTGAAGGTGGTGGCCGTGGAGCCCGCATCGTCACCCGTGCTCAACGGCGGCCAGTCGGGCGCCCACAAGATACAGGGCATCGGCGCCGGCTTCGTGCCCAAGACCTATGACGCCAGCGTGGTCGACGAGGTGCTGGACGTGCAGAACGACGACGCCATCCTCGCCGGACGCCAGCTCGCCCAGCAAGACGGGCTGCTCGTGGGCATCTCATCGGGAGCGGCCGCCTTCGCCGCCACCGAACTGGCCAAGCGCCCCGAGAACAAGGGCAAGACCATCGTGGCCTTGCTGCCCGACACTGGCGAGCGCTACCTGTCGACGGTGCTCTACGCCTTCGAGGAGTATCCCCTTTAGCCATCGGCTGCTGATAAGCTACCAAAGGAAAGCAAATCTTCAATAGGCTCATTCATATAGAGAGAACATGTTTTGTGGCTGTGCCAAAAGTCGCGTCTCAACACGCCGGCTTTGGGCACAGCTTTTTTTTGTTGGCACGGTGACGGCGATAAGACAAGCCGAACTTGAAGCGCTTGTTTCCCCAGGGCTCAAGTCGCCCCAAAATGTTTTTACCGCTCACACAGGAAGAAAAAATCCGGGGATTGGCTTTGGCGTTTGCTTTTTCTTTCCTATTTTTGCACTAAAGAAAAACCTAAACCATGCAGACCAGCAAATACCTGATAGCCAATGAGCGCGATGCCCAATGGGGCCTCACGGTGAGCACCGTGGGCTACGAGGAGATAGCGCCTGGCGATGAGTATCCCACCCACGGACACGCCGACGGTTATTACTTCACGCTTGAGAAAGGCCGCGTGCTCAACGAGTACCAGCTGCTCTACCAGCCCGAGGGCGAGGGACTGTTCCGGTCAGCATCGGTGGGCGAGACGCACATCAAGGCGGGCGACATGTTCCTGCTCTTCCCTGGCGAGTGGCACAGCTACCACCCACTGGCAGACGTGGGCTGGAAGAGCCACTGGATAGGTTTCCAAGGGGCCAACATGGACCATCGGGTGCAGGCGGGATTCCTGTCGGCAAGCCACCCCATCTACCACGTGGGCTACTCCGGCGAGATACTCCACCTCTATGAGGAGGCCATGCGTGTGGCCCAGGTGGAGGCCCCGTACGTGCAGCAGGCCCTGGCCGGCGTGGTCAACCACCTCGTGGGCCTGATGTACTCGCTGGAACGAACCAACCAGTTGAGCCGCAACCATGAGCACGTGGACATGATCAACCAGGCACGGAGACTGATACGCGACAAGCTCGAAGACGACCTCTCCATCCAGGACATAGCACGCGATATGGGCGTCAGCTACAGCAATTTCCGCAAGTTGTTCAAGGAGTTTGCAGGTGTCTCGCCTGCCTTCTATCAGCAGGAGCTGCGCATACAGAGGGCCAAGGAACTGCTGGCCACGACAGACATGAGCGTGAAGCTGATCGCCTACCAGTTGCGATTTGACTCGCCCGACTATTTTTCCTCCAAATTTAAGATGAAGACCGGCATGAAGCCCAGTGAGTTTCGGGAGCAGGCCCGCTGACGGCGCGCTCTCCCGGGCGGTCAGAATTGGATGGGCTTCATCCTTGCCGTCTTGGCGGCAAAGGCGTCTTCGCTGACTTGGGTGCCCCTGAGGCTGCGCACCTTGGGCAGGTTGGCAAACCAAGGGTCGGACGTGGTATACCAGGAGGCGTGGCGGACCTGGGTGGTGTGCCGCAATCGCTCCTTGAGCGTGCGGGCATACCTGGGGCTGACCGACGACAAGAAATGTCGCCCGTCATTCATCTCGATGGCCAGCACCAGATATTGCTCGATGACCTGTGAGGAACCCGTGCAGGCCCGCTTCAACCCCGTGGTGGGCGTCATGACGCGGATGTCCCACCCCTCGCGGTTGAGCCGGCTCATCATGCCCCGGAACACCACGCCATGGGGCGACGTGTCCTTCAGGCCAGAGGCGGCGATGCTGAGGTGGATCATCTCGTGGAGCAGCACGCTCTGGAACTGGTGCTCCGACTGGTCGTAGTAGTTGCTCATGCCCAGGGTGAAGTCGAAGAGCTGCAAGCCGCGAAGGGTCCTCTTTCCTTTGTAGGACAGGGTGCCGAGCTGCGTGCGCGAGTGGCCGATGTGGAAGCGGGGTGTGGGCAGCCCGCCGTCGAAGTACTGCTGGTTGAACGCGTCAAACCAACGGCGCAACCAAAGAATGTCTATCTGCATTGGAAAGATTCATAAAAAGGTGAAGAACACGAGTGTTATGGCTGAGGATAGAGCCGCGCCACAAGATACTCCGAGCGTGTGCCGATGCGAAACTTGCCGCCCCAAATGCCCATGCCGCTGGTCACGAAGTAGCGCGTGGCACCCTTGGCGAGCGGCCCGTAGGCATCTTCGTAGACGGCATCCTCAATCCAGCTGATGGGCCACACTTGCCCGTAATGGGTGTGTCCGCTGAACTGGAAGTCGACGCCCTCGCGCTCCGCCTCCTCGAGGTGATAAGGCTGGTGGTCGAGCACGATGGTGTAACGGCTGCGGTCAAGGCCCTTCATCAGCGTGTGGAGGCTCTTGCGGCAAGGGTTGGTGCGGTCGTCGCGCCCCACGATGTTGACACCCAGGATGCTGACGGCCTCGTCGCGCAGCAAGCGTATGCCCGCTTGCTTGTAGAACAGCAGGGCATTGTCGACGCCGCTGTAGTACTCGTGGTTGCCCAAGCAAGCCACGACAGGAGCTTGCAAGCGACGGAACGAGGCCGCCATGCCCTCTTCGATGAGGGGGCGCATGTGCCCGTCGATGATGTCGCCACCGATGAGCACCAGGTCGGGATGCTCCTGGTTGACCAGCGTCACCCAACGGTTGAGCTCGCCCACGGGATTGTGGTATCCCACATGGAGGTCGCTCAGCATGACGATGGTCAGCGAACGGTCGAGCGGTTTGGCCGTAGCCAGTTCCAGGGGCTGGCGCACCTTGTCCTTGTAGTGGAAGTAACCATAGGTGAACAAGCCCATGAGCACCACCACTACCGTCAGCGTGCCACGCCAACTATGCTCCAGGAAGGAGCGGGGCACAAGATGAACGGCCCGTCCCAGGTCGAGCAACAGGTAGAACATCACCAGGTAGAGAAGGATGAAGATGGCCGAGTTGCCCACCTCGTAGGACGCCCTCGCCACAGGCATGGGAAAGCGGTCGATGCTGTAAACGCCAAAATTGGCGAAGAAGATGAGCAGGCACAACACCATCACGCCCATCGCCGTCCACCTGGCCACGCCACCAAAGGGCAGGATGTGCCACGTGCGCCACAGGCTGTAGACAACGCCCGCCAATGGCAACAAAATAAAAATGACAGCCCAAATCTTGTTCATAAGTGACTGCAAAGGTACGCATAAAACAGGCAAAAGGCATGAAACATTTTACGGATAATGAGGCAAAACCTGCAAAACAAGGTGCCAGGAGACCCTCGGGGCAAGGGCAAAAGGTGCCCACGAGAGGCTTTCTGGGCGTTTTTTCCTCATGTGTGCCACATTCTTTGCGTTATCCGTTTCTTTCCTCATTATTTTTGTGTAAGTTTGCATCTACAATCGCAAATCGCGCCAATAACAGAGCAAAACATGAAACTATTGAGAGACCGCATCCTCAAGGATGGCAAATGCTACCCTGGCGGAATTCTGAAAGTGGACAAGTTTATCAACCATCAGCTTGACCCAAACCTGATGAAGCAGATAGCCGTGGAGTTTATCCGGCGGTACGCCTCATCGGAGATCAACAAGATCCTGACCATTGAGGCCAGTGGCATCGCACCAGCCATCATGATGGGATTCCTGCTGGATCTGCCCGTGGTGTTCGCCAAGAAGAAGGCGCCCTCGACCATGGGCGACATGCTCACGACGACGGTCTTCTCCTTCACCAAGCAACGCGAGTACCATGTGGTCATCTCCAAGGACTACCTGACGCCCGACGACAAGGTGCTCTTCATCGACGACTTCCTGGCCTATGGCAACGCCGCCAAGGGCATCATCGACCTCTGCCGGCAGGGAGGGGCGGACCTCGTGGGCATGGGCTTCATCATCGAGAAGGCATTCCAGCATGGCAGGGAGGTCATCGAGAAAGAGGGCATCAGGTGCGAGAGCCTGGCCATCATCGACTCGCTCGACAACTGCGAAATCAAAATCAGGGAGCAATGACCTGGCCATACTTATCACTATGACAAGAGAAACAATGCTTGACAAGGAAACGAGAGACCAGATATTGGCACTCATCCACCAAGAGGTGGTGCCCGCCGTGGGATGCACCGAGCCGATGGCCGTGGCGCTCTGTGTGGCGCGCGCCACCGAGGACCTGTGCCACAGGCCAGAGAAAATCAAGGTGTGGCTGTCGGCCAACATGCTGAAAAACGCCATGGGCGTCGGCATTCCCGGAACGGGCATGATCGGACTGCCCATAGCCGTGGCCCTGGGCGCCATCGTGGGCAAGTCGGAATATCAGTTGGAGGTCATCAAGGACCTCACGCCAGAAACCCTGGAGGAGGGCAAGCGATTTATCGAAGGAGACCGTATAGACATCAAGCTGAAGCCCAACATCACCGAAAAGCTATACATCGAGGTGGTGTGCGAGGCTGGCGGCGACAAGGCGAAGGCCGTCATCGCAGGCAGCCACACCAACTTCGTCTATGAGGAGCGTAACGAGCAGGTGCTGCTCGACAAGCGGAAATGCGCGGGCGCCGAGGGCGAGCAAGAGGGGCTGAAGCTCAACCTGAAGACGGTGTGGGACTTTGCCATGACCTCGCCACTCGAGGAGATCAGCTTCATCCTCGCAGCCAGGCAGCTCAACCTTGCCGCCGCCGCCGCCTCACTGAAGGGCAACTACGGCCACTGCCTGGGCAAGACCATGGACAGGCCACTGAGCAAGGGCATCTTCGGCGACAGCATCTTCTCGCGCATCATCTCCAAGACCGCGTCGGCGTGCGACGCCCGCATGGGTGGCGCCATGATACCGGTGATGAGCAACAGCGGATCGGGCAACCAAGGCATCTGCGCCACCAACCCCGTGGCGGTGTATGCGGAGGAGAACGAAAACACCGAGGAGGAGCTGGTGAGGGCCCTGACGCTGAGCCACCTGACAGCCATCTACATCAAGCAGAGCCTTGGCAAGCTGTCGGCTCTCTGCGGATGCGTGGTGGCGAGCATAGGATCCAGCTGCGGCATCACCTATCTCATGGGAGGCGGATATGCCGACATCTGCCATGCGGTGAGAAACATGATCGCCAACCTCACGGGCATGATCTGCGACGGGGCGAAGCCCAGCTGCGCACTGAAAATCAGTTCGGGCGTGTCGACGGCATTGCTGTCGGCGGTCTTGGCACGCGAGGGAAAGCATGTCACCGAGGCCGAGGGCATCATCGACAAGGACGTGGACCGGAGCATACACAATCTCACCAGCATCGGCAAGGAGGCCATGTGCTCCACCGACGACATGGTGCTCGACATCATGACGCACAAGAGTTGACCGATGCGATAATGTGACAAAAGCAGTATCTTAGCTAAAAAACAAACGAAAGGACAAGACGAATGAGACGATTATTGACTACCATCACACTCATGGCCCTCACGGCCACGGCATGTATGGCACAGGGCTTTGACAACCTGCCCGACCCCATCGAAGACGTGAACAAGGTGGTGGACAACACGCCCGACTCCATCGCCAAGGCCCTGATGTCGCGGCCCGCCCCGGGCTCCACACGCAAGGGCGCCAACCCCGTGCTCTTCCTCGTGGGCAACTCCACCATGCGCAACGGCACCAAGGGCGACGGCTCCAACGGGCAATGGGGATGGGGATATTATGCCAGCCAATACTTCAACGGCAACAAGATCACCGTGGAGAACCAAGCCCTCGGCGGCATGTCGACCCGCACATTCTACCGCAAGCTGTGGCCCGACGTGCGCAAGGCGCTACGCCCAGGCGACTGGGTCATCATCTCCATCGGGCACAACGACAACGGGCCCTTCGACTCAGGGCGCGCCCGCGCGGTCATCCCCGGCACGGGCGACGACTCCATCACCGTGACCATCAAGGAGACGGGCGACAGCGAGACGGTCTACACCTATGGCGGATACCTGCGGCGCTACATCGCCGAGTGTCGCCAGGCGGGCGCCCACCCCATCCTGATGAGCCTCACGCCACGCGACGACTACGACCCAGCGACAGGCAAGATCGTGCGCAAGCCGCAGACGGGATGGGCCGCGCTGGTGGCCGCCGAGGAGGGCGTGCCCTTCGTGGACCTCAACGAGATCAGCGGGCGCAAGCTCGACACCTATAGCCACTGGAAGGAGAAATACCACTTCTACGGTGACCACATACACACCAGCTACTGGGGCGCAGAGATGAACGCGCGCTCAGCCGCCGAGGGCATCATGGCCAGCCGCAACCCCGACCTCAAGCCTTTGCAGGACATGATGACGGGCGTGGCCCTGGCCGTGTGGCCCGTGGAGCGCAAGAAGGGCAAGCCCGTGGTGTGGATCACCGGCGACTCAACGGTGAAAAACAAGGACAGCGAGAAGGATGGCATGTGGGGATGGGGCGCCCTGGCCGCCACGGTGTTTGACACCACGAAGTGCACACCCTACAACGCCGCCATGGCCGGACGCTCCACACGATCCTACATCCGCGAGGGACGGTGGGAGAAAGTCTACAACGCCCTGCAGCCAGGCGACTTTGTGCTCATACAGTTTGGCCACAACGACATTTGCCCCATCGACGACAAGAAGGAGCGCGGTGTCATCCCCGGCACGGGCGACACCTGCCATGTCTATCGCATGGAGAACGGTGGCCACTACGAGCTTGTCCACAGCTTCGGCTGGTACCTGAAGAAGATGATCGATGACACACGGGAGAAAGGGGCCACACCCATCCTCGTGTCGCTCACCACACGCAATGAGTGGCCCGGCGGACACGTGGAACGCCGCAACGACTCCTATGGCAAATGGTACCATGAGGTGGTGGCCGACACGGGCTGTGAGTTTGTGGATGCGCACAACCTCATAGCCGACTATCTCGACCGCCACTACAAGGGCAAGGAGAGCGCCGCCGAATATTTCAACCACGACCACACCCACACGTCATACAAGGGCGCCAAGAACAACGCCAAGATGATCGCCAAGGGCATCAGGCTCATCAAGAGCCCACTGGCCAAATACCTGAAATAACGACACGACCCATGATCGACCGCGCTACAGTAGAAAAAATCAAGGAGGCCGCCAACATCGTCGATGTGGTGTCAGAGTTTGTGACACTCCGCAAGTCGGGCGCCAACTACAAGGGCCTGTGCCCTTTCCACAACGAGAAGACGCCGTCGTTCTATGTGTCGCCGGCGCGTGGCACGTGCCACTGCTTCGGTTGCGGCAAGGGTGGAAGTCCCGTGACATTCATCATGGAGCACGAGCAGATGACCTATCCCGAGGCCCTCAGGTGGCTGGCCAACAAGTATCACATCGAGATACACGAGCGCGAAATGACCGACCACGAACGCGAGGAGCAGAGCCTCCGCGAGTCGATGTTCATCGTCAACGAGTGGACAGCCAGCTACTTTGAGAACCTGCTCCACTCGCCCGCCAACGGCGACGACATCGGCATGCAATACTTCCGGAGCCGCGGCTTCCGCGACGACGTGATACGCAACTTCCGCCTGGGCTACGACCTGCCCAACCGGTTCAAGCTCGCTCAGGCGGCGCTCGAGCAGGGATACAAGGCCGAGTTCCTCCTCAAGACAGGCATCTGCTACCAGAATGAGCACGGGGAGCTCATCGACCGCTACGCCGGCCGCGTCACCTTCCCGTGGATTGGAGTCAACGGCAAGGTGGTGGGCTTCACGGCACGTGTGCTCGACTCGCGCACCAAGGGCGTCAACCAGAAATACGTCAACTCGCCCGACAGTGACCTCTTCCACAAGGACCACGAGCTCTACGGCATCTTCCAAGCCAAGAAAGCCATCGCCCGCGAGGACCGCGTCTACATGGTGGAGGGCCAGGCCGACGTCATCGCCATGCACCAGTGCGGCCTCGAAAACACGGTGGCCAACTCGGGAACGGCGCTCAGCGTGCACCAGATACACATGCTCCACCGCTTCACCTCCAACATCACACTTATCTACGACGGCGACGCGGCAGGCATCCATGCGGCGCTCCGAGGCACCGACATGCTGCTCTCCGAGGGCATGAACCTCAACGTGCTGCTGTTGCCTGGCGGACAAGACCCGGATGAGTTTGCGCGGGCGCACACCGCAGCCGACTTCCGCCAGTACATCGACGACCACCAGGTGGACTTCATCCAGTTCAAGACCGACCTCATGCTCCGCGACGAGCGCGACCCCAAGAAGCGCGCGGACGCCATCAACTCCATCGTGGAGTCGATCTCCGTCGTGCCAAACCAAATCCTGCGCGACACCTACATACACGACTGCTCACAGCGCATCGGCCTCAACGAGAGCACGCTCATCAACCAGATGAACAACTTCATACGCAACCGGCAGACAGGGGCCCCGGCAACGCGACAGGACAGCGCACCCGCCGGGCCACAGGCCGAGCCCAGCCACGGCGCCCCAGCGGCAGCCTCGCCGACGCCCCAACGGCCACAAGCCCCGAAAGTCAGCATGCTCATCACCCAACTCGTCATCAGGCATGGCGAGCGCGTCATCATGAACGATGTCGAGGGCGAAGACGGGCAACACTACAGCCTGACCGTGGCGCAATATGTCTTCTACAACCTTGCGGCCGACCACCTGTCGCTGGGCAACGAGCTGCTCGACCACGTGCTCAGCGAGGCCGCGGAGCGCTGCGCCGACCCGTCGTTTGTCGCAGAGCCCTACTTCATCAACCATGAGGACATCAACATCAGCAAGCTGGCCACCGACCTGAGCATGGACCGCTACCACCTCTCACAACCCAAGACGGAGGGACCCGACAACGAGGAGGCGAAGCTCCAAGCCCAGCAAAACGAGACCGAGGACCTACGCAACCGTGCCATCCACCTGCTGCTCGACTTCCGCATGGACTACGTCGAGGCCCAACTCAAGAAGCTGCAAGCGGAGATGAAGACCGTGGGCAACGACATGGAGAAGCTCAAGGACCACATGGAGCGCTATCGCGACATGCAGCTCCTGCGCAACCAACTGGCCCGACAACTGGGCAGCAACATCATCGCCTGAGACCACGGGAAGCAAGCCGGATACGACGGCACGGACCACAACACTAAAAGAAATATGATAGACATTGCGATCGTCATCATCTTGTGGGCTATCATGTACATCATAGCCTTCGTCTTCCTGCCCGCATGGCACAAGCGCCACGATGCGGACAAGGGGCTCTATGCGCGTTCGCAGGACGACAACAAGCTCAGCGTGAACTACGCCCTGAAGCGCTTGAACTGCAAGGTGAAGTGGATGGAAGACCACGGCGACCTCGTGGCGCGCTATGACTATCAAGGCGGACACTTCAACATCCGGCTGGAGAAAGGCTCACCCTACGTCCGCCTGTCCTACTTCTATTTCTTCGAGGCCGTGCCCCATCACTTGGAACTGGTGAGGGAGGTGTGCAACCAGTGCAACCTCAACACGGAGACTTGTCGCGTCGTCTACACCGTCAACGAAGAGTCTGCCGACATCGACGTGCACATCGTCTGCTCGCTGATGGTCACCGACAGCACGGTGGCCGAGGTGCTCGAGCGCGCCATGGGCAACACGTTCAAGTGGCAGAACGTGTTCGTCAGGCGCTTCAACGAGCTCTTGCCCGACTTTGCCAAGACACCCAGGCAAGACGCCGAGAAGGACATGGCCACACGGGAACGCGAGATGTTTCTCTTGCGCGAAACGGAACTGGCCCACCAAGAGACCGACTTCGACGGCCATCAAGGACAAGGCGACACCTGCCGGCTGGGCCGTCTGCTCGCCACGGCCATGGGCCTGACCGACATTGTGCCTGCCCATTTCGCGGCCCATGACGACAAGGGGCAAACAGTGCTCGACGACGCCGACGACATCCTCAACTTCGACGTCTCGCGGCCACTCATCTCCGAGGGGGCGTTCCAGAGCGCTTCGGCCCTGGCGCGACTCGACTTCTACGACCCGAGAGACCCCGTGAAGATGCGCCATCTGACCATGGACTTCGAACAGGAGGGAGCCACACACGACACGCTCTACTACCGCATAACGCTATCGTTGGCACCCGTCGTGCCCAGCCAAGGCGTCGAGGCGACCTTCAGCGGAGCACCCAAGCGACAGGTCAGCGTGCTGCTCGGCCACGACCTCACGCCCCGCGACGAGCGACTGAAGAAATTCAGGTACCTCTGGAAGGAAGCGCTGGCCAAGGCCAATGGCGGCAACACCAACGAGCTGAACCATGAGGAGCAGCTGCTCGTCAAGTTGCAGTCGCCCGACGTGGGCATCCTGGCATACAGGGGACGCATGCTTTTCGAGCAGAAAAGGTTCTATGAGGCCATCGGAGTGCTCGAAAGACTCTACGGCCTCGTTACCACAAGGGAGGATGGGCAAAAACGATACGGCAAACGAGAACTGCAAACGCTCTACTTCATGCTCGGCGTGTGCCATGGCTGCCTGAGGCAGTATGAGAAAGCGCTCTACTACCTGCAACAGACCGAACCCTTCGAAAGCCAGGAGGGGACAGAGGCCTACGTCAACTGCCTGGTGAACCAAAGGGACCACCGTGCGCTCAACATCATCGACAACCTGATCAACTTCCTGCGCGAGGCGACAAGGCAACGTGAAGACGAGGACGGAGACGACAAGCCAAAACTGCAGGCCTCCTTCGAACAGGTGGAACACATCTACAACTTCCTGTTGCGGCGGAAGGCTTACCTGCTCGTGTCCATAAAGAACTACGACGAGGCTGAACGCCTGCTCAAGAAGATGCTCAACAACCCCAGCAACAGCGACTTCGCACTGAAGGAACTGGCCTACATCCAGCGGAACAAGGGAAAACAAGCGGAAGGGTGAACACCCGCTCTCACGCAAAAGGCAAGACGCCGACACGCAAGACAGAGAAGAGACAACACACAAGCAAACACCACAGACAATGTATTACATAGAAAAACATCTTGAGATTTCGGCCAGCCACCACCTCAACCTGTCGTACGAGAGCAAATGCTCACGGGTGCACGGGCACAACTGGCACATCACCATCTACTGCAAGGCGCGCGAGCTCAACCAAGACGGCATGGTGGAGGACTTCGGACATATCAAGCAACTCATCCACGGGAAGCTCGACCACGCCGACCTCAACAGCCTGCTGACCTTCAACCCGACGGCTGAGAACATCGCACGCTGGATCGTCGACCAACTGCCCACTTGCTACAAGGCGAAGGTGCAGGAGAGCGACGGGAACATTGCCATCTACGAAAAGGAGGAATGAGCCGAACCATGAAGACATACCGTGTGAATGACATCTTCTACAGCTTGCAGGGCGAAGGCCACAACACGGGGCGCGCGGCGGTCTTCGTGCGGTTTAGCGGCTGCAACCTGAAGTGCTCCTTTTGCGACACGGACTTTGCGCAGTTCGAGGAACTGACAGGGCCCGAGATCGTGGCGCGCGTCAAGCCCTTCGGCGCCCCTTTGGCCGTGCTCACGGGCGGAGAGCCCACCTTGCAGGTCACGGCGGAGCTCATCGACCTGTTGCACCAGGCTGGCTTCGAGACGGCCATGGAGAGCAACGGCACCCACCAGCCACCCGAGAACCTCGACTGGCTGACCGTGTCGCCAAAGACACGGCCCACCGTCAGGCGGTGCAACGAATTGAAAGTGCTGTTCGACGAGACGGGGACAGTCGACGACTATGGCGTGCAGGCCGACTACTATTACCTGCAACCCTGCGACGTGGGCGACGCCAGGCGCAACGAGGCCATCACCCGCCAATGCGTGGAGTACATCAAGCGGCATCCGCGTTGGCGCCTGTCGCTGCAAACACACAAGTTGATCGGATTTAAATAGAGGTGGTTATGATAGAGTACCTTCGCGACATCTGGCTTGTCATCTACGCCATCATCGTCCTCGGAGTGATGGGACGCATCATCATGGACAACCGCGAACCGGCCAAGACCATGGCGTGGGTGCTCGTGCTTTGGTTCTTGCCCCTGCTGGGCATCGTGCTCTATTTCTTCTTTGGGCAGAACACGCGCAAGGAACGGCTCATCAGCCAGCGCTCGCTCGACCAGCTCACCAAGCGCTCCATGCTCGAGTTTGCGGAGCAGAAGGACCTGCGCCTGCCTGAGGCGCACAGGCCGCTGATGCAGCTCTTCAACAACCAGAGCATGGCCTTGCCCTTCAAGGACAACGTGGTCGACATCTACACCAGCGGCTACGAGTTCTTCCCGGCGTTGCTGCGGGCCATCAGCCAAGCCACCGGACACATCCACCTCGACTCCTACATCTTCAGCGACGACCCACTGGGGCGCCTTGTCGCCGACGCCCTCATCGACAAGGCACGCGAGGGCGTGGAGGTGCGCGTCATCTATGACGATGTGGCCTGCTGGCGTGTGGACAACGCCCTCTATGAGCGGATGCGCAACGAGGGCATCGAGGTCCACCCGTTCATGCCCGTGAAGTTCCCTGCCTTCACGTCGAAGATGAACTACCGCAACCACCGCAAGCTCTGCGTCATCGACGGACGCGTGGGCTTCATAGGCGGCATGAACATTGCCCTGCGCTATGTCAAGGGAACCAAGACACAACCCTGGCGAGACACCCACCTGCGCGTGGAGGGCGGCGCCGTCTATGGCATCCAGCGGGCTTTCCTGGTAGACTGGTACTTCGTGGACCGCACATTGTTCAGCGACCGGAAATATTATCCGCCGCTCAACCCCGCCATCAACAACAACTGCCTGGCACAGATTGTCACGAGCAGCCCCATCACGCCGTGGCCCGACATCATGCAAGGCTACGTGCGCATCCTGCTCGAAGCCAAGCGGTACGTTTACATGGAGAGCCCTTATTTCCTGCCTACCGAGACCTTCCTCTTCGCCCTTCGCACGGCGGCACTCGCCGGTGTCGACGTGAGGCTGGTCATCCCGCAGAAGAGCGATTCGAAAATCCTCGACTGGTCGACCATCTCCTACGTCATGGAGACACTCCAGGCGGGCGTGAAGGTCTACCTCTACCAGGCCGGGTTCAACCATTCCAAACTGCTCGTCAGCGACGACAGCATATCCACCGTCGGAAGCACCAACATCGACTTCCGCAGCTTTGAGCACAATTTCGAATCAAACATTTTCTTTTACGACGAGGGCATGGCGCTCCGCCTAAAGCACATCTTCCTCGACGACTTGGCGCAAAGCCGCCCCATCGAGGAGATGAAGCGCGTGGAATACCGCCCCTTCGCCAAGCGACTGGGCGAAAGCCTCTTGCGCCTGCTCAGCCCATTGCTGTAGGCACAAGAAGCCTGCGCCCGCAACGCAAGACACCCCCACCTCGACGAAACAACGCCCGATTGCACACCGGCTCACCCATGTGAATCATGAAAGCTTCGCATTTGCAAGCGCTGGCACTGCCCACCCTGCCGCATTCACAGTCAGACGGATCCTACAACACATGCCTCATTTTGTAAAGGGTTTTATATAAAAAACACCCTCCTCTCCGACACACCTTCCAGAGCGCGAAATCGTGCCAAAACACCTTTTTGCACCCGACAAGCCATCGGGCATTTCGACATTCGATACCTATCGTCTCATGATTTGGCATCAATCATGGTGAGATTTGGCATCAATCATGATGAGATTAGGCACATATCTCACCATGATTCGATACTTATCGCGATGAAGATTATTGACATTTTAAGAAGAATAAATCTCTGATTTTTGTAAAGTGTTGAATATCGGCAAGTTACAAAAACCACTCATTTTTCGCATATTTCCACCAAATATTTTCTTGGTGGATAAAACGCCAAAATTTCGCATATAGTTTGTTGTCTTTTTTCCCAACACGCATTATGATTCACGAAGGGCACGCTCACACGTCACGGGCGCATCATCATGCCCATGGCCCACAACATTTCATATTTTACACAAATTTAATAGTCTATCTTTGTGGTTATTACGGAAAATTTCCTACCTTTGCACACGATAAATCTTGAACCATTTTAAAAGGATTAAAAGATGAAAATAGAAAAGATTCATGCTCGCGAGATCCTCGACTCTCGTGGCAACCCGACAGTGGAAGTGGAAGTAACATTGGAGAACGGTGTCATGGGTCGCGCCAGCGTACCCTCAGGCGCCTCTACCGGTGAGAACGAGGCCCTCGAGCTTCGCGACGGCGACAAGAGCCGTTTCCTCGGCAAGGGTGTCTTGAAGGCTGTTGCCAATGTCAATGATGTCATCGCTCCCGCCTTGAAGGGTTGGGATGTGTTCGACCAGCGCGGCCTCGACTATAAGATGCTGGAGCTCGACGGCACTCCCACGAAGAGCAAGCTCGGCGCCAACGCCATCCTCGGCGTGTCTCTCGCCGCTGCCCACACGGCTGCCGCTGCCCTGAACATGCCTCTCTACCGCTACATCGGCGGCTCAAACAGCTACACCTTGCCCATCCCCATGATGAACATCATCAACGGAGGTGCTCACTCTTCTGCTCCCATCGCTTTCCAGGAGTTCATGATCCAGCCCCGTTCTGCCAAGAGCGAGAAGGAAGCCATCCGCTGCGGCGCTGAGGTCTTCCACGCCCTGGGAAAGCTGCTGAAGAACCGCGGCCTCTCTACCGCTGTGGGCGACGAGGGTGGCTACGCTCCCGCACTCAACGGCATCGACGACGCCCTGGAGAGCATCTGCCAGGCCATCAAGGACGCTGGCTACGAGCCGGGCAAGGACGTGACCATCGCCATGGACTGCGCCGCTTCCGAGTTCGCCACAGAGAAGGACGGCAAGTACTACTACAACTACAAGCAGCTCAAGAACGGCATGCCCAAGGATCCCAACGGCCTGGAGCTCGACGACGAGGGTCAGATCGCATTCCTCGAGGAGCTCTGCAGCAAGTATCCCATCGCCTCTATCGAGGACGGCCTCGACGAGAACGACTGGGAAGGCTGGAAGAAGCTCACCGCTAAGCTGGGTGACAAGGTTCAGCTCGTCGGCGACGACCTCTTCGTGACCAACACCAAGTTCCTGGAGAAGGGCATCAAGCTGCACGCTGCCAACGCCATCCTGATCAAGGTGAACCAGATTGGCTCACTGACCGAGACACTGGAGGCCATCGAGATGGCTCACCGTCACGGTTACAACACCGTCACCTCTCACCGTTCAGGCGAGACTGAGGACACCACGATCTCCGACATCGCCGTGGCTACCAACAGCGGTCAGATCAAGACTGGCTCTATGAGCCGAACCGACCGTATGGCCAAGTACAACCAGCTCATCCGCATCGAGGAGCAGCTCGGTTCAGAGGCTGTCTATGGCTTCAACCGCCTGGATCGTTCCCTCTAATAACATTGGTTTCTGAAAACCGAAATACCGGCCCACACAGGCAGAATGCTTGTGTGGGCCTTTTCTATATCGCGCAAAAGGACGCGAGGGGTGTCCTTCTGCAGCTATTACTGTTCCATCCCTTTCCCCAAATACTCACGCGGCGACATGCCCATGTCTTTCTTGAAGCAAGTGGAAAAGTATTTCGGGTTGCTGTATCCCACGCGGGCGGCCAGCTCGCCGATGCGGATGCCCGGGTTCTCCGTCAGTATCTGGCAAGCGGCCCTCATGCGTATGTCACGTATGAATGATGTGGAATCCTTTCCCGTCAGCGCCTTGAGCTTGCGATAAAGTGTGGCGTGCGACGCTCCCACCTCAACCATCATGTCGCGGTGGCTATAATCCTCGTCGGCAATGTGCCTGTTGACCGACTCTGTGCACTTGCGCAGAAACTCCTTGTCTGTCAGCGCCAGCTCACGCGCCTTCCCCACTGCCTCCTGCATGGCCCTGTCGTCTTCAGACTTGCCCAACTGGTTCAGCGTGGCTAACAGCTTGTCGGTTTGGCTGGCCATCATGTACGCCGAAGCCTGCAAGGCAGGCCGGACGCGTTGCTGCAGGTCATGGGCCAGGCCACTGATGAGCGTCACGGGGGTCATGAACTCATGGATGACACGAGTGTAGAACTGTGTCATCTTGCTGTATTGCTCGTCGAGCTTGCGCTTTTCCCAGGCCGCCGTCTCCAGTTGCTTCTTGACGCGCCTGTGCTTAGCCCTGTTGAGTGTCACGCCAACAACCAACGCGACGAGCAGCGTGGCGTAAGTCATCTTGGCCCACCAGCGCCACCACCACGGCTGCATCACCTCGAGGGTCAAGGCCCGCATGGCACCCTCATCACCCTGTCCTGGCTCATACACGCCATAGTGTAAGACATACGTCCCGGGTGGCAGATGGTTGTAGCGTATGTGGTTGTCGCCCATGTCCGTCAGTTGGATGTTGTCATCCATCCCCTCGAGCTTGTAGCGGTAGCGCACAGACGATTCGTTTCCATAATCAAATGTGGAGAAAGACACGGAAAGGGTGTTTTGCTTATGGCTGAGCTGGATGCGCCCATCGGCCATCCGGTCACAGACGCTCTCTCCTCCAGCCTCCATGTCGGTGATGGCCGCTTGCCTCTGGGCTTGTCGGGTGTGACGGGTAGGCCCCACACTGACGAGAAGATGCGGGTTGACTATGCAGATGGTGCCATCGGCCAATCGCGTGCTGATGGCGTTGCCAAAATAATGGGTGGGCAGTCCGTCATGCTGTGTGTAAAGTCGCTGGAAGCGCACCCCGCCCTCCCTGTCGAGCCTCAATTGCATGATGCCGTTGTTGGTGGTCAACCAAAAGTCACCGTTTCGGTCAACATCCATGCTGTGGACATTGTCGCCCATGATGCCATATCGTGCGCTGACGGATTGGAAAGCATCGGCCTTTGCGTCGTAGAGCAGCAGCCCAGGTTCGCTGGTGGTGGCCCAGATCCGTCCCACCGCATCCCTCACGACACGATAGACGCCTCCTATCTGATAAGGTCCACTGGACGCATGACGGCTTGTCAGGACGCTCACCTTGGCTGGCCGTCTCGCGCCACGCACACCGACATCGGTATAAAGCGTGAGACGGGCTTGCCGCAGGTCGCTGCCGCGAAGCGTCACATGCGCTATGCCTCCCACAAGCCCGAGCCACAGTTCGCTGTCACCCACACGGCTCATCGTGAGGATGTGCATGTGCCGGATGTCTGTTGTCCCGATGTGGCTGACCGGTTGCCCCTGTTGCATGTCGGGGGCAAGGAGATACAAGGCGTCCCAAGAGGCCATGAGCATCTGCCCCGTGGCCAACGTTGTCCATGCGTAGCAGTCATTGTGGCGCAACCACGGTGCCTTTCCCATCGCCAAGTGCCTTTCCATAGTGCCCTTGCGGTAGATGTAGGTTCCATCGTTCAGCGTGCCGACGAACAGCCGCCCATCGGGAGACTCATACAGGCAGTTGATGTCGCGGTGGCGAGCCAGCACTGCCGTGTCGGGCTGGTGGCTGATCGACAGCTGGGAGATGAGGGCGCACGTGCGGCGCAGGAAAGCGGGACGCTCCGTGCGGAACGGCACGCCCCCATGCCGGTTGAGCCAGATGCCCTCACCGTCGGTCGCGGCCCAGAGGTTTCCCGCATGGTCTTCGAAGAGGCGCACCACGGCCTTTCCTTTCAGGTGTGTGGCGAAGCGCCCGTCGTCGCCAAGCGCCACCACCCCTTTCTCCGTACCCACATACAGGCACCTGCGCTTGCAGCTATAGAGCAGCGAGCGAACGGACGCATGCTGGAAACCGGCAATCGGCCGCAACCCGTTGCCGTCATGTTGGCACAGTCCGTTGCCGTTGGTGCCAATGACCACTTGTCCGTCTCGGCCCACTGTCGCTGCCGCCGGGCGGATGTTTTCCGTTCCCTTGAGGCGCACACATCGCTTGCCATCGCCCGATATGCGGTAGACGCCGTCGTGCCCGGCCACCACCACGCCACCTCCAGGCAGACGCTGGATGTCAAGGATGCCGGAGAAGGACAGGCCTGCCTGCTTGTCGCAACGCCCGTCAGCCCCCATGCGATACAGTCCCCTTCCCGTGCCCACCCATAGCGCATGGCCATCGGCACACAGCGCGCCGATGAAGTCGTCACCCTTGAAGTGGCGCGTGGTGACTTGTCGCGTGTGGCACGAATAGGTGTTGAGCCCGAAGAAGGAGCCGGCATACACGTGGCCGTCAACGTCAGCGCACAGGCTGCGGATGTCGCACGAACTGAACCCATGGGGACGCCTCATGTCGTTGCGATACAGTTTCATGCCATAACCATCATAGCGCACCAAGGCCAGCCGGGTGCCAAACCACATAAACCCCTCAGCATCCTGAGCTATCGACGTGGTTTCCTCACAGGGCAAGTCATCTATATGCTGCCAGTAATCTTGTGCGCCAAGCGCTTGGGCAAAGCATAGCAAGAACAGGAGCAACAGGCAATGTGTCTTATGGATATTCATGTTGCAAATATAGGCAAAACCGTTCAATTTGAGTTTAATGACAGACGCAAAATGTTTCGTTTTTGCTCCATGAACTCATATTGAACCATTTTGAACACAGAGCAGCCCCATGTGCGTCAACGACTTGTGTAATTTTGGGCCGAACATATCACGAAAACCCAAAGACTTATGAAAACAAAAACCATGACACTGCTCCTTGCCGCATGGTCGAGCATGAATGTATGTGCCGCGTCGGAAATCGTGGAGACACGCACTCTCGGCCTGCTCAATCCCATCGGCATAGAAAGCACACCGAGCTTCAGCTGGAAAGTGAAATCCGACCAACGCGGCTACCGCCAGCAAGCCTACGAGATCACGCTATCCGAGGCTGGCGGCGCCACCGTGTGGACAAGTGGCAAGGTGACCAGTTCGCGCCAGGTTGGCGTGCGCTACGAGGGACCCGCCCTGAAGAGCCGCACCCGCTATGAGTGGCGCGTGGTCGCTTACGACACCAGCGGAGAACCATCAACAACCGGTGTGGGGACCTTCGAGACGGCACTCCTCAGTGCGGCCGAATGGGACACCGCCAGCTGGATCGCGCCCAAGGCGCCGACTTGCAGGGCGAAGGTCGAAATCGTGCCCGAAGGTGGAACGGTCCAAGCCCGCTACCTGAAGTTGGACGTGGAATCGACAGGGCCCCACGCCACCGCCGACCCCAATTATGGCTTTGTGCAATTGGCTGAGATTGAGGTCTACGACAACAAAGGGACCAATGTGGCACGCGCCGCCTCTTTCACCGCCACCCCCTCATGGGAGCTCACCGATTATGGCTGGAGTGTCGACTACCTGCACGATGGCGTGGTGTCGGGAGGCGCCACACAGGGTTTCACCACGCCACAGAATGTCACCGCCACCACCATTGTGGCCGACCTGGGCGCAGTGACAGACGTGTCGCGCATCGTGCTCTACCCGCGCCAGGACGCCGGCGCCGTCGGCAACTCCGAGCAGGCCGCCAACTTCCCAAGCACTTACTCGCTGGCGGCGGCAACGGCCGTGGACGACTATTCGACCTTCTATGAGGCAAAAGACGCAGAACCGCCTACATATGCCAACAACACCAACGTGCCGTACATGGGACGCAACTTCACCATCGACCGCTCACGGAAGGTGGCCTCCGCACGCCTCTACGCATCGGCCATCGGCGTATTCACCATGCGCCTCAACGGAAAGCCCGTCACTGACAATGTGCTTGAGCCTGGCGAGAGCGCGTTCGACAAGCACGTGCTTTACAGCACCTACGACGTGACAGGCCTGCTCACGGAAGGGCGCAACACCCTCCTGGCACAGGTGGCTGGAGGCATCGCCAACATGAGCAAGATGCCTGACCGCTTCGTGAAACCTGAGCTGGCCTCAAACGCCGCCACGACATCGCTGCGAGCGCTCCTCCACATACGTTTCGACGACGGCACCGAACAGTGTGTGCCAACAGACGCCGAATGGGGCACGCACACCTCGCCCACCACAGGGAGCAACTGGTATGGCGGTGAGGACTACGATGCGCGCCTGCTCCCCGACAGCATCTACTCTTCGGGATACGACATGGGCACATGGGAGCGGTGCCAGGTGGTGCAGCCCACGTTCTGTGCGCCCAGCGTGTCGGCCAACGCCTTGTCCATCGGACAAATGCAAGCGCGGGAGTACGAGCCGTTGCGGGTGGTGGAGAGCTGGCCAGCCGTGAGCGTCACGCGCAATGCCGCCGGCAACTATCTCGTGGATTTCGGCCAAAACTTCGCCGGCACCTACTCCTTCACCCTCAAGGCACCCGCCGGCACCAAGATAACCCTTTACGACTCGGAACTGCAGGAGAACGGCGCCTGCAAGTTTGAGTACATGTACCAACCGAAGGGCGCCTCTAACGCGACGCTCGACACCTATGTCTTCCGAGGCGACGAGAATGGCGAGACATGGGGCCCGGAGTTCATGTATCATGGCTTCCGCTACCTGGAGGTGAGCGGCCTGGAGGAAGCGCCCGACCCAAGCGCCTTTGTGGCGAAGCGCATCCGTTGCGCCATGGATGCGGCAAGCAGCTTCCACACCAGCAACACGCTGCTCAACGACATCCACACCATCTGCTACCGCGGCATGGAGAGCCAGCTCTACAACACCGTCACCGACTGTCCGCACCGCGAGAAGCTGGGATGGCTCGACGTGCCCAATCTCATGTACCAGTCGTTGTCTTACAACTTTGACATCAAGCCGCTTCTCTCAAAAGTGGTCATGGACGCTTACGACTCGCAGGGAGCCAACCACTATGTGCCGAGCACCGTGCCCCACTTCATGCGTGTCTACGACGATGACCTCAACTGGGGCGGCGCCGCCATCACCATTCCTTGGAGGCACTACAAGATGTATGGCGACGCCAACCTGATGACGCGCTACTACGACCAGATGAGATCGCAAATGGACTACTACTCATCGCTCGCCGACAACCATATCATCCGCGACTACAGCGTCTTGTCTGACTGGGGACAGGAGACCAGCGGCCTGGCCCAGCCCACATCATCACCCTTCACCCTCACTTGCACCTATTATTACCTGCTCAACGCCATGGCCGAGGTGGCCCAGGCTCTCGACCATCCCAGCGATGCCGAGCGATGGGCTGCTGAGGCTGCTGAGGTGAAGAAAGCCTTCAACGCCCGCTTCTTCAGCAAGGGCGTCTACGAGCATGGCAACCAGGCCAATTACGGCATGGCCCTCTATTATGGCCTCGTCGACGACGCCGATGTGCCAGCCGTGGCACAATCCTTGGCCACGGCCGTCAAGGAGAGCGGCTACTGCATCAAGACTGGCGAGGTGGGCCTTCGCCCCACGCTGATGTCACTGGCCGAGCATGGCTACAACGATGTGGTGTATCGCATGGCCAACAAGACCACCTATCCCAGCTACGGATATTGGGTCAAGCAAGGTGCCACCACATCACTCGAGTATTGGGACATGTCGCTCAGTCAAAACCATTGCATGATGGACCACATCGAGGAGTGGTTCTTCTCCCAGCTCGGCGGCATCAGCAATGCGGGCAACGGGTATGAGACCGTGCGCGTGGCCCCCTGGATACCCGCCGACTTGGCTGAGGCCGACATTGCCACGATGACGCCACGCGGACGTGTAGTTGTGGCATGGCAACGATCCTCAAAAGCGACCACCTACCGGCTTTCCGTGCCGGCCGGGACGACTGCCCTGGTGACATTGCCCATCATCCGCGGCAAGCAACTGACAGAAGGCCGCATGGCCCTGGAGAACGTGGAGGGCGTGGAGGACGTGCGGTATGCCGACACCTTGGTGACCTTCACGCTGGGCAGCGGCGACTATGAGTTCACCCTCGACGGCAGCACGCTTGAGCGTCCACAGGAAGACCCCGACAAGCCTCGCGGCGAGGAAGTGACGTCACAGTACCTGCTCAACCCGGGCTTTGAGGAAAAAGACACGAGTGTCGTGCCATGGGCGCCCACCCACTGGACGCTTTCCTTCCCCGACACCGACGGCAAATGGGGCGCCCTGAGCACCAGCGACCAGCGCAGCGTGAACGCCACGGAAGGAAAGTACGACTGGCACGTGTGGTATGACAACGGCTACGTGTCAGTGCGCCTGTCACAGACGGTCAGCCTGCCCGCAGGCGACTATGACCTTTACGGCGACTTGCGCTGCGTGGACAACCGGGCCATCACCGGAAGCCAACGGATTTTTGCCGTGGTTGGCACGGAGCTGAACGCCAACGCCGTCTACTCAGAACCCTACAACAGCGACCAGACGGTCAACATCAATGTGAACGACAATGAGAACCCACAAAACTGGCGCACACTGCGCCTGTCATTCTCATTGCCCAAGGACGAGACGGTCACTATCGGATATGACTGTCCCGCAACTGGCGACGCCAATGCGCTGGGCGGTTTTCAGACAGACAACATGCGACTGTTCCGCTTGAAAACGGACACGCGCGTGATGCAGCCCACCATCCTGGAAACCCTGCCCGTGAGCTACTACACACTCACGGGCATGCAGGTCACATCGCCAAGAGCCGGCCAGGCTGTCATACGCTGCCAAGGGGGCAGAGGAACAAAAATCCTGTTGAGATAACAGGCTGGCGGACCCACTTCGGGATCAAGGCCAAGAGACTCCCACTTGCGCACGCACCAGGTCAAAAGTCACGGCACAAATATCAATTCTTCTTGCGTGAGCTTGCGGAGATTTCGTAATTTTGCGACAAAATTAAACCAATAACTAATTATTGATTATGGAAAAAAGCATTCTTGACGGGCGCGAAGCCCTCAAAAAGGAGATTGACAAGATAGCGGAGGCTGCAGGCTATCTTTGGCAGAACGGATGGGCCGAGCGCAACGGAGGAAACATCACCGTCAACATCACGGAGTATGCCGACGAGGCCATGAGAGCCCTGCCCGCCATCTCCGACGTCAAGCCGATCGGCGAGACCCTCCCCCACCTGAAGGGGCAATACTTCTACTGCAAGGGAACGGGCAAGCGCATGCGCGACCTGGCACGCTGGCCCATGGACAATGGCAGCGTGATCCGCATCCTTGACGACTGCGCCAGTTACGTCATCATCGCCGACCAGCCCGTGCTGCCCACCTCGGAGTTGCCCTCCCACCTGGCCGTCCACGACCGCCAGCTCGAGTTGGGGACGGGCTACAAGGCCACCGTCCACACCCACCCCATCGAGCTCGTTGCCATGAGCCACAACGACCACTTCCTGGGCAAGGACGTGCTCACGAAGCTGCTGTGGAGCATGATTCCCGAGACCAAGGCGTTCTGCCCACTGGGCCTTGGCGTGGTGCCCTACCAGCTCCCGGGCAGCGTCCAGCTGGCCCACGACACCCTGCATGAGCTTGAAGACTACGATGTGGTGCTGTGGGAGAAGCATGGCGTCTTCGCCAAGGGCAAGGATGTGATGGACGCCTTCGACCAGATCGACGTGCTCTCGAAGAGCGCCAAGATCTACCTCGACTGCAAGGCCATGGGCTATGAGCCCAAGGGCATGAGCGACGCGCAGATGGCCGACATGAGCCGCGTCTTCAACTTGCCCCGCTAAACCCTGCAGTTCCGGCACATAAGGCCCGTCCCCAAACAAGGAAACGGTCTCCCCCCCCGCGAAACACGCGAAAAAGCCCCGTGTGAAAGGCTGCCCCGCCGACAGGCCATCAGGCCTGGCGACAAGCGCCTGTCCACACGGGGCTTTTCTTGTTGTGCGGCCCGCCCGTATCGGCGGTCCACACTTACAGCGGCGTGGTGAAAATGAATGTGCGGATGCACCAGTAGCTCACGATGCCAGCCAGGTATCCCACGGCCGCGATCCAGCTGATGCGCCTCATGTACCAGCCGAAGGTGATCTTCTCGAGGCCCATGACCACCACACCGGCGGCCGAACCAATAATGAGCATGGAGCCGCCCACACCGGCGCAGTAGGCCAGGAGCTGCCAGAAGACGCCATCGACGGCCATGTCGCCCGTGGGCGCCAAGGGATACATGCCCATGCAGCCAGCCACAAGCGGCACATTGTCGACGATGCTCGACAGCACACCGATGATGCCCGTCACCATGTAGTGGTTGCCAGCAAAGGCATCGTTGAGGCCCTTGCCGAGGGCCGTCAGCACACCCACCTCCTCCAGGCAGGCCACAGCCATCAGGATGCCGAGGAAGAAGAGGATGGTCGTCATGTCGACATTGTGCAGCAGGTTGGCCACGCGCTTCTGCGTGCCCTCATGGCTCTTGTCGTGTGGCAAGCGGCGATAGAAGGTCTCGGTGACGGTCCACAGCACGCCCAGCACAAGCAGGATGCCCACAAAGGGCGGTAGGTTGGTGATAGCCTTGAACACCGGCACAAATATCAGGCCGCCCACACCGATGACAAACACGGCCTTGCGCTGCAGGTCGCTGAAGTCCTGGCCGTCGGCCGCCACGGCCACAGGCGCGGTTTCGGGCAGGTCGCCCTTGAGCATGTACTGCATGACAAGGCCCGGCACCACCATCGACACCAGCGATGGCACCAAGATCTCAGAGATGACGCCCACTGCCGTGATCACGCCCTTGTTCCAGAGCATGATGGTCGTCACGTCGCCGATGGGCGAGAACGCTCCACCCGAGTTGGCCGCGATGATGACCAGTGAGGCGTAGACGATGCGGTCATTGTGCTCCCGCACCAGCTTGCGCAGGATCATGATCATCACGATGCTCGTGGTGAGGTTGTCGAGGATGGCCGAGAGGATGAAGGTCATGAATGCGATGCGCCACAACAGCGCCCGCTTGCTGCGCGTCTTCATCACCGAGCGCACCCAGTTGAACCCACCGTTCTGGTCCACAATCTCCACGATGGTCATGGCGCCCATGAGGAAGAAGAGGGTGGTCGACGTGCTGCCCAAATGCTTCTCGATGACTTCGCCCACCTCGTTGATGAGCTGTTGGCCCGTGGCTCCGAGCAGATAACTGCTGGGGTCGACCATGAAGAGTGTCCAGCACACAACGAACATCAGCAAGGCTATGGCGGCCTTGTTCACCTTGGTCACGCTCTCAAGGGCTATGAAGAGATAGCCCACACAAAACATGACCACAATCGCAATAGTTAAAGATGACATGTTTTTTATCTTATGATTATAACTTCCTCTCTGTGGCAAGCACTGTCGCCAATTGCTGCAAAGTTAAAAAGAATTCTCAAATTAATAGGCTTAAAAATCAAATTATCATGTCCCCACAGGACGAATTGTCTTACCTTTGCAACATCAGAAACCAAAACACTATCAGCCTTTTTCTATGGGAACAAGCAAACACTTCTTCGCCGTGGACCTCGGTGCCACGAGTGGCCGCACCATCCTGGGATCCCTCAGCGGCGGCAAGCTGGCGCTGGAGGAGCTGACCCGCTTCGACAATCAGCTCATCGAGGCCAACGGACATTACTATTGGGACATCTACGCACTCTACTGGGAGGTCATCAGGGGGCTACGCTTGGTGCGCGACCGCCAGCTCCCCATACAGAGCATCGGCATCGACACCTGGGGCTGCGACTTCGTCTGCGTGGCCGACGACGGCCAGATACTCTCCAACCCCCTGGCCTATCGCGACCCACACACCAGCCACACGATGGACACCTATTTTAATAAGGTGCTGTCACGGCAGGTCGTCTACGACAAGACGGGCATCCAGTTCATGAACTTCAACTCGCTCTTCCAGCTCTACCAGATGCGCCTCGACGGCAACGTGGCGTTGCGCGAGGCGGCCAAGGTGCTGTTCATCCCCGACGCGCTGAGCTATCTGCTCACGGGCCAAGCCATCTGCGAGTACACCGTCGCCTCCACCTCCCAACTGCTCAATCCCGTCACGGGCGACCTCGACGCCGACCTGCTGCAGAGCGTGGGGCTGCGCCGCGGCCAGCTGGGGCCCATCACCGCGCCAGCCACACCCATCGGCACGCTGACACCCGAGGTGCAGCGCCTGACGGGGCTGGGCGCCATACCCGTCATCGCCGTGGCGGGCCACGACACGGCCTCGGCCGTCGCAGCCGTGCCGGCAAAGGACAAGCGGTTCGCCTATCTCAGCTCGGGCACGTGGAGCCTCATGGGCATCGAGTCGCCCCACGCCATCATCAACGAGGGCAGCTTCGCCAAGAACTTCACCAACGAAGGCGGCATCGAGGGCACCACACGCTTCCTCAAGAACATCTGCGGCATGTGGATCTACGAGCGTTGCCGCCAGGAATGGCCGGAGGCCAAGGGCCTGAGCCATGCCCAGTTGCAGCGCGAGGCCATGGGGCAGGAGGCCTTCAGAAGCCTCATCGACCCCGACGACCCGCTGTTTGCCAATCCGAAGAGCATGGTGGAGGCCATCCGCACCTACTGCGAGCGCACGGGGCAACCGGCGCCCGAGAGCCACGCCGCCTGCTGCCGTTGCATCTTCGACTCGCTGGCCCTGCGCTATCGCCAGGTGTTCACATGGCTGAAGGAGCTGGCCGACTTCGACATCGACGTGCTCCACATCATCGGCGGCGGATCCAAGAACGAGTATCTCGACCAGTTCACCGCCAACTCCTGCGGCGTGACGGTGCTCGCGGGCCCACAGGAGGGCACCGCCATCGGCAACGTGATGCTGCAGGCCAAGGCCGCAGGCGACGTGGCCGACGTGTGGGAGATGCGACGCATCATCGCCAACTCCATCGACCTCCAACGCTTTGAGCCGCAAGACACGGCCACCTGGGACGCGGCCTACGAGCGCTACCTGCGCATCGTCGGCGCATGAAAGACAAAACATGACAAACCATAAAAGCAAGAAAACCATGAAAACCGAACAAATTGAAAAAGCTTACGCGCTGGCCAAGGAGCGCTACGCCGCCTTGGGCGTCGACACAGACAAGGCCATCGAGACCCTCGAGCACACACCCATCTCCCTCCACTGCTGGCAAGCCGATGACGTGGTGGGCTTCGAGCGTGGCGTGGCCGCATCGGGCGGCATCATGGCCACCGGCAACTTCCCCGGCCGCGCCCGCAACGTCGACGAGCTGCGCCAAGACATCGACAAGGCCACCTCTCTGCTCGCCGGACCCATGCGCCTCAACCTGCATGAGACCTACGGCGACTTCGGCGGCAAGTTTGTAGACCGCGACCAGTGCGGGCCCGAGCACTTCCAGAGCTGGATGGAGTGGGCCAAGGAGCGCGGCATGAAGCTCGACTTCAACTCCACCTCGTTCTCACACCCCAAGAGCGGCAACCTGTCGCTGGCAAACCCCGACAAGGCCGTGCGCGACTTCTGGATCGAGCACACCAAGCGTTGTCGGCGCATCGCAGAGGCCATGGGCCAATACCAGGACGACTCCTGCATCATGAACATCTGGGTGCACGACGGTTCGAAAGACTACACCGTGGAGAAATATCGCTACCGCCAAATCTTCAAGGAGAGCCTCGACGAGATCATGAGCGAGCAACTGCCCCACATGAAGACATGTCTCGAGGCCAAGCTCTTCGGCATCGGCCTAGAGGCCTACACCGTGGGATCCCACGACTTCGTGGCGGGCTATTGCGCACAAAACAAGATGATCTACACCCTCGACACGGGCCACTATGAGCCCACGGAGAACGTGTCCGACGCCGTGTCGTCGCTCCTGCTCTTCGTGCCAGAGCTGATGCTCCACGTCTCGCGCCCCATGCACTGGGACTCCGACCACGTGACCTGCTTCGACGACAACACGCGCAACCTCTTCGCCGAGCTCGTGCGAGCCGGACAGCTGCACCGGGCACACATCGGCCTCGACTACTTCGACGCCAGCATCGACCGCCTCGGCGCATACATCATCGGCACACGCGCCACACAAAAGAGCCTGCTGGCGGCCTTCCTCGAACCTCTCGACAAGCTCCGCCAGTATGAGGACGAGGGCAAGTTCTTCGAGCGGCTGGCCCTCCTGGAAGAGGAGAAGACTCTGCCCTTCGGGGCGGTCTACGACTACTTCAACCTGAAGAACAACGTGCCCGTGGGCGAGGAGTTCATCCCCGAGATTGAGCGCTACGAGCAGGAGGTGACCTTCAAACGCGCCTGACAACCATGGACATCATCATCGGACTTGTCATCATCGCCATCGGGGCGTTCTGCCAGAGCAGCTGCTACGTGCCCATCAACAAGGTGAAGGACTGGAGCTGGGAGAGCTATTGGCTCGTGCAGGGCGTCTTCGCATGGCTGGTGCTGCCATTTCTCGGCGCACTGCTGGCCGTGCCCCAAGGCCACAGCCTATGGGGTCTCTTCGCACAGGCGGCCCCGTTCCACCTGTGGATGACAGTGGTGTTCGGCTTCCTGTGGGGCGTGGGCGGCCTGACGTTTGGCCTCTCCATGCGCTACTTGGGCGTGGCCCTCGGCCAGTCGATTGCGCTGGGCACCTGCGCGGCGCTGGGCACGGTCATGGGCCCCGTGCTGCTCAACGTGTTCTTCCCGGAGCTCGGGGCCTTGGGATCACTCACCACAGCCGTCATCACGGGGGTGGTCATCACGCTCGTCGGCATAGCCATCATCGGTGTGGCGGGCGCCATGAAGACCCAGTCGCTGACAGAGGCGGAGAAGAAGGCGGCCGTCAAGGACTTCAACTTTCCCCTGGGCATAGCCATCGCCCTGCTCTCGGGCTTCATGAGCGGATGCTTCAACGTCGGCCTGGAGTTTGGCAAGGACATCAACTTCGGCGACCTCACCGACCCGATGTTCCGCACGCTGCCGGCCACGCTGCTCGTCACCGCTGGCGGCTTCGTGACCAACCTGGGCTACTGCCTCTTCCAAAACCAGAAGAACCACACCTGGGGCGACTATGCCAAAGGCCACGTGTGGGGCAACAACCTCGTGTTCTGCCTACTGGCTGGAGCCTTGTGGTATTCCCAGTTTTTCGGCTTGAGCCTGGGCAAGGGCTTCCTCGCCTCGTCGCCCACCCTGCTGACACTGGCCTTCTGCATCCTCATGGCGCTCAACGTGGTGTTCTCCAACGTCTGGGGCATCGTGCTCCATGAGTGGCGCGGATGCTCGCGCAAGACCATCACCGTGCTCGTGGTGGGCATCGTGGTGCTCATCGTGGCATCGTTCGTGCCACAGTTCATCGGCTAAGGCGACATCCGCCATGCATGGTGTCCATGCGCTGCGCATGGCGGACGGGCCTTGCCTTTTTACCATCGACGGCCATAAAAATGTGGCGTGGGCACAGCGGCTCACGCCACATTTTTTGTATCTTTGCAGACATGAAATCACTACGAGAACTCTATCGTATCGGCAAGGGGCCATCGTCGAGCCACACCATGGGCCCACAGAAGGCCGCACAGATATTTGCCAAGCAAAACAAGGACGCACAGTCGTTCCACGTGACCCTTTACGGAAGCCTCGCCGCAACGGGCAAGGGGCACATGACCGACGTGGCCATCGAGGAGGTGCTCCAGCCCATCGCACCGGTGACCATCGAGTGGAAACCCACCGTGTTCCTGCCCTACCACCCCAATGGCATGACCTTCGAGGCCCATCACGGAGACGGGCAGCCAGCCACGACATGGACGGTCTACAGCATCGGCGGAGGCGCACTCTCGGAGGGCGAACACCCCACAGGCGTGTTGCCGCCGTCGCCCGACATCTATCCGCTGACACGGCTCAGCGACATACAGAAATGGTGCGACGACCACGGGCGCGCCTATTGGGAGTATGTCAAGGAATGTGAGGACGACAGCATATGGGACTACCTGCAAGAGATATGGGAGGCCATGAAACGAAGCGTGGAACGGGGCATCGACCAGGAGGGTGTGCTCGCCGGACCGCTCAACCTGCAGCGCAAGGCATCCACCTATTACATCAAGGCCAAGGGCTACCGCCAAAACCTCCAGACGCGAGGCCTGGTGTACGCCTATGCGCTGGCCGTGAGCGAGGAGAACGCCTCGGGCGGAACCATCGTCACGGCGCCCACGTGCGGTTCGTGCGGCGTCATGCCGGGCGTGCTCTACCACCTGGCCAAGGGCCATGACTTCACCGACCGCAAGATCCTGCACGCTCTCGCCACCGCAGGCCTCATCGGTAACATCGTGAAGGAGAACGCCAGCATCTCCGGCGCCGACGTGGGTTGCCAGGGAGAGGTGGGCACCGCGAGTGCCATGGCCTCGGCTGCGGCCTGCCAGCTCTTCGGCGGCAGCCCGTCGCAAATCGAGTATGCCGCCGAGATGGGACTGGAGCACCACCTGGGCATGACCTGCGACCCCGTCTGCGGACTGGTGCAAATCCCCTGCATCGAACGCAACGCATTCGCCGCCACACGAGCCCTCGACGCCAATCTCTACGCCTCGTTCAGCGACGGCAAGCACCGCGTCAGCTTCGACCGCGTGGTGGCCGTGATGAAACAGACCGGTCACGACCTGCCCTCACTCTACAAGGAGACGGGCGTCGGCGGACTGGCCGCACAACCCCTGCTCTGAGCACATCACCCATACGGGCACCAACCATCAATAACTCATGCGCAAACTCATACTTCTACCCTTCCTGCTCATTGCCGTGCAGGCTGTCTTGGTGTCGTGCCGCATGGCACCCAGCCAAGACGACGGCGACACCGTGGCCGCCAAAGACTTCTATCCCCCCGACACGGCAGCACTACGCAAGGCGGCCGCCACAGACAGCACCGCACAACCGGCCGCCGACAGCATCGACATCTTTGTCATCGGGCCAGCCTCCACACGCCATGAGGTGCAACTGCTGTGCTACCCCTCGCGGCGCGACTCCACACGCTATGCCAAGAGCCGACACATCCGGGTGCGCGGCAACGCGGACGTGGGGCACGTGGTGCGCGCGGTGTTCTTCACCACGCCCCAGGGCGACACGCTGGTGACCCGCATCACCGAGCTGAAACAGGAGAGTGCGGACGCACAATGACCGCAGAGGGCAAGACGCTAACATTTTTTACGTTCGATTAGAATATTTTTTCAGAAATTTTGCGTAGGCATGCTTGTTTTTTCAGTAACTTTGAAACCAACAAGAACATCATGCCTATGCCTATTCAATCTTTTGAAGAGCTAACCACTCACCTGAAAAAACAAAGCGCAAAAAAACGAGTGGCCGTCGTCTGCCCCGACGACGACTCGACACGCCAGGCCCTTGCCACCGCCGAGCGCGACGGCATCGCCCACCCCCTGTTGTTTCGCGCGGACAACCCCGCCGAGGCGGCCACACAAGCCGTGGCGGCGGTACGCCGAGGAGAAGCCGACGTGCTGATGAAGGGATTTGTCAACACCGACGTGTTGCTTCACGCCATGCTCAACAAGGAGACAGGCCTCCTGCGCAAAGGGCGCGTCATGACCCACATCGCCGTGGCCCAAATGCCCGACTATCACAAGTTGCTGATCTTCACCGATGCAGCCGTCATCCCCTATCCCACCCACGAGCAGCGGGTGGAGCAAGTGACTTACGTGACGCAGTTCTGCCACCGACTGGGCATCGAGAGGCCACGCCTCTCGCTCATCCATTGCTCGGAGAAGGTCGACGCCAAGCACTTCCCCTACACCGCCGGCTACGGCTTGATCAAGGAAATGGCCGCCCAGGGCACTTTCGGCCCCTGCATCGTCGACGGACCGCTCGACCTGAAGACATCGTGCTCGCCCCACAGCATGTCAACGAAGCACATCAACTCGCCCATCGCCGGCGACGCCGACGCCCTCATCTTCCCCGACATCGAGGCCGGCAACCTGTTCTACAAGACCATCACCCTCTTCTGCCAAGCGCGCACAGCCGGTGTGCTGCAGGGCACCGACGTGCCCGTGGTGCTGCCCTCGCGCGGCGACTCGGCAGAGGCCAAATACCTGAGCCTATGCCTCGCGTGCTTGTTATAAACCCCGGGTCGACATCTACGAAGATTGCCGTCTTCGACGACCGGCAACCGTTGTTTGTCACCGACATCGCGCACAACTTGCGTGAGCTGCGCCAGTTTCCCACCGTCATGGACCAGTTTGACTTCCGCCGGCAACTGGTGCTCAAGGAGTTGTCAGCGCGCGGCGTGCCCCTGCGCTTCGACGCCGTCATCGGGCGCGGTGGACTGGCGCGTCCTGTGAAGAGCGGGACCTATCCCGTAACGCCCACCATGATTGCCGAGGAACGAGCCTGCGAGCATCAGCACGCCTGCGACCTGGGGTGCATCATCGCCTACACCATCGCCCAAGACATATCCGGGTGCCAAGCGCTGATTGCCGACCCTGGAACCACTGACGAGCTGGCGCCCGAAGCGCGCATCAGTGGCTCGCCATTGTTGCCACGCATCTGCATCTGGCATGCGCTCAACCAAAAGGCCATCGCACGCCGCTACGCCCGCGAGCAGGGCACACGCTACGAGGACTTGCGGCTCATCATCTGCCACCTGGGCGGCGGCATCTCCATCGCCGCCCACGACCACGGACAAGCCATCGACGCCAACAATGCCCTCGACGGTGAGGGGCCCTTCTCACCCGAACGTGCCGGTTCGCTGCCCGCCGCGGCGCTCATCCGCCTCTGCTTCAGCGGCCAGTTCTCTGAGGCCGAACTGCTCAAGCGGGTGGCCGGACAAGCCGGGCTGACCGAGCACCTCGGCACCAACAACCTACAGGAGGTGGTGCGCCGCATCGAGGACGGCGATGACCATGCGCGCCTCATCGTCGACGCCATGGTGTGGCACACGGCCAAGGCCATCGTCTCTGAGGCCGCCGTGCTTTGCGGGCCGCCCGACGCCATCATCCTCACAGGCGGCATGGCCCACGCCGACTATGTGGTGTCGCGACTCAAGCGACGCATCAGCTGGCTGGCTCCCGTGGCGGTCTATCCCGGGCAAGACGAGATGCTGGCACTGGCGGAGAACGCCCTGGCGGCCCTCAAGAGCCAAAAGGCGCACGAAACGGCCGACTGACCCACCTTCAGACACAACAAAAGGGCGGACGACCGACACCAGATGCACCTGGATGTGGTCGTCCGCCCCTTGGATCTATTGTTGCCAATGCGGTGGCACAGGGGCCACCATTGCGGCTACGGCTTCTTGTCGTAAGCGTGCTTCGGATAGTCGACGGTGTAGTGCAGTCCGCGGCTCTCCTTGCGCTCGATGGCCATGCGGGTAATGAGATAACCCGTGTTGATCATGTTGCGAAGCTCGCAGAGGTCACGGGAAATCTTCACACGCTTAAAGAGAGCCTCCGTCTCCTCATAGAGCAGGTCGAGCCGGTCCCAGGCACGCTTCATGCGGAGGTCAGAACGCACGATGCCCACGTAGTTGCTCATGATCTCGCCCACTTCCTTGTTGGCCTGCGTGATGAGGACGTGCTCCTCATTGGTGAGCGTGCCCTCATCATTCCAGTCGGGCACCTTGTCGTTGAAGTCATACTCATCAGCATGCTCCAGAGAGTGCGTGGCTGCAGCGTCAGCATAGACCACCGCCTCGATGAGGGAGTTGCTTGCCAGGCGGTTGCCACCGTGCAGGCCTGTGCACGAGCACTCACCCAGCGCATAGAGACGATCGATGCTCGAACAACCGTTGAGGTCGACCTTGATGCCTCCACACATGTAGTGGGCGGCAGGACGGACAGGAATCATCTCCTTGGTGATGTCGATGCCAATGGACAGGCACTTCTTATAGATGTTGGGGAAATGGTGCTTGGTTTGTTCCGGGTCTTTGTGGGTGACGTCGAGGTAGACGTGATCCACGCCATTCTTCTTCATCTCGTTGTCAATGGCGCGTGCCACGATGTCACGTGGCGCAAGCGATCCGCGCTCATCATACTGCTTCATGAAGGGTGTGCCATCGGCCAGCTTCAAGATGCCTCCGTAGCCACGCATGGCCTCGGTGATGAGATAGGCGGGATGGGTCTCACCGGGATGATAGAGCGATGTGGGATGAAACTGCACAAACTCCATGTCCTTCACCGTGCCCTTGGCGCGGTAGACCATGGCCTCGCCGTCGCCCGTGGCCACCACGGGATTGGTGGTTGTCTGGTAGACGGCACCGCAACCGCCCGTACACATCACTGTGACCTTGCTCAAGTAGGTGTCGACCTTGTTCTCGGTGTTGAGCACATAGGCTCCATAACAATAGATATAGGGTGTGCGGCGCGTGACACGAGCACCCAAGTGATGCTGCGTGATGATCTCCACCGCGAAGTGATTCTCCTTGACATCGATGTCGGGGTTGGCCCGCACGGCCGCCATCAGCGCGCGTTGTATCTCGGCACCCGTGTCATCTGCATGGTGCAAGATGCGGAACTCCGAGTGGCCGCCCTCGCGGTGAAGGTCATATTGGCCATTGGCCTGCTTGTCAAACTGGGTGCCCCACTCCACCAACTGGCGGATCTGCTCGGGGGCCTTTGTCACCACCTGGCGCACGGCCGCCGGGTCGCTGATGTAGTCACCAGCGACCATGGTGTCATGAATGTGCTTCTCAAAATCGTCTTTCTCCAGGTTGGTCACTGATGCCACGCCACCTTGCGCAAACCGCGTGTTGGCCTCGTCGAGTGTTGTCTTGCAGATGATGCAGACCTTTCCTTTTTTTGCTTTGGCCACCTTCAAGGCGTAGCTCATGCCCGCTATGCCAGCGCCAATGACCAGAAAGTCGTACTTATAAGTCATAATGAATGTGTTATGTCTGTGCAAAATTACTAAAAATATACAATACACCTTCCTCTAACTCTACGTTTTTTAGTAATTTTGCACCTTGAAATTATGGACAGGACATTTCAACATCGCTTTTCGTTGGGTGCCGTCTGCGGTGTCATTCTTTTCGCAGGGGTTTCCTTTTGGTTGTTTTGGGAGAGATGGGTCGTGGCAGGGATTGTCACGGCTTTGGTCTGCGTGGTGCTCATCGAGCGTGTGCTGCACTCGGAGTATGTGTTTCGCGACGACCAGCTCATCATCTGCCACGGCCGCTTTGCCCGAAAGAAAGTGGTGCCCCTGACCGACATTGTGGGCTACAAGCCCATGACCGCCACCTTCGGCCTGACGCGCTTCTTGATCCTCGGGCTGCGGGGCGACCAGTTTGTCCTGGTGCAACCCGCCAACGAGTCATCATTCCTGAAATGCCTGGCCGAGCGGAAAAACATGATAAAGACAAAGGATGAAGACATTTAGATTTTACTTGTGTATCCTACTGGCGTGGCTGGCCCTTCCCTTGCAAGCCCAAACCGAAATCACCGAGGAGGACGAGATGGTGGAGGACAACGACACCATCGCAGCCGACTCGCTGTGGAGCGACTCGCTGAGCGTGAAGGGCGACACACTGCCTTGGCCACAAAACGTGCAGGCACAGATTGAGAACTTGCTGCAAAGCGACATGTTCCAGACCTCGCAGCTTGGCATGATGGTCTATGACCTTGATGCCGACTCGACAATCTTCAGCCACAACGAGCGCCAGCTCATGCGCCCCGCCTCCACCATGAAGGTCATCACGGCCATCACCGCGCTCAGCCGGTTGGGCGGCAGCTACCAGTTCAAGACCGACCTCTGCTACACTGGGCGGGTGGACAGTTGCACCCTTCAGGGAGACGTTTATTGCGTGGGCGGCTTCGACCCACGCTTCAACAACGATGACCTCCGCGCTTTCGTGGAGGGCATTCGCAAGCTGGGCATCGACACCATACGCGGCAGCATCTATGCCGACAAGTCGATGAAGGACAAGAACCCCTACGGAGAGGGATGGTGCTGGGACGACGACAACCCGACGCTCTCTCCGCTGCTGCTCTCACGCAAGGACCAGCTGCTGCCCAAGTTCTATTCCGACTTGCGCGAGGCGGGCGTCTACCTGACCGGCTCGTTGGGCGAGAAGCGCAAGCCTGAGGAGGCCAACTGCATCGTGAGGCGTTTCCATACCATCGACCAAGTGCTCATGCGCATGCTCAAGCAGAGCGACAACCTCTATGCGGAGTCGATGTTCTACCAGATTGCCGCGTCAACGGGCAACCACCCCGCAACGGCCAAGAGCGCCCGCTCCATCATCAAGCAGCTGGTCAACAAGATTGGGCTTGACGGCTCACGATACCAGTTTGCCGATGGCTCCGGCCTCTCACTCTACAACTATGTGAGCGCGGAGCTGGAGGTGAAGCTGTTGCGTTACGCCTATCATGACCAGAACATCTACAACCATCTCCTGCCCGCCCTGCCCATCGCCGGCACCGACGGCACCCTGCGCAAGCGCATGACGGGAGCCTTCACACGTGGCAACGTGCACGCGAAGACAGGCACCGTGACGGGCATCAGCAGTCTCTGCGGATACCTGACGGCCGCCAATGGGCATCACTTGTGCTTCTCCATCATCAACCAGGGTGTGATGCATGGCAAGAACGGGCGTCGTTTCCAAGACAAGGTGTGCACCATCCTGGCATCTCCATCACTCTGAGCGCATTATCATCCATCATCCCGCATCGTCAATGGCCAGTCATCGCCATTCGGTGCGGGATTGCTGTCTCCGCGTGTGGCGCGGTTGAAAGTGTCGAGCGCCCCCAAGCCCCGCAGATGACCAACATGCGTCACGATGACCGTCAGCGCCAACAACATGACGTAGAGCAGCACCACCTGCGCCAAGGAGAGCCGGATGCCCTCCACACTGGCCCCCGGCCATGACGCCACCATGGCCAAGGCTTCGTTGAGCCAGTGGGCAATCTGCAGCAAGGCCAACGCCACAGCCTGCGCGACAACCACAAAAGGCGTGGCCACAAAGAGTGCTATGGCACCATACAGGATGACGGTTGCCGCCGGCACAACCATGAAGTTGGTGATCAGGAAATAGCAAGAGAAGCGCCCGAAGTAGTAGGCCACCAGGGGCGCCGTGGCCATCTGTGCCGACACCGACACCGTGACCATGCCCCAAGCCCAGCGCAATGGCTTGGACGCAGGGCGCCACAGGCGCAAGAGGCGGGGCTGGTAGACCAGGATGCCCAGCACCGCCAGGAACGACAACTGGAAGCCCACATCCCACAACGAGAGCGGATTGGCGACGAGCATGACCATTGCCGCAAGGGCGAGGGCATTGACCGACGCATGCTCACGGCGCAACAACACACAACAGGAGTAGACGGTCAGCATGGTGGCCGAGCGCACCACACTGGCAGGCATCCCCACCAGCAACGCATAGCTCCACACGGCACACAAGACTATCGCCTGCCCAACCCACGACCTACGCCTGCGTCCCCCAAGGAGGAAGGTCAGGACGGCGTAGACGATGCCTAAGTGAAGTCCCGACAAGGCCAGCACATGACTGGCTCCACTGATGGAATAGTTGTCCTTGGTGGCTTGGCTCAGGGCGTTCTTGTCGCCCAGCGTCATGGCGGCGATGACGGCATATTGCTGCTCGTCGAGGCCGAGCGCACGATAGCGCAGCAGCAGGCGCTGGCGAAAGGCCAGCATCCGCAGCCGTGCGCGTTGCAAGGTGGAGAGCACCGAGAGGTCGGGCACGGCGGGCACCCAGTCGCGGTAGAAGATGAAGGTTTGGGCTTGGTAGCCATGCACCTGCGCCCACCGGACATAATCGAAACGGGTGGGACGGCCCACGGCGCTTATGGCCTCAAGAGGCGAATAGGCACAAAGGCCACTGCCCACACGCAGTTGCCGCCAACGCCCCGACACGGTGTCGCGCAAGAGGGATGCCCTGACGCTGACCGGACGAGGCAAGGCACGCCCTTCCACCTGGGTGACGAGCAGGTCCATGCGCACCGTCTTGCCCTTGGCTTGCGGCTCCGACGCCACCACGGCACCATATTCGACAGGTTCTGTCGACAACGACACGCGGAGCCTGCGATGGGCCAGTGCCACCATGGTGGCACCAAGAAAGAAGGTGGCGACCATCAGGAGCAGGCCTTGGACCCACACCCTCTGCACGTTGCGCAGCCAGGCTGTGGCCATCGCCAGGACCAGGGAGACCACCGCGGGCCACAGCCAACTGGCCACGGCGACGCGCCCGGCAAGGCTGTCGGCCACCACGATGCCGGCCATCAACACCACGACGAGGCGCAGGAAGGGGGCGAGTTGGAGACGCGTTCGCAACATCATGTTGCAAAAATAGAAAATAAATCCCTTTATCCTTCCTTTTTATAAAAATAAAAATCGTATTTTTGTGCCATGCAACAAAACAACGAACTGCGACTGGCTTGGGACTTTGTCGAACACACAGGAACCAGCATTTTCCTGACGGGAAAGGCCGGAACGGGAAAGACCACCTTTCTCAAGGCCGTGAAGGAGCACTCCTCCAAGCGCATGATTGTGGTGGCACCGACGGGCGTGGCCGCCGTCAACGCCAACGGGGTGACCATCCACTCGTTTTTCCAGCTGCCTCTCACGCCCTACGTGCCAGGCACGACCATCCGCGACCGTTACGACTTCCGGAAGGAGAAACGACGCATCATCCGCACGCTCGACATGCTGGTCATCGACGAGATCTCCATGGTGCGCAGCGACTTGCTCGACGCCATCGACTTCGTGTTGCGCCGCTATCGCGACCACACCAAGCCCTTCGGCGGTGTGCAACTGCTCATGATCGGTGACCTGCAACAGCTCACCCCCGTGGTGACGCCCAAGGACGAGCAGATCCTTGGCACCCATTACGACACGCCTTACTTCTTCGGTTCCAAGGCACTGCAGCAGATCAGCTATGTCACCATACAACTGACGCACGTCTTCCGGCAGCAGGACGACACATTCATCTCCATCCTCAACCACATACGCGACGGCCATCCCTCAGCTGAGGACATAGCCATGCTCAACACGCGCCACAAGCCCCTTTTCATCCCCAAGGCTGAGGACGGATACATCCGCCTCACCACCCACAACCGGCTGGCCGACAGCTACAACGAGAACGCGCTGCTCAAGTTGCCAGGACAACGGTTCACCTTCGACGCGGAGGTGAGCGGCGAGTTTCCTGAGAACAACTATCCCGTGGAGGCGCAACTGGTGCTGAAGGAGGGCGCGCAGGTGATGTTTGTGAAAAACGACGCATCGGGCGCTCACCGTTACTACAACGGGCGCATCGGCCACGTGGTCAAGATCAGCAGCGACGGCATCGAGGTGAAATGCCCAGGCGATGACAATAGCATCAAGGTGGAGCGCGACGCATGGGAAAACACGAAGTATGTCATCAACGAGCAGACGAAGACCATCGACTCGGAGGTGCTCGGCACCTTCAAGCAGTATCCGCTGCGACTGGCGTGGGCCATCACCATCCACAAGAGCCAGGGTCTGACTTTCGATCGTGCCATCATCGACGCCGCGCAGTCGTTTGCCCCTGGCCAGGTGTACGTGGCCTTGAGCCGATGCAAGAGCCTGGAAGGCCTGGTGCTGGCCTCGGCCATCCGTCCCGCCAACATCATCAACGACCAGCGGGTCACCGACTACATCTCCCACCAGCAGCAGGCCACGGAGCAGAGCGTGGAGGCCCTGCCCGACCTGAAGGAGGAATACTATCGCTATCAACTGCTCGACATGTTCAATTTCTCCGGGATATGGGACACCGAGCAATTGGTCTACCGGACAATCGTGGAGTTCTTCCGCAGCACCCCAACACTCACCGCCGCCCACAAGACTGCCCTTGACTCCCTGAAGGCACGTGTCATGGATGTGGCCTACAAGTGGGCAGCGGTTATCCGCGGCTTGGAGCGGACAGAGCTCCACAAAGATGTCTTCCTGGAGCGTGTGCAACACAGCGAAGCCTACTTCCTCAAGGAGCTCAAGAGCCTCATCCCCACCCTGCTGGAACAGACGAAGATGGTGAAGAGCCAAAACAAGAAGGCGATGGAGCTGATGGACGAGCGCTACAAGGAGTGGATGTTGCAATACTTTGCCAAGACAAAACTGCTGGAGGAGATGGCCGATGAGACCTTCACCGTGTCGGGATACATGCAGACCAAGCAGGAGGCCATGCTCGACGCCATGGACCTGGTGGCCCCAAGCAACACGCGGCAACGGAGGCCACGCAAGCGCAAGACTGACGACTTCCCCGACGGTCTAGACATTAGGACAAAGGCCGACAAGCCGCAACCCGCACCCAGGCCGGCAGACAAGCCCAAGCACCAAAAGGGGCAGACCTACCAAGACTCCTACGAACTATACCGCAAGGGCATGAGCATCCAGGACATTGCCACCGCCCGCGGACTGGCCGTGGGCACCATCACAGGCCACCTGTTTCGCTTTGTGAGGGAAGGCCTGATCCGTCTCGAAGACCTCATCAGCCCCTCGAAGATCAAGGCCGTGCGCCACGCCATGGCGCAGCTCGGCCCGGAGGCCACGCGCACCGACATCAAGAACGCCTGTCGGGCGGACATCACATGGGAAGACATCAACCTGGTGCTAAGCGCCTCGCAGGTCGCCAAGCGCAAGGACTGACATCAGGGTGGTTCTATAAGTTACCACCGAATAATGGGTGATGCGGTTCAAATATAAATGGAAATAAGCCAAAAGCCAATTTGCCATAACGAAAAATGCTTCCACACCGCAAGAGCATGGAAGCATTTTATTTTATATGGGTATAAAGACCAAATGGGTCTCCAAAAGTCCTACAATCACTCAACAGTAAAAGTCGTGACCTTCATGCTGTTCTTGGTGTTCTCATGGTTGGGGTCGCCAATGACGATGCCATACTCACCAGGAGTAAGATCTTCCAGGACAAGGTAATATGAGCTTTCGCCATACTTCTTGGCCTTGTAGTCCACACTTGAGAGGTTGTTGCTTTCTGTCTTAGAAAGCGTGCCAGCCTCAGCGAGCTGATACCTGCGCTCACTTCCCTTGATTTCAAATTTGAAAACAGAGATAAAAGAGTTGGGGTCCGTCTTGTTGTCGGCCGCCTTTACGATGAGGCGAGTTGTCGAACCGCCAACGGCCTTGCTCGAGGACTTCACTCCCTTGAGGGTCAGTCTGGACTTGACCTTACCGATGCCCGTCAGATACAGGCTGGCTCCAGCCTTAGTCTTGACTGTTCCATTTTCACGCGCCAACTTCACACCTTGATTGTCAGAAGTCAAGAGTAAAGTCTCTTCTGCAAACTCCGGCTCTTCCACTGTTACGTTCTGCGCGATTGCTCCCGCAGCAGTAAAGAATGCCACCATTAAAGACAAAAATAGCTTCTTCATAGTTCAACAATTAATATTTGCAAAATTATAATAATATGCGAAAAACACCTATTGCGGAATAGTTAAATATGGTTAACGTAATTACATTGTATCCCGTCGGCGCTATGGGAAGTGTGGGCTCGTTCGCATTGGGCAGCACCTTCGCACGGAACAAATGTGCCACCACACGCTCACACACATTGCACAAGAAGAAGTATCAAGAAGCCTTAGCTCGGAAGAAGATGAAGGGCGAATATACCCACTATCCAACGAAAAGAAGGGCAAGCGCGCCTCAGCCCAACACTGAGGCATGCTTGCCCTTCTTTCGTTGATGGTGGCAGGAGCGCTTGACGCTTACCTGACGTAGCTCTGCTGGTAGTCGTTGAGCTTCTCCAGATAATAGCTGCGCACGTCCTTCCAGCTGTAGTAGGGAGCCTTGTCGGTGCTGACGGGCAGCGTGGCCTCGTCTTCATTGAGCAACACCTTCACCAGCACGTTGCCAGCGTTGGGCGCTTGCTTCTTGGGCTTGTAAAACACAAACTGCACATTGCATCCCATGGGATAGATCTGGTAGTTGTTCCATCCGCGGTCGTCGAGGTCCTCCAGGTTGTCCACAGGCTCGCCATAGTGGTTGAGGTCGATCAGGCACACCAGCGGCATGACGCACACCTCATGGCCGAAGCGCAGCGTGGCGCCGGGATGCGCCTTGGTGATGCAGGTGTCGGCCGTGGCGATGATGTTGCGCAAGAGGTTGGCCTGGGTGTACATGCCCGCGCCGTTGTTGGCCTTGTTGGGGCCGTAATAAGAGTACCACGCGGCATTCTCCTTGAGCCAGAAGTCATAGATCTCGTCCTCGGTGAAGATGTCCCACAGGCCCAGCTGGTGGCGCAGCTCAGTGCTCTGCACATTGCTGGCCAGCGTGAAGAGGTGGCGTGCGAGGCTTCCGGCATTGATGGTCTTGGCATAGTCGGCATCGGCGAAGAGCACCGTCATGAGGTGGCTCCAGTTGTCGTGACGCCTGGCGAACTCATTGTTGGCCTGCGAGGTCTCCTTGTTGTCACGCAAACGGGAATAGGGGCTGTGGTTGTCGTTCATGTACCACATGTCGTGCTCGCTGGCGTCGTGGGTGATCAGGAGCTGTGGGTTCATGCTGGCCAACTGCTGCAGCTCGTTCTCCATGGAGAGGATGCAGCGGATGATGATGGTCGAGCGCGCGTCGATGGCGGTCTTGCCCTTGAACACCTCGGGGAAGCGCTCATACATGCGCTTGGCTATGCCGCGGTGCTGCTCGGCGCCTAGAGGCGTCAGCTCACCGTCGCGCAGCCGGGCTTCCTCGCGGATGAGCTTCACCTTGGCCAGCACATCCTTGCCCTTTGCGGTCAGCTTGCCCAGCGAGTCGGCCTCGAGGAGCATCTTGTAGGGTTTGTCATAGTCGTTGGTGCCGATGAGGAAGCGCGAGCCATGGCGCCCGTAGTGGCTGATGTAGAACGGCTCGTAGCCTCGCGGAGCGGCGGTGAGCTGCTTCTGCGGACCGGGGTAGGCCGCATAGTTGCTGCCTGCGTAGTCGACGTTGCGGCGGATGTCCTGGCGTGCCTGCTGGGCACTCACCGTGAGCGTCATCATGCAGGCTGCGGCCATCAGGATAAAGTTTCGTCTCTTAATCATATTTGTGTTCTGTTATGGGTTGTCATTGTTCATGGGCATGGGGCGGAAGCCTCATCGGCGCATGGTCAGCGATATGCGGTGCCTGCGCAGGTCGACGTCGAGCACCTTGACCATGACCTGCTGGTGGAGCTTCACCACGTCGTTGGGGTCCTTGACATAGGTGTTGGCCAACTGCGAGATGTGCACCAGCCCATCTTGGTGGACGCCCACGTCGACAAACGCCCCGAAGTTGGTGACGTTGGTCACGATGCCCGGCAGCTCCATGCCCGGCACGAGGTCCTCAGGCGTCTTGACACGCGCGTCGAACTCGAATGTCTCGGCCTTCCCACGTGGGTCCCGGCCCGGCTTCTCCAGCTCGCCCATGATGTCCTTGAGGGTGGGCAGACCCACATCTCCCTTCACATAGCGAGCCACTTGTATCTTCTTGCGCTGCTCGGGGTCGGCCATGAGGTCGCCGACCTTGCAGCCGCAGTCCTTGGCCATCTGCTCGACGATGGCGTAACGCTCCGGATGGACGGCACTGGCGTCGAGCGGGTTCTTGGCGCCTGGGATGCGGAGGAAGCCCGCACACTGCTGGTAGGCGGCCGCTCCGAGGCGTGGCACCTTGAGGAGCTGGCTGCGCGAGGTGAAGGCGCCATGCTCGCGCCGATAGTCGACGATGTTCTTCGCCAGCGCCGGCCCCAGTCCGCTCACATAGGTGAGGAGGTTCTTGCTGGCCGTGTTGACGTCGACGCCGACCGTGTTGACGCAGAGCTCAACGGTCTGGTCGAGGCTATGCTTGAGCTTGGCCTGGTCCACGTCGTGCTGATACTGCCCGACACCGATGCTCTTGGGGTCGATCTTCACCAGTTCGGCGAGAGGGTCCATGAGCCTTCGGCCGATGCTGACAGCCCCCCTGACGGTGACGTCCTCATCGGGAAACTCCTCACGCGCCACTTCCGACGCCGAGTAGACGCTGGCGCCATCCTCACTGACCACATAGGTGGGCGTGTCGTGTATCTGCCTGAGGATTTCGGCCGTCTCGCGCGACCCGGTGCCATTGCCGCAGGCGATGGCCTCCACCTGGAAACGGCGTGCGATGGCCGTGAAGCGCTCCAGCGGGTCGGCAGCACGCTGACGGTCGTGCCCGCCATGGTCACTCCTGACTGCGAACACCACGTCGTGATGGAGCAAGTTGCCCTGCGCGTCGAGCACCACCACCTTGCATCCCGTGCGGATACCGGGGTCGACGCCCATCACCCGCTGCTGTCCGAGGGGTGGCGCCAGCAGCAACTGGCGGAGGTTCTCCCTGAAGACGCGGATGGCCTCGTCGTCGGCCTTCTCCTTGCTCAGCGCCGCAAACTCGTTCTCGATGGACGGCTCGACCAGCCGCTTGTAGGCATCGTCGACGGCCTCGCCCACCAGGGTCTGACAGGGTCCGTAGCCCCGCACATACTGGCGGCGCAGGCGGGCGGCACACTCGTCGTCGTTGACCGATATGCCGACACGCAACACGCCCTCCGCCTCGCCTCGGCGGATGGCCAGCAGGCGATGGGACGAGCAGCGGCGAAGCTCCTCGCTGAAGTCGAAGTAATCGGAATATTTCTGGGCCTTCTCGGCGTCCTTCATCTTGGTGACGACCTTGGCGGTGATGACCGCCTCCCGGCGAAACACGGCACGCACGGCCTGCCGTGTGCGCTCGTCCTCACTGACGTCCTCGGCGATAATGTCCTTGGCGCCCTTCAGGGCCGCCTCGACATCCTTCACGTCGCCCTTGACGAAGCGTGCGGCCACCTGTTCGGGATGGGCCTCGCGCTGAAGGCGTATGGTGGCCGCCAAGGGCTCGAGGCCCTGTTCGCGCGCGATCTGCGCCCGTGTGCGGCGCCTCGGCTTGTAGGGCAGGTAGAGGTCCTCGAGCGCGGTGGCCTCCCAGCATGTGTCGATGCGGCGCCGCAGGTCGTCAGTGAGCTTGCCCTGGCCGTCGATGGTCTTGAGGATGGTGTCCTTGCGCTTCTGCAACTCCTTCAGCTTATCGCCCAAGTCACTGATGGCCGCCACCTGCACCTCGTTGAGGTTGCCTGTGGCCTCCTTGCGGTAACGGCTGATGAAGGGGATGGTGCAGCCATCGTCCAGCAGGCTGAGCGTGGCGTCCACTTGCGGTGCGCCTATGGTGAGCCGCTCCGCTATGATAGGTGTGAAAACGTTCATTCTGATAATAGAAATAGGTGAATGTGGTGGCAAAGGCCTCATTGCCTTTGCCTCAACGCCTGGCGCGCGGCCTCGATGATGGCGTCGCGCCCCGTGGCCAGGTAGTCAGCGTCGAGACCCACGTGGATGTCGGGGTCGACGCCTTGCTCGGTGCTCTGCTTGCTGGTGTCGTACATGGGGCACGCCGAGAAGCGCACGCTCCAGCCATTGGGCAGTTCGGAGGAGAAGGGCAGGCCTGCCCCACCGCCTGTCTTGTCGCCCACGACGATGACGCCAGGACAGCACTTCATGTACTTCACAAACTCGTTGGCGGCTGAGAACACCTGGCGGTTGGTGAGCACGGCCACGGGCTTCTGCCAGCGGAGTCCACTGGCTGGCTTGAGCCACTGGGCCTCCATGGATGAGAAGTCGTTGTGCCCACGCCCCGTCTTGTGGCGCATGTAGCCCACCAGCCGCTTCTCGTTGGTGAAGCGGGCGGCCAGCTTCTCGGCGGCGGTGAGCAGGCCGCCGCCGTTGTCGCGCAGGTCGATGATGATGCCTCGGCAGGGTGCCAGGTAGAGCAGCACGTTGTCGAGGTTGCCCGACCCGGCCTCGCTGGCAAACGAGGCACACCGCACATAGCCGATGTTGTCATCGAGGATGCGGTAGCGCAGGCCACCGGCTATCTTGTAGTCGGTGCCCAGGTACTTGTTGACGAGCGTGTCGCTATAGTTGCTGGGGTAGTTCTCATGGAAGCCCCAATAGCGCGCCATGTCGAACGACGTGTAGAGGTTGACGTGCCCGTCGCGCAGCTCGGCCAGCATGTTGCCCAGCACCTCGAGCAACTGGCCGTCGGTCATGGTGCCATCGACCTGGCGGGCGTAGGCCGCATGCACGGAGTCCCAGTCGACGCCTTTCTCGTCGAAGAAGCAATAGTGCTCGTCCATGATTTTCCACAAGGCCTCGAAATTGCCCTTTTGCGTGTCGTCGAACGAGTCCTCGGTGACACAAGAGGCCAACAGGAAGACACACAGGAACAGTGTCATCCCACAGGCAGACAACCACGAGGTGCGGCCTGCCTGGATGGGGGCGGAAGGGTGATGGGGGAAGAAGGGTCGGTTGATAGGCATAGCGTGTTGGGATCAAGAAGGGGTTAGTCGTGTCGATCAATATTTCCAGCCGATCATGATGCCGTGGCTGTATTGGTGATACTTGAGGCCATTGGCCTTCATCTGCAGGATGTCGCCCACGTAGCCCACGGTGAGGGAGGTGCGGCGAAAGTGGATGTCGAGCGTGAGCATCTGGTGGAGCTGGGGCGCGGCGAAGAGTGAGGTGACGACGACGTTGTGGTCGTAATTGTCGCGTGCGAAGATCTCATAGTAGCTCTGCCCGTAGTGGGGCGAGAAGGCGAGGCCGACGAGTGGCACGGCGGCGGCATACGACAGGGTGAGCGGCCGGTGCGCGAGGGCGAAGTCCCACGACAGGGAGGCCGACGGGTCGACGGAGAAAGAGAGGCGCAGCTGGGCCGGGTTGTTGGAGTTGCGCGTGTCGTAGGCCCCACCCAAGAGGAAGTCGCCCAGGCCACCCACACGCAGGCGTAGCCGCTGTGCGGGGAAGGTCCAGTTGTAGTGCCAGCCGAAGCGCAGGTTGTAGGCGCCGGAGAGCAGCGAGTTGGCGTTGCCACGTGTGCCGGCGAGCGACACCCAGGCGTGGTGGGTCAGCTCACGCGACACGCGGCTGCTGTCGCGCTGGCGGATGGCCTGGCCGATGAAGCTGACCTCCGTCCCCTGGAACGCCTCCTGCGAGAGGTAGGTGTCGAGGATGTCGGTGTGTGACACGGAGACGGCGGCGAGCCGTTGTGCGGAGGCCGTGAGGCCCGCTGAGAGGACCAGCGCCAGGACGACCATCAGTCGCCTGGGCAGGGTCACAGGGGTTGGGGTGGTTTGTTCAGTTCGCATCATCAGGATGGTTGTCGAGGTCGTTGAAGAGGTTGAGCTGGCCGGTCATCTCGTCGATGACCTGCTGCTGGCTTTTCCCGGCGTCGGGGTCGAGGTCGGCTTCTGGGGCTGTGGCGGGCTCGCCGGGCTCCTCAGCGCCCTCCGCGGGGTCAGGCTCCGGACTACGCAGGGGTTCCAGCTCCTCCACGCTCTCCACCTGCCACATGGCCACACGCTTGCCCTTGGCCTTGAAGCCCTTGACGGCGATGAAGCTCTCGGCGTCGACCTCCATCGGCGGACGAGTGGTGTCGGCGCCGCCGAAGGTGACCAGGATGCGGGGATAGGCCGTGTCGGTGAGCAGCACCTGGCGGTTGTCGGGATTGTCGCCGAGGTAGCTGACCGGCTTGCGCGAGTCTTCCATGAGGAAGCGCTTGATGTAGGGATAGCCGTTGTTGTCGGCGTCGAAGAGCACGGCGGTCCACACCTTGTCGGGCTGCCACTTCTCGATGACACGCATGTTGTCGGGGAAATGGTTGTTGGGGTCGAAGTCGGTGGTGAAGTAGGTGCCGTCGCGGAGCACCACCAGGATGCGGTCGCCGTCGTTGAACTCGCCGAGCAACCGCCCGTGCTCCTCGTAGTTGATGCGGTTGACATCGGAGTCGAACCACACCTTGCGGCCACCGAGGGTGGACCGCCCATGGCTCTTGAGCGAGATGCGGTGGACACTCTTGCGCGTGAGGAGCAGGCCGCGGGCGGAACGCCCCTTGATGGCCACCTCCGAGAAGTCTCTCTCAAGGAAGATGTTCTGGCGTTTCTTGGTGGCGTCGGGGTCGAGCGTCACCTTGATGACCTCTGCCTCGCCGTTGGGATTGGGCGAGAAATAGATGACGCGCGAGCCGGCCTCGCCACGCGTGAGGTCATACTCGCGGTCACGGGTGACGCTGGTCACGTTGAACCGCTTGATGTAATAAGGTCCCTTCTTGCCGTCGCGGTAGACAACGTTGTAGATGGTGCGGGCGTCGTTCTTCTTGAACACCTGCACCCAGATGACGTTCTTGCCGACGAAGATCTTGTCGGCCACGCGGATCACCTTGTACTTGCCGTCGCGATAGAAGAGGATGATGTCGTCGAGGTCTGAGCAGTTGCAGACAAACTCGTCCTTCTTGAGCCCGGTGCCCACGAAACCGTCCTGGCGGTTGATGTAGAGTTTCTCGTTGGCCTCCACGACCTTGGCCGCCTCGATGGTGTCGAAGCTGCGGATCTCGGTGCGGCGCGGGTGGTCGGCCCCGTAGGTCTCGCGCAGATGGTCATACCAGGCTATGGTGACGTCGACCATGTGGGCCAGGTCGTGGTCGATGCCCTTCACCTCGGCCTTGATCTTGGTGATGAGCTGGTCGGCCTTGTCCTTGTTGTACTTGAGGATGCGCTGCATCTTGATCTCAAGCAGGCGCAGGTAGTCGTCGTCGCGTATCTCGCGCACGAGCCCCTCCTTGAACGGCTCAAACTTCTTGTCGAGGAACTTGAGCACGGCCTTTTGGTCGGGGGCTTGCTCGAAGGACTTCTCCTTGTACATGCGCTCCTCGATGAAGATGCGCTCGAGCGAGGCGAAGAAGAGTTGCTCCATCAGCTCGTCGCGGCGGATCTGCAGCTCGCGGCGCAACAGGCCCATGGTGCGGTCGACGCTGTGGCGCAGCACCTCGCTGACGGTGAGGAACTGGGGCTTGTTGTCCTCGATGACGCAACAGTTGGGCGAGATGCTGATCTCGCAGTCGGTGAAGGCGTAGAGGGCGTCGATGGTCTTGTCCGATGAGGTGCCGGGGGTGAGCTGCACCTGTATCTCCACGTCGCGGGCGGTGAGGTCGAGCACCTTGCGGGCCTTGATCTTGCCCTTCTCGATGGCCCTGGTGATGGAGTCTTGCAGCGAGTCGGCGGTCTTGCTGAAGGGTATCTCGCGGATGACGAGGGTCTTGTTGTCGAGCTTCTCTATCTTCGCGCGGATGCGCACAGAGCCGCCCCGCTGGCCGTCGTTGTACTTCGAGACGTCGATGGAGCCGCCTGTCGGGAAGTCGGGGTAGAGGTGGAACTCCTCACCGCGCAGATACTTCACCGCCGCCTCGCAGATCTCGTTGAAGTTGTGGGACAACACACGGCTCGACAGGCCCACGGCGATGCCGTTGGCTCCCTGGGCCAGGAGCAGCGGGAACTTGACGGGCAGGGTGATGGGCTCCTTGTTGCGGCCGTCGTAGCTGAGCTGCCACTCGGTGGTCTTCGGGTTGAAGACGGTCTCAAGGGCAAACTTGGAGAGGCGCGCCTCGATGTATCGGGGCGCCGCCGCCGAGTCGCCGGTGAAGATGTTGCCCCAGTTGCCCTGAGCGTCGATGAGCAGGTCTTTCTGGCCGAGCTGCACCAGGGCGTCATAGATGGAGGCGTCGCCGTGGGGGTGAAACTTCATGGTCTCGCCCACGATGTTGGCCACCTTGTTGTAGCGGCCGTCGTCCATGCGCTTCATGGTGTGGAGTATGCGGCGCTGAACAGGCTTCAGGCCGTCGCCGATGTGGGGCACGGCACGCTCGAGAATGACATAGGAGGCGTAGTCCAAGAACCAGTTCTTGTACATGCCTGACAGGTGATGCACGGCCGAGGCGTCAAAGCGGTCGGCCGGCTTGTAGTCGCTATGGGTGTCGGCCGTCAACTCGTCATCGGCCTGCGGGGTGTCGTTGTTGTTGATTGTCTTGTCGTCGTCCATAAGTGTTGGTTTGCGGAGCCCTGGGGGCTTACCCATGCAAAGGTACACAAAAATCGGCAAAAAGCCTTTTGCGGCCACCACATTTTTATCGATCCCGCCGATGTTCGCACCCGCATGCGGCAGAGGGGGATGGCAAGGGCGAGCGGCGGCAAAGGGAAGGGAAAGGGACTGGCATGTTTTGTTTTGTAAAATTATATGGTCAAATTTTAACACTTCTGGAGGTCACCAACCAGCGGGCAAAAAGGCAAAAAAATGCCTATCGAGAAGGGACGAGGGCGGGTCTCACACCCCGCGCGGCCACGATATGTGCCTTATCTCATCATGATATGTGCCTAATCTCACCATGATTTGGCACATATCATGATGAGATTTGGCACTAATCTCACCACGATAAGGCACATATCGCGAGGCCGGCGGACGGTTGCAAGCGACCGATTTTTCAAAGATTTCCATAAACGACTGATTATCAGCCTAATGCAAAAACCGTCGAAAAATCGCGTATTTGCGCCCTACCATGCCCGCCGTGACTTTCACGCCATTCTGGCGAGACTTTTTGTTAGACATTTTTCACCCACAACCGATTTTTCTTTTATTTTAACGCCGTTCTCTTCACATTATCAAAAGAAAAACAGTACCTTTGCAAAATATACATCAACTCATCATTCAGAAGAAAATGGCAGAAGACAACTTCAAGAAGATTGTAAGTCACTGTAAGGAATACGGCTTCGTGTTCCCGAGTTCGGACATTTATCCCGATGGCCTGGCCGCCGTCTACGACTACGGGCCCAACGGTGTGGAACTGAAAAACAACATCAAGAAATATTGGTGGGACTCCATGGTCCTGCTCCACAATAACATTGTCGGCGTCGACGCCGCCATCTTCATGAACCCCACCGTGTGGAAGGCCAGCGGACACGTGGACGCCTTCAACGACCCCCTCATCGACAACCGCGACTCGAAGAAGCGCTATCGCGCCGACGTGCTCATCGAGGACCAGATCGCCAAGTATGAGGAGAAAATTGACAAGGAGGTGAAGAAGGCCGCCAAGCGCTTCGGCGACAGCTTCGACGAGGCGCAGTTCCGACAGACCAACCCACGCGTGCTCGAGCACCAAAAGAAGCGCGACGAGCTGCACGCCCGCTACACCGCCGCCATGCAGGGACCCGACCTCGAGGCGCTGAAGCAGATCATCCTCGACGAGGAGATCGTCGACCCCATCAGCGGCACCAAGAACTGGACGGACGTCAGGCAGTTCAACCTGATGTTCTCCACCGAGTTCGGATCCAACGCCAGCGCCACCAGCAAGGTGTATCTCCGCCCGGAGACCGCACAGGGCATCTTCGTCAACTTCCTCAACGTGCAGAAGACCACACGCCAGAAGCTGCCGTTCGGCATCGCACAGATCGGCAAGGCCTTCCGCAACGAGATCGTCGCACGCCAGTTCGTATTCCGCATGCGCGAGTTTGAGCAGATGGAGATGCAGTTCTTCTGCCAGCCCGGCACGGAGATGAAGTGGTTTGAATACTGGAAGAAGGCGCGCCTGGCATGGCACAAGGCCCTGGGCATGGGCGATGACAACTACCGCTACCACGACCACGAGAAGCTGGCCTTCTACGCCAACGCCGCCACAGACATCGAATTCAAGATGCCGTTCGGCTTCAAGGAGGTGGAGGGCATACACAGCCGCACCAACTACGACCTCTCACAGCACGAGCAGTTCTCTGGCACCAAGATGCGCTACTTCGACCCCGACACCAACGAGAGCTACGTGCCCTACGACGTGGAGACCTCCATCGGTGTGGACCGCATGTTCCTCAGCGTGATGTGCCACGCCTACAAGGAGGAGAAGCTCGAGAATGGCACCGCACGCGTCGTGCTCAGCCTGCCGGAGCCTCTGGCACCCATCAAGTGCGCCGTGTTGCCGCTGGTCAACAAGGACGGCCTGCCCGAAAAGGCACAGGAGATCGTGGACAGCCTGAAGTTCCACTTCACCACGCACATCGAGGCCAAGGACTCCATCGGCAAGCGCTACCGCCGCCAGGACGCCATCGGCACGCCCTTCTGCGTCACCGTCGACGGGCAGACGCTCGAGGACAACACCGTCACCCTGCGCTTCCGCGACTCCATGGAGCAGGAGCGTGTGCCCGTGGAGAAGCTTCGCGAGATCATCGAGGACCGCGTGAGCATCACCTCCGTGCTGAAGAAGCTCAACGAGGCCATCAAGCAGTTCTAACACACGCAACGTATCCTTTTAACAGGCAGAATGATTATGAACAAGACAAGCTTGGCCATGGCAAGCGGGAAATGGGCAAAGGCTCTCGTGGCCCTGCCCCTCTTCCTCTTCGCCTTCTTGCTGCTGCCCGTCTCTTGCTCCGAGGAGTCTGACGAGGTGGAGGAGTTCCCCCATTGGGAGAAGACCAACACCGACTACTGGAACACCCTCTACGCCGAGGCCACGCAGCGCATAGCGGCTGGCGACACCAACTGGAAGATCCTGAAGAAGTGGAGCCTGCCAGACACCATGCACACAGCCAACACACAGTACATCGTCGTACACGTGCTCAACGAGGGGACAGGCTCGGGCTCGCCGCTCTACACCGACTCGGTGCGGGTGCACTACACGGGGCGTCTCCTGCCCTCCACATCCTACGAGAACGGCTACCAGTTCGACACATCCTTCACAAACGGCTCGTCGACAGAGACCTCCGCACCGGCACAGTTCCTCGTCAGCCAGCTCACCGACGGCTTCGCCACCGCCGTGCAACACATGCACATCGGCGACAAGTGGGAGGTCTACGTGCCCTCAGACCTGGGCTACGGCGACTCGGGAAGCGGCTCCACCATCCCCGGACACTCGGTGCTCATCTTCCAGATTCAGCTGGTGTCCTACTACCGAGCAGGCACAGACGTGCCCGACTTCCAGGCCAAGCCAGCACCCTTCGAGTAAGACGACAGGAAGCCTGCCACACATACCAAGCGGCGCGCCCCCTCATCCGGGCGCGCCGCTTTTTGCTTTTGTTATTGCTCAAGACACTTCATTTTTTGCCCAATCGCACAGCGGGCCCCATCCGGTCATGTCACCACAAGCGGGTGGGAAGCGGCCTCACCCGGAAAGACCTGGAGCGACTGCCCCAAGGCATCTACATCATAAACGGAAAGAAACGGGTGGTGAACCACTAATCGTCACCAGCCCCAAGACAGAAAAGGCCATGCTGACACCCCGGTCGGGAACCTGCGTCAGCATGGCCTGTTTTTATAGGCAATCATTCACATCCCATAGGCCAACAGCCATGTCTACGCATCCTTCGGCTTCAGCCCCTTCAGCCAGCTGCCCTTCCGGATGCGCCAAAGAAAGATGCTACCGCGGAACGTCAGCTCCGCAGCCATGGCGACCCACACGCCACGCAAACCATATGTTTGCGAGAAGACGTAGGCCAGCGTCAGGCGCACGCACCACATGGAGAAGAGGCTCATGGCAGCCGGGCGCAACGTGTCGCCAGCCGCCACGCACACGGCATAGCTGACAATGGCGGCGGCGAAGAACGGCTCGGCGAACGCCTCGATGCGCAACACCTCACCTCCCAACTCGCAGATGGCAGCCACAGGTGAGAGAAAACCGATCATCTCGGGTGCCAGCACATACATCACCACTCCCATGAAAGCCATGACCAACATGCCCACGCCGATGGTGAGGTGGGCAAAGCTCTTGCAAAGATCACGGCGACCGGCGCCATAGGTCTGGCCGACCAGCGTCGATGCGGCCTCACCCACACCATAGCCTGGCATGTAGCAGAGACTCTCGGCGGTGATGGCAAACGAGTTGGCGGCTATGGACACATTGCCCAGCGGAGCCACAATGAGCGTGCTCACCACCTGGGCAGAACCCATGAGGATGTTCTGGACAGCCACCGGCAAGCTGATCTTCAACGCATGGCGCACATACGACCACATCCACACAAACGGCGAGTGGTCGAGGCGCAGGGCGATAATCTTGTTCTTGCAGATGGCCTGCCACGACATGGGCACCACCGTGACGACATAGGCCGCCGTCGTGCCGAGGGCCGCACCCACAACGCCCATCTTGAGGAGGTAGATAAAAAGGTAGTTGAAAGCCACGTCGAGACAACACATCATGATGCTCAACACACTGGGAACACGCATCTCGCCCGTGCTCTTGAGCATGGCACTCATAAGGTGATAGAGGAGCACGGCGGGCTGGGTGAGACTGAAAATCAGGAAATAGGACGCCGACAAGGGCGCTATGTCCTCCTTGCCACCCAACCAATAGGGCAACGGCGTGTGGACGGCCACTCCCACAAGGGCCATCAACACGCTGACCACACCACCGCAGATAAGGGCGTGGCGAAACACCTGGCGGGCGCGCGTGAAGTCGTTGGCACCAATGAAATGGGCCACCTGCACCGAAAATCCCAACGACACGGCGCTTTGGATGCTGCCCATGAGCCACGTGGTGCTCTCCACAAGGCCTATCGACGCCGAGGCGGCGGCGCCGAGATGACCTACCATGGCGGCATCGATGAAGAACATCATCACCGTGGTGATCTGCGCAAGCATGGACGGAATGCTCAGCTCCACAATGAGCTCGAGCTTCTCACGACGCGACAGGTAGGCACCATTGCGTATCTTTGCGAGAAGGAAATCGCTTTTCTTATTGCTGGACATGACTGCAAAGGTACTGACAAAACAACAATTGGCAAAGTCCGCCACCCGCTTTTTCTCTTCCCTGGCAGACACTCCTGCGACTGCCAAGGACAAGGCTACGGGCAACCGACACACAATTAAAGGGCGGCCTCCTCGTGGGAAACCGCCCTTAGCGTTATATAACCAATCTCTAATGTTCTAGCTTTCCTTTGTGCAGTCTTTTCTCTCTCCTTTTCCAACGTGACACGCCTTGCGCTCACGTGTTGTGCTCTGAATTGTCATTGAGCCATTTCCATGAGACGAACAACGCCGCATAAATGGCCAATATCATTGTCACTTTCATTCCTTTTCCTCCTTTTCTTCAGTTAACGTTATGTTCTTCTCCTCCTTGTCCTTTCCCAAGGTGGAGGGTTATCCTGAGCTGACGTGGTCGTCACGACCGGTCGCATGCTATCCTGTTGTTATCCTCTCGCTTGTGATTCGTATCCCTTCCAACAATCTTTTACCTGTTGACCAATACCCGAGCGTTACAATCTTTTACCTCCTCCCTAATGCCTTTCTGACAATCTTTTACTTGTCTTTCGACTGATACCTATGCAACTAATCTTCTACCTTATGAAAACTAAACCTATTATATGGCTTTCTCCTTTCATCCTGTTCTCTCTCAAATTCTCTCTTATCTCTTTCGACACTCACGTGTCACCTATTGTCCTTTTGACGATGCAAAGTTAGTGTGATTTCGAAAATGGCGCAATACTTTCCCGCCACTTTTCCCTGAATATAGCCTCATTTTTGACATAAATCAATCTATTGTGTGCGCACACACCGCATAAAGTCGCATTCCACCACTCCTTTTTAGATCCTCAAGTGATAGACTGGCGGCAAACTTTGCGTATCTTTGCAATGGCTGGCAAACGCCACGCCTCAACCCTATGCCCCCACAATCCGCATGAAGACTACATACACATCAAAAGTAGACGCATGGCTCCTGGTTGTCATCATAGTCTGCCTCTTGCCCATTTTCACCTTGTTATATAGTGAGCTGTCCATCATCAGCGTTCTTGTCGCAGTCTTCACCCTCGTGACCGTCTGCGTGCCGGTCCTCAGCATCCGTTATGTGGTGGGCGACGGCGAGCTCATCATCAAGTGGGGCTTCATCGTCTCACGGCATTACCCCATCAGTTCCATCCGCTCTATACGCCGCACACACACGATGCTCTCAGCACCAGCCGCCTCACTCGACCGCCTTGAGATCTGCTTCGAACACGATTCCGTCATCGTTTCTCCCAAGCGAAAGTTAGCCTTCATCAACCAGCTCCAAGAACTGGCCGGAGGCCGTATTTTGGTTAAATTATAGTCCGTAACCCCATGAAACCCAGTAACTTCAAGCCCATTTTCGGCTTTTAGGGGGCTCAGCATGTGCTTCATCTTCATAAGTTAACAAATGTTATTGTCAAACTGTTTTTGCCCATTTTCCTTGCACGGAAGCCCAAAACGTCATATCTTTGCAGTGTACTATTAGTATAGCACACCATAACGCAATAAGGAACAACTTCAAAAACAATAAGACAATGATCAACATCCAAAACATCACTTACCGTTATCCAGGCAGCAAGCACTTGGTGTTCAAGGACTTTTCGCTCGCCCTGGAGCCTGGCCGCATCTATGGTCTGCTGGGCAAGAACGGCACCGGCAAGTCGACCCTGCTCTATCTCATCTGCGGACTGCTTCGCCAGCGCAAGGGCAATATCACCATCAACGGCGAGCAAAGCGCCCTGCGCACACCCGCCATGCTGCAAGACGTCTATCTCGTTCCCGAGGAGTATGACCTACCCTCCATCACCTTGAAAGAGTATGTGCGCATCAACAGCGTGTTCTATCCCCACTTCAGCGTGGACATCCTCAACAGTTGCCTGACCGACTTCGAACTGCCCACCGACATCCACCTGAAGGCGCTCTCCATGGGACAGAAGAAGAAGGTCTACATGAGTTTTGCGCTGGCCACAGGCTGCAGCTACATCTTCATGGACGAACCGACCAATGGCCTCGACATCCCCTCGAAGAGTCTGTTTCGCAAGGTGATAGCGCGCCACATGACCGACGACCGCACACTCATCGTCTCCACCCACCAAGTGCATGACGTGGAGACACTGCTCGACCACATCGTCATCATTGACCAAAGCCACGTGATGCTCAATTGCAGCACAGCCGACGTCACCGAAACCTACGCCTTCCGCACCATCCCGGAGTCGGAAGCCGCCGAGGCGATCTACTCGGAGCCCTCTGCCGGCGGCCTCAATGCCATCATGCCACGACGGGAGGGCGAGGACGAGACACAGGTCAACCTCGAGTTGCTCTTCGACGCGGCCATCAGCGGCAAGTTGCCCGCGACATTCACATCCACCAAGTAAAACAGAACACGCACACATCATGAAAAACTTCAATATCACCCGGTTCACCAACGTCATGCGCTGGCAGCTGGCAGAGCGCAAGGACCTCTACACATTCGCCGCAGTCGGGTTTATCCTCATCGCCATCTTCACGCTGGTCACCCCCTTCCTCTGGGGCACATTCTCACAAGACTACTCCGACTTGGAGTACACCTCGACAGCCTCCACCATCCTGATGTTCTGCGCCGCCTGGTACTACCTGAGCTGCGGAGCACTCATCGTCTACGAGCTGAAGGACAAGCGCAAGCGCATCACCGCCTTCATGTTGCCCGCCAGCCGCCTGGAGAAGTTCACGGCCCGCTACCTGCACCTGCTCATCACACTGCCCCTGGCCTTCCTCATCGGCTACGCCGTGGGCGACCTGCTCCAGATGGGCATCAGCCAAGCCGTCTTCGGAGACAGCCGTTCGGTTGTCGCCCGGGCTGCCATCTCGGCGTACGAGACGTTCCCCCGCCTGTCACAATGGTCGGGCGAGACATCCGTTTCCCTTGTGGCCTTGTGCTGGTTCCCTCATTCCCTTTTCCTGCTCATCGGCACCTTCTTCCGCCGGCGCGCATGGGTCATGAGCAACCTGGTCATGTTCCTTTTGGCCACAGTATTCTTCGGCGGCGGCATGTTCCTGGCCAAGATGACTCTCGACGCCCTGTATGGAGGCTACGCCTATCGTGTGGGCATCATCACCACTCCGCTCGCCACCACACTCTACACCCTGGCCTTCCTTCTGGTCATCGCATTCAACTATTGGGCCTCATTCCGCATCTACTCGCGCATGCAGGCCATCACCAACAAGACGTTCAACTTCTAAAACCTCATCATCATGAAGAAAATAGCCTTTTTGCTCATCACCGCAATGACCTTGTTCAGTTCCTGCAAGATTGTGACCTCAAAAGACCTCGGCCCTGAGACCACGCGCACCATCGCCGCACGCGACTTCAACAAGCTGGACATCAGCATCAGCTCCGATGTGGAGTACATCCCCTCCGACACATTCAGCGTGACCATCACCGCCCCCGAGAAGGCGTTCGACCGCATAGTGGTCAACGTGAGCGACAGCACACTGAGCATTGAGAACAAACAAGAGGAAAAGGTGAAAGGCGTGAGATGGATCATCGACAACGGGTCTGGCGCCACCGCCTCCAAGATTGTGGTGCGCGCCCCCTACCTGGCCTGCGCCCACGTGACTGGCAGCGCGTCGTTCACCTGCAACGCCACCATGGCGGCCCACCGTCTGGAACTGGCCGTGGCAGGCAGCGGCGAGATGAACATCACCAACATAAAAGCCGATATTGTGGAAACAAGCGTGGCAGGCAGCGGAGAAGTGAACATCGCCAACATGAAAGCAGGCGTCGTGAAAACAAACGTGGCAGGCAGCGGAGAAGTGAAGGCCAGCCTCGCACAAGTGACCACCACAAGCGTCGGTGTGCAGGGCAGCGGTGAAGTCAGCCTGAAGCTCAACCAGTGCGGAAACGTGTTGGCCAACGTGGCCGGCAGTGGAGAGATCCATCTGAGCGGCAGCGCCCTGTCGCTCGAGACAACCGTGGCCGGCAGCGGAAACATCGACACAAACAATCTAAAACTGACAAAATGACGTTCAACAACAACAAAGCCATATACCTGCAGATGGCCGACCGCCTCTGCGACGACATCCTGGCTAGCAAGTACAAGGCCGATGAGCGCATACCCTCCGTCCGCGAGTACGCCGTGGCGCTGGAGGTGAACACCAACACGGCCGTGAAAGCCTACGAGGAGCTGGCGCGCGAGGGCGTCATCTACAACCGCCGCGGACTAGGCTACTTCGTCGAGGCCAACGCCAAGGAGCACATCATGCAGGTGCGTCGCGACGCTTTCTTCCGCGAGGTGCTTCCCGAGATGTTCCGGCAGATGCGGTTGCTCGGGATCAGCATCAACGAACTGAACGAGAAATGGGCCGAGCCATAACGGCCCCATAAAGAGATGTGAGGTTGTCTCTCTCCCCTCACATCACGCCAAAGGCCAACACGGCAGCGTCAAGCCGTTGTTGGCCTTTTAGCGTCAGAATGGGGAGGAGGAACACAAAGCCATCTGGCCAGGAGCAAAACGGGAGCCCAATACAAAAGGCGTGTGCAAATGGATTGCACACGCCTCTTGCATTGGGTAAGAGGGCATGCGCCCCCTACCCTTCCTTATCTGACCACGACCGTACGGTTGACGGTGCGTCCACTCGCGGCGTCACGCCTGCTGCAGACATACACGCCAGGTGCCGTCGGCTTGCCCGAGAGCCGCGTCCCGTCAACGCCGAACCACTGCACGCCCGTCTCGTCGTCAGCGGTCACGCCGTCCACAAACGTGGTCCCGTCAAACGTCACCTCATACGGCATGCGGTAAGTGCCACAGATCGCGTCATCGGCATAGTCGAGCGTGACGTTCGAGAGCCACACCTGGCCATCCTTGGCCATCAGGAACCTCAGCGCGCACTTGCCGTCGCCAGGCACCGTGAAATAAGCGTAGCCATCGGCATCGGTGATCTCAGCCGTGCGACACTCGTCGCCCACAAACACGCCGACCTCCACGCCTGGCGCCACCTGTCCGTAGTGCGTCACACGGGCTGTTATCGTCATGTTGCTCGGATACTTGTGGTGATCCACAGGCGAGAACGCCGCAAGACGTCGTGCCGCCGCCCTCTTCACGGCATACACCGTCGACAGGGCAGGATAGCCGAACACCTTGGTGTCTGCGCTTGTGCTCCTCAGCATGTATCCCCGACCAGGGGTGAGCGCGCTCAGCGAGCCCGTCCACTCGTAGCCATCGAACAGGGCAAAACCATACTGGCCCTTTATCATATCGCCGTCTTGCGGATCCATGCCCGCCAAGGCATCGGCCACGGAGATGGCCGACAGGCCGTTATACGCCACCCAGTTCCAGCCGGGCACCACCGTGATGGTGCGGTCGGCCGCAGAACCGCGGCTGCCGACGAGCTTGAGTGTCCTGGCATCCGACATCCTGACCTTATACATCGAACGGTTGTCCACGTCAAACGTCTTGCCGTACCATGCGCCCTGGTCGCAACCGGCAAACTCGCCTTTCGCCTTTACCGTAAGCAGGCCGTCAGCCACACCGCCAAACACGCTCCTGACATTCATGTCGTCAGCCTTGGCGTAGAACGATATCCAGTTCCATCCCGAACCGAGCGTCGCGGTCTGCTCTATCTTGTCGGCAACGTCTATGAGCAGCGGGTCGGCAAACCTTCCCACCAGCCCATTTTCGCTGAACACCACCTGCTGCGATGTGGAGGCCACCGGATACATGATGCCACTGCTTGCGTCATAGGCCTTGAAGACAAGCGGCTTGCCAGCATCCTCCGCGTTGCCATACACATCGAGCAACACAAAGCTGTTGTCATAGCGGGCATTGTAGACAGGATGGGCCACACCGCGACATTCATCATCTACGAACACGCCCACCCAGTCATCAGCGTCGTAGCTGGGCCTGCCAAGGACGGAAAGTGTCGCGACAATGCTCATCGTGCCCTCATACCGGGTCTTGTCGACGGTCCATTGCGGCTTGTCACCCTCCACCTCCACCACGAGCGTGAGCGGCACGGCAATGCCGTCGTTGCCCGTAAGGTACAAGGTTTCCTCGTGCTTGCCGACAGGCGCCGTCTCCGTCAGCTCCAGGCCCACGGTCCGCGAGCAAAGCGGATCGACGGTGCCATAGTCGGCGTCTGCCTTGATCCACGAGGGCAACCCGCTGATCGACCACATCTGTTGCGTTGCGCCCTTGTTGACCACGGTGGCCTCAAACCGACGGCTCTCGCCCACCTTCTTCGTCATGTTCAGCGTGCTCTCGTCCCACGTCAGTTCGTTGTTGTCGACATAGGCGCTCCAGCACACCGGCAACGAGAGGTTACCGTTCGCGTCAGACACGTCGCGCACCGTGAAATGGAGCGTGCAGCCGGCGATGGCGGCCGGTGTCTCGTTGATGGCAAGCACGATCTTGCTGTCGCTCGCCGTAAACGAATAGTCGATGTTCGTCTCGGCCTTCTTCTCCCTCAGGGCAGGAGCGTCGTCGGTGAAGGCGATGGCCGGGGCGGACACAGCCTTGCGGTCGGGGCGCACCTGGTCGTCGGCGGTGCCGACAGTGACCACCTGTCCATAGGCGTCGAGTGTCTTCTGCTCAAACGGATAGTAGGCCACCAACCCTTGCTCGTCGCCTGCGAGGCGCGTCTTGCGCCGTGCCTTGATCAGGTCACCGGTGAGCGTGGCGTTCCACAGGCGTATCTCGTCGACAGTGCCCACGAGCTGCCTGTCATATCCGCAGGTGCCGTCGGCGGCCAGCGTCCGGCGCGCACCGATGGTGATCACATCGGTGGCCGTCGTGCCGATGCCCGTCGCGCTCACCGCCATCGTGCGCTCACCGTCCACATACACGGCGACATTGCCATTGCGCAGGACATTGAGCGCCACATGATGCCAGGCCTTGTCGTGCAGCGACGCGCTGCCGGCATCCATCGTCGCACCGGCCGACGTGAGCTTCAGCATGCCACCGGCATCCATCCACAGTTCCACCTCGCCCGCCTGCAGCAGTTGCGTCTCTCCCTTCTGTCCTCCGGCACGCATCCACAGTTCCATGGCGCAGTTGTCTGCCGGGAGGGGCGACACGTCTGCGACAGGGATGTCGAGATGCGACGTTCCGTCGAGTTCCACGGCCTTGTTGTCGTTGTTGAGGCTCCAGCTCTCGTTCCCCATGCGCATATGCCGGTTGCGGGCATAGTCGGTCACGGTTGTGCCTTCGCCCTCGTCCATCTTCCAATAGCCGATGAGATGGCGTGTGGCCGGGGTCTTGGCCTTGTTCTTCTCCGCCAGTGCCACCGTCATGTCGTGGGCCTCATCCCACAACGCGAGCTCATGCATGGCTCCCTTCATGTTCCGTCCGATGGCGAGCGGTCCGTTGCCGTCGTAAGCCGCCACGGGGACGTCCGCAAAGAGGCTGCTGACAGTGGCGTCGCTTGCCGCGGCCGCCGTCAGGGCGTGGCCGTCCGTGGTGGCCGAATAGTTCATGGCGAGATACACCCACTTGTCCATGGGCATCACAGCCGACGACGTGTAGACGCTGTCGCCTATACCCACGCGGAGCCGTCCGCCCTCATCCACGCCGACCGTCAGCTTCTCCTGACCCTTGCCATGTGCCAGCAGCGTTCCGCCGCTCTTCACATTCACCCAGGCGTCGATGGAGAAGTCTTTCCCAGCAAGGTTTATGTCGGCATCGGTGATGGCCGTGACATCGGCGCCGGTCATGCCGAGCGCAGTGGCGTGTGTCACCTCGGCGCCGTTGAGGGCTCCTGTGACGATGAAGTTGGCCGTCTTGGTCAGCTCACCCTTGAGGAAGGTCTCGTTGAACGTGATGCTCACCTCCTCGCCGGGCGACAGTATGCCGTCCGTGGGCGAGGGTGCGCCGAGTGGCTGCGGCCGCTGCATGTCTTTCACCAGGGCCACCTCCTCACTCGTGTTATACACCTCTTCGTTTCCGTATGCGCTGACAGACAGCACGCGGAAGAGATAGTTGCCGTCGCTGAAATCGTGCATCGGCAACTTATACGTCACCGTGGCCGCGGCAGGCAGCAGTTCGTTGTTCTCTGTCTTGTCGGCCTCGCGGAGCACATACTCGCGGACGAGTGTCCAGCCGGCATCGCCCTGCTTGCTGTACTGTATGCGGAAGGCCTTGAGGTTGTGGTACTCGCGGTCAAACTGGCTGAACGAGATGTTCAGCTCGTCGCCGGTCTGCGAGTTGAGGGTCGTGCGGTCGAGTTTCATCGCCACGGCCGACGACGACGGCACAAACTGCGCTGACACATACACGGTGTCGGCTATCTGCTCCCACGTGCTCGTGGGATCGTACTGCGTCTGCGAGGCGAGCACGATGCCGATGTTCTTGTAGTCGAGCACGCTGGTATTGGTCTGCCACAGCTGCAGGGCTTTGGTGACCGTCTCCCCGGCGGGTATCTTGATGATGCGGTTGTCGGTGAGCGGCATGCCGTCGATGGTCAGCTTGGCACCGTCAGGGTTGCTCTCGTCGATGAGGAGGAGCTTGTAGTAGACGTCCTCGTCGATCTCGGAGGCGTTGGTGAGGCGCAGCGTGTAGTTGGCGGCGCTGCCCGTGGGCACATTGGCCACCGTAGGCACGTCGACAGCAATCTGCGGCACCTCTATCTGCATGGTGGCCTCCATGATGGTGGTGCCCGGACGGTAGTACTTGGTCTTCACCTCGCCCTCATACGGTCCGGAGGTCTGTCCGCCACGGGTGCGGAAGATGGGCGAATAGGCGCCATACTTGTACACGTCCACGGTCAGGGCGTCGTCGTCGCCCTCCTCGGCGAGGGTGTAGCTGAAGGATGCCAGCTCCGTCGTGGTGCTCTCGGACTCTTCGTGGGTGCCACCACCAGTCTGCGTGGAGACGCTCCACAGCACACCCGTGTCGTTGATCGACACGCCGAACGTGGTGCCCAGCACGACCGCGCCCGTCACCGTGCAGTAATGTGTTGTGCCGCTGCTTTCCTCTGTCTGCATGCTCATGTTGACGCTGCTTCCCGCGTCGAACGAGAAGTTTTTGTCGATGTGTTCCTCGCGGTTCTCATAGGCGAGCACCTTCTCCTTCTCGTTCAGGGCAAGCGTGCTCTCCCATATCCTGATCTGCGAGTTGCACCACTCCACCGAGTCTTGGAAGCTCTCGGTCTTGTTGGGCACGACCATGGTGTACGACGGTCCGCTGGTCGACACCCCTTCCTTGGCCTGTGCGCCCCACACCTTCTTGTCGTGGTTCGAACTGCCGAAATGGGGGTCGTCTGGGTCAAGCGTGGTGAGATATACGGGGCGTCCTGTCGTGTTGTTGTATCCCTGCGTGCTGGCCACGGTCTGCAACAGGTTGTTGCGCATGGCGCGCAGGTTGGGCAGCAGCACCTTCTCCACATAGTTCTCCGTGTAGTTGAACATGGTCTTGAAGTCGAGGCCCGTGGTGATGATGTCCTTCAGCTCGAGCGCGGCCTTGCCCGTCGCCGCCTGCCGGCGGAAGTTGATGTCGCGCGCCAGGCCGTAGATGATGTTGGTGGCCGATCCGATGAACACGTCTCCGTTGGCGCCCACATACTCGGGTGCGGCCGAGGTGGCGATGGTCCGCGTGGTCGTGACGGTGCGGCTCCATGTGTTGGCGTTCTCGCCCTCGGTGGTGACATGCACACCCACGTTCAGGTCGGCGACACTCTTGAGGTCGTTGATCAGGCCAAAGCCTATGGTGCCCGACACTGAGCTCACCTCGACGCCAAGCTTGGTGGTGGTGAGGACCTCACTGTCGGACGTCCACACGCTTCCCTTGCTGCTCGACGTGGATTTCACACTGCCGCTGGTCCACTCGGCACTCGACCCTGTTCCCGGCGGGTCGCGCAGGATCATCTCCACCATGTCGGGGCCGCTGGTCACGAAGTTGTTGCCCGTGGGCAGCGAACCGAGGATGATGCCGTCCATGCCACTGCCGTCCCAGTTGTAGGTGCGCTCGTCGATGTCGTAGCTGATGGTGAGGGTGCGCGAGTAAGGCGCGGTGATGTTGGGCAGGCCGGCCTTCCACTGGTACACGGCGCAGCCGAGGCTGTCGAGCTGCAGCTGGTTGCTCTCCAGCTCAACCAACGAACCGGCAGGCTTGCCAGCCGTGTTGTTCTCAAGGTAGACCTTCTGCGAGGCTGAGAGGGCGTTGTTGATGGTCACCACAGTGCCGTCGAGTGGCACGTGCGACGTCACGGGCTGGTTCTTCACGTCGTGGTTGACATACTCCTCGAAGCCCTTGAGGTCGAAGATGTAGTTCTCCTCACGTTCGAAGATGGCACCGCCATAGTTGTAGGTCACCTTGCCATTGGCGTCGATGGTGTAGATGTCATCGATGGCGAACTTGCCGTTGGCATCCTCTGTCTCGTACTTCAACAGGCCGAAGGCTCCGTCGTCGTGACCACGTTGGGTGACCGTGAACGAGGGCGCGCTGTGATAGGTCTGGCGAAGCTTGCAGTTGTAGGCATACTCCTGACGCACCCCGTCGTCGTTGACCAAGGTGTCGGTCAACTGGTTGAGCGGATTGGTGGCGTCAATGGTGGTGGCGTCGCCTACGCTTTGGCCGGTGGCCACGACCTTCATGCTCTCCACATTATACATCAGCGGGGGCACCATGGCCGAGAACTCACCCGTGAGCGAGTCGGTACGTATGAAGATCTTCTTGGCGGCATCGCCCGCACCGCGCCATGAATGACTGGCAATGGTGCTGGTGGCCGACTGCACGGCGGCCTTGGCGGCATTGGTCTCGTAGCTGTGGGTCGTGCCGCTCACCGTCTTCACCACGTTGAGGCGATAGCGGTCGTTGGTGGGGGTGAGGACGAGCTCGGTGATGCCGATGTTGTTATGGCTTGCGCCGAAGCCGACGGGCTTCTCGCCCTCTATGCTTCCGCCCACCACGCGGCCCGTGAAGTTGACCAGCGTCTGGTCGGTGAACTCAAGGTTCTTGACCTCGCGGTCGAAGGTGAGCTTCACACCGGCCCCGTTCGGGTCGGCGGGATAGCGTCCGGCCGAAGCAAACACATGGCCATCCTTCTTCACCTGGATGAAATGGTCGCCGATGGGCACGCTGATGGTGAACGTACCGTCGCCGGCCGACTGGATGAGCTCGCCGTCGCGGCTGCAGATGGTGCCGTCGACATAGAAGGTGCATCCCTCCACAGGATAGTCGGTGCCTTCATAGTAGACCACGCCCGACACGGGGAACGACGACACGTCAGTGAAGTCGACACCACTGTGCACAAGCGACGAGGCGCTGACGTAGCGTGTGGAATAGGTGGGTGAGAACTCGTGTACGCCCAAGGCGGGGATAACCATGTAGTTGGTGCCTTCGCCCGTGAACGGCACGCCACGGATGACAAAGTTGCCTTGGGTGTCGGTCAGGGCAAACAGGCCGAGCTGGTGCGATGTGGGGATGATGCTGCCCGTGGGTAACGTGCCGGCGCCGAGGCGTGCGTGGTTGCCGTTGGCCACACCACTCGTCTTCGAGTAGTCGTAGGCTGTGGTCTGTCCGCTGAAGCCTTCGTCGACGGGCCAGTACGCCACGAGGGCGTCTTCTGTTCCGCAGAGGGTGTGGTTGTAGTTGGCAAGGATCTCCTCACGGCTCAATGCCTTGTCGCTGAACACACGCATCTCATCGATATAACCCGTGAAGGCACGGTCTGCCGACGACTGGTAGCTGCCGCCAAGACACAATCCGGTGTCGTCGCCATCGGCAAACTGCACCTTGGCGTTGAGCTTGTCGGCGAGGGGCACGACGGTAATGGAGTCGTCAGCGTCGACGACCGTCACGGTGGCTGCGCCGGTTGCATCGACGGCAAGGGTGAGCGACGTGAAGGCGTTAGGCTGCAGGTAGATGCCTGTGGGTGCCGAGGCGGATGCGCTCTTCACGGTGAGCGGATAGCCCTTGCCGTTGGCATCGGCCGAATCAAGGGTCAGCTGCAACTGGCCGCCAAGGTCGAGGATGGTCGGAGTGGCGCCCGTCTGCGAGTCGTCGGGGCGAACCATCATCTGCAGGGTGTAGGGCTTGGAGGCGAAATACTTGTTGAGCGTCTCACTGTCCTTGCTGAAGAACACGCCATCGCCGGCTCCCGACACGCGGAGGGCATAGAACTGTCCGCCCTGCTGCTGTGTGCCGTCGCCACGCACCAAGGACACGCGGGTGCCTGCCACGGCGGTGCCGGTGCCATAGGTGATGCGGCCCGACACGATGCCCGTGGCGCGGCTGAAGCCGTCGTCACCCTTCTCAAGGCGTGTGTCGGCGCCGTCGCAGGTGGTGATGCTGACCACCTTGTAGTCGTAATACTGTCCGGGCAGCGCCGTCTGGTCTTCATAGTAATAGGATGTGGCGGTACCGCTGGTCTTGTAGATGGTGGCCCATGTGTCGGTGCCCTTCACACGGCGCGCCACCTCGTAGCGTGTCACGTCGGATCCCACCTGGTCGGCCTCCCACGACACTTTCACCAGGCCGTTGTAGTCGCCCTTGGTGGCGTTGACCGCCGTCACCTGCGAGTTGCCCGTGATGCGGCCCTCCAGGATGTTGGTGCTTGAGAAGAGCTTGTTCTCGAGCATCGTGGTCTGCACCTTGTATATATAGGTGGGACAGAGCTTCAGGTCGCGCGTGTCGGTGTATTCATATTGGGTCTTGCCCTTGTCGGTGACGTTGATGGTTGCCACCTCCGTCCAGTCGTCGCCCGGCTGCCCGTTCTTGCTCTCGGTGCGGAGCAGCTTGAAGCTATAGCTTTCGTTGCCCTTAAACTCGGGACACTGCCATTTCACGGTGATGGAACTCTTGTCGGACACCACGTCGGTGATGGTGATGGGGAAGGTGCGGGTCAGCGTGGCGTTGGTCGAGCATTGCAGCCTGTCCAACAATTTTCCCGTGGGCGAGTTCGTGGGCACGAAATAGATTTGGTAGACGTACGCCTGGTCGTAATCGGGCACGTCGTCTGTGTATTTCCGCGTCTTGTAAGGTATCTCGCTGGCCACCTTCATCTTGTCCTCCTCATGGCGATAAGGGTAACGGTAGATGCTCCACGTGCCATTTTTGTAATACCCGGCATTGTCAAAACAATCCCACGTCAGCGAGATCTGCTTTTTCCAGATGTCTGTGGCGGCCGCCAAGTTGCTTGGCTTGTCGAAGTCATTTGTCACGTCGGCCGTCCAACCATACACGATGGTGCTGGGGCGGTCGGTCGGCTTCACGGTGATGGACTTCTGCGTATACAGGCTCACCTGCCCCACCGGCTCCTCGTACGACAGGGTCAGCCCGTTGTAGGTGGACGCCCCTTTGTTGTAGGTCTTGTAGGCTGCCTTGTTGAGCGTGGCGGGATCGAAGTATTTCTTGCCGTTCCCGTTGTTCTTGTAATAAGAGGCGTCGGTGGTCATCGCCACGGTCGTCGGGCCGTAAGCGGCGTTGAGCGTGCCGTTTGTCACCTCTAGGCGGCCATAGGTGCGGTCCACGCCCCTGCTGCCAGAGAAGATGTTCTTGAGCGCACTGGTCCTGAACGTGCGCTCCTCAAACTGGGTGCTCTCGCTATTGATGCGCCATTTGCCGCGTATCTTGACGTCGTGCTCGGTGTCGACCGCCATCTTGTCCATGTAGACGACCATCTCCACCCAGTATTGGCCATTCACCTTTCGGGGGTCCCAGAAGCGCACGGTGTAGTTCACGTCGTTCACCTTGTTGGTGTACGTGCTGCCCCACCATCCGTTGGCGCCGCGCTCATCATCGAGCCCGTCGGCGTTGCCGTTGCCCGACGGCCACGCCAGCTCCCAGTCGGGCGAACAGATGTAGTTACCATCGACATAAACGGCAGGGCCATCATGCCCTGTCTCCGTCTGGTCGTGGAGGAAATAGCCGTCGCTGCCCCACGTGTCATAGAACCAGAAGTAGATGGTGATCCACGGCTCATCCACTGTGGGTTGGTGGCTGATGCGTGAGTTGTAGTATGAATCACTTCCGTAGACTGTTCCAAAGTGCGCTCCGGCATACGCCTGCCGCGGCAAGGCCAAGGCCATGACCGCCAGCAAGACCACACGAAGCATACGAAGCCAGGGAGGCATGCCCGGCCTGTTCTTGCCTCTCGTGGCGGATGGCCGCGGGAAGCGCTGTTGTGCGAAATTGTCTCTTGTCATAATCATCAGGATTTGTTATTGGTTCATAATGGATAATCTGCAAGACAGGACAAGGGGGCTTGGGCCGCAAGGGCGACACCTCCCTGTCTTTGCAAATTTAAATGAACTGCAACAAATCTTTGGTGATTAAGGACCGCGCGATGGTTACATTATGCGCATAATGTAACCGAAAACGCCCATTTCATCGCCCTCGCACGGGGAGAAAGGGGCTTTGCGCCATGGTGGGGCGCCCCCCGACGTCAGGGGTTCGCCTGAGTCTCCCACTCGGTGGGCGACACGCCGGTCTTGCGCTTAAAGGCGCGGTAGAGGCTCACCCGACCGGCAAACCCGGTCTCCTCGGCCAGGGCGTCCAGTGTGTGCCGCCTGAGCCAGCCCGCCTCGATGAGCCGCTCGGCCTCCTCCACACGATACTCGTTGATGTAGGTCTTGAAATTGACGCCCCGGCAGTGGTTGATGGCGGCCGAGACGATGCGGTGGTTCTTGCCGCACAACGAGGCGAGGGTGGCTATCGAGAGGTCGGGCTTCCTGAAGAGGCTCCGGTCTCGCATCAGCTGCTCTATCCGCTCCATCAGCCCCCGGTCGTCATCGCTGGCCTGCAGGCCTTCGGACAATGGCTCCGACGGCGCGCCGGACATCTCCTGCGAAGCGTCGGACAATGGTTCCGCTATCTTGGGGAAGATGTGCACATAGTTCATGAACTTCACGGCAAACACCGAGTAATAAACCGTTGCCGTGACCATGAAGAGCACCTGCGTGAACGGGGTTATCAGCCAAGCGAACAGCAGGGCAAGCGCGCCCACACCCGCCGCACTGTAGAAGGCCAGGGGCACCCAGCGCAGACGTTGACGCTCGTCGTCGGAGAAGTAGTTGTCCACGCACTGGCGGTAGTGACTGTAATAACGGCGGAAGAACAACACGTAACGCGTCAGGAGCGACACATACCATACCGAGAAGCCACAGAAGACAAGCGGACCGCTGCCCAGCGGACAGAAGGCAAACAGGAGGAAGGCCACCACAATGCCGGCCACTACCGTCAGCGTCTCGCGGAGACTCTTGCGCCGGGTGAGGAAACCGGTGTCGACCAACGTGATGAGCGAACAGGTGAAGAGGAAGGCCTGCGTCGTGCTGATGGCCACGACTATCATGCTGTTGAGCAGATCGCCGGCAAGGGGCTTGCGCGACACGGCCTCGAAGATCAGCGCCAGGCCATACACCACAAACGTCAAGCCCATCACCTTGCGCGCCAACACATAACTGCGAAGCCCCTCGTTCCTGGGGACGGAAAGGAAGAAAAGGCATATGCCGAACGCAAGCATCATACCCGGGGTCAGGTATGCGGCAAGAAGGTTATAAAGGAATGTCATCACAAAAGGCAAGGTGTTATTGGGTTACACTGCAAAAGTAACAAATTAATGGCAGAAACGCAACGACCGACACAAAAACTTAAACGCCTATTTCGGAATTGGCACACCAAAATTTACCTCAGGGAAAAGGTTGTCTCTATTGTCTCCATTGTCGTCAAAAAAAATAAGCCTTGTCGTCCCCATAGCCGCTCCGAAGATACGTTTGTCGTAAATTTTGGTCAAAAAGTTTGTTCGTGATTTCAAGTGAAATAGAGAGCGAAAATGGCGTCTTTGCCCCTTCGACGAACCGATCGGACCCAATCATCTTGAAGAACATGCCTAATCATGATGAGATATGTGCCTAATCTCGGCATGATTGATGCCAAATCATGGTGAGATATGGGCCGAATCATGACACGATTAGGCACATTCTTTGATGAAAAGTATTTACGTTTGAGCGTTAAAAAACGTTGTATTTTTGTAACCAATTCATTAACAGAGAGTTATGAAAACCACCGTATTTTCGCGTATTTGCGCCCAAAGATTTCGCGCTCGGAAATAACGCACGTTTTAGCCTATAGTTTGTCCGCATTTTTACCACCACATGCCTTCCCCCTTGCCCCACAATGATGTCATGCGCCCAAGGGAGCGACACACCCCGCCTTCATCCTCTATCTTATATTATATAAGGTAAAGACATAAGGAAACCAGCGCGAAGGGTGCGACAATCTATCAGACCGACCAAAGGATTTGCCAATATTTTGCGGGACACTGTGTCATTCTGTCATATTGGCGCCATTCCCATAAGGGTTTGGCACACCCTTTGCCTAAAAGTAGGCGAACATCAGTTTCACGCAACATCATTTAAGAATAATAAAAATAAAAAACATACAACTATGGGAAAGATTATTGGAATCGACTTAGGTACTACCAACAGCTGCGTGTCCGTCTTCGAGGGCAACGAGCCGGTAGTGATTGCTAACAGCGAAGGCAAGCGCACCACACCGTCTGTCGTGGGCTTCATGAAGGACGGCGAGCGCAAGGTGGGTGACCCCGCCAAGCGTCAGGCCATCACCAACCCCAAGAACACGGTCTACTCCATCAAGCGCTTCATGGGCGAGACCTACGAGCAGAGCCGCAAGGAGGCCGAGCGCGTGCCCTACACCGTGGTCAACGACAACGGATACCCCAAGGTGCAGATCGAAGGTGCCGCACACCCCTACACTCCGCAGGAGATCAGCGCCATGGTGCTGCAGAAGATGAAGAAGACCGCCGAGGACTACCTCGGACAGGAGGTCACCGACGCCGTCATCACCGTGCCCGCCTACTTCTCCGACTCACAACGTCAGGCCACCAAGGAGGCGGGCGCCATCGCCGGCCTCAACGTGCGACGCATCGTCAACGAGCCTACGGCGGCAGCCCTGGCCTACGGTGTGGACAAGTCTAACAAGGACATGAAGATCGCCGTGTTCGACCTCGGCGGCGGCACGTTCGATATCTCAATCCTCGAGTTCGGCGGCGGCGTGTTTGAGGTGCTGGCCACCAACGGCGACACACACCTCGGCGGCGACGACTTCGACCAGGTCATCATCGACTGGCTCGCCAATGGCTTCCAGGCCGATGAGGGCATCGACCTCCGCAAGGACCCGATGGCCATGCAGCGCCTGAAGGAGGCTGCGGAGAAGGCCAAGATCGAGCTCTCAAGCACCACATCAACCGAGATCAACCTGCCCTACATCTCAGCTGAGGGCGGCGTGCCCAAGCACCTGGTCAAGACGCTGACCCGCTCACAGTTTGAGCAGCTGGCACACAACCTCATCCAGGCTTGCCTCGTGCCCTGCCAGAACGCCATCCGCGACGCCAAGCTCGCCACAAGCGACATCGACGAGGTGATCCTCGTGGGCGGATCAAGCCGCATACCCGCCGTGCAGACCCTGGTCAAGAACTATTTCGGCAAGGAGCCGTCAAAGGGTGTCAACCCCGATGAGGTCGTCGCTGTCGGCGCATCCATCCAGGGTGCCATCCTCAACAACGAGAAGGGCGCTGGCGACATCGTGCTGCTCGACGTCACTCCGCTGACTCTCGGCATCGAGACCATGGGCGGCGTGATGACCAAGCTCATCGACGCCAACACCACCATACCCTGCAAGAAGAGCGAGACATTCTCAACCGCCGTCGACAACCAGACGGCCGTGACCATCCACGTGCTGCAGGGCGAGCGCCCCATGGCCTCACAGAACAAGTCCATCGGACAGTTCAACCTTGAGGGCATCGCACCGGCTCGCCGCGGCGTGCCACAGATCGAGGTGACATTCGACATCGACGCCAACGGCATCCTCAACGTCAGCGCTAAGGACAAGGCCACAGGCAAGGAGCAGGCCATCCGCATCGAGGCTTCATCTGGCCTCAGCGAGGACGAGATCAACCGCATGAAGGCTGAGGCCGAGCAGAATGCGGCAGCCGACAAGGCCGAGCGCGAGAAGGTCGACAAGATGAACCAGGCCGACTCGATGATCTTCACCACGGAGAACTTCCTCAAGGACAACGCCGACAAGATCCCCGCCGACAAGAAGCCGGGCATCGACCAGGCTCTCCAGCAACTCAAGGACGCCCACGAGGCTGCCGACGTGGCCGCCATCGACGCTGCCATCGCCAACCTCAACAACGTCATGCAGGCCGCCTCTGCCCAGATGTACCAGGGCGGCGCACAGCCTGGCGCAGGCCAGCAGGCCGGCGCGGGCCAGCAGGCCGGCAACCAGCAGAAGGCTGACGACACCATCCAAGATGCCGACTTCGAGGAGGTCAAGTAGTCTAAGATAGACAAAACATAACCATACACAACTATCCCGTGTAACTCAATGAGTTATGCGGGATTTTTGTTTTTATAAATCTTTCGGTGTTTGGCTGTTTTTCGCGATAATTATCGTACTTTTGCATCATAAAGTGAACGTAAAAAATAAGTAGACGTGATTTAAAAACAAAAGTAGAACCC
>CAVBFJ010000001.1:0-171660 GCA_963594895.1 bacterium | reverse complement strand
TATTATATCAACGGAGGGGACTGCTTCCGTTACCCACACGAATCAACATAGACCCATTATGATACTATAAAGTCGCAATTGTATTTTGCACAATAGGCACACCATTGGGAACGGAAAGCGCTAAACATCTGTAGCCAACGAACACCCGTTGAAAGTTGAACATCGTTACAACATTTCGAATTTATCCATCAACCCCCCAAAAACTATGGAAACAAAAATTATCAAGACTCTCACAATCAGAACCCTCTTTTTCTTAGTGTGTGCGCTGCTGCTCACCTTACTGTTGTGCAAGGTACAGGCAGACAGGCAACAGGAAACCAAGAGGGAGCGTTTTCAAGCGGGAATGCGCGTTGACTCGTTGATGCGCAGCCATGACTTCCAGCACCTATACCCATGCCTCGACTCCCTGCATGAGGTGTATCCGCATGACCCACAGTTCTATGTGGTCGAGGGAATGGCATACGACTACCAGGGCGACCGCCCTCGGGCGCGCAAGGCCTTCGCCAAAGCCATTGAACGCTATGACGTCCTCATCAGCACCAAGCACAACTGGGACGACCGCATCAACCGAGCCAGCGTCATCCTGTTCAAAGATGGCAAGATGGCTTACTTCCTGGCGCTCGACGAGGTGCTCACCCATGCCAAGACCCAAAAGGAAGAACAAGAGGTCAAGATGTTCAGAGACATGGACTATGATGATCTCCTCAGGCAATCATTCGGCGAGCCCGTCGTACCCCAAATAACAGAAATAACAGACAATTAGTCGTCAGACGGCCCCTGCTCTCGCTCAGCGATGGAAGGGCAAGGACTTTAAAAAGGCCATACGACGAAAAAAAATCATCGTTTTGTTGCCATATCCGTTTTTTTTGTTTAAGTTTGCACAAAATTATTTAATTCATTGGAGGCCACGCCCTTCAGTGGCGACACGTGCGCCAAGGCATGGCCATGGAACCTGAGTCATAAACTTAAAACAGTGAAATGATGGACTCTCAAGAGAATGTCCTGCAACAGGACAAGATTGAAAACGAGCAGAAGACGGCGCAAGCCGCTCCTGTAGTAGAGAATGTGAACACCGAGCCGGAACAGGCAGACGAGGCCGTCCAGCCCGCCCCCGAGGTGCCCGAACAAGAGGCGGCGACACCCGTGCAAGAGACGGAGGTGAAGGACGACAACGAGGCATCCGCCTCTGCTCCTGCTGGCAATGCCGAAGCGCCCAAGGCCGAGGAGACCTTCAAGAAAATCTACGCCAACAAGCAAGAGGTGCTGGCGAGGGCCAAGGAGATCGCAGCCAGCGAAGACAACCCCAACAAGGATGAGGTGGAGCACTTGAAGTCGGCGTTCTACAGGTTCCATGTTGCCGAGCGTGAGCAACAGCAGAAAGATTACCTGGAGGCTGGTGGCGACCCCGAGAAGTATGTCGTCACACCCGATGCTGCGGAAGACGACTTCAAGGCTCAGATGCAGGTCATCCGCGAGAAGCGCGCCAAGATATTCCAGCAGCAAGAGGCCGAGAAGGAAAACAACCTCAAGCGCAAGCTCGAAATCATCGAAAAGATCAAGGGCATGGCCACCTCGCCCGAGGAAGCCAACAAGTCATACAATGAGTTCAAGGCACTTCAGCAAGAATGGAAGGAGATCAAGGCAGTGCCAGCCGAGAAGGCCAACGAGGTGTGGCGCAACTACCAGCTCTACGTCGAGCAGTTCTACGACCTGCTCAACCTCAACCGCGAGGCGCGCGAGTACGACTTCAAGAAAAACCTGGAACTGAAGACCAAGCTTTGCGAGGAAGCCGAGCGCCTGTCCAGCGAGAGCGATGTCGTGAGCGCCTTCCACCAGTTGCAGGAGCTGCATAGCCAGTATCGCGAGATCGGTCCTGTGGCCAAGGAGCTTCGTGAGGAGATCTGGGGCCGTTTCAAGGCGGCCAGCACCGTCGTCAACAAGAAGCATCAGCAACACTTCGAGCAGCTGAGAGCCCTGGAGGAAGAGAACCTCCAGAAGAAGACCGCCCTCTGTGAGCAGGTGGAGGCCATCGCCAAGGAGGAGAACAAGAACGCAAGCGACTGGGAGAACCACAGCAAGCAGATCATAGAAATACAACAACAGTGGAAGGGCGTCGGCTTTGCGCCACAGAAGATGAACGTGAAAATCTTCGAGCGCTTCCGCGCCGCCTGTGACGAGTTCTTCACCAAGAAGGCCGCCCACTTCAAGGAGATGAAGCAGCAGTTTGCCAAGAACGCCGAGAAGAAGCGCGCCCTCGTGGCCCAAGCACAGGAGCTGGCCGACTCCACAGACTGGAAGGCGACAAGCGACAAGCTCATTGCCCTGCAGAAGGAGTGGAAAACCATCGGCACGGTGCCCAAGAAGTTGGGCGACAAGCTATGGGAAGACTTCCTTACGGCCTGCAACCATTTCTTCGAGGCGCGCAAGGCCGCACACGCCGGCACGCGCAGCGAGGAAGGCGCCAACCTGGAGAAGAAGCGCAACGTCATCGAGCAGCTGAAAGCCATTGCCGAGGAGGCAGCCGACAATGCCCAGGAGAAGGTGCAGAAGCTCGTCGAGGAGTACAACAGCGTCGGGCACGTGCCATATAAGGAGAAGGATAAGGTGTACAAGGAGTTCCACGATGTGCTCGACAAGATCTACAAGGAGCTGCACATCTCCGCACAACGCCGTCGTCTTGACAGCTTCAAGAGCAACCTCAAGAGTGTGGCCAAGCGCGGTGAGGACGCCGTCGACAACGAGCGCTCACGCCTCATGCGCCGCTACGAGCAGCTCAAGCAGGAGGTGACCACCTACGAGAACAACCTTGGCTTCCTCAACATAGCCAGCAAGCGGGGCAATTCGCTCGTTGACGAGATGAACCGCAAGGTGCAGAAACTCAAGGATGAGGTGGAGCTGACCCGCCAAAAGATCAAGGCCATCGACATGCAGAGCAAGCAAGAGAAGGCGGCTGGCGAGGCCTCAGAGAACAAAGAGTAAAGCTGTTGGAGGCGCCTGCCTGCCATGGCACCGCATATCCTTCCGACAAATAACGACAACCCTCCCCGTTTGGCTTCTGCCACCCGGGGAGGGTTGTCGCGTTTCGCATGGCCCCTAATGCCCAAAGCAAGGCGAAGGGCGTGTCGGTCAAGCAAAAAGCTGGGGTGCCCCGATGAGGCGGTAGCCCCCTACTTCTCGAAGTGCTGGTAGTCCTTCACGGTTCGCCATGCGCCTCCCCAGCTGAAACCGAGTCCCACAAAGAGGCGGTAAGCCAAGTCTGCGCGCGTGATTTTGTAGGGGTAATGACCATTGCGGTCGCAATACTCCAAGGCGTTGGATGGCTGCACCGTCACCTTGCCGTCGCGATGCCGACGGTAGTAGGGATTGTAGAGGGGATTGAGGTCGATGGCCATGCCCAGGGCGTGGGCGGACAACTTGCGGGATCCTTTCACCTCGCGGTAACAGAAGCAGCTGGTGTTGTTGGCACGCATCGAACGCTCGTCGTCAGCCCCGAAGTCGTCTATCAGGCGGACGCTGTGGATGGCGTAGCCCTCATCGTACAACTTCCGGAAGACTTGGAGCACGTCGGAGGCTATCTGCTTGTTGCAGACAAGCTCGCCCATGCGCACCTTGCCATCCACGTCGTGGTGGAGCAGTCGCACATAGCGGAGGCTCGAGCGGCTGACGCGGCAGCCTTTGGGGTACGATTTCCCCTGCATGCGGGCAAAGACGTCGTCGGGTATCGGTTCCGTGCGGAAACAGTCGGACAACCCTATCCTCGCCACTTCTTGTGCGCTGACGACTGCCCCCGCTTGCCAAGCGACGAGTCCCCGGGGGCGGGTAGAGGACTGGGCATGGGACTGCGGCAGGGCCAGCGATAGTGTCAGAGCCAACAAAGGAAGAATGACCATCAGCGGTCTGTGGGTGATCTTCATATTGAGCCATCATAAGTTGATAAAACAAAAAAACCAAACTACTCATGCAAGCAGTTTGGTTTCTTGTTGGGGCACACGGACTCGAACCATGAATGACAGGACCAGAATCTGTAGTGTTACCATTACACCATGCCCCAAAGTTTGTTGCTAATTCATTTCTGAATTGCGAGTGCAAAGGTAGTGACTTTTTGGTTAACCGCCAAACATTTCCCGGACTTTTTTGTTGAAACACTCATTTTTTCTTCTTTTTAGACAGGATGAGGCGTTTCTTCGCCGCCAAGCAAACGCCTGACGGCCGTCTGTCACGCAAACAATAATGGCAACAAGAGCCATGTGTGTCGCTTTCGTGGGATAGGGCTTCTTGCGGCAGTCACACGGCCCGTGAGTGAAAGAAGATACCTTAATGAATGCGCTTAGTTCATAAAAAACATCAAATATGCATGGAATTCCAAGGATTTTCCACGGAATTGATGTACCTTTGCGCTAACTATCCAAGATAATTATCAAGACATTCGTTTTATTAAGAACATTTTAATGACAGAGACAACAAATCTTGTAAACGCCATTGTCAAAGGCGTTCAAGAGAAGAAAGGACAGGACATCGTCATCGCAGACTTGAGCCACATCGACGGAGCCATTGCCAAGTGCTTTGTGATATGCCAAGGAAACTCACCCTCGCAGGTGGAAGCCATTGCCGAGTCGGTGGCCGAAGAATGCCGCAAGGAACTGAAAGAGAAGCCCGTTGGCGTGAACGGGCTGGGTAGCAACCAGTGGGTTGCCATCGACTTTGTCGATGTGTTGGTGCACATCTTTGTGCCCGAGCTGAGAGCGTTCTACGACTTGGAACACTTGTGGGAAGACGCCAAGCTCACCCAGTTGCCCAACATCGACTGACTGTTGGCATCCCAACAGCAAAAGTGCCCAACGCGGTACGCATACAAATAAGTTATTATGGAAAAGAACAACCATCCCTTCCAAAACAAAGACAACCAGCCGAAGATGCCCCGGTTCAACACAACCTGGATTTACATCATTCTCGGCCTTGCCCTGGCTTTTCTCTTCTTCACGGGCGGAGGCGAAAGCCTGGCCAAATCGGCCGGAGCCAGCAAGGAAGCCTCATACACTGACTTCAAGGCCTACGTGGACAAAGGCTATGCCGACCACGTGGTTGTCAACAAGGAGGAAAACCTCCTGAGGATGTATGTCAAGCCCAAATACATCCGCAACGTCTTCCAGCAGTCGGCACAGCAGGTCGGCCCCAAACCTTATGTGAAGGTGGAGTTTGGCTCGGTGGACGAACTGGAAAGGTATCTTGACACGCAACAGAAGAGCGGCAAGATAGCCAGCTTCAGTTATAACAATGAGAAGAGTGGCGACACGCTCAACCTGCTCGTCAACTTCCTGTGGTTCCTGCCCCTGATCTTCCTCTTCTGGTATATGACCCGCGGCATGCGCGGCGGTGGAGCCGGAGGTGGCATCTTCAGCGTGGGGAAAAGCAAGGCCAAACTCTACGACAAGGCAGGCGAGATGGGCATCACCTTCAAGGACGTGGCCGGACAGGAGGGTGCCAAGCAGGAGGTGCAAGAGATCGTCGACTTCCTGAAGAACCCGCAGAAGTACACCGAGCTGGGCGGAAAGATCCCCAAGGGAGCGCTGCTCATCGGCCCTCCGGGAACGGGCAAGACGCTGCTGGCCAAGGCTGTGGCCGGAGAGGCTGGCGTGCCTTTCTTCTCGATGTCGGGATCCGACTTCGTGGAGATGTTCGTCGGAGTGGGCGCGTCACGCGTCAGGGATGTCTTCGCGCAAGCCAAGCAAAAGGCCCCCTGCATCATCTTCATCGATGAGATTGACGCCGTGGGACGGGCACGCTCGAAGAACCCGTCGATGGGAGGCAATGACGAGCGTGAGAACACGCTCAACGCCCTGCTCACGGAGATGGACGGATTTGGCACCAACTCGGGTGTCATCGTGCTGGCAGCCACCAACCGCGTAGACATGCTCGACAAGGCACTGCTGCGCGCCGGACGTTTCGACAGGCAGATCCACGTGGACCTGCCCGACCTGGCTGAGCGCAAGGCCATCTTCCATGTGCACCTCAAGCCGCTGAAGACCGACGACTCGCTCGACATAGACTTCCTGGCTCGCCAGACGCCGGGCTTCTCGGGCGCCGACATCGCCAATGTCTGCAACGAGGCCGCCCTGATTGCGGCGCGCCACAACAAGCAGACTGTCTCCAAGCAAGATTTCCTCGATGCCGTGGACCGCATCATCGGAGGACTGGAGAAAAAGACCAAGGTGATGACGGCCGAGGAGAAACGGTCTATCGCCATACACGAGGCGGGACACGCCACCATCAGTTGGTTCTGCAAGCATGCCAACCCGCTGGTCAAGGTGACCATCGTGCCACGCGGGCAGGCGCTGGGCGCTGCATGGTACATGCCAGAGGAACGCGTCATCACCACCAAGGACGAGATGCTCGACGAAATGTGCGCGCTCCTGGGAGGACGCGCTGCCGAGGACCTCTTCGTGGGCGAGATATCCACGGGAGCCATGAACGACCTGGAGCGCGCCACAAAGAGCGCTTATGGCATGGTGGCCTATGCGGGAATGAGCGACAGGCTGCCCAATATCTGCTACTACAACAACCAGGAATACCAGTTCCAAAGACCTTACAGCGAGACAACGGCAAAGGTCATGGATGACGAGGTGCTCAAGATGATCAACGAGGAATATGCGCGGGCCAAGGACATCCTCACGCAGCACAAGGAGGGACACCACCAGCTGGCTGAACTTCTCTTCACCAATGAGGTCATCTACGCCGACGACGTGGAGAAGATTTTTGGAAAACGTCCCTGGAAAAGCCGCTCGGAAGAAATCATACAGGTGAACGAACGGCTGGAATGCGAGAAGAACTCGGGAGACGAACCGAAACTGGAAGACATGCCCGACATCGTGAAGCAGGCGCAGGCTGAGCACGACGCGGCGCAAGCCCTGCGCAACGGCAGCACAACTCACCAAACTGAGTCGCAAGACGGACAAGGGAAGCAAACCGACGGACAAGACAAGGAAAACGCCTAAGACAGGCGCCCATGCAAGGGAAAGCCAGTCAGCAGGCCAAAAACAGAAAACAATGACTGAAAAACAAAAAAACTTGATCGTGAGATCCATCACCGGCGTGCTGTTCGTAGCTGTGATGGTGGCCGGTTTCCTTCACCCGAGAGCGATGATTTTGCTTTTCGCGCTCATCACGGGGCTCACCATGTGGGAGTACACGGGACTGGTGAACGACCACGCGCCCTCCGTGCAAGTGAACCGCTTCATCTCCACCGTGGCCGCCGTCTACCTTTTCATCGCCGTGGCCGCATGGCGTGCGGGATTGGTCGTGGACTTCGTGGTCATGGTTCCCTACGTGCTCACCATCGTGTACCTGCTCATCAGCGAGCTCTACACCAATAGCAAGAATGCCATCAACGACTGGGCCTACACGATGTTCGGGCAAGTCTATATTGCCATGGGCTTCTCGCTCATCAACATCCTGGCGTTTGTACCCGACGGCAGTGGCGTGCACTATGACTTGCTGCTGCCCTTGAGCGTATTCATCTTCCTTTGGGTCAATGACTCGGGTGCTTACTGTGCTGGTTCCTTGTTGGGCAAGCACAAGCTCTTCCCGCGCATCTCTCCGGGCAAGACTTGGGAAGGAAGCGTCGGCGGAGGTGTGCTGGTGCTCATCGTGGCCGCCATCATCGGCCACTGGGCCAACAGCGGTGACAACGAGCACCTGCTCGGCATGGCCGGATGGATGGGGCTGGGACTCGTCGTGACGGTTTTCGGCACTTGGGGCGACTTGGTGGAAAGCCTTTTCAAGCGCACGCTGGGTGTGAAGGACAGCGGCAGCTTGCTGCCTGGGCACGGCGGCATGATGGACCGCTTCGACTCAAGCCTCATGGCCATACCCGCCGCTGTGATTTATCTCTACACCATCACCATGTTCTAAGTGAACTGGCGAGGCTGACAGTAGACATCGACCGGCCCGCCCCACAATCGTCGGGCCAATACATATTCAGCAATGGCAGGAACGTCTGTAAGCCCCTCCCTCGGGAGTTGGTGCCAAGCAGTGTCCCTGCCATTGCTGAATTGTTTTGGGGGGATATGAGGCAACTGGGAAGATGCCTTGGGGATGCCTTACATCTTGCGCTTTTCCCCCTTGCGGAGCAATGCGACCATCTGCCGGGCGGCATTGTCGGGGGCCACATGGCTCCCCAACGCTTCCCTGACGGTCTCATAGTCGGCCAGCATCCGTTCGCGTCCCGTTCCGCCAGGCAACAGCTCGGCGAGTTCTTCGCGGATGTTGTCCACGCGAAACCGGTCGGCAAAGAGTTCCTGCACGACCTCCCTGTCGGCAATGAGGTTGACCAGGGAGATGAACGAACACTGTATGACATGGTTGAAGGCGAAGCGCATGAGATGGGGTAGAGGTGTCTTGTAGCACACCACTTGTGGCACCCGGAAGAGTGCGGTCTCGAGCGTGGCCGTGCCGCTGGTGACCAGCGCCGCCACCGAATGTGCCAAGAGGGCGTAGGTCTCGTCTTTCACCATGCGCACAGGCTTTCCCGCCACAAAGGGCGCATAATAGTCGTCGTCTATTCCAGGCGCGCCCGCCACAACCAATTGGCACTGCCCACCGGTCGCCAGTTCGCCGGTCGCCTCGTCTTCGCTTCCCTCCGTGAAGGCGGTCGCCGCCGCGATCATCGCCGGCAGGTTGTCCTTGATCTCTTGTTTGCGACTGCCCGCCAACAGGGCGATGATGGGGCGCCGCGGGTCGAGCTGATGACGCTTGCAAAACGCCTCACCGCTCTCCTGGTAGGATGCCAGGAAGCCATCGACCTCCTCCACCGTCGGGTTGCCCACATAATGTATCGGATAATGATGCTTTCCCTCGAAGAATGGCACCTCAAACGGCAGGATGGAAAAGAGTTCGTCCACATCGCGCTTGATGCGCTTGATGCGCCATTCCTTCCACGCCCAAATCTTGGGTGAGATGTAATAATAGACGGGGATGCGTGTCTTGGCATGCGCAAACTTTGCGATGTCGAGGTTGAACCCCGGATAATCCACCAGGATCACCACATCGGGATGCCACGACGCAATGTCGCGCTTGCACATGGTCATGTTGGCAAAGATGGTGCGCAGGTGGAGCAACACCGGCACGAAACCCATGTAGGCCAGCTCACGGTAATGCCGCACGCGCTGGCCTCCCTCGGCCGTCATCAGGTCGCCGCCGAAGAAGCGAAACTCAGCCTGGCAGTCCTCGCGTTTCAGTGAGCGCATGAGGCGCGAGGCGTGAAGGTCGCCCGAGGCTTCGCCCACAATCAGATAGTATCTCATTGCTTGTCGCTTTTCAAGAAAAATCAAGCAGATTTCATTCGTAAGCCTTCTTGAGCTCGTCCATGAGCTCATAGGCCGTCACATCGATTTTTGTAGGCGTGATGGCTACGTAGCCCTGCTCCAAGGCCCACTGGTCGGTGCCCTCGGCGCCTGGCTCATCGTTGCGGTATTTGCCCACGACCCAATAATAGTCGTAGCCGCGGGGATGATGCTCCTTGACAATCTCGTTTATCCAGCTGCCATTGGTCATTCGGCACACTTTTACGCCCTTGAACTCCTGTGTTGCGGGGAAGTTCACATTGAGGCAGACGCCTTGGGGAAGTCCGTTGCGCAGCACGTCCGAAACAATGCGGCGGACATACGGTCGCAGGGGTTCCAGGTTGGCCCTCTCATCATAATAGCAACTGGAGAACGCCACCGAGGGGATGCGTTTCATGCAACCTTCCTTGGCCACGCCCATCGTCCCGCTGTAATGATTATTCACAGACGAGTTGTCGCCATGGTTGATGCCGCTGAGTATCAGCGTGGGGCGACGCCCGCGGCACAACTGGTCGAGGGCTATCTTCACGCAGTCGACAGGCGTTCCGGTGCAGGAATAGACCGTCGTCGGGTCCATGTTGTGGCGCGGCTTCAGCCTCAAGTAGTCCTCTGCGGAGAAGGCGCAGGCGTAACCGGACCGGGCGCTCTCGGGCGCACACACCAGCACGTCAGCCAAATCGCTGACAAAGTCCACCAGTCTGCGTATGCCGGGAGCGTGATATCCGTCATCGTTTGATATCAGTATCAGGGGTCTTTCTTTTTCCATTTCATGAAACGTTTTACGTTGCAAAAGTACGAAAAAACCTTTAATTATCTTCTTTTTCCTACAAAATATGTATCTTTGCATTCAAAACCTTGTGGCAACAGGTTTTCCCCGTAAAAAGATCAAAGACATTCGGAAATGGCAAAAATCATTGCTTTAGCTAACCAAAAAGGCGGTGTGGGCAAGACGACCACCACCATCAACCTGGCCGCGTCGCTGGCCACGCTAGAAAAGAAGGTGCTCGTTGTCGACGCCGATCCGCAGGCCAACGCCTCCAGCGGACTGGGAGTGGACATCAGCGAGGTGGACTGCTCGCTCTATGAGTGTATCATCGACCACGCCGATGTGCGCGATGCCATCTACACCACCGACATCGACGGGCTGGACATCATTCCCAGCCACATCGACCTGGTGGGCGCGGAGATAGAGATGCTCAACCTCGACAACCGCGAGAAGGTCATCAAGAAAATTTTGGAACCGCTGAAGACGGAATACGACTATATCCTCATTGACTGCTCGCCGTCGCTGGGGCTCATCACCGTCAACTCACTGACGGCCGCCGACTCGGTCATCATCCCTGTGCAATGCGAGTATTTTGCCCTCGAGGGCATCAGCAAACTGCTCAACACCATCAAGATCATCAAGAGCAAGCTCAACCCGAAACTGGAGATTGAGGGGTTCCTGCTGACCATGTATGACAGTCGTCTGAGGCTGGCCAACCAAATTTACGACGAGGTGAAACGCCATTTCCAGGAACTTGTCTTCAAGACCGTCATCCAGCGCAACGTGAAGCTCTCCGAGAGTCCCAGCCATGGGCTCCCCGTCATCCTCTACGACGCCGACTCCACCGGTGCCAAGAACCACCTGGCGCTGGCCAAGGAAATCATCAGCCACGAACAATAAGAAATCTCACATGACAGTAAAAAAGAAATACCATGCGCTGGGCCGTGGCCTCGATGCACTGCTCTCCACTGACTCTGTGCGCACGGCAGGGTCGTCCACCATCAATGAGATTCCACTCGACCAGATTGAGCCCAACGCCGACCAGCCGCGCAGTCTCTTCGATGAAGACGCGCTCAAGGAATTGGCGCTCAGCATCCATGAGATAGGCATCATACAGCCCATCACGCTCCGCCAGATAGCCGAGAACCGCTTCCAGATCATCGCCGGCGAGCGGCGCTGGAGAGCCTCGCAGATGGCCGGGCTGACGACCATACCTGCTTACATCCGTACCATTAACGACGAGAGTGTCATGGAGATGGCACTCGTGGAGAACATCCAGCGCGAGGACCTCAACGCCATCGAGATTGCCTTGGCCTACGAGCACCTGCTCGAACAGACTGGCATGACACAGGAGAAGGTGTCGGAGCGCGTGGGAAAAAGCCGCACGGCCATCGCCAACTACCTCCGGTTGCTGAAGCTCCCGGCCCAGGTGCAGATGGCCCTGCAAAAGAAGGAGATCGACATGGGCCACGCCCGCGCCCTCCTCGCCCTCGACAGCCCGTCGCAGCAGCTCAAGGTCTTCAAGGAGACCCTGAAGAACGGATGGTCGGTGCGTAAGGTGGAGGAAATCGTCCAGCACCTGAAAAACGGTGAGGACATTGAGGACGGCAAGAAGAAAATCGTCGCCAAGCCCCAACTGCCCGAAGAGTTCAACCAGTTGAGGGACCGTCTCTCGTCCTTTCTCCAGACCAAAGTGCAAATGACCTGTTCCAGCAAGGGAAAGGGAAAGATCAGCATCCCTTTCAGCAATGCCGACGAGCTGGAGCGCATCATGATGATCTTCGACCAAATCAAGCAGCAATAGGTGAAACGTCTCAAGACCATAACCACGTTGGCCGTGATGGCCATCGCCCTGCTACTGGGGGCGCAGCCCGCTCACGCCCAGACCGGCGACCTTGTGGCCGACACCATCCACCTCGATGGCGACAGCCTGCTGGCAGCTGACAGCCTGTCGCTCGTCGTGGCCGACAGCGTATCGCATCGCCACAAGCGCGACTGGAACACGTGGCGCCCCACGCCCAAACGGGCCTTGTGGCTGGCCCTTGTCCTGCCGGGCGCCGGGCAGATCTACAACCGCAAATACTGGAAGTTGCCCATCATCTATGGGGGATTTGTGGGATGCGCCTACGCCATGCGGTGGAACAACATGATGTACCGCGACTATAGCCAGGCCTATCTAGACATCATGGACGACGACCCGACGACCAACAGCTTCAACCAGTTCCTGCACCTCGGGAGCCAAATCACCGAAGCCAACAAGACACGCTGGCAAGAGATCTTCCGCAAGCGCAAGGACCGCTACCGCCGTTGGCGCGACATGAGCTTCTTCGTCATGGTGGGTGTCTATGCCCTCTCGGTCGTCGACGCCTACGTCGACGCCTCGCTGTCCGAGTTTGACATCTCACCCGACCTCAGCCTCAACATCGCACCAGCGGTGCTCAACGCCAATCCCGCCCAGGGCTCATTTGGCAGTGCCGCCATCGGCGTGCAGTGCTGCCTCAATTTCTGAAAGCCAACACAAAGCCCTTGAGAGAAAACCGCACAACGGCGCCAAAGAAAAAGCAAGTAACATCCGCCCCACATGAAAGGGACGCTTAAAAAGAAAACATAGTGAAAAAGATATCTTTATGCATTGCCCTGATGATGGGCTGCGCCACACCCTCTTTTGCGCAAATCAATGAGGAGGAGACGGTGACCGTCACCAACTACCAGGGCAAGAAAGAGAACATCGAGCTGCCCGCCTCCATGACGCAAGAGCTCGATAGCCTCATGAGCCTCTACAACGCCAAGATGTATCTCAAGGCCAACGACGACTGCAACCTGCCCGATGTCAACCCAGTCTACGACGAGCAGGTCTACAAGGACAGGCTGGCCCAGTTGCCCACCGTCATCGAGATGCCCTACAACGACATCGTGCGGAAGTTCATCGACCGCTACAGCAGTGACCTGCGCCGAAAGGTGGCCTATATGCTGGGCGCCCAAAACTTCTACATGTCGGTCTTCGAGGAGGCTCTCGAAGCCTACGAACTGCCTCTGGAGCTCAAGTATCTGCCCGTCATCGAGTCGGGGCTCAACCCCAAGGCCAAGTCGCGCGCCAAGGCCATGGGCCTGTGGCAGTTCATGCTCCCCACCGCCAAGCGCTATGGACTGACCATCAACTCGCTTGTCGATGAGCGATGCGACCTCATCAAGGCGTCTTACGCTGCCGCACACTACCTGAGCGACCTCTACAAGATCTTTGGTGATTGGAACCTGGTCATCGCCGCTTACAACTGTGGGCCTGAGAAGATTAACAAGTCCATCCACCGGCTGAAAGGCGAGAAAGACTATTGGAAGATCTATTCCCTGCTTCCCAAGGAGACACGTGGATATGTGCCGGCCTTCATCGCCGCCAACTACATCATGAACTATTACTGCGAGCACAACATCTGCCCGCTCACCGCCAGCCTCCCCGCCAAGACCGACACCGTGATGCTCGACCGTGACGTCCACTTCGAACAGATTGCCCACGTCATAGGCATCGACGTCGCCCAACTGGAAGACCTCAATCCCCAGTACCGCCGCAACATCGTCAATGGCAGCAGCCAACCGTCGGCCCTGCGCCTGCCGGCTGACATGGTCAACGCCTTCATCGACAATGAGGACTCCGTCTACGCCTTCAACCCCAAGAGCTATCTCACCAAGCGCAGGGAGGTGGGACCCTCCGACAATGCCACATATGTGGTGCGCAACAACCAGGTGGCGCGCATCGAAAACCGAAACGCTACAACGGCCAACACCAAGAGCGCAGACAATGACGGCACCACGGCCGCCAACACGACAGCTGACGGCGCCGACGACAACAATGTCACAGTGGCCGAAGAGCAGCAACGTCCCACAGTCGCCCGCAAGAGCAGCTCCAGCAGAAGCGGTAGAAGCGGCAAGCAGAAAAACAGCAAGCGCAAGAAGCGCACTGCCAAGTCGAAAAGCGTCACCATCAAGAATGGAGACACCTTGAGCGAGATAGCCGAGCGCAACCACACCAGCGTGGCCAAATTGCGCAAGCTCAATGGCATCAAGGGAAACAGCATACGGGCCGGAAAGAAAATCAAGGTGAAATAAGCGTAAGGCGCCTTGCCGACAAGTCTCTCTCCCGGCCGCACCAAGAGCTTACCCCAATCGTCATTTCACACCTTTTTAAAACTATAGTCATGGATGATCAAGAGCTGAAAAACAAAGAGCGCGAGGTCGCTGACGACAAGATGATCACCGATGCGTTCCACCGCCTGCTGGACACCTACCTCCATTCGCGGCACCGCAAGAAGGTGGACATCATCACCAAGGCGTTCAACTTCGCCAGGCAGGCACACAAGGGAGTGCGACGCCTGTCAGGTGAGCCCTACATCATGCACCCCATCGCCGTGGCACAGATAGCATGCGAGGAGATGGGGCTGGGATCGACGAGCATCTGCGCCGCCCTGCTCCACGATGTCGTGGAAGACACCGACTACACGGTCGAGGACCTGCAAAACATCTTCGGACCCAAGATCGCCCTGATTGTGGATGGGCTCACCAAGATCAGTGGGGGCATCTTTGGCGACCATGCCTCAGCGCAGGCTGAGAACTTCAAGAAGCTCCTGCTCACCATGAGCGACGACATACGCGTCATCCTCATCAAGATATGCGACCGCCTGCACAACATGCGAACCTTGGCCTCACAACCACCCAACAAGCAATACAAGATTGCGGGCGAGACGCTTTACATCTATGCGCCATTAGCCAATAGGCTGGGGCTCAACAAAATCAAGACGGAACTGGAAGACCTGAGCTTCCGCTATGAGCACCCACAGGAGTATGCCGCCATACAGGACAAGCTCTCCTTCTCCAAGGAACAACGTGACAAGCTCTTCGACGACTTCACGGAACCCATCCGAAAGAAACTCGCCGAGATGGGCATCTCCTACCACATCAAGGCGCGCATCAAGAGCCCATACTCCATCTGGTGCAAGATGCAAAACAAGCATGTCACCTTCGACGAAATCTACGACATCCTCGCCGTGAGAATCGTCTTTACGCCCGACGACAAGAAGGATGAGGTCAATGAGTGCTTCCGCATCTACGTGGCTCTCAACCAAATATACAAGAGCCATCCAGACCGCCTTCGCGACTGGGTGAACCATCCCAAGGCCAATGGATACCAGGCCTTGCACGCCACCATGATGAGCAACCATGGACAGTGGATTGAGGTGCAGATACGCTCCGAGCGCATGGACGAGCTTGCGGAGCAGGGCTTTGCGGCTCACTGGAAATACAAGGAGGGCGACCTCAAGGAGGATGACGACGAACTCAACAAGTGGCTGGGGACCATCAAGGAGATACTCGACGACCCCCAACCCGATGCCATGGACTTCCTCGACTCCATCAAGATGAACCTCTTCTCATCGGAGATTTTCGTCTTCACGCCCAAGGGTGAGGTGAAGACCATGCCGGCCGACTGCACCGTGCTCGACTTCGCCTTCCAGATCCACACCTTCCTCGGAAGCCATTGCATAGGAGCCAAGGTCAATCACAAGCTGGTGCCCATGAGCCACAAGCTCAAGAGTGGCGACCAAGTGGAAGTGCTCACCTCCAACTCACAACACGTCAAGCCAGACTGGATCAACTTCGTCTCCACGGCCAAGGCCAAAGGCAAGATCCAGGCCATCTTGCGCCGTGAGAACCGCGAGGCGCAAAAGAATGGCGAGGACATCCTCAACACTTGGCTGAAGGCCAACGACGTGGAGACCTCCGTGAGCAACATCGACAAGCTCTGTGGCTACCACAACTTCAACAAGCATGAGGACTTCTTCCAGGCCCTTGGCGACAAGACGGTAACCCTTGGCGACAAGGACCTCGACGCTCTGCAGGGCAAGACCGGAAAGGACAAGAACAGTGGGGGATGGCGCAAGTTTGTGCCCTTCCTCGGCAAGGGGAAGAAAGGGAAGGACGCTCCCCCCACCGTGCCGCCCGGAAAGGGAATGCTCGTGGTGGGCAAGGGATTTGACAAGAAGCAGCCCTGCGTCATCCGCGAAGACACCATCAGCATGTACATCTTCCCTTCTTGCTGCCACCCCATCCCGGGCGATGACATCCTCGGCTTTATCGACAGCAAGCACCACGTGGAGATCCACAAGCGCTCATGTCCTGTGGCCAGCAAGCTCAAGACCAGCTTTGGCCCCCGCATACTCGATGCCAAGTGGGAGATGCACAAGCAACTCTTCTTCGACGCCACCATCGAGGTGCACGGCATTGACCGCAAGGGCATGCTCCACGATGTGGCCGAGGTCATCTCGCAGAAGTTGGATGTCAATATCCACAAGGTGAAGTTCACCGCGGACCAAGGCATCTTCGAGGGCCAAATAGAGGTGCGCGTGCACGACCGTGCGGAGGTGAGGGGCATCCTCGACGCACTCAAGAAAATCGACGACATGCAGGAGGCCCAGCAGATCATGTGACACCACAACGCAGATTATGTGGCGCCTCAAGCCATAAAGCAAAGGGCCGTATCAGCACTCCCCATCGGAGGCTTGATACGGCCCTCTTGCGTTTCGTGACGCCACGGGACGCTGCCCAGACAAGGCTCAGACCAATCCGTTGAGCTGGTCGCGCAGCGCCTTCAACTCTGCGCGCACACAAGTCAAGGTCTCGAGCACCACCGACGACTTGTCCGCCGACTGGCGGTTCTCACGCATGTACTTGCGCGCCGCAGCAATCTTGAACCCTCTAACCTTCAGCAGGTTGTAAATCACCCGGAGCTGTTCCACGTCTTTCTCCGTGTACTGGCGCACCTTGGTGGAACTCACCGTGCGGGGACGGATGCTTGGGAATTCGGTCTCCCAATAGCGCAACGTGCTCTCGCTCACGCCAATGAGTTGCGCCACCTCCTTGATGGAGTAATAAAGCTTCGTGTTCTTGTCCGTGTTCAATGCCATAGCCGCATGGATAAATAGTTGGTTTGCAAAGATACAAATAATTTTATGGACTGACCGCAAGCCAGCCGAATTTTTCCCAATTCCATATTTTCGCCATGGCAGAAACTACCCGGTGGATGCCGCTCCCGATGATAGGATTTGCGCCAAAAGGCCCCGACCCATATTGCGTGGGACGTCCGACACGCCTTTCTTCATGGACCGCTTGTCGCTGGTGTTTGATTTGCAGCAACCACGGTTTTGCCACAGGCCCAAAATAACACAGCTATTTTTCGTGTGAACGGGGCTGTAATTCGGGATTTTTGCCTAAATTTGCAAATGATTAAAAAGACATCACAAAAAACAAAAAATAGACACACAATGATGACAGCTAATGAAATCCGCGACTCATACTTGAAGTATTTTGAGTCAAAAGGACACGTCATCGTTCCTTCGGCTCCCATTGTAGTCAAGGACGACCCTACGCTGATGTTCACCAATGCTGGTATGAACCAGTGGAAAGACATTATTCTCGGCACCAAAGACCCCAACCCCTGCCGCCGCACCGACTCGCAGAAATGCCTGCGCGTCAGCGGCAAGCACAACGACCTGGAAGAGGTGGGACGTGACTCTGCGCTGAGCCACCACACCATGTTTGAGATGCTGGGCAACTGGAGCTTTGGCGACTACTTCAAGGAGGGCGCCATCGACTACGCTTACGAATACCTGGTGGACGTGCTCCACCTCGACCCCAAAGACCTCTACGTCACCGTCTTTGAGGGCGATGCCGCTGAGAACCTCACGCGTGACGACGAGGCCGCCGGCTATTGGGCCAAGCATTTCCCCAAGAACCACATCGTCAACGGCAACAAGCACGACAACTTCTGGGAGATGGGCGACACGGGCCCCTGCGGCCCCTGCTCAGAGATCCACATCGACTTTCGCTCTGAAGAGGAGAAGGCCAAGGTGCCTGGAGAGGAACTCGTCAACAAGGACCATCCCCAGGTCATCGAGATCTGGAACATCGTGTTCATGCAATTCAACCGCAAGGCCAACGGTAGCCTGGAACCACTGAAGATGCATGTCATCGACACGGGCATGGGCTTCGAGCGCCTCGTGCGCCTCATGCAGGGCAAGAGTTCCAACTATGACACCGACATCTTCACACCCATCATCTCTGAGATAGAGGCCCTCTCGGGCAAGAAGTACAGCCACACCTTCCCCGAGGGCGCCAACGGTGAGGGCGTCAACAACGAAGAGAAGGTGGACATCGCCATCCGTGTGGTGGCCGACCACCTGCGCGCCGTGGCATTCTCCATCGCCGACGGACAGTTGCCCAGCAATGCCAAGGCCGGCTACGTCATCCGGCGCATCTTGCGCCGCGCCGTACGCTACGCCTATACGTTCCTCGACCAAAAGGCTCCATTCATGTACAAGCTTGTGCCCGTGTTGGTGCACGAGATGGGGGGCGCCTATCCGGAGCTGCCCGCACAACAGGAGCTCATCAGCCGTGTGATCAAGGAGGAGGAAGACAGCTTCCTGCGCACCCTCGAGAAGGGCATCCAACTTCTCAACGGCGACATGGAAGAGATGAAGGCTTCCGACAAGACACAGCTTGATGGCGAGAAGGCATTCCGCCTCTTCGACACCTATGGCTTCCCTCTCGACCTCACAGAGCTGATTTGCTGCGAGAACGGCTTCGCCGTCGACGAGGAGGGCTTCAACCGCGAGATGGCCAAGCAGAAGGACCGCGCCCGCAACGCAGCTGCCGTGGAGAATGGCGACTGGGTTGAGCTGAGAAAGGGTGAGCAGGAGTTCGTGGGATACGACTACACGGAGCATGAGTGCCACATCCTGCGCTACCGCAAGGTCACACAGAAGAAGAGCACGTTCTACGAGGTGGTGCTCGACCACACTCCCTTCTATGGAGAGATGGGCGGCCAGGTGGGCGACCAAGGCGCCCTGGTGTCGGAAGATGAGACCATCGAGGTGACGGACACCAAGCGTGAGAACAACCAGAGCGTCCATATCATCAAGCGCCTGCCCCAAAACCCAGAGGCCGACTTCATGGCTTGCGTGGACACTGACAAGCGCAACGCATCGGCCGCCAACCACACGGCAACCCACCTGCTCGACTATGCGCTCAAGCAGGTGCTTGGCAACCACGTCGAGCAGAAGGGCTCCTTTGTCAGTCCCACCACCTTGCGCTTCGACTTCTCGCACTTCCAGAAGGTCACCGATGAGGAGCTGCGCCAAGTGGAGCGCCTTGTCAACAAGATGATCCGCACCGACTATCCGCTCGATGAGCATCGCGACGTGCCCATCGAGGAAGCCAAGGAGCTGGGCGCCATCGCCCTTTTCGGCGAGAAGTATGGCGACAAGGTGCGCGTGGTGCGCTTTGGCCCTTCCGCTGAGTTCTGTGGTGGCATACACGCCACAAGCACCGGCCGCATCGGTTTCTTCAAGATTATCGGCGAGAGCAGTGTGGCTGCCGGTGTCAGGCGCATCGAGGCCCTGACGGGTGACCAGTGTGAGGAGACCATGTATGAGGTGGAAGACACGCTCAAGGCCATCAAGGCACTGTTCAACAACGCCAAGGACCTGAAAACCACCATCGCCAAGTATATTGAAGAAAACTCATCGATGAAGAAGAGCATTGAGGCCTTCCGCCAACAGGCAGTGGAGCGCACCGTCAAGAAGCTCCTCGATAACACCACCGACGTCAATGGCACCACGGTGGTCAAGGCAGTGCTGCCCGTCGACCCCGCGTCGGCCAAGGATATCGCCTTCAAGGTGCGCGAGAAGATTGACGGCAACCTGGTCTGCGTGTTGGGCACTGTCCACGAGGGGCGTCCCTCCCTCTCCGTCATGTTGTCTGAAGACATGGTGAAAGACCACGGGCTCAACGCCGGCAAGATGATCCGCGAGGCGGCCAAGCTCATCCAGGGTGGTGGCGGCGGCCAGCCCCACTACGCACAGGCCGGCGGCAAGAACGCAGATGGTGTCAGCGCCGCCGTGGACAAGCTGATAGAACTGGCCAACCTCTAACCCCTTGAGCCAACGCCAAGCATCATGACATCCAACATGAACGCACAAGACACCAGTCATATCCGTCTCAGCGAGAACATCATCATCGCCGACGCCGATTACATCGACTACGTGGCTTTCCAGCTCAGCGTGCAGTTTGAACGCATGCTCAACCGCCGCATAGCGCCGGCCGACTTGAGCCGATGGGCCATCAATGTGGCCCTCGACGGCGGGTTGCGCGCCAAGGAAGGTGTGAAACACGAGACTCAGGTGGTGCTCGTGCACGACAAGGGAAAGGTGAGGCTCGACAACTTCGTGCCGGCCCACTATGCCGACGAGCTGGACGCAAAAGCCTTCAACGACCCCTCTTTGGGCGAATTCCTGGTCAACGCCTATGCTGTGGGCGATGTGGTCAGCAAGGATGATTACATCCTCGACACGGTGAGGACAGTGACCGAGCATGAGGAGGTGAAGCGTCTCATGGTCATCCCCAACGGCGAAGAGGGCGACCTCTACGACCAGTTGCGCCATGCCTTGCGCCATGTGGACAACGACCAGCGCATCACGCTTTTTGCCATGCAGCCCATGGAGGGCGGCAACTTCAGGCAGGAGATCCTGGGCTACTCGCTCATGAGCGCCCTGGGCATCCGCGGCGACGAGATCAGGTGAGCGCATAGGACATGGGCCATGGCCCCGCTAACAAACAACATAACAAACTTGAAAATCACAAACCAGACAATGCATAAAGTATTAATGATTGGCGCAGGTGGCGTGGCCACGGTGTGCGCATTCAAGATCGCCCAAAACAAGGACGTGTTCTCAGAGTTGATGATTGCCAGCCATCACAAGGAAAAGTGTGACCGGTTGGCCAAGGCCATCTATGACAAGGGATATGACCTGAGCATCAAGACGGCAGAGGTGGACGCCGATGACGTGGAACAACTGAAGACGCTCTTCAACGACTATAAGCCCGAGCTGGTCATCAACTTGGCTTTGCCTTACCAGGACCTGACCATCATGGATGCCTGCCTGGCATGCGGATGCCATTACCTCGACACGGCCAACTATGAGCCTAAGGATGAGGCTCACTTCGAGTACAGTTGGCAGTGGGCCTACAAGGACCGCTTCGAGAAGGCTGGCTTGACCGCCATCCTCGGTTGCGGCTTCGACCCGGGCGTGTCACAGGCTTACACGGCTTATGCCGCCAAGCACCACTTCGATGAGATCCAATATCTCGACATCGTGGACTGCAACGCGGGAAACCACCACAAGGCTTTCGCCACCAACTTCAACCCCGAGATCAACATCCGCGAGATCACGCAGAAGGGTCTCTACTATGAGAGCGGCCAATGGGTCGAGACCGAGCCGCTGGAGGTGCACAAGGAGCTCAACTATCCCAATATCGGAGGGCGCGAGAGCTATCTCATGCACCATGAGGAGCTGGAGAGCCTGGTGAAGAACTATCCCACCATCAAGCGCGCTCGCTTCTGGATGACCTTCGGACAACAGTATCTCACCTACCTTGATTGCATCCAAAACTTGGGCATGAGCCGCATCGACCCCGTCACCTACGAGGCTCCGCTGGCCGACGACCCCACCAAGACAGTGCAGGTGAGCATCGTGCCGTTGCAGTTCCTGAAGGCCGTGTTGCCCAATCCGCAAGACCTGGGCGCCAACTATGATGGCGAGACCAGCATCGGTTGCCGCATCCGCGGACTGAAGGATGGCAAGGAGCACACCTATTACATCTATAACAACTGCAAGCACCAAGACGCTTACGAGGAGACAGGCATGCAGGGTGTGAGCTACACCACCGGTGTGCCGGCCATGGCTGGTGCCATGATGTTCCTGAAGGGATTGTGGAGCAAGCCGGGCGTGTGGAACGTGGAAGACTTCGACCCGGATCCATTCCTGCAAGTGCTCAACGAGCAGGGGCTGCCTTGGCACGAGGTGTTCGACCAGGACATCGAGTTGTAAGCACTGACTTTACATAACCTTTAAAACCAACCATCGATATGGCAAAGACAGAAGAACAACTGGCAGCGGAGAAGGCCGCCCAGCAGAAAGCTGAGCGCGAGGCAAAGCTCAAGGCACTTCAAGCCACCATGACCAAGATAGAGAAAGACTTCGGCAAGGGTGCCATCATGCGCATGGGCGATGAGAGCATCGAGGCCGTGGACGTGATTTCCACAGGATCCATCGGCCTGGACGTGGCGCTGGGCGTTGGCGGCTACCCTCGCGGACGTATCATCGAGATTTATGGTCCCGAGTCTTCGGGTAAGACAACGCTGGCTATCCACGCCATCGCAGAAGCCCAAAAGAAAGGCGGCATCGCTGCCTTCATCGACGCAGAGCATGCCTTCGATCGCTTCTATGCCGAGAAGTTGGGCGTTGACGTGGACAACCTTTGGATTTCGCAGCCCGACAATGGCGAGCAGGCCCTGCAGATTGCCGACCAGCTCATCAGCTCGTCGGCCGTCGACATCCTGGTGGTCGACTCCGTGGCCGCCCTCACACCGAAGAAGGAGATTGAGGGTGGCATGGGCGACTCCGTGGTCGGACTGCAGGCCCGCCTCATGAGCCAGGCGCTCCGCAAGCTCACGTCGACCATCGCCAAGACCAACACTTGCTGCATCTTCATCAACCAGTTGCGCGAGAAGATTGGCGTCATGTTTGGCAATCCTGAGACGACAACAGGCGGCAACGCCCTGAAGTTCTACGCCAGTGTGCGTCTCGACATCCGCCGTGTGACCAGCCTGAAGGATGGCGACAACATCATCGGAAACCATGTGCGCGTGAAGGTGGTGAAGAACAAGGTGGCCCCACCATTCCGCAAGTGCGAGTTTGACATCATGTTCGGCTGTGGCATCAACAAGGTCGGCGAGCTGGTGGACCTTGGCGTGGAGTACAACATCATTCAAAAGAGTGGCAGCTGGTTTAGCTACAACGGCTCCAAGTTGGCCCAAGGGCGTGACGCCACCATGTCATTGCTTCGTGACAATCCTGAGCTTTGCGAGGAGCTCGAGGGCTTGGTCATGCAAGCCATCAAGGACAAGGCCGAGTAATCTTTTACCTGGGGAACATGCCCCATCATGCGAAAAGGCGCATCAGATGCTATGTCTGATGCGCCTTTTCGCATGTCGGGTGCGCTTGGATGTCGGGGTGCGGCTGCCTCAGAAAGTCTGGAAGCCTATGCGTAGGTGACCAGAAACTTCATCGGCCCATCGGCCTTGAGGGCCTGTGTCACGGCCGGGTAGAGCAGCACGTCGCCTGCCTGCACCTGCTCGGCCTGCCCGTCCGCATCGGTGATGGTGCCCTGCCCGCTCACCATGATGACGATGACGAAGCTGTCGAGCTCGCTCAAGTCGATGGTGGTCGGCTTGGTCAGCTCATAGAGAAAGGTGTGGAAGTAAGGGCATCTCACCAGGGTGACGCCTTTGTCCTGCTCCGGGACATAGAACGTGCGATATGTTGACTCCACATGATAGTCGATGCTTTCGGCCGCTTGCCGTGTGTGCAGCTCGCGGTAGTTGCCATCCTGGTCCTTTCGCTTGAAGTCGTAGATGCGGTAAGTGACATCGCTTGCCTGTTGGATTTCGGCCAGGAAGCAGCCCTTCCCGATGCTGTGGATGCGTCCCGCGGGAAGAAAGAAGCAGTCGCCCTCCTTCACGGGGTAACGGGCGATGGCGTCGGTGATGGTGTCGTTGGCCACCATCTGCCTGTACTCTTCGGGTGTCATGCGCTTGTTCAAGCCTGCCATCAGCGAGGCGTCGGGGTTCGACTTCATGACATACCACATCTCCGTCTTCCCCCTCTCCAGTCCTTGGCGGCGTGCCACCTCGTCGTTGGGGTGCACCTGGATGGACAGGGGCTCGCGGGCGTCAATGAACTTGATGAGCAATGGGAAAAAGTTGCCATAGCGATGATAGTTCTCCTTGCCCACCAGCTGTTCCTTCAGCTGGCCGACCAGCTCAGACAACGGCGTGCCGGCATACTCGCCTTCGCTGACAACCGTCTCGCTGCCATGCAGGCCCGATATTTCCCAGCTCTCACCTACATTGCCGATTGGTGTGTTGATATGTTTGAATGCCATGATTTTCTCGCCTCCCCAAAGTGTCTGCTTGAGCAGAGGCTTAAATCTGAATGGTCCCATATGTGTCAATTATCCTAAATGTTACTTTCCTTTTATATTTTTTGAACAGCTATTTGGATGATGCGTTGGCCATTTCCCGTCATTTTTTGGGGGGTAGGCCATAGGGTTTGCGCAAGAGCGTCGCGTGCCCATCGCACCCTCAGTTTTCTCTCCAGAACTGTGGTGTGAGAACGACCAGCACCGAGAATATCTCCAGACGTCCCACCAGCATCATCACCGAGCACACCCACTTGGACAAGTCGGGCAGGTCGCCCCATGTGATCTGCGCCACAGAGCTGAACGTCAGCGACGGTCCCGAGTTGGCCAGGCAACTGATGGCTACGGTGACGGCGTTGGCCGCGTCGACGTTTTGCGCCGTCAGGATGGCCATGGCGACAAACAGCAGGAGCATGTATGACGTGGTGAATGCCAAGAGTGACACCCGTTGTGAGTTGCCCACATTCTTGCCGTCTATCTTCAGGGGCAGCACCGCGTTGGGGTGCAAGCGCTGGCGCATCTCGTTCTTCACGATCTTGAGCAACATGACCACGCGCGCGCATTTCAGTCCGCCCGTGGTGCTGCCGCCACACGCCCCGACAATCATGCAGAGCCAGAGCACCAGCCACGTCACGTGATGCCATGTCGTGGTGTTGTCGTTGTTGTAGCCTGTTGTGGTGATGAACGAGACCACCTGAAACAGGGCTGATCGGAACGCCAGCTCCAGGCCGTAGCCGTTGCGCGCCATGAGCTCCGCCATGACGATGGCTGTGCAGGCGATGGTGAATACAGCATAGAACTTAAACTCCGTGCTCTTCCAGAGGTTGCGGAGCTTAAGCTTGGAGACCGAGTAATAGAGTAGCGTGAAGTTGATGCCCGACACGAAGCAGAAGAACGTGGTGGTGTACTCCAGCCCTGGCATGTTGACAAACACCGTTTTGTTGTCGATGGCAAAGCCGCCGGTGGAGGCCGTGGTCATGGCATAGTTGACAGCGTGGAACCAGTCCATGCCAAACAGCAGGTAGCAGCCACCGCACCCCACTGTGATGAAGAGGTAAACGAGCCATATCCACTTGGCGCACATCGAGAGCTTGGGGTGCAACTTGTTTTTCACGGGTCCCGTGGCCTCGGCCGCGAAGACCCTGGTGCTTCCTCCCACCACGGAGGGCAAGACGGCAATCGTGAAGAACACGATGCCCAGTCCGCCCACCCACTGGGTGAGCGTCCGCCAGAAGAGGATGCCGTGCGGCAACGCCTCGACATCGTTGATGACCGAGGCGCCTGTGGACGTGAAACCCGACATGGTCTCGAAGAAAGCGTCGGTGAAACTGTTGATGTATCCTCCGAAGAGGAACGGCATGGTGCCGAAGAGCGAGAACAGCAGCCAGGTGACGCTCACGACCAGGAACGAGTCGCGCCGGGAGAGGCGGTTCTCCGCATTGCGCCCGAAGTACTTGAATATGAATCCGAAGAAGACCGTGACGATGATGGAGGTCATGAAAGGCAAGATGTCATCTTCGCCGTAGACCAAGGCCACGCCCAGGCAGACCACCATCAGCAGGGCCTCCAGGAAGAGGAGCGACCCCAGGATCTTGTTTATGATTTTAAAGTTGATCACGTCCTATGTCCTTCACTATCTGTCAAAACAACTTCTCTATCTGTTTCATGTTGACGTCGTGGCAGAACACCACGACGATGTCTCCGGGGTTGATCTTCGTGTTGCCGGAGACGAGCATCCCCTCACCGTTTCTCACCAGTCCGCCGATGGTCACGCCTGTGGGCAGCCCGAGGTCCTTCACGGGTTTCATGGTGATCCGCGAGCCCTCTTTGGCCACAAACTCGCCCACGTCGGCGTTGGCCGGCATGAGGAACGTGACGTTCATCACGTCGGCGTCGAGCATGAGTTGGTAGATGCGGCTTGCCGCTATGGCCTTCTTGTTGATGATGGTTCCGATGTCCAGGCTCTCTGCCATGCTCGCATAGTCCATGTTCTCGACGACGGCCACGGTCTTCCTCACGCCCAGCCGCTTGGCCGTGAGGCAAGCCAGGATGTTGGTCTCAGCGTTGCCGGTGAGCGCCACGAAGGCCTGCGTGTTCTTGATGCCCTCGTCCATGAGAAGCGGTATGTCGCGCGCGTCGCCGTTGATGACCAGCGTCTTCTCGCCCAGCAGTTGGTTGAGCTCCTCGCACCGGTCCTCATCGATCTCGAAGACTTTCACCTTCATGTATTCGGGCATGGTGCGTATGGCCCTGACGGCCGTTGCGCCGCCACCCATGACCATGACGTTCTTCACGTCAGCGTAGTTCTCTTTCCCCACAATCTTTCGGATGTAGGGTATGTAGGGGCGCGTGGTCATGAAGTAGGCCAGGTCGAAGCATTTCAGTTCGTCGTTGCCACCCGGTATGATGGTCTCCCCGCTGCGCTTGATGGCCACGACGTGGTAGGGGTCGTTGGGGCCGCACAGCGTCTTGAGGGGCTGGTTGAGTATTTCGCAGGTGTCGCGCAACTTGATGCCGAGCATCACGAGGGCGCCCTCATGCACATCCCATCTCCTCCTGACCCACGACATCTTCAGTCCGCTGTTGATGTCGCGCGCGGCCAACACTTCGGGGTATATGATCTTGTCCACTCCCAGTCCCTTGTAGAAGCTCTTGATCTCCTCCTCCGAGTATTCGGCGTCGCCCACTTGGGCCACGGTCTTCTTGGCGCCGAGGGCGTGGGCCATGATGCAACTCACGATGTTGGAGTCTTCGTCGGGCATGACGGCGATGAAGAGGTCCGCGGCGCCCGTGTTGGCCTCTTTCAGGGCCTTCACGCTCGTGGGCGACCCCTGTACGGTCAGCAGGTCGTAGTCGAGCCCGATTTTCGCCAAGCGGTCCTCGTCGTCGTCGATGACGGTGATCTCCTCTTGGTTGCGCGACAACAGCCGGGCCAAGTGGGATCCGATGGCGTAAGCGCCGCAAATGATGATTTTCATGCCTTCTTCAACTTCTCAATGGTCCTCTTGATGCTATCCTTGTCGTATCCGCACACCAGTCTCAGTTGGTCCACTGAGCCATGCTCCACAAAGTGGTCGGGCATGCCGAGCCTGTGCACCTCGGGCGCGAAGCCGTGGTCGCTCATCCACTCGAGCACCGCAGACCCCATGCCGCCCTCGCGTGCACCGTCTTCCACGGTGACGAGGGTGTGGTAGCGTGTGGCCACCTCCTGGAGCAGGTTCTCGTCGAGCGGCTTGAGGAAGCGCAAGTCGTAGTGGCCCACGTCAAGGCCGCTCTCCTCGATGGCCGCCTCGACATCGCAGCCCACGGGGCCTATGCTGAGCACTGCCACGTTGCGTCCCTCACGGAGGCGTCGGCCGGTGCCCACGGCGATCTCTTCCCATCCGCACTTCCAGTCGGCGTCGGCACAGCGGCCGCGCGGGTAGCGTATGACGAAGGTGCCCTTGCCGGGCAGCTGGGCGGTGAACATCAGGCGGCGCAGCTCCTTGCCGTCCATCGGCGAGGCGATGGTGAGGTTGGGGATGGGGCGCAGGGCCGCCATGTCGAATGCGCCGTGGTGTGTGGCGCCGTCCTCGCCGACGATGCCGGCGCGGTCGAGGCAGAGCACCACGGGCAGGTTGAGCAGCGCCAGGTCGTGTATGACATTGTCGTAGGCGCGCTGCGCGAAGGAACTGTAGATGTTGCAGAAGGGCTGCAGGCCGTCCTTGGCCATGCCGCCCGAGAAGGTGACGGCGTGCCCCTCGGCGATGCCCACGTCGAACACGCGGTCGGGCATCTGCCTCATCATCGTGATCATCGAGCAGCCGGTGGGCATGGCGGGCGTCACGCCCACAATCTTCGGGTTGCGCTCGGCCAGCTCAAGGAGCGTGTCGCCAAAGACGTCCTGGAACTTGGGCGGTTGCCCGCAGCAGTCGTCCACGAGGCGCGTGCCCGTCTCGGGGTCAAACTTGCCGGGCGCGTGCCATAGGGTGGCGGCTTTCTCGGCGGGGGCGTACCCCTTGCCCTTGACGGTGTGGAGGTGGAGCAGCTTGGGGCCTTCCATGTCTTTCAGTTGCCGCAACACGCGCACCACTTCCTGCACATTGTGGCCGTCGAACGGTCCGAAGTAGCGGATGTTCATGCCCTCGAAGATGTTTTGCTGGTGGCTGATGGCGCTCTTGATGGCGTTGTTGAGGCGGATGATGCCCTTGCGGCGGTCGTCGTTGAGGTAGCCCTTGCTGTGGAGCCACTGCGAGGCCTTGAAGCGGAGGCGGTTGTAGGTGGCGTTGGTGTCGAGGTTGAGCAGGTATTGCTCCATGCCGCCCACGGCGCGGTCGATGCTCATGTCGTTGTCGTTGAGGATGATGAGCAGGTCGTTGGGGGTGGAGCTGACGTTGTTGAGGCCCTCGAAGGCCAGGCCGCCGCTCATGGCCCCGTCGCCGATGACGGCCACCACGTGGCGCCTGCCGTGGCCGGTCTTCTTGGCGGCCACGGCCATGCCCAGCGCTGCGGAGATGCTGTTGCTCGCATGGCCACAGACAAACGTGTCGTATTCGCTCTCGACGGGTGTGGGGAAGGGGTGCAGGCCACCCAGCTTGCGGTTGGTGGCAAACTGCTCGCGGCGGCCCGTCAACATCTTGTGGCCATAGGCCTGGTGGCCCACGTCCCACACGATGCGGTCATCGGGCGTGTTGAAGACATAGTGCAGGGCGACGGTGATCTCCACCACGCCCAGGCTGGAGGCAAAATGGCCGGGGTTGACGGACACCTCGTCGATGATGTCCTTGCGCAATTCCCTGCAAACCTCAGGCAATTGGCCGATGCTCAACTGGCGCAGGTCGGCCGGACTTTGTATGTGGCTTAATAGTTGATATTTCTCTTGATCCATGAACATTCATATGGATTAACCTTGCAAAGATACAACAAATCCATGAGAATAGGCCCTTATGATGGCAAAACTTTCCCCGCATGGGGTCACAGGGCCTGTCGGGTGTCTCCTGGCTTATGGAAGCCCCCTCATGTATGGCGAAGATAAATTGTTAAGAATATTCTGAATAAAACGTGTCATCAGAGGTGACTCTTCTAGGAGAAGAAAAAGGTGTTTTTGGACCGTTGCGACATGGAAAAAGCGACTTTTGGGCCATTGTCGGTGGAGATTGATGCCAAATCATGATGAGATTGATGCCAAATCATGCGATGATTTGTGCCTAATCTCATCATGATTTGGCACGAATCGCAGTGAGATTCGATACCTTCTTGCAGGTTTTGCGCGCGTAAAAAATGACAAAACAATGAGTGAAAGTTGCAATGCGTTGTCTTTCAGCTGTTTATGTAAAACCCTAAAAATAGGGCGTATTTGCGGCCAACCGACCTCGTGCTGGCAAAAATCGCCTGTTTTTCGATACCTTTTGTCCTATATTTTCTGACTGCCATGATCCTTTTTCTATCCTTGGCCGTTCACTTATGCCCTCCGCCATGTGGTGGAACGGATAAAATTTCGTAATTTTGCGCTATGACAAGGGCGTAAGCGCCCAAACCCAACAACAAGAAAGATGAAAAAAGTAAGGCCAAAGAAAAACCTGGGTCAGCACTTCCTGACCGACCTCGGCATTGCCCGCCGCATAGCTGACACCGTGGACGCCTGTCCCGACATACCCGTGCTGGAGATTGGGCCAGGCATGGGCGTGCTCACCCAATACCTGGTGGAGAAGCCCCGCGAGGTGAAGGCGGTGGAGATCGACGATGAGAGTGTGGCCTACCTCCACGCCACCTATCCCAAGCTTGAGGGCAAGATCCTGGGCCAGGACTTCCTGCGCATGGACCTCAACGAGGTGTTTGGCGGCCGGCGCTTCGTGCTGACGGGCAATTATCCCTATGACATCTCCTCGCAGATCTTCTTCAAGATGCTCGACTACAAGGACCTCATCCCCTGCTGCACGGGCATGATCCAGCGCGAGGTGGCCCTGCGCATCGCCTCGCAGCCGGGCAACAAGGCCTATGGCATCCTGAGCGTGATGATACAGGCGTGGTATGACGTGGAGTATCTCTTCACCGTCGACGAGGGTGTGTTCAACCCGCCCCCCAAGGTCAAGAGCGCTGTCATCCGCATGACGCGCAACGGTGTGCAGGACCTGGGCTGCGACGAGGCACTCTTCCGCCGCGTGGTGAAGACCGCCTTCAATCAGCGCCGCAAGATGCTGCGCGTGTCGCTCAGGCCACTCTTCGGCAAGGACGCGATGCCCGATGCCGCCTTCTTCGCCCAGGACATCATGACCCGCAGGCCCGAGCAGCTCACCGTGGCCCAGTTTGTCGACCTCACCAATCGGGTGGCGGAAGTGATGCCCACCAAGTAATTTTTTGCCCGATTAGTTGCATCGTAAGGAAATAATCCCTAAATTTGTGCAGACAAAAATAAATCAGAAAACACATGATAGACGTAAAGCAAACATTGAAGGACGCTGAGGCTCGCATGCAGAAGGCGTCCAAGTATCTTGAAGAAGAGTTGGCCCGCATCCGCGCCGGCCGTGCCAATGCCGCCATCCTCGACGGCGTGCGCGTGAACGCCTACGGCCAGAGCGTGCCCCTCAACCAGGTGGGCAACGTGGCGATACCCGACGCCCGAACCATCACCATACGCCCCTGGGACCGCAAGCAGATCAAGGACATCGAGAAGGGCATCCTCGACAGCGGTGTGGGCATCACGCCCGAGAACAATGGCGAGATGGTCATCCTGCGACTGCCGCAACCCACCGAGGAGCGCCGCAAGGAACTGGTGAAGCAGTGCAACAAGATCGGCGAGATGACCAAGGTGGAGGTGCGCAACGTGCGCGCCGACGTGAAGGACAAGCTGAAGAAGGCCACCAAGGACGGACTGTCAGAGGACCAGGGCAAGGACGCCGAGGCCGAGCTGCAGAAGCTCCACGACAAGTACATCAAGGAAATCGACGCCACACTGGCCAAGAAGCAGAAAGAGATCATGACGGTCTAAGCCCATGCACGGCACAGTCATCAAGAACACCGGTTTCTGGTACACCGTACTCACCGACGACGGGCGTGAGGTGGACAGCAAGGTGAAAGGCAACTTCCGCCTCAAGGGCATACGCTCCACCAACCCCGTGGCCGTCGGCGACGGCGTGGAAATCAGTGTCAACGCCGAGGGCCAGGCACTCATCACCGCCATCGACGACCGCAGGAACTACATCGTGCGGCGCTCGACCAATCTGTCCAAGCAGAGCCACATCATCGCGGCCAACGTCGACCAGGCTTTCCTGGTGGTCACCGTGGCCCATCCAGAGACGGCCACCACCTTCATCGACCGCTTCCTGGCGTCGGCCGAGGCTTACTCGGTGCCTGTCGTGCTGGTGTTCAACAAGAGCGACCTGCTCGACGCCGACGAGCAGCGCTACCAGGAGATGATGGTCCACCTCTATGAGACCGTGGGCTACGAGTGCCGCCAGGTGTCGGCCGCCACAGGTGAGGGCACCGAGGCGCTGCGCGACTTGCTCGGTGGGCGCGTGACATTGCTCAGCGGCAACAGTGGAGTGGGGAAGTCGACCCTGCTCAACCTGCTCATCCCCGGAGCCGGCGCTCGTGTGGCCGACATCAGCGACGCACACGACACGGGCATGCACACCACCACCTTCTCCGAGATGATGGCCCTGCCCGGCGGTGGCTGGATCATCGACACACCGGGCATCAAGGGCTTCGGATCGTTTGACATGGAGCCCGAGGAGATTGGCAGCTATTTCAAGGAAATTTTCCGGTTCTCAGCAGACTGTCGTTTCAGCAACTGCACGCACACGCATGAGCCGGGATGTGCCGTGCGCAAGGCGGTCGAGGACCACTACATCGCCGAGAGCCGCTACCGCAGTTACCTCTCGATGCTGCAAGACAAAGATGAAAACAAATACCGTGAGGCTTATTAGCTTGGGATAAGACAAATCCTTGGTTAATAAGCCTTTATGGGTGGCTCTATAAATTACCCCCCCTTATTTCACCGGATGAAACAACACATGTTTCAGTTCGGATTTTAGTGTCTCTTCCTTTGTGAAAGCTGGCCGCCACCGCATGGTTCCGTTGTTCACACCTGTCCCCTTGATGTAATATTTGTTGTGGTAGCCATCAGGCGTGAACGGTCCGGCTCCTCCGAAGTCGCCTATCTTCAAGCCGTGGTGGTGCAGGCAAGTGGGCACCATCACTTCAGAGTGTGCGGCGTATCCCTCTTTTAAGTGTCGGTCAAGACATCCCAAAGCACTATTTGAGAAGCGGCAAATGGGAAGGAAAGCCTTGAGGCACGCTTCCAGCGGATAGCCGCAGTGGTTGTCGCGATGCCACCAGGTCCAATCGTGGTTGTCGGCCCCAAACCGTTCCACATGGCTGGCAAGGAGGTCATAGCTGTGGAGACGGGTGCCGCAGTCGTGCAGGAACGTAAGCCAACTGCCTGTGAACGCCACGTCGTACTCGATGTTCCAGTAGTGTGCGTAGCCTGGGTGGTCGAGAAAGAAGCGCAAGGGCAGGAAATGGCAACTGCCTGGAACAAGCGTGCTTGCGATGGGCGTATAGCCCAACGCACGAATCTCATGGGGACGAACGGTCACCATATTCACATCCCTTGGACAATCAACCTCCGCCCCTTCGCTCACCGTCATCAGCCACACCACGTCATACTTGTCCGACGGCAGTTCCCTCCGGAGCCGCCAGTAACGCGCCATGGTGTCGTCGTCATTCAAGTGGGAGACGAACAGCACTGCGTCCTTCATGTTGTTGTTTATCTTTTGCTCCATTTTCTGAACACCAGTTCGATGAGGCGCGTCTCGCCGTCGTACATGTAGGCGGTGATGATGCGGCGTGGCTCCAAGTATCTGCGCACTGCCAGGCTGTCCTTGGGGCGCAGCTCCACCATCGCGGAAACAGAATGGCCCATCGGCCAAAACTCCAGTTTGGCATGGTCTTCGGTGTAAACGCTGATGACCGAAGAGTCCTTTATGAGTTCGGGGCGGTCGGCATGTCCGTAGATCCTCCCGTCTTGCTCAAGCACGATCTGTATGGGCACTTTGTTTCGGATGGATATTTTCGACAGCATGACACCCACGCCCACGAATGTGAGCGCAATGACTATGGTGGTGCCATACCTCAGCAAAAGCCTCATGGCGTTACATTCCCCTCTCATGCCTCCTCCAGTTCCAGTTGGTTTCTGACCAGTTCATAATAATATCCGCGCTTCGCCACCAGTTGTTGGTGGTTGCCCTGCTCCACCACCTTCCCGTGGCGGAGCACGATGATGTTGTCAGCGTTCTTCACGGTGGACAGGCGGTGAGCGATGACAAGCAAGGTGCGCCCCTTGCGCAGTGCGCCGAGGTTCTCCGTAATCTTCCGCTCGGTCTCCGCGTCAAGCGAGCTGGTCGCCTCGTCGAGCATGATGTACGCGGGACGCTTGTAGATGGCCCTTGCGATCATGATGCGCTGTTTCTCCCCTCCGCTGACGCCCATGCCATCGCTGCCGAGCTTTGTCTGCAAGCCCAGTGGATGGTCGTCAACAAACTGCCGCAGGCAGGCGGCGTCCATGGCCTCGTCCACCTTGTGGTCATCGGGCTCGCTGCCCAGCACGATGTTGCCCTTCAGTGTGTCGGAGAAGATGTGGTTTTCTTGCATCACCACTCCCGATGCTGCCCTCACGGAGCTTGCGCTGATGTCCTCCAGGTCGTGGCCGCCCATGGTGATGTGTCCCGCCGTGGGCCTGTAGAATTTCAGCAGCAGCTTCATCAGCGTGGTCTTGCCACTGCCGCTCTCGCCCACGATGGCCGTCGTCTTCCCGGCGGGAATGATGAAGCTGAGGTCGTCAAGCGCTTTCTCGCCGATGCTGCCCGTATAGGAGAAGGACACGTGGTCCAAGGCGATGTCCTGGGGCGCCTGCGCATCCAGGTCTTCCATGCCGCTATGGTCCTCTGGGCTGCACAGGTGCACTTCCTCCGACCTTTCCAGGCTGATCTTGGCATCCTGGTACTGTTGCAGGAAACTGATGAGTTGCGACAACGGACTGTTGATTTGCCCGATGATGCTCGATATGCTCATCATCATGCCGAGGGTAAGGTTGCCGTTGACCACCTCCGAGGCTATCCAAAATGTGATGATGATGTTGCGCAACTGCCCCACGAGCGTGTATCCGGCATTCTGTATCTGGTTCAGCCGCAGGCTCTTTTGCGACATCCTGTACAGGCGTTCCTGCAACTCGTGCCACTCGTTGAGCTTGTAGGCCTCAAAGGAGTTTACCTTGATGTCGGTGATGCCCGACATGAGTTCGTACATCTTGTTTTGGTTGTGCGCGTTCAGCTTGAAGCGTTCGTAATCGAGCGCCTTGCGACGCCGGAAGAAATACATCATCCACAGTGTGCAGGTAGCGGTGAAAAGCAGGTACACCAGGAGTATCCGCATGCTGTAATAGCCGATCACCACCATGAGCACGGGGACGGAGAGCAGCGAGAAGAAGGTCTGCAGGGTGTTGTAGGTGACAAAGCCTTGCAGCCGTCCGTTGTCGCCCAACCGTTGTTGGTAGTCGCCGACGCTCTTTGTGTCGAAGAACGTCATGGGCAGGCTGAGCAGTTTGCGGAGATAGCTTTCCAGCACGTTGATGTTGATGCGCGTGCCCATGTAGAGGCTCACCCAACTGCCAATCATGCTCATGAGAAACGTGCCCAGGAAAAGGAACACCTGTGCGATCATGATGTTGACGATCACCCCCATGTTGCGGAGGTTGATTCCCTCGTCCACCATGGCTTGGGTCAGGAAGGGTGTGACCAGCGACAGCACGATGCCAAAGAGCATGCCCAAGGCTGTCTGTGACATCTCCCAGCGGTAGGGCCACACAAACTTGTGTGCGAAGCGCAGCAGGCTGTGCCGCTCCTTGACATCGGCCTTGGTATAGAAGTCACCTGTGGGCTCACAGGCCACGACGATGCCCTTGTCGCCGTTCAGCCAGTGCCTGGCAAAGTCATCCTCATTCAGCGTCTGCTTGCCAAAGGCGGGATTGGCCACGTGGTACTTCCATTTTCCGCTGAAGCGCCCTTTGCTGACTCCGTAGAGCACCACGAAATGGTTTTGTTCCCAATGGAGAATGGCAGGCAAGGGGCAATTGGTATGCAACTGTTCCAGCGGCAGCTCAAAGGAGACGCTCTCCATGCCTATGACCTTCAGGGCGTCGCGGATGCCCGCCACGCTCACGCCCTCGCGGGTCAGGTGGCTCAGCGTGCGCAGATAGCTCAAGGGGTAGTCGCGGCCATGGGCCGACGCCACCATCCTGATGCAGGCCGGCCCGCAGTCCATTTGGTCAAACTGGCGTGTGAAGATCACCTTTCCTTTCATGCCTTGGAAGACCTTCGCCTGTCACAATGTGTGGCAGGCGAAGGTCGGATTTTGTGTTACTTGGTGTGTTTCTTCTTTTGGCTGAAGCGATATGTCAGGCTCAGCATGGCGTAGCGGCGGAGCAGGGTGGTGTAGGTCTCCTGCTGCATCTGCGCATTGATGTTGTAGCTGTAGTTTGACATCTTGTTCAGCAGGTCGAACACCTCGAAGCTCAGGCGCGCCTTGCCCTTGAAGATGTTCTTGCCCAACTTGAAGTTGACGATAAACTGGTCGGTGTTGTACTTGTCGTCTGAATAGCCCCTGCGACTGTACATCTTCAGGGTCGTATAGAAGTCTACGCCCCATATCAGGGGCATGCCGTAGTTGACGCCGTAGTTGAAGTCGAAGGCGTTGAGCGTGGCGAAGCGGTTGCTCTCAGAGTGGTTGTAGATCACGTTGGCCGAGATGGTAAGCGAATAGAAGTTGCGGTAATAGCCCAGTTGTAATCGCTCTGTAGCCTGGAACCTCCTGACCGAGCTCACCATGGAGGTGGTTGCACTTGCGGTGTTGAGATAGTCGCGGTAATTGTGGTAGTTGAGGTTGGTTTGTGTGGTCAACTTCCACGCCTTGCGATTCTTGTCGAGCGGCATCTGGTAGCGGACTTGTCCATCGAGCTCCCAGTTGCCCGCAATGACGTCGGGGCGATAAGTCGTGACACCTGTGTTGACATCGTAGCGCATCGACTGGCACAACATGTTCTGCCACAACCTATAGGTAATCGAGGTGTAGAAGAAGTGCTGGGATTTGTACAGGTTGCGCTGGTAACTGAACGATGCGGTGTGTTGGTGTGCGTTGGGTAGGTTGTAGCCACTCTCGCGCACGAGCAGGGGCGTCGCGTCGTCGCGGTAGTTTACGGCGTAGAGCAACGAGGGGAGCTGGTTTTGCAGCTTGTAGTTGAGACGCCAGTGATATTCCAAGCCATTGCCCGTATTGGCGTCGATGCGCAAGGCGACTGATGGGTCAACCAACCAACGCGACCTGCGGATGGTGGTGTCTGTCTGGGCGCGCGCATAGCTGATGCGGTCGTACACGTTGCGGAACTGTATGGTGGGGGTCAGGGTGATGTTCTTGTAGTCTTCACGCTTGAAGAAGATAGAAAAGTCAAGTCCCAGGGTGTTGGTCTTGTTCCATGTCTGCGAGCGATAACTGTTGGAGTAGTCAATGTGTCGTGAGATGGAGTCGCGATTGGAATACAGTTGGTCAAGGCCCCATGCTGAGGCTTCTGTCCCGTCAAGGATGTGGTACCAGCGGCTGTCGGAGGCATACGACTGCTTGAAGCAGTATTGAGGCGAGATGGTTAGCTTGACTGTGGGGAAGTCAAGCAAATAGTCGTATTCAATATTGCCTTCGTAGCGGTAGTTGCGTTGGGGACTGTCCGAGAATCTGGTCATGTCATTGGCGTTCTCCACGCGCTCGTAGTCGTTCAGGCTGCGGTTCTTCTTGTTGTTGTAATAGCCCGACAGCGACCAGCTCAGCCGGTCGCCCCTGAGCCGACAGGAAGAGCTCATTGTGCCTTCCGTGGTCAGTTCGTCGCCCTTGCCGTAATACCTGCTCTTCAGTGAGCTGATGAGGATTTTGCGGTATTCGCTCTCCAAGTTGCCGCCAAACAGGCTGTCGAGGGCCTCGCCCATGTAGTGTTCGGTCAGTTGTCGGTTGAAGTCAGCCGTCACGTTTGTGTAGCGGTTGTCGTAATGGTAATAGCTGACCTTCGGCTTGAAGTCGAGGGTGAACTGCTGGGAAGGCGTGTAGCTATTGGTGCCGCTGAAGGCTACCTTGATGTTCTTGTTGGTGCTGTTGAAGAGCTTACGGCTGTACACGTTGTCGCCCAGGAACATGGTGGTCGACGTCTTGGTGAAGTATCCGCGTTCCTGCGCCTTCAGCGAGAGTTGGTCCGACAGTTTCCACTTCTTGTCTTCGTCGCGCAGCATTCCGTCGATTTTCACCTCATGGGTCGTTATCTCGCCTTGGTTGCCGTAAGGATCCTGCCAGTTGCCGTCTGAGCTGTAGTAGCTGTCGCCGCGCACGTCGTTGCTGTTGCCTACCAGGGCGATGTGTGAGTTGGGGGTGTAGCGCATGGTGAACAGGCGCGCCTCATGGTGGTGGTCGGTGCCGTAGCCCACCGTGGCGTTGCCCACCCATGAGGAGGTGTATTCCTTCTTCAGGTTGACGTCGAGCACCAGAGGCAGCTGGTCTTTGCGCAGTGTGTGCAAGTCAGAGGTGACCATCAGGCGCTCGTCCATCTTGCGGTACACCTTGATTTTGTCAACCATATAGTGGGGGAGGTTGTCCAACGCGACCTTGGGGTCACCGTTGAAGAAATCCTCTCCATTGACGAGCAGGCTTTGCACTTTTTGTCCGTTGATGTAGATCTCGCCGCCAGGCTCAAGCTGGGCGCCGGGGAGAAGACGGATCAGCTTGTCGAGCATCGAGCCGGAGCTCAGCTGGAAAGCGTCGGCGTCATAGACGATTGTGTCGCCGCGCATCACCATCTTCACTTTCGTTGCCGTCACGACCACTTCCTTCAGCGTCACTTCCTTCTTCATGCGGATCTTGTGCATCAGTATCTCGCCAAAGGAGTCGCCTGTATGCCGATACTTCGTGTATTTGAAGTTCACATTCTTGTAGGCGGGATAGTAGCCTTCTTTCTCAAATTTCATGATGTATTTGCCTGGGGCCTTGATGTCACGATACACCTGCCACCAACCATAAGGTTCTCCTCGGAAGGTCTCCACCACCGTGCTGTCCATACTCATGAGTGTAACATTCACGGAGTCAAGGTTTTCTTTGGTGAATGAATCTTTGATGAAACCATCTATATGGTATTTTTGCGCAAAAGCCAAAGAGGACGTAAAGACAAACAAGAGCAAGAAAAGTCGTCTCATACTACGTGGTTTATTAATGTTGCGCCTTGACCTTGGGTGACCAAGGCGCAACAGGTTAAGTGATGTTAGTTAAAATCCAAATACGAAGCCCATGCCTGGTGCGGGCTGCTTAGGCGGAGCCAAAGTTGTTGGGGCAGCAGTGGGAACAGCGGTTGTTTTAAAGCAGTCGCAGTTATTACTGTTGCAGATACAATTGTTTGGCTTTTGGGGAGGGCAACCGCAATTGTTGCTGTCACAGGTGCAATTGTTCGTAAGTGTGTCGCACTTGCAATTGTTAAGGAGTGCTTGCGTCAAGGCAGCGAATCCACCTCTGAGCAATCCCTCCTTTGTCTCCTCCAAGGGAACGAAACCTTGTTTGGCCAACAAGGCCTCCAGGTTCTTTAAATTGTTCATGAAGATTAATTTTTAATTTGATTAGAAATGATGTAATCCACTCTGTCATTCACAATCTTCTCTTTGTCTTTTTGGCTGTAGCCTCGGATGCAATCGCTGATGGCCATTGACTCCATCTTGAACTGGCTGCATCCGCCATGACAAATCGGAAATATCTTGCATCGATGACAAGAGTCGTTGCCATACTTGAGCGCTTCACGCTTCTTGTTTTTAGCGTTCCAGGTTACTTCTCCTTCTGTGGTTAACACCCCCTCTCTATTGTCGGATGAAAAATTTCGAGCAGTACACTTGAACACGTCACCATTATAGTTGATGGTGTAGTGGTTCTTCCGATCGGCATAACAACGGCTGTTGTCTATGTGCTTCAGCTCGTTTACCGTGAATCCTTTGTCCACAAACCGCTCGCGGAGCTTTTCTTGCCGATCCGTATATGTCATGGTGTCTTCGCCATCGTCTTGCCAGATGTGCTGGAAGTCGATGGTCAAGCGGCTTCTTTGCTCCGCAGGAATGTCCGCCAAGTCATCCAGCACATCGGCGTAGGAGAGCAAGTTCTCCGTGGTTGTGTTAAATCTCAAGGTTATGTAGGCACCAGACTTCAGCGCATCCTTCACGTTTCGCAGGATCTTGCGGTATGTTCCCACGCCATTACTGAAGCGTTTGGTCTTGTTGTGGAAAAACTCATTGCCGTCCAAGGTCACCTGGCAGGTCAATTGGTTACCTGCGGAGAAGGATTGAAGTCGGGCCACGTTCTTCTCCGTAAGCAGGAGCCCATTGGTGACCAGACTGACTTGTACGACCACGCCATTCTTCCGAGCGATGTCGTCAACTGCTTTGAGCAGTGGGATTATCACAGTGTCAAGGCCCAGCAGAGGCTCTCCCCCGAAAAACGAGAGGCTGAGCGCCTTGATGTTTCTTATGGCTATTTCGCGATTAACCAATTTCAAGATGGAGTCTGCGACACCCTGTTGCATCATTGACTCCGGTACATGCTTTTCGTAGCAATACCAGCATCTGAGGTTGCAGTCCATGGTGGGGTTGATGAAGATGGACAGGGTGGGGGCGTCTTCTTCCTTTTTCCAAGTGTCAATGATGGCATCGCACTCATCGACATCATCTTCCACAATGAACCCTTCGCGTTTCAAGAACGCATGGAATTCCGGATGCTTCTGCTCGATGCGATCAAGTTGGCCACTTTCTATAAGATCCGCCAATCGGTTATCTATGGCCGAAACAGCATCTGTCCTGCAACTGTAAATCAAGCTGCAGAAGCCTTTTCTTAGCACAAACAGGTATTTGCTGAACTTCATGATAACTTTAGTTTTGTGGTTAAGATGTTTATTCCGTAGCCTATGTAGCCGTCCATCCCGAAATCCCAATACGCTTCGTCTTTGGGCAAATAACAGGGCAGTTTGTAGATGTCCTTTACGTCGGTTTCTAGCGTGCACCAGGATGTCTTGTTGTACAGGCTCATGGTGTCGATGGCCAATTGCTTGCGATGGTTCAGTCTTGCGTATTCTGAGGTCTCCCTCCAACTTCTGCAAACTCTCCTCACCGCATTGATGAGGTGACCGGAGAGCTCATGGTCCATTTGTTTTCTTTTGCAGCAACCCAATCGCGTGTAGCAGTAGAAAGCCAAGTCGCAAACCTTTTCCACATCGCATATTTGACTCGGGTCGATGATGTTGACGCAGTTGTCAACTTGAAGCAGAAATGTTTTAGCCTCATAGGGGGACAGAACGTTCTGTTCCACAAGATAGGTAAGTGTCCATCCGATGCCCATGACACCATTGTCGAACGAAAGGGGCAAGCCTTCTTGCTCATTTTGGGTTTGCATGTCATGTAGGATGTTGCGGGCTCTGTCGAGGTGTGCCTTGTCACCTGTGCACTTGTAGTGTAGGCCAAACAAGAGGGCGATGCCTGTCAACCCTCTCCGCAATCCACACTGGTGGAGGTTCTTTTCCGCACATTCGGCCTGGCGCAACAGGTCGTCCATTCGTCCATAGCCGGCCTCCAAAAGATTTTGCGCTTCTTCGGAGATGATGTTGTTCATGTTCATGACCCATCCCACCTTGTCCATGTCAAAGTGCTTGGCGTAATAGCGTCTTAGTGAAGACATGACCCCTTTGCTCTCCTCCATGAGCATGACGGCATGATTGAAATGTTGCTCACTTTGAAGTCGCGCAGCCATGTTCACCTTGCACTGGAGAGAAGTGGGGAATAGCGTTTCAGAGATGAGCAAGTGGTTGTAAGCATACGTGCTGTAGGCCTTGAGGCTGCAAGTGTTCTCTTTGTAAATATGCCCCACCACAATTTGGTCCAGCAATCTGCATTGTCCGCCGCTCAGCCACACTTTGATGCTCAAGTAAGGTTCTTCGCTTCCATACCCCACCAATCCCTCCAATCCCCGTATCTGCCTCCAGTAACTTACGGATGAGGCGTAAGAAGCCCCTAACACGCAAGGGATGGCGCCCTGGTTTAGGGTCTCCTTGCGAGGATTGCAATTCCAGCGAACAGACGGGATGAGCGCGCCGAGTCCCATGTGCAAGTAAGCGCCATAAGCGTGTGCGCTATCCTTCTCTCGCACAACGCCGTCTTGCTTGGAGAGCACCTTTGTCTGGCAACAGAGCAACAGGCGTTGACTTTTGCTTAGCTCCTCCACGATGAGATGGTGCCAATTCTGCTGGTAGAACCGCATGTGGGCGTCGAAAATGATAAAGTATTCCGTCTCGCACAGCCTAACACCTTTTTCCTTGGAGCCGGCAGGGCCCATGCGTTTCGTGTTTCTCACATATTGCGCATCATGTCTTAATGCTATTTTCTCATAGTCGAACGAGTCGCACGAGCAGTCGTCCACCACCATGACATTCACTTGCCGTCCAACGGTGTCGCGAAGGCTTCTTAGAGTGTTCTCCAGTTCTTCGCCCTCATTGTAACAGGGGATGATGGCCGTCAACGCCTTGTCTTTGGTGCGCTTGGCGTAACAAGGAAACCCTTCAGCCATGCCGTTGACGATTTTTGATGCAATCCAACGGCGCACAGAACGAGAGGCCATCTGTTGCTCCGGCTTCTTCACGCTGGTGATTTGGCTGTCACTTGTCTGGTATTTCGTCACCACGGCATCCAGGTTCCTTAGTATGAGTCCGCAGTAAGCGGCTTCCGCCCATAGTCCGTAATCTTCGGCATAGATGTACTTCCTGCGGTAACGAAGGTGATGTGATTGGATGGAAGACTTCTTGATGAATGCCGTTGGATGCACAAGGCAGCAGCCGTCCATCAAGTCAAAAAGCGAAATGTTCCCAAGTGCCGGCTTGTAAATTCCTTGGGATGTGCCAAAATATTCGATGCAAGCCCCCACCGCGTCAACGTTGGGATGTGCTTCCATGTATTCATATTGCAGGCGGAGACGGTCTGGCATCATGATGTCATCGCTGTCCATGCGGGCGACATATTTGCCTTTGGCCTTGGCAAACAACAAATTGCTGGAGGCGATATAGTCGTGGCGATTCTGTATCAGTCGAATGCGTTGGTCATCGAACGACTTGATTATGTCGCACGTGTCATCCGTGGACCCGTCATCCACAATAAGCACTTCGAAATCGTGAAAAGTTTGGTGCAATATGCTGTCCAAACAATCCTTGATATGCTTAGCGCCATTGTAGACTGGCATAACGACTGATATGGGCACACGATTCATGAGAATATAGGTTATTTGATAGTCCTAAGTTTGCTTGAAGCTCGTTTTTAGACTTTTTTCTTACTAATGGTTGCAAATATATATATATTTTAAAGAAAAGCCAAAAATAATCCTTGATTTTTTTCGAGGAGCTCTATTTTTTAAATAGATGTTACAAAAGCATAGTTGTGGGCAGCCTATGGGGCTTAAAAGGGAATGCTTTGAAAGAAAATCTTAGTCTTATTTGCCAATATACGAGAAAATGCTTAACTTTGCTAAAATGGGGAAACTTGTCGCTGCTGCCATCAGTTTTTATTCACGAGAATTGATGTGAAAGGTAGGATGATGCATCCTGCATATTTATTCGCGCTGAGAAACAAGAAAACATAAGAAAACAAACATTATGAACTCAAAAGTAAAAGGTTATGTGGCTGGCGTGCTGGCTGCCATCTTCTATGGCACCAATCCGCTGGGCACGCTCTATTTGTACCAGGATGGTGTCAACTCGGGCACGGTGCTTTTCTACCGCTATGCCCTGGCCCTGCTCTTCTTCGCTGTCTGGATGGTGTTGCGGGGCGAAAGCTTCCGAGTGAAGTGGGGCCACGCCATCCGGTTTATCGTGCTGGGTAGCCTGTTTGCCATGTCGTCCACCTCGCTCTATGTCAGTTTCCACTACATGGACGCCGGCATAGCCTCGACCATCCTCTTCAGTTACCCCATCATGACGGCCGTGCTCATGGTGGCGTTCTTCCATGAGCGCGTCACGTGGCCCACGGTGCTGTCCATCGCCTTGGCCACGTTGGGCATTGGCCTGCTCTACAGGGGCGACGGTGGCTCCACGCTGTCGGTTGTCGGCGTGTCGCTGGTGTTGTTGTCGTCGCTGCTCTACGCCCTCTACATCATTGCCGTGAACCAGTGGGCCACCACTTACTCGCCCGTGAAGTTCACCTTCTGGATAGTGCTGGGCGGCTTGCTCTCCATCCTTGCCTTCTCGCTGGCGTCAGGCGAGCCGTTGCTGTGGCTCCACGGCACGCGCCAGTGGGGATGTGCCCTACAGCTGGCACTCTTGCCCACGGTGATGAGCCTGTTCTTCATGAACATCGCCATCATGAACATCGGCAGCACACCCTCGGCCATCATGGGTGCGCTGGAGCCTGTCACGGCGGTGTTCATCGGTTGCCTGGTCTTTGCCGAAAGCTTCTCGTTGCGCCTTGCCATCGGCATCGTGCTCATCCTCACGGCTGTCATCCTCATCATTGTGGCCCGCAGTGGCGACAAGCCTAATGCTGGCGACCATCAGCGTCGCCACTTGAGTTTTGCGCCCCCGCGCCTGCGGTTCCCCTTCCACCACAACAGGGAATAGGCGCCTGGCTGGGCCATGCACACAGCGGCAGTCCGCCGCAAGACAAGCTATCCCCCTCTCCCGCAAAAGTCTGCGGAGGAGGGGGATAGTCTGTCTTGCGGGCATCGCACCGATGGACGGTCAGATGAGAAGGTAGGCTGCGGCGAGTGCCACGGTGCACAAGATGTTGAGGCATAGCCCCACGAGCGGCACCATCCAGCGGTCGCGCATCACCTCGTCGGCCTCCGCCTGGTCGGCCACGCTGATGGGCTGGCGCATCATCTTGCGCAGCGAGAAGGTGACGCCCACCACGCAGAACACCAGGCAGGCGCTCCAGATCCACATGGTGGCGTGGCGCCCGCCCGTGTGGCTCGACAGGCCCACCCACAACGCCACGCCGATGGCCAGGACCATGGAGGCGAGTGAAGCCGCCTCCAGCTTGCGCGCCAGCGGCGTGACTCCCAGCGTCACCTCCACGCGTGGTGCCAACTGAAGGTCGGACGTCAGGTGGGCGGCTTGCTTGATCTGCTGGTAGAAGTACCATTTCACCAGGAAGAAAAGTGCCAGGAACACAAGGCCCGTGTATCCCAACAATGTGATGGCATCGCAGAGGCAGAAGCAGATATAGAGCAGACTGAGACAACCGTTCTGCAGCCGCATCTTCCAGATGTAGAGCGCATACTGCTGTCGGTTGACATATTCGTCGGTGTCGAGGATGTTCTCGGGGTGCTCGCCGCACACGGCATTGTGGACAAGATATGCCACGCCCAGAACCAGAATGCCCAGCGTCATGTAGTAACGAAAGTTGTGGCTGAGACTGTTGTCGCACCAGCGCGTGACGGCCACGATTGCCAGGACGGCTGCGAAAGCTGAGTTGAGCAAGCGTCCCGCGAGGGTGGGGCGCACCACGACGGGCCGTTGCTTGTCGCCTGTGGGTATGATGTGGCGGGTGTCAAGGATGAGTTGTTTCATGTTATGCTTCTGTTTGTGTTTGTGTGGTGGTGTCGGTGCTACTCTCGGCGGCGTCGCCTGCCGGCGGAGAGGGTGGGGTGCGCTTGGGCAGTCGGCGGTTGCGGCGCAAGGCGTCTGCAATGATCCATTGCAGTTGGCCATTGGTGGACCGGAACTCGTCGGCAGCCCATTTCTCCACCGCCTGCATCGTGGCGGTGTCGAGCCTGAGCACAAAACTTTTGGTAGCTTTAGTCATGTGGGATGTTCATGTTTTACATGTTCAGTGTGCCGGCGTTGACCACGGGCTGGGCGGAGTCGTCGCCACAGAGCACCACAAGGAGGTTGGACACCATCGACGCCTTCTTGTCGTCGTCAAGCTCCACCACCTGCTCTGCCGAGAGCTTGTCGAGCGCCATCTTCACCATGCTGACGGCCCCCTCCACAATCTTCTCGCGGGCGGCGATGATGGCGTCGGCCTGTTGGCGTCGCAGCATCACGGCGGCAATCTCGGGCGCGTAGGCCAGGTAGTTGATGCGAGCCTCCACGATCTCGATGCCAGCCATGTCGAGGCGCTCGTCGAGACGTTCCTCCAGTTGTTTGTTGATCACGTCGCCACCGCCGCGCAGCGTCACCTCGTCCCGGCTCTCATTGTTGTCATAGGAGTAGAGACCGGCCACTTGGCGGAGGGCCGCGTCGCTCTGGATCTTCACGAAGTTCTCAAAGGCACTCATGATGCTGTTCACGTCGGTGCCCACCGAGGCGGTGGTGCGCGCCATGGTCTGCGAGTCAATCTCGAACATGGCCTTATAGGTGTCTTTCAGGCGCCACACCAGCACCAGGCCGATCATCACGGGGTTGCCCTGCTTGTCGTTGACCTTGATGGGCTCGGCGTCGATGTTGCGCGAGCGGAGCGAGAGGCGCTTGGTGGTGATGAAGGGGTTGACCCAATAGAACCCCACGCGCTTGAACGTGCCCTTGTATTGGCCGAAGAACATCATGACGCGGGCCTCGTTGGGCTCCTGCTGGACGAAACCCTTGAGGCAGATCAGCAGGCACAGCAGGATGACCGAACTGATGACGCAAGGGGTTGTGTCTTCTGCCAGGATGCCCATGACCAGCCAAGCGATGTCTGCCAGGATGAGCAGAAGCGAAAGGGTGAGGGCCACAAAGCCGTTGAGGGTGTAGCCTTCGAAAAGGCACTCGCCACGGGCTGCGGCCGGGCGTGTCTCTTGTGGGGTTGTCGTTGTTTCCATAATAAACTGTTTTAGGATGAATATTGTCTTTACGATGATATCATATTGATATTGCAAAGATATATGTTTTTCTATGCTCTGTCAAGCGCTTGTCTTATGTTTTAACCTTCATTAACCGAAAACCGCAGTTCTATGCAGAACTTGCGGTAGGATTTGCGAGAACTTGCGGTTCCCTGGAGGGATGGCTGCCGCAAGATGGCTCGTGCCGTATGGATTTCCAGTTGCCCCGTAAGGGCTGCGCACTGAATAGGTGTGGGTGCAAAAAACGGGTTCTGTCTTCCGGCAAGCATGGCCGGTAGACAGAACCCGTATGGTAAGGAGGTGGGGGCATGACGGTCAGTGGCCGTCACGCCTCACTGGTGTCATTTGCGTATCACAACCTTTTGGTTGTCCTTGAGGTACACACCGCGCTTGGCGGGCTTCTTGCCGTAGTGGAAGCCGCCCACGTCCGTCCAGCGGTGGGTGCCCTCGCCTTCAGTGGCGTTGATGCCGGTGGCGTCAGACAGGCGGAGTGTCATGCTCTGTACGGGAGTGGTCGCATCGTAGAGTTTCGTGCCGACGAGCTCCGTTTCCTGTTGCGTCACCTTGTCCCACAACTTGAAGGTGTAGGTCTCACCGTTGGTGCCATAGATGGCGATGGGGCAGGGACTGCCCCCCTTGGCGGTGGCTGTGCCCCGGCACTCTCCGTTGAAGAATGCCGCAAGCTCATAGTCGTGGCCATAGAGAGCGTCATTGTTGTCGAGCACATAGGCCGTGACGTAGGTGTAGTCCTCATACTGGTAAGGCAACCCATCGGGGATGCTGTAATGCTTCGCCGTCTCCGCCTCAAGCAGGTAAGGCTGTGTGGTCGATCCGAGGATGTCGTTGACGCCATACATGTGTTTCTGCGAGATGGCCACCACCTCACCGGTGAGCGTGTTGCAAGCGCGGTAAGTCACCATGGCGGCAGAGTCGCCCGAGATGGTGAGATACACGTTGCCTGTCGAGTCGCTCGATTCCCAGCCGCGGCAATCGCCGTCGATGAAGGCGCCTACCTGCCAGTTGGCCGTGGCGTGCCCGTCGACGTGGAGCGAAGCGGCCATCACCATGTTGCTGTTGAAGCGATGCCAGTCGCAGGCGAAACGCTGTGGGGTCGACAAGGCCTGTGCGGCCATGTGCTTGCTGCCAGTTTTCGCTGATGTGATGACGCGCTTCACGGGATAGTGCCACTTTTCGCCGGATCCCAGGTGATGGTAGAGGTACCCCTCGCCGGGCGTGAGATGCGTGATGTGTCCCGACCATGTGGTGCCATTGTACATGGACATTCCGCTCTGGCTCTTCACCACCTCGTTCACAGTGGGCTTGAAGTCGGCGAATGCCTCGTCGAGTGTCATCACCGTGCTTTCGGGATAGCTTATCCATGACCACGTTCCCTTGCTCGCGTCAGTGGGCTTCACAAACTCAATGGTCACGGTGTCGGGCCGTATGATGGAGCCTTCCAGTACGATGTCGGTGTCTTTCACGGCATAGATGTGGTAGCTCTCGGCTGGGTTGAACTTGGTGTTCGTCCCGTTTTCGGTGCGCCGCTTGATGGCGGTCACGACACCCTCTCCGAGGTGGAACATCTCGTTGATGTTGTCCGTGGTGGGTGATATCCAGTTGGACACCCAGTTCCATCCCTCCCTGAGCGATACCACTTGCTGCACTTCGTCCGACGTCTCAATGGTGCAAGGCTGCCCGAAGGTGCCGCAGATCTTGCCTTGTATGAACGGCAGGTGGTCTGCGCGGCTGGTGGCTTCGGTGACATAGGTCTTCGTGTAGATGAAGCCAGTGTGCGAGTCCCAAACCTTGAAGTAGATGTCCTTGCATGAATCGGGCATGTTGCCTTTCACCACCATGTTCACGAAGTGGGTGTCCATGGTCTTGTCGTACTTGGGCGAGGCCACTCCGTGGCATACGCCGTTGATATCAAAGGCGCCCACCAGGCTGTTCTCGTCGGTGCTCCACTGGTTGCCGATCTTGAGCCTTGCCATGACGGTCATCCAGTCGTCGGAGGCGTTGCCCACCTCGTCGTGCCAGTCGGGACGCTCGCCAGTGACGGTGAGCGACACCTCGAGCTTGTCTTCCACGCCGTTGTCGGACGCGAGATAGAGCACGCAAGTGTATTGTCCTATCGGGTTGGAGTCCTTGCTTCGGATCACAATGTTCTGGTATCCCGATGGGGTCATCGTTCCGCTGGTCTGCGACACCTCGAGCCATGATGGCACGTTGGTGATCTTCCAGTTGGCCATCGACGACGAGCGATTGCTGATGCTCGTGAAGTATTCGCCGTAGCCGTCCGACTGTCCGATCTGGTGTGTCATCGACAGCTTGTCGGTATCCCATCGCACGTCGCGCGCATCGACATAGAGGCTCCATGCCACCGGCTGCTTCATGTAGTTGCCGGCTTGGTCGCGCAGGTCGTGTGCGTTGAAGTTGACGATGCAGCCCTGCAGTGCCGACATCTTCACGTTGTCGGCGAACTTCAGCACGACCTTGGCCGGTTGCTCCTTCGAGAAGACGGGCTCTATGGCGATGGGGCTTTCCACGTCGTTGGGCTTGAGGCCTGATATCGTCTTCATCGTGGCTTCCTTCGCCACGGACGCCGAGTCGGTGGCCGTGAAGCCCATCATCTCGGGTAGGGCGTCGTGGTGCTCCTTGTCGGTGACGCGGTCTTCGATGGATGGGATGGTGACCTTGGTGTTGGATATGATGTCGAAGCGTTCGAACGGATAGTAGGCCACCAGGCCCGCCTCGTTGCCGTTGAGGCTGCGCAGCAGGTTCCTGTTGACGGTTGTGGCGGTGCGGTAGGCGTTCCATATGCGCACCTCGTCGATTTCACCGCTGAAGAAGTCCTCTGTGGTGAATTGGTCAGCGTCGGCGTTGCGGTAGCGGAGGGCGCCGATGGTCATGCGCGAGTTGCTGAAGGCGCCTATCGACTTGCCGGAGATGAGCCTGTCGCTGCTGATGTCGATGGTGTCCACCGACAGTTTGGCGTATCCGTCGCGGTGCACGTTGAACGAGATGTGGTGCCACTTGTTGTCGTTGTAGGGCTTGGTGCCGGCCATCACGCTGGTGTGGCCAGCCACGTTGAGCTCAACGGCTCCGTTCTCTGTGATGGCAATCGAGAGGCGGTCTTCCAGGTCCGACGGTTCCTCGTAGGATCCCTCCTTGCCCGATCCGTTGGAGAAGATGGTCATGTGCTTAGCCTCTGCCGTGCGGAAGAGCATCTCGAGCACATAGTCGTCGTCCTTGCCGATGCCCGCCTTCTCGGTGTTGATGATGACGCACTGGTCTTTACCGTTGAGGTGCAGGGCGTAGTTGTCGTAAGGCACATACCAGTCGTAGAGGCCCGAGAGGGTGAGGTCGCGTGAGCGCACCTTGTCGGCCGCTCTCGTCTCGTAGCCCTCGTCCATCGGCCAGTAGGCCGCTATGCCTCGCAGGTTGTCGGTGTGCTTGTTGTCCTTGTCGCTGTACGCTTTTGCCACGCTCACCAGTCCGTCGTAGATCACGAGGCCTTCGGTGGCGGCGAAGCAGTTGTCGCCGTCGGCCGAACCGCCCACGTAGAGGTTCACGCTGGCCTCATCGTCGGAGAGCAGCAACGCGTCGTCAAGCTGCTCGTCGATGAACTTGCTCTGCTTCACGTCGCATGTGCCGAAGCCGTTGTAGAGCGTGAGCTTGGCGTTCTCGCGGTCGAACTGGAAGATGAGGTACATCCAGTCCTTGTCGGGCACGCCGTCGGCCCCTGCCATCTTTTCTGACGTGTAGGTGTTTCCAAACGCCTCCACCGACATGGTGGCGTCGGCGTTGTACCATATCTTCAAGGGCGTCTTCTTGCCGTTGTTGTCGACGATGTCCTGGCTGAGCAGGCAGCTGCGCTTGTTCAGTTCGGGCTTGTACCACATGGCGAGTTGGCACGACTGCCCCATGATGTTCACGCGGCTTGTGGTGTGTGCCGGCGCGTTGCCGTCGAAGTAGAGGCCCGTCTTGTGGTTCACGGGAGCGTCGTTGACGGCGGCCGTGACGGTGAAGTTGGCGTCGCTTGCCTTGTCGGCGTCGATGGCTTCTGTGAAGGTGAGGCTTATCTCGTCGTTGGGCGTGTAGAAGCCGCTCAAGGGTTTGGGCAGCCCGAAGAGCTCGGGTTTGCTCGTGTCCTTGAGTATGTCGATCACCTCGCTGTAGTCGTTGAGCTCTTCGTTGCCGAGGATGGTGAAGGTCTGCGCGCGCACCTCATAGTCTCCGTCGGCGAGGTCGCTCATGTCAAACGTCATGAAGTCCTTGTCCTTGGCGAGCTTGCCCCATGTTTCGGGCAACTGGCCGTATGCTCCCACGTAGAGGGCCGAGTCGTTGAGCAGAGTGGTCTGCGTGTGCCAGTCTTCGTGAGCGTCTTTCTTGCGGTACTGCAGTCTCACGCCGGCAAAGCGGCTGTAGTTGGTGTCGTAGCCTTCGATGGTCATCTTCACCTTCGGGGCCGCGTTGCCGTTGACCTTGAGGCCGTCGTTGCTCTTCATCGTGATCTTCGGCGCCATAGGCCTGAAGTGGATGCTGATGGTGTCGTATGCGCTTTCGAGATACCTGAGCTGGTAGACCAGGTCTTCGTAGTCGAGCACGTTGGGGTCGGTCTGCTCGAAGGTTATCGTGCGCTCGATGGTCTCGCCCGGTGGCAAGATGAAGTCGTATCCGTTGATAGGCTTGCCGTCGATGCGTGCCATGATGCCTTTGTTGTCAGCGTTCTTGTCCCAGAGATGATACGGGAAGTCGATGCTCTTGACATAGGCGTTGCTGGTGTTGGCCACGGTCATCTTCACGGTAGCCGCGGTGCCGCTGGGCACATTGTTGAGCTCGCGCTGGCTGAAGTGTATCGACGGTTTGTCGAGGCTTTCGGTACCTCCGTCGAGAGTCACAGAATTGCCTGTGTAGTAGGTTACTCCCGCTTGCCCGTCTGTCACCTTTTTCCCGTCTTTGAAGAAAAGTGACTTCTGTGGTTTTTCCCACGGGAAACGGCTCTGTCCGGCTGTGGTGCAGAACAGGTAGGATCCTGGCACGAAGACATGCCTGGCGCCACTTTCAAGCTTCTTTTCCTCGCCGTCCAGATAGATGTCGACAGAGAATTCGTCGCCTACATTCGAATCAGCGATGTTGTATCCCACGGTCACGCTCTTGCTCTCCGTGTCGTTGTTTGTAGTGCTTACAATTGTCTTTGTCTCTAAAGTACCAGCAATTTCGTACTCGTGACTGGCAATTCCTATATTGCCTTTGATTTTGGCTCCCGTAGTATACTTGAAATTATAGCCAGCGTCCGCACCTAATGTGATCATGTAGGCATCTGAAACAGAGAAGCTGTTAGAAAGCGGAGCCCCTCCAGCGTCATAAGTCACGTTTCCAAGATAACCATAATCAAAGTCCACATAGGTTTCCAAAGCCTTTGAGTAGTGTTTCTTGGTCTTGTCCCTGAACATTTCGTATTTCTTCTTCTCCGTTGCGGCAATGGCCATCTGCCAGTTGTTTATCCACTGGTTGCACATGAGCACAGAATCGGTTACAATGCCGTCGAAATTGTCGTCTGTCGGCGCTATGCTGCAATAGTCTGTTGCGTCGAGCCACAAGTCTTTGTCACGGCTTGATTTCAGTACGTAGTAGGTGTAGCGGTCCTTCTCACCATACGACGGGTCTGTCGTGTCGGGCAATTTGTCGACATAGTGTGATTCGGGTACCAGGCTGGCACGCATGCTCTTTATCTTAGGTATCTGCGTGTAGATGATGTCGTATTGGGAGAAATTGAAGTTAGCGTCTTCCTTCATGTAGTTTCCCAGTGCGTCATAGCTCTTCAGGCTATATTTGCGTCCGGCCATGGATGTCACCGTAGAGGCGTCAGCATCGCTGCTTGTTTCCTGGAAGTTGACAAACCTTGACTTTGAGAATATGATGTTGTAGGATGTTCCGAAATACACATCTCCCATAGCGCCAACATGCAGGAAGTCGGAACCCGTCTGTAGCTTGCTGTTCATCGTGTATGTGACATCTCGGTTGAATCCGCCTACTCCACCAATTATTGTTGAAAAGGAATTATCAGTAAGTGCTGTTGTCGCAGACCCTGATAACTTTTTTAAAAAATTACCAACAACCATGTTCACCAAGACTGTGATTCCGGAATCGGACTTGGTGTGCTTACCTATAGACGTTGTGTTGGTTGTTCTGAAAACCAGGCTTGCCTTCATGGAGCTACCTTCGCTGATGTAGGCGCTGCTTCCCGTACCGGGTGGGTCGCAAAGCACGCCCGTAACGATATTGGGGCCGGCCGTTATGAAGTTGTTGCCGTCTCCGGTAGTGAATCCTCCAGTGACATATCCGTTGAATGTGTGGGAGTCGGACGTTCCGTTCACGGTGTAGCTTATTGTGATCGGGAGCGTGTAGTCTCCGACCGAGTTGGGCAGTCCTGCTTCAAACTGGTAGTCGACGATGCCAGCGTTGGTGTAATCCTTTTCCTGTGTCAAGGAGTCGAGAATCACGTAGTCGCCGGTGGAAAGCTTTTCGGCCATCACGTTGGCCAGCTTGTTGCTGATGTTGATTTCTGCGCCACGCACTGGCACTAGGCTTTCCGTCTGGTTGTCATGGTTCACATACGTCTCCATGAGTTTCAGGCGGAGCTTGTACTTGCTGCTGCTGATGAAGAGTGGATGTCCGAGCACATACGCCTCATTCGTGCCGTCGTGCGGATGGTCGGCCTTCCACAGGTTGATGGTGTCGGACATCGATTTGTTTGAGGTTTCCTCCACATAGCTCACCGCCATCAGACGTTCGCCCAGCATCAGTGAGTCGGCTTCTTCTTGCTGCCCATCGATGTTGAGGATTGTGAGTTTCGGCTTGTTGTACCTGATGAAGTCCTTGCGGGTGTTGTACTTGAAGGTTGTGTAGGTTCCGTCCGCCGTGGCGTCATGGTTGGCGTCATCGTTCCACAAGGTGTCTGCAAGCTCGTTGGTCGCGTCCAGCGACATGAGGTTGCCCAATCGCTGGAGGTCAATGTCGGCCTCTCCGTCGGCTTTGGCCTTGACGCTGTCCACCGTCCAGTTCACTGGTGGCAACATGGCAATGTATTCGCCGGTGGCGGGGTCGGTCGTCACCATCACGTGGTCTTTGTAGTAATAGGCCTGGCTGTTGATGCTCACTGCGGAGTCGGGCTCTATCAGCAGTTTCTCGCGTCCGGAATTGTTGAGCAGGCCTTTTGTGGTGGGCGTCAGCGAGATGTTGTAGGTGCCGAGGTTGCCGAGACCTGTGGCGAAGCCTACGGGCTTGGCCGCCTCGTCCTTGCCACCGGCCACACGTCCCACGACGCGCACCATCGTTGAGTCGTAGAACACGAGGGGTGCCGTGCGGTCGCTTTGGAAGTCGATGTAGTTGTCGGTCGCCACGGGGATGACCTTGCACTTGCCGTTGTCGGTGGTTACCTCCACCGAGCAGGCATAGCCCTTGTTGGCCATGGTGTGTTTCGATGCCGAAAGGCTCACGCGGTGTCGGCCTATGGGCACGTTTATGGTGGCTTTTCCGTCCTTGTCGGTCAGTATGGGCTGGTACTCGCTATCGGTCTGCCCTGCGTCGTCGACAGACACGGTCAAGCCCTCCACGGGGATGTTGCCATACACATAGTAAGCCTGGATGGGCACGACGAACGAACTCTCGTCGGTGAAGTCGACATTGCTGTGCGTGAGGCTCTGCTGGCTCACGTAGCGGCGTGTGCTTGCCGGCGAGAACTTGTGTGTGCCCATCATGGGCACCACCTGGTAGTTGCTGCCCTCGCCGGTGAACGGTATGCCCGAAATCTGGTACTCGCCGTTCTTGTCGGTGATGCCACGGTAGGTGAGTATGTCGTCGGCGATGGTGTTGACGTCGGTCACCTCGGGGTGTCCCACCGATGTGAACTTGGTGTGTCGGTTGTTCCACTTGCCGCTGGGGTGGCTCGTGTCGTAGGCGTATTCGGCCACGCCCGAGTCGAAGGTGTAGTAGGCGGCAAGGTTGTCCTCGTTGCCCGAGAGGTAGCGGTTGTAGGTGTTCTCTATTTGGGCGTCGCTAAGTTGCGTGTCCCAGAGACGCACCTCGTCGAGGTAGCCGCGGTAGCCGCGTCCGAAGAGGAGCGTGTCGGCAATCGAGCTGCAGTCTTGCGGCAGGGTGGCCTTCAGGGCCTTGTCGGAGATGGTGGCCGTCCAGTGGACCACCGAGTCGTTGCGCGTGTCGTCGGCCGCATAGCCTATGCTCACGGTGCCGTCCTTCTTGTTGTGGCGCAGCAACACGTGGTTGTAGGTGGTGGGCTGGGGCAGGGTGAGGCAGGCGTCGCTGCCGCCAAGATAGAGCCGGTCGTAGTCGTAGCTCAGCGCGAAGCGTCCGGGCAGGGTGAGGAGGCGTGCCAGTGTGTCGGGCTTGGCTGGCATCATGAAGAACGAGAGCGTCCAGTCGCCGTTCCAGAACTTCTCGCCCATGCCGGTGGCCAGTGGTAGTTCGGACTGTTGCCCGTCGAAATAGAGGGTGTAGGAGCCGCCCTTCTGCTTGAAGAGCCCCTCCTCGGAGCAGAGGCGCACGTCCACGCCCTGCACGGCCGTGTTGCCGCTGTAGCAGATGCGTCCCATGACGGTGCCGCGGCTGGCGGCGTAGCCGATGTCGGTGGCTGAGGTGTAGACGTTGTAGGCATAGCTGTCGTCGCAGCTGGGGTGCGCCTTCAGCCGGTACTTGTAGACGTATCCGGGCATCGCCTCGTCGGTGTAGGTCACTTCAGCGTTGCTGGTGGTGACGGTGTAGACCTCTTTCCAGTCGTTGGTGTCGGTCTCGGCGGTCAGCCTGTCCTCGCCGCGCTGGTAGAGCTTGCGGCTCAGCACGTATTTCACGACAGCCGCTGTAGGTGTTTTCTGGGTCTTCCACACGAGGTTGATCTTGCTGGTGCTTTCGCCTTTCGATGCCGTGAACGCCTTGATGTTGACGTTCTTGCTGGGCAGCAGCTCGACGATGTCGCCCCACAGTGTCTTTCCGGCCGCCTCGCTGTCTTCGCTGAAGCCGTAGCACTGCGGTTCGTAGATCCACTTGACACAGGGTATCGCCGTCGTCTCGTCGGTAAAGGTCAGGGTGATGGCGGAGTCGGCCGCCTCCGGCTTGTAGGTGAAGGTCTTCACGTCGAGCACGGTGGCCGTGGTGTCGTGAGGCGTGAATGTGCTGTCAGCGCCGAGCATGTACTTGCGCACCGCCACCTTGCAGCCGTTGAAGGCCTTGGAGTTGGGCACGTTGACGTTCACCTTCAGGCTGCCTGCGGCATCGGTGATCGATGTCGTGATGGCGGCGATGCCTGAGCAGTTGACGTCGCACATGAGATAGCTGTCGTTGTCGGCCGGCGTGTAGAACACCGTCGGGCAGTTCACCTTGATCTCGTAGTGGTTCACGCTGCCGGTCAAAGGAGACTTGTCGGTCCATGAGTAAGCCTTGTCACTGCGGAACTTCACCGAGTCCACCAGTTCGTTGTTGCGGTAGATGAGGAAGCGCGCTTCCTTGTCTTTCCATGTGTCCATGTCGATGGTCTTGTCGACGGTCCAGGCAAGTGTGGTGGTCTGCCGCGACACCGAGTATTTGCGCTCGCTCCAGTAGCAGTAGGGTGTCTCCTTCAGCTCGAAGGTGAGCTTGCCCGACGCTGTGGGCGTTCCCGTGAACGTGTAGGCGTCGATGCGCTTCTTGTTGGTCATGGTGGGCGTGGTGTCGTCGATCACCCACCAGCCATCGTAGTCTTTTGTGGGCACAACCTTGTATTTCGCCCACTTGCCGCATGAGAAGTAGGCGCGCTTCAGCCCGGTCTTGTCTTTTACGACGGCATCGTCGGTGAGGTCCTCCGAGCAATACAGCTCGCCGCTGAGCGTGTCGTTGTAGCAGGTCTCGACCATGGGGTAGGTCACCACCTTGCCCACCGAGTCGGCAATCGGCCAAGCGTAGTACTCCTCTTCAATCTTGCGCACGCCCAGTCGCATGCCCTTGTCGTTGAGGTGCGCCACGGTGAGGAGCATGTCCTCGCGTGTGGTGTTGAGCGATTTGATTTCTGGCGAGAGGTTGTTCACCCCCTGCCTTTTCTTGGCGTCTGTCGCGCCCATGGCAAACCGCCATGGTTGGAAGGCGGCGTCGTTGAATCCGGCGTTGTCCACGAACAGGCCGTTTGCCCTGAGGGTGACATCGTCACCGCTGTTGGGGCCCAGGTCGGAGAAGAAGGCGGCGCCCACGGGCACATTGTCGACAGAGCTGAGGATGTATTCCTCGTGCGTTCCCGTGAAGGCGGCGCTGTTGTTCACGTCGCAGACCATGTTGCCAAACAGCCCGCCGCCGAAGCCGGCGTGGCGGGTGTCGTAGTAGTGGGCGTTGTTGCTGAAATACCCGTTGTCCTTGGTGCGCGACAGGCAGTTGTCCATGTAGAGCAGTCCCTTGTTAGACTGTAGCTGGCCAAAGAAGCCGCCGGTGCGCATGCCGACATCCACCATCTGCACGTCGGAGCTGCAGTTGGTGATGTTGATGGCTGCTTCCCTCGTGTCGGAGGTGCCACCCAGGAGGCCGCCAGTCTTGAGGTAGTGGCACGACGAGGCCATGCATTTCACCAGGTGCACATTGTCGAAGGTGATGTTGCCGGTGCTAGCGGCAACGACGATGGAGGTGTGCTCGGTGCCCTCGCTGTAGCAATGGTAGAAGACAAGGTTCTTGAAGGTGGCGCCGTTGCCGGCGGTGCCGAACATGCTGCCGCCGCGGCTCACCATCTTATTGGGGCCGTTGACGCAGTGGAGGCCGCTGATGACGTGCCCATTGCCGTCGATGGTTCCGGTGAACGTCAGCGAGGGCCGCACGCGCTCCCAGTAGTGGGCGCCCATGTCGATGTCGTTGTCGAGCACGATGGTGGCCGACAGGTAGTCCTGGTAGTCGCCGTAGGTGTCTTTCTTCATCTTGTTGATGATCCACGACAGGTATCCCAGCTGTTCGGGCCTGGACACATGGTAAGCGCCGTCGGAGCCTTTCTTTGGCGGATACAACTTCACGTTGTCTTCCACGTCCCAGAAACCGTCCCAATGGTATTTCCCGCCGTTGTAGTAGGCGTTGTCGAACTTGGGGCTCTCGCCTTCCCAAGTCGTTGTGCGCTCCGTCTGGCTTTCCTCTGTCTGTGCCAGGCCCATGCTGGAGCACAGGGCGAGCAACGCGACGAAAAGCCATGCCACATGGGGTGGCGCGCACTTCCGTTTGAGTAAGTTTGTTAAATGTAACATAACTATAGAATTTGTAAATTATAATCTTCGTGCCCCCCTATGTCATTCTTCTGCAAGTTGCTTGTTCCTAAGGTGGTGTCTGAAATTGCCGCCGCATGTAGGCCTTGTGGTGGGTTGTCTTCTTTCATTCATTTCTTAAACCCGCCGGGGAATGTCAAGCGTAAGTCATGCAGTTTGATGTCGGATAACTTTAATTTTGCAAAGTTAGCATTTTTTTAGAAACCTTAAGGTGTTTTTTCAAAGTTTTTTGCCGTTCAGGCTTTTTGCGTCGTCGTTTTTTGTAATCCGACAGTCCTGCTTGTCGGGTGACAGGGGAGCTTTTTCTCTTGCCGTATGCTGAAAAAATAAGACAAATGCTCTTCCAGGAAGGCCATCGTTTTGAACAAGCATACGTTTGGCCGCAAATACGCGATTTTTCGAGGGCTTTTGTAAAATGTTGATAGATAGATAGTTGTGGTTTTATGGAGATTTTTGGCTTCTTTTCATTCCCGATGGCTTCGCAATAGATGCCGAATCATGGTGAGATATGTGCCGAATCATCATGCGATTGATGCCGAATCATGGTGAGATATGTGCCGAATCATGATACGATATGCCCCTTATCGCGGAGCGGGCGGCGTTTTTTGGCGTGTTCGCATGCCGGCGGGGCCTGTTTTGCTTTCTATTTCATCCAGTCGAGAGAGGGCTGTTTTTTCAGAACAATTCTTACAAGATAGAGCGGGGATCGGGGCGTTCCGTGATTTCCCGCAGGTGTCTTTTCCAGTGGTCGCCGCTACACTTGGTGGCGCAATGAGCGCCCATGGGTTTGCCTGGTGCGTATTGCCGCGGTCATCGCCATTCAATTAATTGTTAAATAAGGAAGGAGTTTCAATTGTTTTTATTAACTTTGCACTTTGTAAGAATATATTCGATTATCAAGAAATTATGAACATTTTAGAGTTAAGTGAGCAGGAGATTGGCCGCCGCCAAAGCCTGCAAGAGCTGCGCGCCATGGGCATAGACCCGTATCCCGCCGCCGAGTTTCCCGTGAACGCCACCAGTGAGGACATCAAGGCAAACTTCAAGGACGACGAGAAACGCGAGGTCACCATTGCTGGCCGACTGATGGGCAAGCGCATCATGGGCAAGGCCTCCTTTGCCGAGTTGCAAGACGGCAAGGGGCGCGTCCAGCTCTATATCTCACGTGACGACCTCTGCCCTGGCGAGGACAAGGACTTATATAATAAGGTATTCAAGAAGCTCCTGGACATCGGCGACACCATCGGCGTCAAGGGTTATGCCTTCCGCACGCAGATGGGAGAGATCTCTGTGCATGTGGAGGAACTCACCGTGCTGAGCAAGAGCTTGAAGCCGCTGCCCGTCGTGAAGTACAAGGACGGGGTGGCCTACGATAAGTTTGACGACCCGGAGATGCGCGCACGCCAGCGCTACGTGGACCTCATCGTCAACGATGGCGTGAAGGACACGTTCCTCAAGCGCGCCACCGTGCTGCGCACCATGCGCAGCTTCTTTGACAAGCACGGATACACCGAGGTGGAGACCCCCATCCTCCAAAACATACCCGGCGGTGCGTCAGCGCGCCCCTTCATCACCCACTTCAACGCGCTCGACGTCGACATGTACATGCGCATCGCCACGGAGCTCTACCTCAAGCGGCTCATCGTGGGCGGCTTTGACGGCGTGTACGAGATTGGCAAGAACTTCCGCAACGAGGGTATGGACAAGTTCCACAACCCGGAGTTTACCTGCATGGAGCTCTATGTGCCCTATAAGGACTATAACTGGATGATGAAGTTCACCGAGGAACTGCTGGAGACCATCTGCGTGGCCGTCAACGGCACCGACGAGGTGGAGTACCAGGGCAAGACCATCAGCTACAAGGCTCCCTTCAAGCGCATGCCCATCCTCGACGCCATCAAGGAGAAGACGGGCTACGATCTCAATGGGCTCAGCGAGGAGGAGATACGCGACATCGCCATCAACAAGCTGAAGATTGAGACCGTGGACGAGACGGCCGGAAAGGGCAAGCTCATCGACGAGATCTTCGGGGAGTGCTGCGAGGGCACGTTCATCCAGCCCACGTTCATCACCGACTATCCTGTGGAGATGTCGCCGCTTACCAAGATGCACCGCTCCAAGCCCGGCCTGACCGAGCGCTTCGAGCTGATGGTCAACGGCAAGGAGGTGGCCAACGCCTACTCCGAGCTCAACGACCCCATCGACCAGGAGCAGCGCTTCGTCGACCAGATGAAGCTCGCCGACAAGGGCGACGACGAGGCCATGATCATCGACCACGACTTCCTGCGCGCCCTGCAGTATGGCATGCCCCCCACCAGCGGCATCGGCATCGGAATCGACCGCCTCGTCATGCTCATGACGGGCAAGGAGAACATCCAGGAGGTCATGCTCTTCCCGCAGCTGAAGCCCGAGGCCAAGATGCCCCAGACGTCGGTCAAGGACTGGGCGGAGCTCGGCGTGCCCGAGGAGTGGGTCTACGTGTTGCGCAAGGCCGGCTTCAACCTGATATCAGACATCAGGAGCCAGAAGGCCCAGGGCCTGCAGCAGAAGCTGGGCGAGATCAACAAGAAATACAAGTTGGGCTACGAGAAGCCCTCGCTCGACGACATCCAGAAGTGGATTGACGCTGCGGCGGCAAGAGAATAAGCTTCGCGGGTGGGGCCCTGTCAGGGAACCCCACCATAGTGTCACAGCCTGGCCTCCCCCTTGCATCGGGAGGAGGGCTTAGAGTCTTAGGGCTTATGTACAACGTAGGAAAAATAGCGGTCATAGGCGGTGGGTCGTGGGCAACGGCCATTGCCAAGATTATCGTGGGCCACACACACCACATCGGGTGGTACATGCGACGCGATGACCGCATAGAGGACTTCAAGAGACTGGGCCACAACCCAGCCTATTTGACATCGGCTCATTTTGACGTCGGTGAGATCTGCTTTTCCTCTGACATCAACAAGATCGTCAAGGAGTATGACACGCTCGTCTTTGTCACGCCGTCGCCTTACATCAAGAACCATCTCCGCAAGCTGAAGACTAACATCCGCGACAAGTTCATCGTCACGGCCATCAAGGGCATCGTGCCCGATGAGAACCTCGTCTGCTCGGAGTATTTCCACCAGGTCTTCGACGTGCCGTTGGAGAACCTGGCGTGCATCGGGGGACCCTCACATGCTGAGGAGGTGGCCCTCGAACGGCTGAGCTACCTCACCGTCGGCTGCAAGGACCTCGAAAAGGCTGAGGCCTTCACCGAGGTGCTGGCTTCCGAGTTCATCAAGACGAAGACCTCGAGCGACGTCATCGGCATCGAATACTCGTCGGTGCTGAAGAATGTCTATGCCATCGCGGCAGGCATCTGCAACGGACTGAAGTATGGCGACAACTTCCAGGCGGTGCTCTTGAGCAACGCCGTGCAGGAGATGAACCGCTTCCTGACGGCCGTCCACCCCATCCGGCGCTCCATCTACGACAGCGTCTACCTGGGTGACCTGCTGGTGACGGGATACTCCAACTTCTCGCGCAACAGGACCTTCGGGACGATGATAGGAAAGGGATATTCCGTCAAGACGGCGCAGATCGAGATGGAGATGATAGCTGAAGGCTATTACGGCACGAAGTGCATGAAGGAAATCAATAGGCACATGCACGTCAACATGCCCATCCTCGATGCCGTATACAACATACTCTACGAGCGAATCAACCCTCAAATAGAGATCAAGTTATTAACAGATAGTTTCAGATAACAATGGAAAATATCAAATTAGACATTACGAAAGCCGCTCAATTCCTGAACGCAGGAGCCGTTGAGGGCTATGAATCCAAAGTGAAAGAGGCTCAAGAGGCATTGGAAAAGGCCACTTGCCCCGGCAACGATTTCCTGGGATGGCTCCATTTGCCCTCAGAGACAACCGACGAGTTCCTCGACAGTGTGCAGGCGGTGGCCGACACGCTGCGCGAGAAGTGCGAGGTTGTCGTCGTGGCTGGCATCGGCGGTTCCTACCTGGGCGCACGCGCCGTCATCGAGGCCCTGGGCAACAGTTTCGCTTGGCTCGTTGGCGATAAGAAAAACCCGACAATCCTGTTTGCCGGAAACAATATTGGAGAGGACTACCTCGCCGAGCTCACAGCCTACCTCAAGGGCAAGAAGTTTGGCGTGATCAACATCTCGAAGTCGGGCACGACCACAGAGACCGCACTCACCTTCCGCCTGCTCAAGAGGCAGTGTGAGGAGCAGCTGGGCAAGGAGGCCGCAAAGGATGTCATCGTGGCCGTCACCGACGCTCACAAGGGGGCTGCCCGCGCTGCCGCTGACAAGGAGGGCTACAAGACCTTCGTCATCCCCGACAATGTGGGTGGACGCTTCTCTGTCCTCACGCCGGTAGGCTTGCTGCCCATTGCCGTGGCTGGCCTTGACGTCAAGGCTCTCGTGAAGGGCGCTCAGGACATGGAGAAGGCTACGGCCTCCGACGTGGCTTACGCTGACAACATCAGCGCCCAGTATGCGGCCGTGCGCCAGGCTCTCTACACGCAGGCTGGCAAGAAGATAGAGATTGTCGCCAACTACCAGCCGAAGCTCCACTTCATCGCCGAGTGGTGGAAGCAGCTCTACGGAGAGAGCGAGGGCAAGGACAGCAAGGGCATCTTCCCTGCGGCGTGCGACTTCACCACTGACCTCCACTCCATGGGACAGTGGATCCAGGACGGCGAGCGCACCATCTTCGAGACGGTCATCTCCGTCGAGGAGTCCAACGAGAAAGTGCTCTTCCCACACGACGAGGAGAACCTCGACGGCCTCAACTTCCTCGAGGGCAAGCGTGTAGACGAGGTCAACAAGATGGCTGAGCTCGGCACCCGCTTGGCTCACGTGGATGGCGGCGTGCCCAACATCCGTGTCAGCGTCCCCAAGCTCAACGAGTATTACATTGGCCAGCTCATTTATTTCTTCGAGAAGGCTTGTGGCATCAGCGGCCTGCTGCAGGAGGTCAACCCCTTCAACCAGCCGGGCGTGGAGGCATACAAGAAGAACATGTTCGCCCTGCTCAACAAGCCTGGCTATGAGGCTGAGAGCAAGGCCATCCAGGAGCGCCTCGCCAAGGAGAAATAAGCAGCCTTGTCGTGGCGCGGTGCCGCCAGGCAGATGAAAGGCTGGCGTTGCGCACTACCATATGACATGAAGAGCCATTCCTCAACGAAAGTGTGGGAATGGCTCTTCTTGAAAAATAAGCAAGTCGCCCCGAGAGGTGACGGCTTGAGTTTTCTTAATCGTGTTGGCCGGACGTGTCCTGCTGACATTGCCAATTACAGGATGATACAGGAAGCTTTAGATAAGTATTTTGATGGCGCTGACCCACAGGGCACCAAAGGGCAAAGGACGTTTCGCGTGGTCCTCTTCGACATGGACGGCGTGCTCTACGACTCGATGCCCCATCATGCCATCGCTTGGCAGAAGGCCATGGCCCAGTTTGGACTGAACATGACGGTTGCTGACGCTTATGCCACAGAGGGCGCACGAGGCATCGACACCATACGCTTCTTTGTGAAGAAGCAGAAGGGAGAAGACATCACGGCAGAGGAGGCCCAGCGCATTTACGACGTCAAGACTTCCATCTTCCACAGCATGGGCGAGGCCAAGATATTTGACGGGGTGGAGGCCTTAATGCAAAAGATCAAGGACGCGGGATTGCAGATTGGCGTGGTGACCGGATCTGGTCAGCGGCCCCTCATACAACGTCTGCTCACCGATTTTGGCGAGTTTCTCGACGAGCGTCACATTGTGACGGCTTATGACGTCAAGCGGGGCAAGCCCAACCCCGACCCCTATCTGATGGGACTGCAGAAGGCTGGCGGAATGAAGCCGTGTGAGGGCATTGTCGTGGAGAACGCACCCTTGGGTGTTCGGGCCGGCGTGGCCGCAGGGTGTTTCACCGTCGCCGTGAACAGCGGACCCTTGGCGGACGAGGCCTTGACAAGCAAAGGCGCCCATCTGCTCTTCCCTTCCATCGTGGACCTGTGTGGCCATTGGGAAGAATTTTCCGACCATCTCCCACGATAGGCTTGTGTCAACGTGTTGGTTGTTATGGACTTGATGTGCACGTGAAGCTGCAGCCAATGATGCTTCTGCCAGCATCCTGTTCCGTATGCCAAACGTGTCAATCTTAATGGAGTCGTGGCTTCCCGTCCATTAAGATTAAATAACATAAAAGATGATAATATTAGCTGAAGGAGACAAGCGAAAGCGTTACTTTTGCAACAATGAAGAGAATAGTTTGTCTGTTTCTGCTTTTCTTGCCCTCTTGCATGCTGCTTGCGCAAGAGGTGAAGCGCGTGGCGCCCGTGCCCGACAGGTCTGTGCGGAAGTTTGTGGTGGCCGACATGGAGACGCGCGTCCCTATCCGCAAGGCTGTCGTTACCACCAAGGATGGATACCGTGACAGCACCAATTATCGTGGCATCGTGCACATTCCCAAGGATTTCGACACGTTGCGCGTCTACAAGGCGGGCTATCTTATGACCAAACTGTCGCTCAAAGAGGCGGGAGACACCACCTTCCTCATCCCCAGCGGCAGTTCGCTTCGTGAGGTGACCGTGTGGGGAAAGGACGGTTCCAACCGGGCCAATGATAACATGGCCGGGGGATTGAGGCAAGCCATTCGGGAAGGGGCGGCAGCGGCTCCTAAAGGCATTGCCAGTTTCGACTTTGCCAATATGCTCGACCGAAGGGGGCGACGAGACCGAAAACATCTCAAGAAAGTGAAGGCGGCGTTTGATAAAATGGACAAGCTCGACGATGACCCGATCGTGAACGCCTATATGAAGGACCAAGAAAACAAGCGCCTCAAGAAAGAGGCCCAACTGGCTTTGGCGGAGCGCGACTCTGTCTTGAACGGACAAAAAGAGGAAGCATTTCGCAAGCTTGCGGCTGAAGAATTCAGCCGGGTGCAGGAAGACAGCTTGTCTTGTGGCAACGACTCGATGCCTAAGGGATGCGATACGATATTAGTACAGAAGAATGTCTGCCAGAAAGAAGTGGAGATGCCTCTCTCGCAGAAAGCACAACCAGGGCAACCGGCCCTAGTGAATGGGGGACAGAAAACTGCCGAAAAGGCGGTGGCTGATGGTCTGAAAGAACAAGAAAGACAAGCGGAAAGACCTGTAACGCTAATTCGAAAGACTGCGGGCAAGTGATCTTTTTCGGATGGTTACTGCAAGGGTCGCTATGTTTTGGAAAATGCGCAAGGCGATTGTTTTCGGATGGTTACCTTTCAGATTGGGGTGCGAGCCTTGGCATGTTCTTATGATAAATAAAAAACGGGCGTATGCGATGGATTTCCAATGAGGAATGTCGCATACGCCCGCTTCTTGTTTGCGTAGTTGGCTATAGGGTAATCTCGCCCGAACCGTAGCACCGGTGGTGCTCAGCATCATAGATGACGCAGAACTGGCCGGGAGCCACACCGTGTATCTTGTCGTCGGACAGGATGCGGTATCTGCCGTCCCCCTCGGGAATTACTGTTGCCGCATGGTGGTCGGGTGTGTGCCGAATCTTGAAGGTGACACGCTCGGGCAGTTGGGTGACACCCTCGGTGAGGAAGTCAAAACCATGCATCACAAACTCCTGCTTGTAGGCGTCTTGAGGGTCATATCCGTGGCTGACGTAGAGTATGTTGTGCTCCACATCCTTCTTGATGACAAACCATGGGCCGCCTCCGAGCCCCAAGCCCTTGCGCTGTCCTATCGTGTGAAACCACAGCCCCTTGTGCTCTCCGATTTTCTTTCCAGTCTCCAGCTCGACGACATCGCCAGTGTTCTCGCCGAGGTAACGCCTCACATATTCGTTGTAGTCAATGTTGCCAAGGAAGCAGATGCCCTGTGAGTCCTTGCGCTTGGCGTTCACCAGGTGCTCGCGTTCGGCAATGTCGCGCACCTCATGCTTGAGATAATGGCCGATGGGGAAGATGGCCTTCTTGAGTTGCCACTGGTGAATCTGTGCCAGGAAGTCAGTCTGGTCCTTCACGGGGTCGGGACTTGTGGTGAGCCATTTGCGTCCGTCGATCCACTCGGTCTGGGCATAGTGGCCAGTGGCGATGAGGTCATAGCCGTGCCCTGCCTTCTCGTCGAATGCGCCAAACTTGATGAGTCTGTTGCACATCACGTCGGGATTGGGCGTCAGGCCGGCCTTCACCTTCTCCATGGTGTAGCGTGTCACCTGGTTCCAGTATTCCTTGTGACAGTCGACCACTTGTAGCTTGCAACCATATTTGGCTGCCACAGCGGTGGCCATCTCGAGATCCTCTTCCGAGCTGCAGTCCCACTCCTCCTTCTCCTCGGGGCCTATCTTGATGTAGAAACAGTCGGGATGCAGCCCGAGCCGGGCCAGTTCGTACACCACCACACTGCTGTCAACGCCTCCCGAGAGGAGCACGGCTATGCGCTTGTCTTTGATGTCGTCTATGTTCATTTGTCTTGTTCACCCCAAGGTTAGATGCCTTATGACTTCAGTTTTTTGAGGTCCACCATGTCGTTATGTCGCATGTGGCGCTCTTCCACGAGCTTCAGGAGCTTCATCTTGCGCTTGGGTTGTATCATGCGGCGCACGAAGATGTTGGGGATGGCCACACCGAGGGCGATGAAGAGGATGACGAGCGAAGCCTTAATGGCCCAGTTGAAGGCGACAGTCAGCTCGCCCACGACTCCGTCCATCTGTATGAAGTCGAAGAGCGCGCGATACATCATCACGCCCGGAATCATTGGGATGACCGACGGGATGGCGATGATCTGGTGCGGCACGTGGTGCCAGTGCTGCGACTTTGTGGCGATGAGGCTTGCTATGCAGGAACCCACAAACGAGCCGATGATGATGCCCTGGTCGAGGCCGATGTTGCCGTTTGACGGGCCGAGGTTCACGAAGTTGCGGGTGCAGACGGCAATGATGCCTGTCACGGCCAGCACGGGCATGATGCGCTTTGGCGTGTTGTAGATGGTGGCGAAGCCCATGGACGAGACGGCCGCGGCGATGGCGTAGTTGATGAAGCTGTTGTGTGGCGTCATGCTGAGGTCTTTGACGAAGTTGTCAATGCCGCATACTTGTATGGCGAGCACGATGCCGAATGACATGGCTATGATTATCATCAGTGTGATGACAGCCCTCGTGATGCCCACTTGCACGTAGTCGCTCACCATGTCGCTCACGAAGTTGATCAGCGGGACGCCAGGCACAATGAACAGTGTGCAGGCCATCAGTGGGTGATAGGGTGTGTCGGAGTGCATGAACCCAGGCAGGGCTGCGGAGAGTGTCGGGTCGAGCGACAGGAAGGTGGTGAGCCATCCCAGCAGGGTGGCAAAGAAGGCGCTGACGGCGATGCCCACATATCCGTTCCAGTGGAGCTTGGCGAGATACATCTTCAGGCGGAAGCCTAGGATGGCGGGGATGGACGCATAGAAGAAGGCTGGCCAGTCGCAGCCGAACTGCACGCAGAAGCCTCCGCAGGCAAAGCCGGCCGCTATGGCGATCATCCAGGGCGTGTACTGCTTGTGCACATGGTTGAGGGCGTTGAGCTCCTCCTCGTACTTGTCGAGGCTCCAGTCTTCCTTGATGGCCGTCCACAGCATCTTGCTGACTTTCGAGATGACGGTGAACTCCACGCAGTGGCTGTCGATGCGCTGGTATTTGGAGAAGGAGTGCGTCTCGTCGCTGAGGTTCACCATGATGATGTTGAATCCGAGATGGATGTGGATGTACTCGTGTGGCAACCCCAAGTAAGCCTCACATCTTTGCATGTTGCGCATGATGCGCGAACAGTCGGCGTTGCTTGCCATGAGCAGGCAACCCGTGCGCACGAGCAAGTCGAGCTTGCGGCGCAACAGTTGCACGTCGGCGCTTTCCTCTGCCTCATGCTCTTGCTTGTTTACAATCATTTCTTCTTGGATCATTTGCTCTTCAAATGATAATTCTTTGTTCTCTTTCTTCATGTAAGAATAAAGGTGTGTGAATGAAAGGGTATGACGTGTCGCTGCCTATGAAAGGAAGAGCAACACCATGATTTGTATGGAGATGATGCGCACGAACATGGCGAACGGATAGACCGTGGCGTAGCTCACGGCTGGCTGGTCGCTGTCGGTGAGCATGTTTGAGTAGGCCAGAGCCGGTGGGTTGGTGTTGCTTCCTGAGAGTACGCCCATGAGCGTGTAGTAGTTGAGGTGGAAGAACTTGCGGCCGATGACGCCACCGATGATGATGGGCACCATGGTGATGAGGATGCCATAGGCAAACCAGGTGAGGCCCTGCATGTTGAGCAAGGTGCTGATGACGTCGTGCCCGGCTCCCAGTCCGACGCATGCCAGGAAGATGGTGATGCCCATCTCGCGGAGCATCATGTTGGCGGAGATGGTGTTGTAGGTGACGAGATGGTATCGGGGACCGAAGAATCCCATGAGGATGGCGACGATGAACGGGCCGCCGGCCAGTCCGAGCTTGACGGGTTGTGGCATGCCGGGGATGGGCAGTGGGATGTTGGCCACGAGGCAACCCAGGGCGATGCCCAGGAAGATGGGTATGAGGTTGGGGTAGTTGAGGCGCTTGAGCGAGTTGCCGAGCATCTTGCTCACTTTGCCGATGGCCAGCTCCGAGCCTACGACGGTCAGCCGGTCGCCGAGTTGCAGGCGCAGGTGCGGGTGTGCCACGAGGTCCACTCCTGATCGATTGACGCGTGTCACGGTGGCGTCGAAGTTGTCGCCGAGGTTGAGCTGGTTGAGCGTCTTGCCGTTCATCTCGGGCTTGGTGACCAGCACGCGGCGGCTGATGAACTCCTTCTCGTAGGGGCTCCAGTCCATGTCGACGGGCTTTCCGACCAGTGCCGTGATGGCGTCGATGTCCTTGGGCGATGCCACGATGAGCACCTTGTCGTTCAGGTGTAGTGTGGTGGCTCCGTTGACGAGCATGTTGTGGCTCTCGTCAGCGTGGAGGATGATGCGTGAGATGACGAAGTGGCGCTCGGCGAAGTGGCGCAGTTCCCTCACGGTCTGTCCGTCGATGCGTGGGTTGGTCACTTCCAGTGTGAAGCTTCTCACGGTGAGTTGCTCCAGTTGTCCCAGTCCGCGCTCAGCCTTCTCCTCTTCGGTTGTGGGCTTGATGCGTAGCAGGTAGCGCAGGAGGATGAACGCGAGGATGACGCCTATCACGCCCATGGGGTAGGCCACGGCGTAGCCCATGGCGATGTCGGGCGCGTCGACGCCTGTCATGCTGAAGTAGGTCTGTTGCGCCGCACCCAGTCCGGGCGTGTTGGTCACGGCTCCCGAGAGGATGCCCACCAGGGCGGTGATGGGTGTGTCGGTGGAGTAGGCGATGACGGCTGTCATCACGAGGCTGAGGGCAATGGTGGTCAGTGCGAGCATGTTGAGTGCCAGTCCTCCTTTCTTAAAGGAAGAGAAGAAACTGGGACCCACCGACAAGCCAATGGAATAGACAAAGAGAACCAGGCCAAACTCACGCAGGAAGTGGAGCAGCGGCTCGTTGAGGTTCATGCTGAAATAGCCGAAAACCACACCGATGAGCAACACCCATGTGAGGCCGAGCGACACATTGCGTACCTTGAGCTTGCCGAGTGCCAGGCCCAGCGTGATGACAATCGACAAGATGAAAATGGAGTGGGAGACTCCGCCGCCCCAATACTGGGATGAGCCGAGAAACAAGTTGTTTAGCAATTCCATGATAGCAGTAAACTAATCTTATGTATATTTACGTGCAAAGGTACAAAGATTTCCCAAACCGACCAACTGAAAAACATCACTTTCGGCGGATGTGAGCAAAAAGGGTTTGGGGAAGAACGGAGAGAGCCCTCGCCACGTGATGTGTGTGACGAGGGCTCTTCTGGGGGTAAGTCAGAGCTTGATGAAGATGCGCCGCTTCCATAGCGGATAGCCCATGAGGGTCATCACGGCCAGGAAGAGTACGCTGTAGGCCACGCTGGCCCATGGCTCGCTGGCTATGACGCAGTGTAGGGCACTGTAGATGCCTTCTTTCAGGTGTGTGGCCGAGAGAATGATGGCCAGCACGTCTGAGCCCACGTAGAGGAACAGCGGATTGGTTCCGAAGACGAGCGCCAGGCGTCCGACAGCCTTGGCCACCACCTTGTCACGTGCCACTTGTCGCACGTCGATGGCGGCTATGAGCAGGCCTTGCAGCATGGCGGCCATGGCGCAGGTCATGAGCACGTAGCTGGGGCTCCACACGCGCTTGTTTAGGCTGGTGACCCCGCACGCCAGGGCTGCTGCGATGATGAGCACGCCTCCCCCGTCGGCAAACATGCGCATGGCATGCTGCGCCTTGTCGTTGCGCCGCTCGCCGAAGGCCAGCGCGGCTAGCAGGAAGCCGATGATCGTGTTGCAGGCCGCCGCCAGCGTGGACCCCAGTCCCTCGGGGTCCACGGGCGACTTGTGGTAGAGGTGGTCGAAGCCCATGACCGACAGGTCGATGCGCGCCAGGATGTTGGTGGCGGCGTCGTAGTCGTACCCGCCATGGGCCAGCAGCAGGAAGCCGTGTCCGATGAGCACGGCCACCACGAGGGTGCCCAGGCCGCCCAGTAGGACATGGCGTGTGCCGCAGGCGCGCGCCAGGGAGGCGAAGGCCAGCACGATGAATGCCGTGAGGCCATAGCAGAGGCTGATGCGCTGCATGACGCCCATCAGGCGCAGGTGGCCCAGGTCGAAGGGCCGGCCGTCGCAGGCCATGTTGAGCCAGTTGATGGCCAGGCCGATGACAAACAGCAGCACGGTGCGCTTCACAATCTTCCTCACGAGGGGCACCGACCACTCAAACCTGAATTTCTTCATGCTGAGGAACATGGCGACGCCCATGATGAAGAGGAAGAAGGGAAACACGATGTCGGCGAGTGTCATGCCGTTCCACTTGGCGTGTTGGAGCATGGGGAAGATGTGGTCTCCTGCCCCGTTGTTCACAAAGATCATCAGCATCACGGTGAGGCCTCTCAGCACATCGAGGCTGACCAGCCGCTGCGCCTTGCCCGCGCCAGTCGCGGGCGTGTGGCGTGTGGGTTGGGAGGTGGTGTTAGGGTCAGTCATGGCGCTTCTGGTTGAGGAAAGTGATGGCCTCCTTGGCCACGTCGGCCGGTTGTCCCTCGGCCTGTGGCGAGTAGGTGTTGTGCTGCAGGGTCCAGGGCTCCTCCAGGGCATACCAGTCGATGTTGACATCCTGTTCCAAGGCCAACTTGAAGAGTTCGTCGGTGGTCATGCCCTTGTACTTGCCCGCCCCCAACTTCTCTATGTCGGGCTTCTGCTTGGCCTCCATCTGCTTGGTGAGCTCGCGGAAGTAGGTGCTCCACCTCATATGGTAGAAGTCGCGGAGCAGGCCTTGCCACTCCTTGTGCGCATAGTCGCGCAGGCCTCCCTCATCGGCGCAGAAGCGGTTGCCCCACGTGGTGATCTGTACGCGCGCGTTCCACTCGTAGAGGTCTTTCTCCGCTGGGGTGGTGCCCAGGCTGCGTGCCTGTGTGGTCCAGTGGCCCAGGCGGAACTCGCTGCGCGTGCCCAGCAACTTGTCTTGCAGGAGCAGCATGTCGAGGAAGCGCTTGCTGTCGCTGGCGAAGGCCTTGGGGCGGAACGACTTGTAGTCGGCCATCGTCTGCTCATACTGCACGCGGCCCTGGTCGGCCATGGCCTGCCTCACGATGTCGACGAGGTCATACTCATAGTTGTTGTTGCCGCGATACTTGTCTGCCACGCTGGCGAAGAGCGTGGCGGCCCGCAGGATGTCGTCCGGGTCATAGTAGTTGGACATCTTCGACCAGCTCGACACCTGGAAGTTGTTGGCTGATGGCCTGCCGCAGAAGATGCTCTCGTGGGGGCCTTGCTGGTTGTTGCCCATGGGACAGTTGTAGATAGTTTTGCCCAGTATCTGCCAGGCCTGCTGGAGCGCCGGGTCGTCGGTGCCGTAGCGGGCGCGCACGTATCCGCGCAGCCACTCCTCCTTGCCAAACTTCTCGGGGCGCCATGGCAACTCGCTCATCAGTTCGAACATGATGGGATTGTTTTCCGAGCCCTCCATGGTGAAGCCGATGCCCTTGAGGTGCGCGGCCTTGGGGTTGGTCTTGGTCTGGTAGAAATTGTTGAGCAGCTGGTCCATGCGTCCGTGCAGGCCGACGTTGGCCCCGAAGTTTTCGAGCAGGCAGAAGAGCCACTGGTGGTTGCCGTAGCCCTCGTCGTTTTGGAAGATGGAGGCGATGCCCCACTTGGGGCGGCACTCCGAGAAGAGGTCGAGGACGAGCAGGTCGCCCTGCGGCAGGTTGTGGATGAGCGCCTCGCGCGGGTTCTCGCTCCATCCCTGTATGACCCATACGGCCTTGGGGTTGACGGCCTTCATCTCGCGCATGATGCTCTTGCCCGACGCGTCGAGGTCCACACCCTGGGTGTTGCCGCCCTCGTGGAAGGGGTCCATCGAGTAGTAGTTGGCCTTGCCGTAGAGCTTGGTCAGCTCCTCGTAGTAGAGCGCGGCGATCTCATGGAAGCGGCTGTCGGTGGGTTGCAGGAAGGTGGGTCGCACATATCCGTTCCAGTTGCCTCCGTCGGCCACGTTGACGCCGAGCTTCTCGCGGGCGTTGCTGGGCAGCATGCCGCTGTAGCCGGGCAGCACGGGCTCCATGCCCCATTCCTTCATGCGCTTGAGTATCTGCTTCTGCAATTTCTCCCGTTGCGCATACCACGTGTCGGGCAGGGGGCCGCCCCATCCCTCGAGGTTGTTCATCTCCCACCAGGCCATGAAGGCCGGTCCGGCGATGAACTTGCCCACCTCGTCGCTGGTGTATCCCAGACGCAATAGCAGGTTGCGCCACACACACTCCTCGCCGACGACGGCCAGCGGCAGGTTGACGCCGTGGAGCGCCATCCAGTCGATTTCGGTTTGCCAGCGTGTCCAGTCCCAAAAGGGCATGGAGTAGGAGAAGGTGCAATAGTTGAAGTCGTAGCGCAGCGTTAGGTCGGTCTCGCGGCGCTCAGGCTGCTTGGGCAGGGGCAGGGTGGCGGGCAGGGTGGCCTTCATCTGGTTCCACGCCAGTTGCACGCCGGCATAGTATTTCAGATACCAGTTGAGCCCTGAGGCGATGTTCACCCAGGTGTTGCCCTTGATGCAGGGCTTGCCGCCCTTGGCGGTGATCTCGAAGAAGTCGTGGTCTTGCTTCACCAGTTCGGTCTTGATCTTGCGCGACGCGCCGCGGTCGATGCGTTCCAGCAGGCCGTCCACCGGGTTGGCCTGCGCCGCCAAGGCCAACAGGCAAAAGAGGGTTAATAGTGTTTTTCTCATGATATGGATGGATTGGTATGGCTCTTTTTGTCGCAAGAAATGCGCAAGGGCAAAAGCGTGGGTGGTGGGAAACCAACATGCGCTTTTGCCCTTATATTGGATGATTCATGCCTGCGAGGGATGTGCCTTGCGGGCGAGTCCTTGGGGGATGTTTCTTCCCTGTCCGTTTACAGTTCGAACTTGTAGCCCACCGTAATCTGGAACACGCTGTTCTTGGAACTTACTGCTTCCGCGTTGTAACCCAATGCGGATGCCATCTTGGAAGTGTCATTCCACTTGGTCAGGCCCCAGTTGTAGCGTGCGTCGACGACGATGTTGCTGAACTCGTAGCTGACGCCCACGGGGATGGAGAAGTCGAAGGTGTTGACAAAGTCGTTGGTTTTCACGCTGGCCTCTGCTCCGCCGTCCTTGGCTGAGATCTTGTTGCTCACGTTGAATGCGGGCTGGATACCAAGCTTCACTGCGAGGCCCTTGGCCACGTACACGTTGGCAAGGATGGGAATGTTGATGTAGTCGAGCTTCCATGTCACATCAGCATCTGAGCTTCCCATGTCGCCCTTGCAGCCCTGCTGAGAATAGATGACGCCAGCTGAGACACCGACCATGTCGGTGAACATGTACTGGGCCTCTACGCCAGCTGCAACCCCCACACGGACTTTGGCGTCATCGGCATTTGTCAGGTTGGCGATGTTGACGCCCACCTTGGGGATGAGAGAGAATGAACCTGCGGCACTTTGTGCGTAAGATGCCACTGAAGCAAGCGCTACGGCTGCTGTGAGTAAAAATTTCTTCATAGGTGATAATTTATAATTGTGTTCGGCAAAGGTATGATAAAAAAGAAAGACGACAAAGGAATATCGTATTTTTTTTCAATTTTTCTTTCGCGCCGCGCCCATTGCATCCTTGTCCTGATAATTGGGTAGCCCATATATATAAAGGTGAAATCGGTAAAACGCTTGCGGGCAGTTGGGATGCTTGCCACTCGAAGCGGGAGGCAAGCCTGGATGTTTTGGCATCCCGGAACAAAACGGGATGGGATAAAAAATTACAAAAGCCTTCTCCAGAATGCCGTCGCTGCAAACAAGAGGGCAGTTGGCCGCAAATAAGCCCGTTTTTGGTATGTTTTTATAAGTTGTTGATTAGTAATGAATTGTGAGTTTTTATAAATTTTGGCTACCCAAGAACTGCCCGGCGGCGTTACAGAATGTGCCTTATCGTGGTGAGATTGATGCCTAATCATCATGAGATTCGTGCCTAATCATCATGCGATAGGTGCCTAATCTCGGCATGATAGGTGCCTAATGTCGGTCACCTTACTCCGATTTTCCATTTTTTGCGCCTGTCCGAGTCCCATTTTTGCGTGTAAATCCATTTTTTGACTTCTATTTGGTGTGTCCGCGAAGTGTTAAAATTTGGCAATAATTATTGACATTGTTCGGTGTCTTTCTGGTGGAGTCCATGATTTTTTCTCGAGAAACTTTTGTTTTGTTTGAAAGAATTGCTACCTTTGCAGATGAAAGGAAACCAATGGCTCCGTAGCTCAGTTGAATAGAGCATCAGATTCCGGTTCTGAGTGTCGCGGGTTTGAGTCCCGCCGGAGTCACCACCATCAACACCATAGCACTTATGGAAATCGCTGAACGATTTATCAATTACACCAAGTTTGATACCCAGTCGGCTGAAGACTCCGACACGGTACCCAGTACCCCGAAACAACTTATTTTCGCCAAATACCTGAAAGAGGAGCTCGAGGACGAGGGACTCAAGGATGTTGAGATGGACGACAAAGGCTACATCTACGCCACGTTGCCCGGCAACACCAGCAAGGACGTGCCCACCATCGGCTTCATATCCCATTACGACACGGCGCTCGACGCCAGTGGCGCCAACATCAAGGCTCGTGTGGTGAGCCACTACGACGGTGGCGACATTGAGCTTTCGCCCGGCATCGTGTCCTCACCCAAGAAGTTTCCGGAGCTCCTGGCCCACAAGGGCGAGGACCTCATCGTGACCGACGGCACCACACTGCTCGGCGCCGACGACAAGGCCGGCATCGCTGAGATTGTGCAGGCCATGTGCTACCTGCGCGACCATAGCGAGATCAAGCACGGTGACATCCGCGTGGCTTTCAACCCCGATGAGGAGATAGGCATGGGTGCCCATCACTTTGATGTCGAGAAGTTCGGTTGCCAATGGGCTTACACCATGGATGGCGGCGACCTCGGCGACCTGGAATACGAGAATTTCAACGCCGCCTCTGCCAAGGTCACCATCAAGGGCGTCAGCGTCCATACGGGTTATGCCAAGGACAAGATGGTCAACGCCTCGCGGTTGGCGTGCGAGTTCAACGCGTTCATCCCCGAAACCGACATCCCCGAGACCACCGAGGGCTACCAGGGCTTCTACCACCTGCTGGGCATCAACAGCCATTGCGAGGAGGCCAAGCTCAGCTACATCATACGCGACCACGACCGCAAGCGCTTTGAGCAGCGCAAGGACTTCATGGAGAACATCGCCAAGCAGATGAACGAGAAGTATGGCGAGGACACCGTGACGGTGGTGCTCAAGGACCAATACTACAACATGAAGGAGAAGATTGACCCCAACATGTATGTCATCGACATCGTGCTCAAGGCCATGCAGGAAAGTGGCGTGACCCCCAAGGTGGAGCCCATCCGCGGCGGCACCGACGGCGCGCAGCTCTCCTTCCGCGGCCTGCCTTGCCCCAACATCTTCGCCGGAGGCGTCAACTTCCACGGCCCTTACGAGTTTGTGTCCATACAGGTGATGGAGAAGGCCGTGAAGGTCATCACCAAGATTTGCGAAATCACAGGCACGTACAACGACTAACGGCCGTTTCGCGTGTCGGCATCCATCATACGGTAAGGGGGGCGCATCATTGGTGTGCCCCCCTTCTGTTTTCGCCCGGCGGCATCGCCCGGCGTCATCCACTCATCATTAAAACTCATTGATCATGGCAGAACTTCCCAACCTCGTCAAGGACCTGGCGCTCATCCTGGTGGTGGCCGGCTTCGTGACCCTTCTCTTCAAGCGGCTCAAGCAACCACTTGTGCTGGGCTATATCGTGGCCGGATTCGTGGTGTCGCCCCACATGCCCTACACCATGTCGGTGGTCGACAAGGCCGACATACAGACGTGGGCCGACATCGGCGTGATGTTCCTGCTCTTTGCGCTGGGCCTCGAGTTCTCATTCAAGAAGATACTCAAGATGGGCATGGCGCCCGTCATAGCCGCCGTCTGCATCATCTCCTGCATGCTCATGATGGGCATGGGCGTGGGCAGCGCCTTCGGCTGGGGACGCATGGACTGCATCTTCCTCGGCGGCATGGTGGCCATGTCGTCCACCACCATCATCTACAAGGCGTTTGACGACATGGGGCTCCTGCAGCAGTCGTTTGCCCGCCTGGTCATGAGCGTCCTCATCCTCGAGGACATCCTGGCCATCGTGATGATGGTGATGCTGTCGGCCATCGCCAGCGGCAGCAACCCCGATGGCGGGCAGATGCTCGGATCGCTGGTGCGCATAGGCTTCTTCCTTGTGCTGTGGTTTGTCGTGGGGCTCTATGCCGTGCCGTCCTTCCTCAGGGCCTCGCGCAAGCTGATGACCGACGAGACGCTGGTCATCGTGTCCCTCGGCCTCTGTTGTGCCATGGCGTGGATCTCCACAGCCGTGGGCTTCAGTTCGGCCTTCGGCGCATTTGTCATGGGAAGCGTCTTGGCGGAGACGGTCGAGGTGGAGCGCATCGAGCGTGTGGTGGAACCCGTCAAAAACCTCTTCGGAGCCATCTTCTTCGTGTCGGTGGGCATGCTGGTCGATCCCGCTGTGCTGGTCACCTACGCCCTGCCCATCGTGCTGCTGGTCTTGACCATCCTGGTGGGGCAGGCCGTGCTCGGCACCCTCAGCTACATGCTCAGCGGACAGCCCATGCGCACGGCCATGCGTTGCGGCTTTTCCATGGCGCAGGTGGGCGAGTTCGCGTTCATCATCGCCTCCCTGGGCATGTCGCTCCATGTCATCAGCGAGTTCGTCTATCCGGTCATCGTGGCCGTCAGTGTCATCACGACGTTTCTCACACCTTATATGATTAAGGCCGCCGTGCCGGCGTGCGGCTTGGTGGAACGCAGCCTTCCGCGCAAGTGGCACCGTCGGCTGGAGCACATGGGAGCGGCTCATCAGGCCACCTCTGTCGAGCAGAGCCTGTGGAAACGCCTGTTCAAGAAGATGGGTGTCAACACACTGGTCTACACCATCCTCTGCGTGGCGGTCACCACCATCATGCTCACCTTCGTGTTGCAGTTCATGCGCCATGTGCTGCCCCACTGGTGGGCCAACGGCGTTACGGGCCTGCTGACCGTGTTGTGCCTGTCGCCGTTCATGCGGGCGCTGGTCATGAAGAACAACCACAGCGAGGAGTTCCGCACGTTGTGGACCGAGAGCCGGCTCAACCGCCTGCCCTTGCTCTTCACCATCCTGGTGCGCGGCACGATAGCCACGGCCATCCTCTTCTACATCTGCAACTATCTCGCACGCTTTGCTAACGCCATTGTCATCACGCTCGCCGTGGTGGTCATCGTGCTGATGGTGCTCTCCCGCAAGCTCAAGAAACAGAGCATCACCATGGAGCGGCGCTTCGCGCAGAACCTCCATTCGCGCGACATCGCGGCCCAGGTCAGCGGCAGGCGCCGCCCACTGTTCGAGGGCAAGCTCATTGACCGTGACATACATATCGGCGACTTTGCCATCCCCGAAGACTCTGAGTGGGCCGGGCAGACGCTGGCCAGCCTGCAGTTTGGCACGCGGTTTGGCGTCCATGTCAGCAGCGTGTTGCGCGGAAGCCAGCGCATCAACATACCCGGTGGCGATGCCATCGTCTTCCCGGGCGACAGGCTGCAAGTGATCGGCAACGACGAACAGCTCCAGGCTTTCGGCTCCGCGCTGAAGACAGACCTGGTGCCCGAGGATCCGCACATTGAGGACCGCGAGATGAAACTGCAGAAGATGAAACTGTCCGCACGATGCCCATTCATCGGCAAGTCGCTGTCGGAGAGTGGCATCAGAAGCAACTACAACTGCATGGTGGTGGGAGTGGAAGGCGGCCAGCACGACCTGACGATGATCGACGCGTCGAGGAAGTTCAAGTTGGGCGACATCATCTGGGTGGTTGGTGAGCGCCAGTCAGTCCAGGACTTGGTGGCCACCAACTGACCCTTGGCCGTCGGGACCATTTGCCTCCCCAAATAAGAAAAACAACACTCCCGATACGAAACAACCCGATGCCAACAGATGCTGGCATCGGGTTGTTTCGTATCGGGGGGGAGAATGAGCGCGGATCAGTACCACTGCACGGCATTGCTGTAACCGCTGCGCTTGTCATATTTCAGCGCATCGGTCAGCGTGGCGGCGTTGCAGCGGAAAGAGAAGTTGTAGCTGGTGTAAGGCGCAAGCACCACTGAGCAGCTCATGCCGAAGCAGTGGAGGTCGCGTTGCAGCGAAGCGGTGGTCATGCTGATGGACTTGTTCTCGAAGTCGTAGCCGCTGGAGAAGCTGATGTTCCATCCGTCGCTGATACGGAGGCTGCCGCTGAAGTTCAGGGTCTGTGTGAAACGGTAGGGATAGCGCATGGTCTTCTTGTTGAACTTGGCCTCGCGCGTGTCCTCACGCATCGTGATGCCGTAGCCCACGGTCAGCGACCAGGGCATGGAGAAGGTCATGTAGCCATCGGCGTCAGTCTCCGCCTTGCCGTCACTGTTGCCACGCTTGGTGCGGCGCTGGCCCTTGACCATGTCATCGTCCACATTGCTCTCTATGTCGGTGTCGCGGCCCTCGTCGTCATCCTTGTCGTCCTTCTTGTCCTTTTTGTCGTCGTCACCGCCGCCAAACCACTTCTTCAGCTGCTCGGGGTTGAGGGTGAAAGAGAAGTTTTGCGACATGCCCTGGAAACGGCCGAAGCGGCCACGTCCCCACTCGGTGTGGTTGCCCACGTAGGGGTGCCCGTTGTCGTCGAGCTCGTAGGCGTACGTCGCAAATACGGCGTTCAAGTTGAAGGTGTAGCTCTTCCACCACTTCAGGCGCAAGCGCATCGACAAGTCGCTCCACCGGTGGGTGGCGGCCGCCATGTTGTAGGACATCGAGGCGCCCAGCTCATCGATGAGGCTGATCTTCTTGTACCCTGTGCTGTCCTTGTCGGTCTTCACCTTCATCTCGATGTTATTGCTCACGTCCCAGGAGATGCTTCCCGTGCGGCCCTTGCCCGGCACGCCGTAGAGCGAGTTGCTGTAGGGCGAGTATTCCACGAGGGAGACGTTGCCGTCGGCGTCGGTCTTCTGATAGGTGTCGTAGTAGCCGTAGCGCGCCGAGCCGAAGTTGGGCGCATAGCTGAAGCTTATTTGCGGTGTGAAAACGTGGCGGATTTGCCAAGGGTGCTTCTTGAACAGTCGGGGACTGCCCGTGTACATGCCATAGAGCTTCGTGCTGGCCGAGAGGCTCAGGTTCCAGTTGTACACGTTGTGGAAGCCATAGGTCGTGTCGGCCACTTCCACTTGGCGCGCCTTGTCCCATGACCGCTTGACCTTGTTTGAGTACATGCGGTCGGTGAAGTTGAACGATGGTGTGACGTTCACGTAGTTGAACAAGGTGAAGTTGGCGTTGATGGGGATGCTGTGTTGCATGCCGTTGCGCCAGTCCTTGATGAGGTTGGAGTGCATCAGCTTGTCTTCCTTCGTGCTGATGGAGTTGCTTAGGTGGCCCGTGTAGCTCAGCGATATCTTCTCGTACCAGCGCTCGTTGCCCGCCATGTGCTTGCGGCGGAAGGGATAGAAGCGGCTGACGCTGATGTTGAGGTCGGGTAGGGTCATGGCGATGGACGAGTCGCGCATGTTCTGCGAGAGGTTGGCCGAGCTGCTCAGCGACAGCCCCAGGCTGGAGAAGGTGGTGCTCCAACTGACCGATGATGTGCGGGTCGACTGTGTGATCGACTGCGGATTGTACATGCTCGTGAGGTTGTTGCGCTCATAGCTTGTCGAGGCGAAGTTGACGCTGGCCGACAGGGTGCTGAACGGGTTGGCCTTCGAGTCTTGCCGGTGGCTCCACTGTATCTTGAAACTCTCCTGTTCCTGGAAGTCGGGCATGCCCTTGTCACCTGTCTTGGTGTCCTGGTAGCTGAAGTAGAAGGAACCGCTGTACTTGTAGCGCTTGCGGTAGTTGCTGGCCGCGGAGATGCCCCACGAGCCCTTGGTGTAGATCTCGCCCAGGAGCTTGAGGTCCCACTTGTCGCTGATGGCGAAGTAGTATCCGCCGTCGCGCAAGTAGAAGCCGCGGCTGTTCTCGTCGCCATACGTGGGCATGATGAGACCGCTGGAGTAGCTCTTCGTGAAGGGGAAGAAGCCATAGGGAATGGCCAGGGGCAACGGCACGTCGGCCACCACCAGGTAAGCGGGGCCGAAGATGGCGTCTTTCCCTGGGCGCACCTTGGCGCGGGAGAGGGCGATGTAGAAGTCAGGATGCTCGGCGTCGCACGTCGTGTAGCGGCCATGGGCCAGGTAGATCTCTCCGTTGGTGTTGCGCTTGGATATCTGGCTGGTCAGGTACCCGTCCTGCTGCTGGGTGTAGGCGTTGTGGACGAGGCCTTTCTTGGACTTGAAGTTGAAGGCCATCGTGTCGGTGTCGTAGCTGTCTTGCCCCATGGTGAAGACGGGCTTGCCCTTGATGCCTCCCTCGGCCGATGAGTCGGGTGAGCCCGTGGCGTGCACCAGGCTGCTGTCGAGGCTCATGTATATCTTGTCGCTCTTGAGGTTCATGTTCTCATAGTCAACGTTCGATGAGCCATAGAGGTGGGCGGTGTTGGTGGCGGCGTCATAGACCAGCGAGTCTTGTGCCTCGTAGGCCACAGGGGCGTCGATGCCGTTCTTTTTCTGCTTGTTGAGCGAGTCGAGGCGGATGGAGTCGTCGATGGCCTTGTTGTGGTGGTAGATGGCTAGCTGCAGGGAGTCCATCTTCGTCGTGTCGTTGGCCGCAGGAATGGTGTCGGCCGTGCCGACTGAGTCAGCGGCGACAGCCTTGTGGCGCTTCCAAAATTGAGACACGGAGCTGTCGGCCATGGCGCATGCCACGGCAAAGAGCAGGAGTGCTATAAAAGATTTCGTCCTCATGAAACTGCAGAATATCCCTTGTCGAAAAGCAGGGCAGGCCTTCCTGAACGCCGGAGGCTTGTTCCCATTGAATTGCAAAATTACGCAATAATAAGGGAATAAAAAGTGTTTTTCTTAATTTTAACTATCCCTCAAACAGCATTTCCCATGTCTTGAAGCGTGCCAAGCCCTCTTCTCCAAATTTGGCGAGACTTTTCTCTGCTTGCCCATGGGTCTTTTCCCTTTCCAGGTTCGACTTGCTGTAGAACTTGTCGGCATAGCAGATCACCTGCTCCTCGAGTGTTTCCGGCAGGAAATCCTGGTGGGGTAGGGGCAGGTCTTGCGACAGGATGTCGTGGAGCGACAGGCCTGCGCCTGTGTGGCGCTCGCAGACGCGCGCGTGGCGCTCGTAGCCCTCGAGTCTCATCAGCCCGGCGCCGATGCGCCCGTGGCAGATGTATGGTTCGGTGCCATGGCAGGCAATGCCTGGCGCGTCGCAACGGAAGATGCCTATGTCGTGCAGCATGGCGGCCTCTTCCACAAACTGGCGGTCCATGCCCAGCTCCGGATGGGCGTCGCAGATGCGCAGCGCGCGGTCGGCTACTTGCTGGCTGTGGCGAATCAAAATATCCCGAAGCCGATTGGCTTCGGGATAATATTTATCGATGATTTTCTGGTAATCCATCTTTTTGTAATGTTGCAAGGGGCCTTAGTCTCTCTGGATGTAAGCCAGGACAGTGCCCTTCTGCACCTTTGAGCCCTGCTTGGCGTTGATTTCCACGAGCTTGCCTCCCAGGTCAGCCTTCACCTCGACAAACTCGCCCCACGGGGCCTGGATCCAGCAGAAGGCGTCGCCTTCCTTGTAATCCTTGCCGATGAAAGGCTCCACTGCGGGAGCTGCCTCGCCGTCGCCCTGGAATTCCCAGAAGATCTGGCCCTTGACAGGAGCCACGATGGCGTCAGCCTTGGCGTGCTTGAAGGCTGCTGCCTCCTCGGGCGACACCTTGGCGCCGAGCTGTGCGTCCTTAGCCTTCTGCAGGTCGGCCAGCATGTTCTTCTTGGCCTGGCCGCTCTTGTAGTTGCGGTACTGCTCAGGATGCATGGCAAGCTCGAAGAGCTCCTCGTCGTCCTTGCCATACTCCCAACCATTCTCGTCCATCTCCTTCTTGAAGTCGTCGAGGGCGTTGGCGAGCAGGGTGTGAGGTTCGGCGTCGGTGAACTCGCGGCCTTGCTTGGCGGCCAGCTCCTTCAGCTCGTCTGCGATCTTGCCGGGAACCTTGCCGCTCTTGCCGAGAATCATGCCCCACATGGCGTCGTCCATCATGACGAAGCGGCCCTTGCCTTGCTCCAGGGTGAGCAGGTTCATCAGGGCGATGTTCTTGGTGTATTGTGAGAATGGGGTCACAAGGGGTGGGTATCCCACGCGGGGCCACACATAGGCCACTTCCTCAAAGAGCTTGATGAGCAGGTCGTCCATGGACAACTCGTCATCACCTTTCTTCTTGCGGATGTTGTTGATGGTGGTGCGCATGCCGCTGAGGTCGGCCATCATGGAACCCATCATGCCGCCAGGCAGGCCGCAGGTGAGCAGGAGCGACGACATGAGCTTGTTGCCGGGGTTGATGAAGTACCCCAGCCACTCGTCGATGAACTCCTGGGTGAGGGCGCGAGCCTTCATGTAGGCACTCATGTTGATCTCGGGAACGTCGAAGCCGGCGTGCTTCAACATCGACTGCACGGAGATGATGTCCGGGTGAACCTTGCCCCATGAAAGCGGTTCGATGGCGGTGTCGATGATGTCGGCACCGTTCTCACACACCTCCAGAATGGAAGCCATTGACAGGCCAGGGCCTGAGTGACCGTGATACTCGATGATGATCTCGGGGTGCTTGTCCTTGATCATCTTGGTGAGCTGGCCGAGGAAAGCGGGCTGACCGATGCCGGCCATGTCCTTCAGGCAGATCTCCTCGGCGCCGGCCTCGATCTCCTTGTCGGCGAGCTTGGCGTAGTATTCCAAGGTGTGGACGGGTGACGTGGTGATGCAGAGGGTGCCCTGCGGTGTCATGCCGGCTTCCTTGGCCCACTTGATGGAGGGCGCTATGTTGCGGATGTCGTTCAGGCCGTCGAAGATGCGGGGAATGTCCACACCCTGGGCGTGCTTCACGCGATACATCATGGCGCGCACGTCATCGGGCACAGGATACATGCGGAGGGCGTTGAGGCCGCGGTCGAGCATGTGGGTCTTGATGCCCACCTCATTGAAAGGCTTGCAGAAGGCACGCACGGCGTCATTGGGGTTCTCGCCGGCGAGCAGTTGCACTTGCTCGAAGGCGCCGCCGTTGGTTTCCACGCGGGCAAAGCAACCCATGTCAATGATGACGGGAGCGATGCGCTCCAGCTGGTCCTTGCGTGGCTGGAACTTACCGGAGCTCTGCCACATGTCACGATAGACGAGACTGAACTGAATTTTCTTCTTCATTTATTCCTTGGTTCTTAATGATTTCTTACCTTAAGCTGTGGGTGTCAACACCCCTTGCCTTATAATATAAAGTGGTGTTGGTACTGGGGTGCAAAATTAGATAAAAAAAATCAAAATACGGACTTTCCGATTGCTTTTTTATAATTTATAACTATCTTTGCAAAGTTAAAAACAATACGATGAACGTCAAGACTCTGATTATTTTTCTGTTGGCAGCCTTTGTGGTGACGGCTTGCCATGATGACAAGAAGCCTACGGCTCAGCAACAGGCATCTGCCGGCTACGACCAACCGCTCAAGGGCGACAGCACGATTTATGGGCTGGCGTGTGAGGGATGCTCTGACACGGTCGTCGTGTTGCTGCCTGGTGATGGCAGCAACCCCGTGACCTACAACATTATCAAGGCCAATCGCAAGCATCGTGTCTTGGGACGCATCAAGACTGGTGACTGGATAGCCGTGGTGCTCAACAAGAAAAACCGGCATGAGGCTGACGTCGTCATTGACCTCGACCAGCTGAAGGGCATTTGGTGCTACATCGTCATGCCGCAGTTGCGCGACCACGAGTCAATGACCTCACAGGAGCAGGCGCGTGTCATCCGCGAGATGCCCGACTCGCTGAAGGATATCTATTTTGTGCCCCGCGAGTATGGCTTCTGGCTGAAACGCCAGTGGGAGGCCACCAGCGTGGGCTATGTGCAGGAGTCGAGCACGTTGGCCGATGAGAGCCCTGTGGTCTACCCTCCGTTGGGATGGTTTATCGCCTGGCACATATGGAACGGCAAGTTTGTGATGACCAGCGGCAAGCCTAAGTACACCGGCAAGGACAACACGGTGGTGGGCTACCAGAGTGTTGCTTTCGACACGTGCACCATCGACTATCTCGACGACGACTCCTTGGTGCTCTCTGACCGCGACGGTTCGCGCAGTTACTACCGCAAGAACGACATCAACGACCTCAACAAGCGCGCCAAGGCCATCGCCGAGATGCGCTCCAAGCAGGCCCTGAAGGAGACCACCGAGTAAGTGGCGGTCAGCTGCGCAACCCGTGTTGGGCAAAGCGCGTGCGAGCCAGCTCCTCAAACCATGTGCCCTTGCGCCCGTAGTTGGCGTAAGGGTAGATGCTGATGCCGCCACGTGGGGTGAACAGTCCCGTCACTTCTATGTATTTGGGATCCATCAGTTTGATGAGGTCTTTCATGATGATATTGACGCAGTCCTCATGGAAGTCGCCGTGGTTGCGGAAGCTGAAGAGGTAGAGTTTCAGGCTCTTGCTCTCCACCATGCGCACGTCAGGGATGTAACTGATGCGTATCTCGGCAAAGTCGGGTTGCCCGGTGATGGGGCAAAGGCTGGTGAACTCGGGGCAGTTGAACTGCACCCAATAGTCGTTGCCCTGGTGCTTGTTGGTAAAGGTTTCCAACACCTCGGGCGCATAATCCATCTTGTATTCCGTTTTCTTTCCGAGGGACTTCAGTCCTTCGTTCTCTCTGTTTTCCATATTATATATTCTTGATTTTCAAAACGTTGTAGCTGATTCCGTTGTCGTAGGCATCTTCGTCCTCGTGGCGCTTCATGGCCTTCACCACACGTATGGTCACGGGCAGCACCACCACCTCATAAGCGGTCTTGAGCACCACCTGCCATAGCATGAGTAGGGGTAATTCCTCTGCGGGCACCACGCCTCCCAAAGCCAATGGGAAGAAGATGACACTGTCGCAGCTCTCGCCGGCGATGGTAGAGAGGATGGCGCGTGCCGAGAAATGGCGTCCGCCGTCGCGTATCTTCATCTTGCTCATCACGTAGGCGTTTATGAAACTGCCCACGAGGAATGCCACAAACGAGGCGGCCGCGATGCGTGGCGCCAGCCCGAAGATGGCGTGGAAACCTGCGTCATTGTGCCAGTAGGAGGCTCCAGGGATGGCGTCGCAGAGCGCGCCCAGCGCCACGAACAGGAAGTTCATGGCAAAGCCTGTCCAGATGAGCAGGCGAGCCTTGCGGAACCCCCACACCTCGCACACGCAGTCGTTGATAATGTAGGAAATGGGAAAGACAATGAGCCCACCGGTCAGGGTGATGGGGCCCACGGCAATTTGTTTGGTCTCGAGCACGTTTGCAGCAATGAGGCAAACGCAGAAGAGTATGCTGGATAGCATGAACAGCACACTCACAGTTTGGTTCTGTTTTTTCATGTCTTGTTTTGTTAAAGGGGGTTGAGCAAGTACCCCTCGGTAAGTTTGCGGGTGCAAAGTTACAAATAAAACTCTGAAAAAACAAAAAGACACCTTCAAGGATGGCAATTGCGCCTGCCAAAAGTTACATGTCAAGCTGTTACGTGCCAAGCAGAAAAGAGCCCGAAAGATGACAAAACGCCACTTGAGCGAACATGCCCATTATCCCGGTGGTAATTTATAGAACCACCCTTTAGTCATATTGCTTGGGCGATATTTGCTCTTTTGCAATAAATGGCGCTAAACGCAAAAATCCCGGTTTTGTGCCTCATGCGATGGCGGCGTTGATGAGATGAACCATGTAGGTGACAAAGACGAGCGTCAGCACGGCGCCCTCCCAGCGCTCCACGCGATACTTGGTGAACGAGAAAAGCCATAGCAGCATCATCGAGATGACCATCATGGCCAAGTCGGTGGTGGTGATTCCCTCAATGGCCATGGGCGAGACGAGCCCCGTGAGTCCGAGAATCATGAGGATGTTGAACACGTTGCTGCCCAACACGTTGCCGATGGCGATGCCGCTGTTGCCTTGCCTTGCGGCCACTACGCTGGTGGCCAGCTCGGGCAGGGATGTTCCGCAGGCCACGATGGTTAGGCCGATGATGGCGTCGCTCACGCCCAGGCTGCGGGCGATGGCTGAGGCATTGTCCACAAAGATGTTGCTGCCCAACACCAGGGCCGCCAGTCCCAGTCCTACCAGCCATGCGGCGCGAATGCGGCTCTTGGCTTGCTTTGGCTCAGTGGATGCTGCTTGGGGCTGGGTGTCCTTTGCGCCACGGATGGTGAAGATCATAAAGATGATGAACAAAGCTAACAAAACCAAAGCGTCCCAGCGACTGATCTCGCGGTCAAGACACATCATCAACAACAGCGTGGAGGCTATCAGCGCAAAGGGGGTGTCCTTGCGAACTGTTCCCTTTAGGATGGTGATGGGAGCCACCATGGCTGCCACTCCGACAATGAACAAAGTGTTGAAAGTATTGCTTCCCACCACGTTGCCGACAGCCAAGTCGGGTGTGCCGTTGATGGCCGACGTCAGACTGACGAAAAATTCGGGCATCGATGTGCCCATGGCCACCACAGTGAGGCCGATTACAATCTGCGGAATACCCATGCGCTCGGCCAGCACCACGGCGCCGCCTGTCAACCAGTCAGCACCCCATAGCACTACGCGAATGCTCACCACAAGCAACAGTGCTTGCAACCAAATGTTTTGGGGTGCCCATGTCAGTAATGGCAAACTGCTAGTCATCGTTTTTTTGTTTGGATGCAAAGATACAAAAAGTCCCCGAATATTCACATATCCGGGGGACTGATAACTAACAATCACACAATTATAAATCTATCAAACTTATCTGGTAGTCGTATTCCGTGACCCCATAGGGGGCTTATGTGACAGGCGGTTAACCTATCTCGATGCTGCGTGAGACCTTGTTCTCCTCAGCCTTCATCTTCGGGAGGGTGATGGTGAGCACGCCGTCGGCCACGCGGGCCGCAATTTCCTGTTTGTTCACGTTGTCGGGAAGGATGAGTGTCTGCTCGTATTTCAAGTAGGCGAACTCGCGACGGAGGTAGTGCCCCTTGTTGTCCTCTTCGGTGGGGTGCTTCTCCATTTTGATGGTGAGGTCTCCATCCTGGTTGAGATTCACGTCGAAATCATCTTTCTTCAGACCGGGAGCGGCAAGCTCCACTGTGTACTTGTCGTTGTCCTCCAAGACGTTGATGGCCGGGGCTGTGGCATTGGTCCGTGGCATGTGTTCGGTGACAAAGAAGTCGTTGAAAACTTCGGGAAGCCAATTGTTACGTGTGTACATAATATTTATCTCCTATTTTAAGTTCTACTTTTATGTGTTTACACTCATCTTCCTGCAACCTCTGTGCCGATGGTTGTGGGGCTGACAAAATGACACTCCGTACCAGACATTTAGGCAGGTCGCATGGCTAGAGCCGCTGCCCAAAAAAGAAAAGGTTGCCATCCCATAGGGACGGCAACCTTTTGATGTGGTAGGGTAGGCGCTTGTTTATGCGTTTTCTTGCTCCTTTTCGTTGACATTGTCTTCTTCAGTGGATGCGAGTACAGACTTGAAGTCAGTATAACCGTTTTTCACGAGGATGTTGTACCACTGGAGCAGTTTCTTGATGTCGCTGTCATGCACGCGGTCTTGGTCGAAGTTGGGCAGCACAGCTGCGAAATAGTCGCGCAGCTCCTTGCTTGAGCACTTCTTGTAGTTGATGGAGGCTTCCTTGAGACCTTCCTTCTCGCCGACCTTGGCGAGCACCTCCCAAAGGGCGATGTCCTCAGCGTCTGTGTACATGGCTATGTCACCCAGGCTTGTCACACGATCGGTGGCGAAGGCAGGCAGGCGACGGTGTGCCTCGTCGATGGTTTCCACTATCAAGGTTGCCTTACCGCGGCTGACCAGCTTGTAGAGTCCTGGCTTGCCTGCGATTGAAAGAATTGTTTCCATTTTCCTGTTTGTTATTGATGATTGAGTAATTTGTCGATTTGCCTTTCCAGGTCTTCCTTGCCGTCATTGGTGATGACGAGGTCGGAGCGTTGCGCCATCTCGTCTTGCGGCATTTGGCATGCGATCCACTCGAGTGCCTTTTCGCGGGTGATGTTGTCTCGCCGCATGATGCGTTCCACCCGAATGTCTAAGGGCGCGGTGACGCAGACAATGCGGTCGAAGGGCACGCGCTTGTCAAAGCCGCTGTCAAAGAGAATGGCGCTTTCGAGCCATTGGTAGTTGCTCTGCATGAAGTCGTGCGCCACGGCGGGATGCACTACGGCGTTCACTGCTTGCTTGTTGGCCTCGGAGGCCAGCAGAAACTTGGCGAGTACGGCTTTCTGCAACACCTTGTTTATATAGATGCCGTCGCCCACAAGGTGTGTGAGCTGTTGGCGGATCTCATCACCGCGCATCAGTCGCTTGGCCGCTGCGTCGCAGTCGTAGACCTGGATGCCGCGCTTGGCGAGAAGGTTGCACACATAGCTCTTGCCGCTACCAATGCCTCCTGTGATTGCTGTTCGCATCATTGCTGTTCGATGAGATAGTCCACTTGCGACATTTCCAGGTGCGCATTGCTCACGATGTTGGGCTTGGCGCGCAGGTGGAGCCTGCACTTGTCGGAGGGATGGGCCACCACCTCCTGGTAGTCGATGACTACCTGGAAGTCGGAAGGCTTTACGAGCCGGAACTGCCGCGAGCCGACGGTAAATGTCACCTTCACATGGTTTGGGAAGGTGCGTATGGCCAGGTTGCTGGGCTTGTTGATCGTCGTGATGGGCACGTCGATGCTCTCCTCCGTCAGGATGTCTACCAGGAGCGTCAGCTTCACCGTCTCGGGCACCACCTTGACCCCTGGTATATTCTTGAGCTTTACCATTTGGCACACGGTGTCATCGAAGTTGGTGATGTTTACATACTCCGTCGGTATCTCCTTGATGCTGTCGAGGGTGCTCCTTGACGCATAGACAGTCACCTTTTCAGGAGACAGTTGCGTGTGGGCGAGGTAGTAGTTTCTGGTGGGCACCACGTGGCCAATGAGCTTCACGCTGATGGATCGCCGCTCACCATAGTTGAAGTTAAAGCTGAGCCCGTCCGTCTTGATGCCCGTGATGACCGACGAGGAGTACAGTTGCTGCCTCACAAGCTTTTGTATGTCGGCGGCGGGCACTTGTCCATGGCCAGTCTGTTTGTTGGCGTAGGTGTTGAAGTTGAGGGTGATGGGCTTGGGGTCATGGCTCGACATGTAGGATACGAGCACGAAACCCTTGTCGCGCACAGTGACGCGCACGGTGTCGGTGAGATCGGTGGTCATCACCACATTGCCGGGCACGCCAGTGAGGCGAATGGCTACGGGCAGCTCTTTCTCGTAGGTCTCATTGAGCGTCATCATCAGCCAGAAGATGCCGCTTAGCACGAGAAAGAACAGAAAAATCAGAAACTCCTTGTTCATCCAACTGAACAGGGAGCTCCTGACCACTTGATTTATCTTCTTCAGTTTAAGCATTCGGTTGCTGCTGGGCAACGTCTGCGAAGACATAGCCCTTGTCCACGGTGAGGACAACTCCGTGTGCCACTTCCACGTCGACCGTGTTCTTCTCCTGGTCGATGCGCTTCACGGTGCCATAGATGCCACCGCCGAGCACAACCTTGGTGCCTTCCTGGAGGGCGTTCTGGAACTCACGAATCTTCTTTTGGCGCTTCTGCTGAGGGCGAATCATGAAGAACCACATGATGGCGAAGATGGCCACCATCATGATCAGCATGCCTCCCATGCCGCCGCCTTTTTGTGCTGCCTGTGCAGCCAGTACGAGTGTTGTCATTGTCTAATATTCTACGTTGTTGTTGATGAATCGTTGCCTTGCGTTGGGTCGCCGCTCACTTGGGCCTAGGCTTCGCTGTCGGAAGTTGCCTCCGTTGTGTCCGCCTCCAGGGGCTTGTCGGCTGGCGCCTCCTCGTAGGGCTTTGGCTTGTGGACAAATCTCACGCGGCCAGTGGGGGCACCATTGCTGCTGGCTGGTGCGTCTTGCTGCTTGGCGCGAGGCTCGGGCAGATCTTTCAGCATCTTGCCTGTGGACACCAGGTAGCGTGCGATGGCGTCGAGCATGCCGTTGACATAGCTGCTGCTGCGTGGTGTGCTGTAGAGCTTGGCCAGCTCCACAAACTCGTTGATGGTGACCTGAGCGGGAATGCCGGGGAAGGTGAGCATCTCTGCAATGGCGATCTGCATGATGACCACGTCCATGTAAGCCAGGCGTGAGAAATCCCAGTTGCGCGACGCCTCGCTCATGTAGTGTTGGTAGGTGTCGGCGTTGAGGATGGTTGCGCGGAAGAGCTTGCGCGCAAACTCCTTGTCTTCCTCGTCCTTGTATTCTGGGAGGAGCTCCTGCTTGCTGTTGTTCTTGGGGTCGAAGCGCTTGATGGTCTTCAGCACGAAGGTGTCGATGACCTCCTTGTCATCGTTCCAGTAGAGGCTCTTCTCTTCCAGCAAGGCCTCGATGTCTGGATTGTCTTGGATGAGCTGCTTGTACAGTTTGCGCCATACCTCGCGGTCGTCCTCGTAGGAGTCGGCGGCGATGTCGGCCATGTAGTCTTGATAAGTCTGGCTTTGCTCGATTTGGTTGCAAAGCTTACGGACAAACTCGATGTCGTTGTCCCATGTCAACTTCTTCAACTCGATGAAGTCGTTGAGCATATTGTTCACCTCCAGCTGGGTGGCGAACTTGTTGTTGACGAACTTCTGGGATGGCCGCTCGGTGCCTTCACGCTCGGCGCGCTGGGTAAGGATGTCATTGCGATGACGTTCCTCGCGCGTGACGGCTACAATCAGCTCAAGAAGGAAGTTGTAGAGGTCATAAGCCTTAGACAAGCTGAACAGCAGCTCCTTCTCGGCGTTGTCCATGTTTTTGTTACCGTTCTGATAGTATGCGTAGGTTAACTGGACTATCTTAATGCGAATGAGTTCACGATTGATCATTACTCTTACCCTTTTCGTTCTACTGAATTAGACTTAGTGATGCAAAAGTACTTAAAAAACCATACATACGCAAGAAGAAGGGATATAAAACTTTGTTTTTTTTAGGAAACTTTGCGCAATCCAATAAAAAGTAGTAACTTTGCACCGCTTTTCAGACTGGAAAAGGACGTTGGCGGCCAGCGAAGGCGGGTCGGACGCGGACCTTTACAGTCCAGTGTGATGGCGAATTAATTTACAATTTAATTTAGAGTAACACAATTATTATGAAAGAAATCAGTATCGTAGGTAAGAAGCGCGAAGCCCTCGGCAAGAAGGCTTCCAAGGCTCTCCGCAAGGAAGGCTATGTCCCCTGTAACCTTTATGGTGAGAAGAAGGTTGACGGCAAGCCCGTTGCCATGTCTTTCTCCATTGCTTTCACAGAGCTCCGCAAGCTCATCTACACTCCCCATATCTATGTGGTCTGCCTTGACATTGAGGGTGAGAAGCACACGGCCATCATGAAGGAGATCCAGTTCCATCCCGTGACAGACGCTCCTCTGCATGTCGACTTCTATGAGGTCAACGACCAGAAGCCCATCACCATCGGCATCCCCGTCAAGCTCAATGGCCTGGCCCAGGGTGTGCGTGACGGTGGCCGCATGAACCTCTCTATCCGCAAGATCAACGTCACCGCTCCTTATCAGCAGATTCCTGAGCACCTTGACGTTGACGTCACCGCTCTCCGCATCGGCAAGAGCATCAAGGTGGGTGAGCTCTCATTCGAGGGTCTCGAGCTGGCTACAAGCAAGGACGTTGTGGTCTGCTCCATCAAGATGACACGTAACGCCATGGCAGCCGCCGCTGCCGCCGCCGAGGAGTCTTCTGCTGAGTAAGGTACAGACAACGCATCAACTCGTTAGATGGACAAATACTTGATTTGTGGCCTCGGAAATCCTGGCGATGAGTATGCTGGGACCCGCCACAACACAGGATTTATGGTATTGGACGCTTTTGCGAAAGCGTCCAATATTTGTTTTGAGGACAAGCGATATGGCTTTGTGGCGGAGACCTCGCTCAAAGGGCGCAAGATCATTCTGCTGAAGCCTACCACCTACATGAACCTGAGCGGTAACGCTGTGCGTTATTGGCTCAACAAGGAGAACATTGATGTGCAGCGCCTCATGGTCATCAGCGATGATGTGGCTTTGCCGTTGGGCGAGTTCCGCTTGAAGGCCAATGGCAGCAATGGAGGGCACAATGGCTTGGGCCATATCATACAGCTCATTGGACAGGATTTTGCGCGACTTCGTGTGGGGATAGGCAACGATTACCCACGGGGTGGCCAGATTGACTGGGTGCTCGGCCACTATTCGGCACAGGACGTGGATGTCTTGCAACCCACCATCGACATGTCGGTGGACATCATCAAGAGCTTCGTCCTTCAAGGTATCGACAATACCATGAACCAGTTTAACAAGCTGGGGAAGAGAAAATAGGGTGTGGAAGAGATGAAGCAAGAACGACTTCCCAAGGTGAGCGACAGCGCGCGCGTCGACAAGTGGTTGTGGGCGGTGCGCATCTTCAAGACCCGTTCGGTGGCAGCCGAAGCCATCAAGAACAGTCGGGTGACCATCGATGGCCACAACGTGAAGCCCAGCCATGTCATTAAGGTGGGCGACGTCATCAACGTGAAGAAACCGCCTGTCACCTATTCCTTCAAGGTGTTGGCCTGCATCGAGCAGCGTGTTGGCGCCAAATTGATTCCCCAGGCCTATGAGAATGTCACCGACCCCAAGCAGTATGGGCTACTGGAGATGAGCCGCATCAGTGGCTTCGTGGACCGTGCCCGTGGCACGGGACGCCCCACCAAGAAAGACCGCAGGGCCATGGATGCCTTTGTGGAGCCTGCCCTGTTTGGCTTCGATGACGACGACTGGGAGGATGACGAGTAGCCATGGCTGACGGCTATTTCCATCCATAACGAAAGAGCTCCAACGCATTTCCGCGTTGGAGCTCTTTCGTTATGGTCATGTGTGTTGTGCTTTATCTCGGTCCGCCGAAACCGCCTCCGGGAGGCGGACCCGGGCGGAAGCCTCCACTGTCTCGGCCACCATGTTGCGGACCGTCACCAGGGCCGCCCATGCCGCGTCGCGCTTCACGGCCGCCAAAGAGGTTGAGGCGATAGTTGACGTGCAGCATCACGTAGCTGTTGATGGCGTTGTATTCCGTGTCGGTTCTTTGGCTGGCGCTGAGCGAGCGCGAGAAGTTGCTTTGGTTGTGCAGAATGTCGTAGAACTGGAGCATCACGGTCAATGGCTTGCCCTTGAGGAAGCTTTGCGACAGTTGTGCGTTCCACACAAACTCATTGGTGTTGAGTGATGCGTCGCTGTATCCGCGTCGGCTGTTCATGTGGAGGTCGGTGGCGATGGTCGTACCCCATGGCGCGCTGACATTGAAGTTCAGGCCATAGGAGAACTGCCAGGTGTCGAGGTTTGATGTGGCTTGCAGCTCGTTGCGTGAGTGGCGATAGCCCAGCGACCCGTCAAACTCCACCTCAAACCAGTCGTTCCTGTAGCTGGCAGCCAGCCGCTCGTTGATGTTCATGTCTTTTGTCGTGTTCTTCTGCGAGCTTTGGTCGCGCTTCAAGGTCACGTAGCCCACGTTGTTGTTGAAGCTTAAGTCGGTGAAGGTGTTCACGTTCCAGTTGCCGGCCGAGTCAAGTGGCGTGTTGAACATCAGTGCGGAGTTGATGCTCCAGTCGCCGTTGATGTTCTCGGGTCGTGTGATGCGTCCGCCGGTCTGTTCGTTGTAGGTCACAGCCTGGCTGATGGAGTTGCTTGTGGTGTTAAATCCGAAGTTGGCCATGACGGCTTGTTTTGTCTTTTGGAAGTAACTGTTGTAAAAGACCGAGAAGCGCTGCGTGAACGAAGGCTTCAGTCCCGGGTTACCCGTTGAGATGTTGAGCGGGTTGGAGTCGTCGTAGATGTCGAGCAGGTCGGTGATGCTGGGCTGCGATGTGGAGGCCCGGTAGTTGAGCCTGAGGTTGCTCACCTTGTTGAAGCGGTAGCGGAAATCGAAGGTCGGCGAGATGTTGAAGACGTTGCGGATGGTGTCGACGCTCACCCCCTGGTAGTCTTGTATGTAATGGGATTTCTGTGGCTGCGCCAACACGCCAGCGTTCAGTTGCCACTTGGTTTGTATCATGCGGAACATCAGTTCGATGCTGTGTGTGTAGTTTTTGTACTCCGAGTATCTGCTCAGGTCCGTGTCCAGGTAGTCGGTGTAGGGGTTGTCGAGTCGTCCCAGGTAGTTGTCCCAGAGGCGGTATCCCGACTTCAGGCCGCTGAAGAAGTCCTCGCCGAGGTTGGAGAAGTCGTAAGTGTTGCGGTCGCTCTTGTTGTAACTGTAGTTGAAACGGTAGCGCAGTTGCAGGAACGCGCCTTTCCAGAGCGGTTCGCTATAGGTGGCCTGCAAGGTGTAGTTCCATTTCTTGCTGGGCGTCAGCGTGTAGCGGTTGGTCTGGTAGGTGGAGTCGTTGCCGTAGCTGTCCTTGAGTTGGTAGAGGTGGACATTGTTCATCGACAGGCTGTTGGACTGCGAGTCGCTATAGTTGGCGTCGGCCCTCAAGGTCACGTTGCGTCCTTTGGTGTTGAGGCGTCTGTTGAACTGCAACATGCCTCCGAAGCTTTTGTTCTTGCTATAGCTCATGGATGAGCGTTGGCTGGAGTTGACCACGACGCTGTCTTCACTCAGTTCTTTCAGTGATTCCAGTGCGAGCGGGTCAGTGACATACTTGTATGGGTCTTCGTTGAACGATGCCGACTGGCTTGCAGACAGTCCGTCGTTGGTGCTATAGCTCATGGTCGGTCGGAACATGATGTTGGTCATGCTGTCCGGTGTCCATTCCACGCGGAACTGGGCGTTCCAGCTGTTGCTTCTCGAATAGCTTTGGTTGATGTTATTGGAGAACGACCCCACGGTGCTCACAAAGTTTTCTGATGAGGTCTTGCTGTGTGCGTCACCGTCGCTGTGGTTCCATCTGACGCTGCCGTCCACCTTGAGCGTGTCCTTTTTTTCATAATTGACGTTGACGCCCGCCATCTTGGACGCGTTGAGTCCGTTGCGTCCTCGTCCGAAGCCACCGCCTCTGCCGCCGAAGCCCATGTCGTTGACGTTGTTGGCGTTGGCCATGCCAAAGACGCGCCAGTCGCTGTTGAAGTATCCTCCGAAGAGCCTTGCTGAGTATCGGTCCTTGGTGCCCACGCCCACGTCGACGTTAGACATGAGGCCCTTGTTGCTTCCGGGCTTAGTCCCGAAGTCGAGCACGGTCTGCTCGTCTCCGTCGTCGATGCCCGTGACGCGTGCCAGGTCACTCTTCTGGTCGTAAGCTTTCACCTTGCTGATGATGGATGTCGGTATGTTCTTCATGGCCGTCTTGGTGTCTCCGGTCATGAACTCCTTTCCGTTCACGAGAATTTTCTTGACTTCCTTTCCGTTGATGGTGATCTTTCCGTCGTCGTCAACCTTCGCTCCAGGGAGCCGCTTGACCAGTTCCTCGATGGTCGAACCCTCTGGCGTGCGATAAGCCGCACTGTTATAGATGAAGGTGTCTTCCTTGACGGTTACCTTCAGTGCCTGAGCCTTGACCACCGCTTCCTTGAGCAGGGTGGAGTTTGCCAGCACCTGCAACAGGCCCATGTTGAGGTCGTGGTCATCCTGCATTTGTATGCGCTTGACCGCTGGTATGTATCCGACACTGGTTACCTTGAGCAGATATTTGTCGTTGGCTGGGGCCTGTAGGACAAACTTTCCGCTGTCGTTGGACAATGCTCCGCTGATGAACGTGGAGTCCATCTTGAGCAGTTGCACTGTAGCGAGTGATAGGGGTTCCTTCGACTCGCTGTCGACCAAGATTCCCGAAATCTCTCTCTTTTGGGCGAAAGCCATTGTTGTCACCAACAATAGGATGGCTAAGAGGAAGCTTTTTCTCATAGATAGTGGCATTTGTGTGATAGCCGTTCAAACTACCATTGTTAGTATTTGTTCTAAATTAATAGACGCGAGGTGTAAGAATAAGTTTAACCCTTACACCAAATTATTTTTCCAAAACGTTCAAAATGTTTGCACATTCGTTGCCCAAAGTGCGCAAAATGGTATCCGTCACGCTTAAAAAGTCTTAATTTGTTAGGTGTGGTGCTATGGTTCCTGTCATATTATCATTATATTTGTAACACAAGAAAACAAAGTATGCTTATGAATCAGAGAGTCATCATATCCGAAAATTTGGAAACAGAGTTGGCCATAGCCATATCCGAGTGTGAGCACGATTGCCTTTTTGTGCTCACCGATGAGGTGACGCACGAGCAGTGTCTCCCTCTTGTGAAGGACTTCTTTTGCCTGAAAGGCGCTCAAGTCATCACCATCGGCGCCACGGACGTTCACAAGGGCTTACAGTCGCTCACCCATGTGTGGCAGGCTCTCGGTGAGGGTGGTGCCGACCGACACAGTTGCCTCATCAACTTGGGCGGAGGCATGGTGACCGACTTGGGCGGCTTTGCGGCCTCTACCTTCAAGCGTGGCATCGACTTCATAAACATCCCGACGACGCTGTTGTCGATGGTCGACGCGTCGGTGGGCGGCAAGACGGGCATCAACTTCAATGGCCTGAAGAATGAGGTCGGGGTGTTCAACGACTCGCGGTATGTCATCCTCGACACCCATTTCCTCCGAACGCTGGACGACCAAAATATGCGTTCGGGTTATGCCGAGATGCTGAAGCATGGCTTGATTTCCGACCTGTCGACCTGGTCCGAACTGTTGCAGTTTGACTTGGCGCAGCCCGACCTGTCTCGTCTGCAGGCCATGGTGGCCAAGTCGGTGCAGGTGAAGGAAGAAGTGGTGAGGCGCGATCCCCATGAGAAAGGCATCCGTAAGGCTCTCAACTACGGCCACACCTTTGGCCACGCCTTCGAGAGTTTCTCGCTGAAGCACCACCGTGAGGGCGAGGCCCCCATCCTCCATGGCTATGCCGTGGCCTATGGCTTGATCTGCGAGTTGTACCTGTCGGTGGTCAAGGCCGGCTTCCCCTCTGAGCAGATGCGCCAGACGGTGAACTTCATTCGCGACAACTATGGGCGCTTCGACATCACGTGCGACGACTATGACGAGCTTCTCGCATTGATGCGCCACGACAAGAAAAACACGTCGGGCATCATCAACTTCACGTTGCTCGATGCCATTGGCGACGTGCTGATCAACCAGACGGCCACTGACGAGGAAATCCGCGAGGCCCTCGACTTCTTCCGCGAGGGCTAAGCCTTTGGCCTCCCGAGGAGAGCATGCCTAAGACTCTGAAAACGGGAAAAGCAGGATTGCACACGCACAGTGCGATCCTGCTTTTCCCGTTTCATGCGCCGGCGTCTTCATCCCTCGCTTGCCTCTTTTTTCGACACGTGGATGATGTAGTTGGTGACGTGGACGGTGGACACCAGTTCGCCCTTTCGGTTCTTGATGTCGACCTGCCACTCGTGGAGCGTGCGCCCCTTGTACTGCAGTTTGGCGTAAGCCGTCACCACGTCGCCTTCCCTGACGGCCCTGACATGGTTCCCACTGACGTTGATGCCGACACAGATGCGTCCAGGACAGAGGGCCATGGAACCTACGCCAGCCGTGTTCTCGGCCAGTGCCAGTGATGCGCCACCCGAGAGAAAGCCGAATGGCTGCCGGTTGAGCTTGTCCACTTTCATGCGAGCCATCAGCGTGTCCGGCTCGGGAGTGGAGACAAACTCCATGCCGAGCGTGTTTGACAGCCCGTCTTGTTTCTTGATGATTTCTACCTGATGTTCGATGTTCATGGCTAAAAATGACCGTTATTGGATGGTTGGTTCAAATGGCAGAGGCTTGACACGCGGTCAAGCCTCTGTACTGTTAGGAGTGTTATTGTTTTATTTCTTCATCACCTTGCGTGTCATGCCGTTCTCCCTGACGATGTAGACGCCGGCTGGCAACTCGTTGAGGCTTTTGCCCGTCAGTATGCCGTTGATGGTGTAGACACCCGTTGCGCCCGTCGTCTTATGGTCGGTGACTCCCTTGATGGCCGTGACATACTTGGTGTCCTCGCTGATGGCGACCCATCCCAGGCGCTCCTCCCAAGGATTGTTGCGCGAGGGAGCCGTTTCGGTGCTTGTGTCGTCCACCTGCAGGCGGATGCGCGTGCTTGTGGAGTCAGTGGTCTGGTAGAGGCTGAGCGGGCGCGTGCGGAGCACGGCGAGCGCAGGGCTGTTGAGCGTCTGCATCTGGATGAGGAAGGAGGCGTCTTTCAGCTTTTCGCCAAATGCGATGTCGGTGCTGAGAGTGTTCTTCGACGTGAAGCTGACCGTGGTGTCCTTCACGGTGATGAGCTTTCCTGCCTCGTCTTGTGTCTGTCCCTTCTCGATGGCGACATACGAGAACTTCACCGTGCGCTTGAGTGCGTTGCTCTCGTTGAGCGCCTGTTGGCGTTGCAGCGCCACCTTGCAGCCGCTTGTCGTGACGTCGAAGACGCGTGGCAAGACGGGATAGCGTTCTGTGGTGGAGATGGCCATGATGGGAGTGGCGAGCACCACGGGAGCCTCCGCGAAATCCTGCGTGAAGGTCACGGTCACGGTGTCGTTGGCGGCGCAGTTGTCAGATACCCCCGCCTCATAGTTGAGGTTGCCAATCTTGCCGACACCGACCTTTGCCACCAGGTAGGATGTGTAGTCGGTGTAGTCGTTGTAGAAGTCGGTCTTGGCGCTTGAGCTCTTGGTCTGGTTGAAGGGATAGACGCTGTAGCGGAAGTAGGAATACTTGCGCTCGCCTGAGGTGTCCTTCATGGTGTAGATGTTGGAGACGCGCTCCAGCGGTGTCATGCTGGCCGTGCGGTTGCTGAGGCTTCCGAAGACGATGGCCGGCTGCTCGTCGAAGGCGTCTGCGAAGTAGAGGTAGGCCTCGTCGGATGTGCCTGTCGTGACGGTTCCATACTGGAATGTCCCGTGTTGGTCATCCTTGCCCACCGATGTTGTTCCGGCAATGTTGTTGACCACCTCGTTGGTGTAGAGCAGTCGGTTGTTGAACGTGCGCACTCCCACGCGGTAGGTGTAGTAGCCCGAAGTGGCGAGCGTGTCGCGGAAGGTGTAGCTGGCCGCGTCGTCGTTGAGGTCCACACTCTTGTAGTATTCAAACTCCGCGTTCTTGTCGGTGCCGACCTTGCGCTCGATCCACATCGAGTCGTTGAGCTCGCCGTTCTTGTCGCTCCAGGTGAGCGTTGCGACGCTCTTGTCGGCGCGGAAGGAGAGTGCGAGGTTGGTGGGCGCATAGGTGCGTGGGTTGGTGGGCACGTAGCTGTAGATGGTGCTGCTGTAGGCCAGTCCGGGCTGCATGGCGGCGTAGCGTTTGCCCGCCTCTGTCAGTGCGCCGTCCTTGTAGAGGCGCGACGGGTCGCGCTCGCTGTTCCAATAGGCGTAGCGCTCCACATAGTTCCATCCGTTCATGAGGTTGCAGATGTTCATCACGGCGTCGGCGTTCTGCGCCTCGGTGACACCGCTGGCGAAAGCGCCGTTCTTGTTCCAGCTGGCTCCCCAGCACCACTCAGTGACCCAGATGGGTCTGCCGGCGTTGTTGTGCAGTCCCTGCAGGCTGTAGAACGACCCTGTGGCCCAGTAGGCGTGGATGTCGAGGATGTCGCAGCGCCAACCGCGTGCGTCGATGGAGTCGAGGAACTCTTGGTTGAACGAGTAGCTGCCGTCCCATGACGACGGCGTGCAGAGCCGTTGTCCTGTGCGCATGAGCGACTCCCAGTTGTTGAGGATCTCCGTGAGTGTCTGCGGGTGGTCGTCAGCCGTGTTGCGCGGCTCGTTGTTGGTCTTCATGTTGGGCGACGAGGTGGTGTAGTTCACACTTCCGCAGGCCGCCGCGTTGGGCCAGTCCTCATAGATGTGGTGGGGCACACACTCCCGGTCGATGCCCGTGTTTTCACCCAGTCCGAAGCTGTAGCACCACTGAGAGTTGAGGGCGTCGTTGGCTTCCCGTCCCGTGTTGTTGGCCAGGCCGGCCTTCGACACGTCGTTCCACCGGAAGAGGCGGTAGGATGAGATGCGGTGCTGCATGAGTGCGGGCAGGTTGACCTCTATGTCGGCCTTGTCTGCCACGAAGCAGCGGCTGTATCCGCGTCCGCCGTCCTTGAGCGCGAAGGTGACCATGTAACCGCGCTTGAGGCGGAAGCTCATGATGCGGTTGTTGAGTTGCTTGTCGGTGAGCGTCTGCATGAAGCCACCCGAGCTGTTGGTGTCGAAGTCGTCGCAGCTCTCGCCCTTGAAGTTCTGCTCCGCATAGACCGTGAGGGGCTTGAAGTCGTCGCCGTAAGGCATGATGATGGCACCGCGGTTGTAGATCTTCACTTGGCAGTTCTTGCCGTTGACCGCTTGCTCGCCATTGATGCTGATGAAGGCCAGCTGGTTGAGGGCCAATGATGGCTTGAGGGCGTCGAGGATGATGACGGCGTGGTCGGTGTTGGTGAGGTTGATGCTGCCAGTGCTGGTGAAGGGCGTGTCTGACGTGATGTGGTAGTCCACGTCCTTGTCGAGCGTCACGGCATCGGTCACCTGTGTCACCGTCTGCGTGGTGTTGTCGGCCAGTGAGGGCAGGCAGGCTGCCATCAGCGACAACGCTAATGTGGAAAGTCGTTTCATGTGCAATGTTTGGTTATTAGTAATATCTGATTGCAAAGATAATGATTTCCGATTATATTCTAAAGAAAATATAGTTAAATCCCGACTTCCTGTCAGTAAAAAACATCATGTTCCTTAATTAAATGATGTGCCGAGCGATTTCAAATCGCCATAAAAACAATTATTTTTCTGTCATTCTGCAATTTTTTACTTGTAAAAGATTGTCAATTAGCTACAATTCCGTATCTTTGCAAGCGGTTTTTCGAACCACGGAATACCACAGAACAAACTAAAACCACATAAAAGCAATGAGCAAACTGATAAAGCCCCAGGGCTACCAAGCCCTTTTGGACATGTGCCAGACCGAAATGGGCATCAAGCAGATTAAGGAGTTTTTCCAGCAAAACCTCTCCACCGAGTTGCGTCTCCGCCGTGTGACGGCCCCCCTCTTCGTGTTGCAGGGCCTGGGTATCAACGACGACCTCAATGGCGTGGAGCGTCCCGTGACGTTCCCCATCAAGGACATGGGCGAGGCCAAGGCCGAGGTGGTCCACTCGCTGGCCAAGTGGAAGCGCCTGACGCTGGCCGAATATAAGGTGGCGCCAGGCTATGGCATCTACACTGACATGAACGCTATCCGTGCTGACGAGGAGCTCGACAATCTCCACTCGCTCTACGTCGACCAGTGGGACTGGGAGGCTGTCATCACCGAGGGCGACCGCACGCTATCGTTCCTTGAGAACGTGGTGCGCCGCATCTATGCCGCCGTCCTGCGCACGGAGTACCTGACGTGTGAGACCTTCCCGCAGCTCAAGCCCTTCCTGCCACGCGACATCCACTTCGTCCACAGTCAGGAACTGCTCGACATGTATCCTGACTTGACGCCGAAGGAGCGCGAAGACGCCATCTGTAAGAAGTACGGTGCCGTGTTTGTGGAGGGCATAGGTGGCCGCCTGAGCGACGGCAAGAAGCATGACGGGCGCGCCCCCGACTACGACGACTGGTCGACCATGGCCGAGAATGGCCGGGAGGGGCTCAATGGCGACATCCTCATTTGGTATCCCGTCTTGGGCCGTTCGTTCGAGTTGAGCTCCATGGGCATCCGTGTGGACAAGGCCGCCCTGCTGCGCCAGCTCAAGATCGAGGGGGAGGAGGAGCGCGAGAAGCTCTACTTCCACCAGCAGCTGCTCGGTGGCAAGCTGCCGCTTAGCATCGGCGGTGGCATCGGCCAAAGCCGTCTCTGCATGGTGATGCTCCACAAGGCCCACATCGGAGAGATACAGGCCAGCATCTGGCCCGAGGACATGCGCCGCGAGTGTGCGGCCATGGACATACAACTCATTTAAGGGTGGTTCTATAAATTACCACCCTTAAGCCTTTGCACAGAGTTGTAAAATAACGGACAAAACGCCTTCTGGGAATCGATTATTTGCGAGCGACAGGTGGGTCGGTCGCAAATAATCGATTTTTCGATAGATTTCTTAACATGCTGATTTTTAGGATGTTATGTTTTTATTTCGTAAATAAGTGAATTTTTGTCGGTTATTTTTGTCGACATTAGGCATCTTTTAGGTTGCGATAGGTATCGAATCATGGCGTGATAGATGCCGAATCATGCGACGATAGCTATCCTATCGTCATGCGATTCGGCATCTTTTGAGGTGGAAGCGCTGTCTGATGTCGGTTCGAAACTTGTTTTTTGCCTTTTTTTCTCTCTAGAAGCACTGGTGCCCAAGGATGTTTTTTTTGTCAGGAACCATGACAAAAACTGTCCGTCCACCAATAGTTGCAACGAAAGGGACAGGAACTTTTTTAAGGTTCAATAAAATTAGTTGAAAATCATACATGAAAAAGAATGTAAGACACAAAAAATATGCTTTGATGTTTGTGCATATTATCCTATTTGTTGTTTTTAACTCTTGTGTTATTTGCACGAAATATCGTGGCTATGTCGCAAGAAATTGCACTAACGACACTTTGTTATTGGAGATAACTGAAGCTGATACCCTTGACGATTGGATGTATTGGGGTGTTCATCCTGGTGATACGAGTGTAAATGAACTTTTTCATGACACTATAGAAGTCAACATAAAGGGGGAAAAAACTGTGTTTTCGGTTTTTTACTGCATTCCACCAGACTCTATCATGTCAGATGGCCTTTATCCTTTCCCCAAGGACTCGTGTTATATCTACGCCATCAAGTGGCAGGATGCCATCCGCTACACCCGTGAGGAGATACATGCGAAGAGGTTGTATGAGCGACGAGTGGTAACGAAACGCGACTTTGATGAAGATTGGGTGTATGATTATAAGCCGATGCCATAGCGGCCTCTCCTATTAATGTCCAATTGTCCACTATTGCAACGAAGGGGGCAGAAAATGCCACAATCCGAAAGGAGCGGGTTCACGTTTTTTTCTTAACTTTGCATGCGAGAACACCTAATCTACGATAAAACCATCATTCACGCGACATGAAACCACGACGACTATTGCTCTCCGGCATGCTTGCCCTCTCTGGGGCGACCGCTGCTCCTGCCCAAAGCAGCCTCTATCCCCATCACTTTGACCTCTCGGAGGTGACGCTCCTCGACAGCCCCTTCAAGACCGCCATGGACCTCAACATCAAGACCCTTTTGGCCTATGACACCGACCGCCTGCTGACACCGTTTGTCCGACAGGCCGGCCTCACGACAGGCGTGTATGCCAGCTGGACCACCCTGCACCCCATTTTCACCAACTGGGGTGACGCCTCGTTTGACCTATCGGGCCATGTCGGCGGCCACTACCTCACCGCCCTCGTCCTGGCCTACGCCGCCTGCTACGACAGCGATACAAAGGCACAGGTCAAGGCCCGTCTCGACCACATGCTTGCCGTGCTCAACGACTGTCAGCAAGCCTTCGATAACGACAAGACCGGCCTCTATGGGTATATAGGCGGACAACCCCTCAACGGAGACTGGCAGAAGATGTTCGCAGGCGACATCTCCGCCTTCCGCAACCATCGTGGATGGGTGCCATTCTATTGTGAGCACAAGGTGCTCGCCGGCCTGCGTGACGCCTACCTCTATGCAGGGAGTGAGGTGGCGCTAACGATGTTTCGCAAGCTCTGCGACTGGAGCGTCAACGTGGTAGCCAAGCTCAGCGACGCCACCATGCAGACGGTCTCGACACCGAGCACGGAGGCATGAACGAGGTGCTGGCCGACGCCTATGCGCTCTTTGGTGACACCAAATACCTGGAGGCTGCGAAGAAATATAGCCACAAGACCATGGTTACCGGCATGCAGACAGTCAGCAAGTCTTTCCTCGACGGCAAGCACGCCAACACGCAGGTGCCCAAGTACATCGGCTTTGAGCGTGTCTATGACACCGACGGCACGCAAACCGCCTACGCCAAGGCTGCCGAGAACTTTTGGGCCGACGTGGCGCACAACCGGACCGTGTGCATCGGGGGCAACAGCGTGAACGAGCATTTCCTCGCTGCCGCCAACAGCAACCGATACATCGACCAGCTCGATGGCCCAGAGAGTTGCAACTCCAACAATATGCTCAAGCTCTCGGAACTGCTGGCCGACCGCACCCACGCCGCCCGCTACGCCGACTTCTACGAGTATACCATGTTCAACCATATCCTCTCGACCCAGGATCCCGCGACTGGCGGATATGTCTATTTCACCACGTTGCGCCCCCAGGGCTACCGCGTCTACTCGCAGGTCAACAAGGGCATGTGGTGCTGTGTGGGCACAGGCATGGAGAACCACAGCAAGTATGGGCACTTCGTCTATACGCATGACGCCGACTCCGTGCTCTATGTCAACCTCTTCACGGCCAGCAAGCTCAGTGATGACGCTTTTGCCGTGACCCAACGGACACAATATCCTTATGCCCAGATCTCGCAGATCACCATCGACAAGGGTGGGCGCTACACTCTGGCGGTGCGCCACCCAGCATGGGCGGCCGACGGATATGCCATCACGGTCAACGGTGAGCCACAGGCCGTCGCCGTGACCGTGGGGACCGCTTCCTATGCCCGCGTCACCCGCCAGTGGAAAGCCGGCGACGTTGTCACCGTCACCCTGCCCATGTCCTTGCGCTATGAGGCTTGCCCCAACTACACCGATTACATCGCCTTCGAGTATGGGCCAGTGCTCCTGGCCGCACAGACCACGGCTTGCGACCAGGCCGATGCCGACTCCACACACCTCAAGGCCGAGACCTTGCAGAACGAGTATGCCGGCGAGGGGCGCATGGACCATGCGCCCGGCAGCGTGGCACTCGCCAAGAGCCTTGTCGATGCGCCGATGCTCATCGGCAACCGTGCTGATGTGCTTGCTCGCGTGGCGGTCAAGGATTCCGCAAGGCTTGAGTTCTCCATCGACGCCTCGCGGCGTGGCGAGACGGGCTATGCCTGGTCGCAGTTGACGCTGAAGCCCTTCTATTCGATCCACCACGCCCGCTACATCTGCTACTGGTACCAGCAGACGGCGGACAACTATGCCAACAGCGACATGGCCGTCACCGAGCAGGCGCGCAAGGCTCTCGACGCCCGCACTATCGACTTCGTGGCCACGGGGGAGCAGCAGAGCGAGGCTGGACACGAGTACAACTACAGCGACGACTCGTCGACGGGCATGTACAATGGAGAGAACTATCTCGACGCCCGTGCCGGAGGCTATGTGCAGTTCTCCCTCTTCAACACCTCCGGCAAGACCGATAGCCTCTCGGTCATGTGCCGCTTTACCACCGCCGACCATGGGCGCAAGGGCACCCTGCTGGTCGACGGGGAGAAGATAGCCGACATCACCATCCCGACGACCTACAAGGGAGCCACCAATGGGTTCTTCAACGTGGAGTTCCCCATCCCCGTCTCACTGGCGACGGACGCCAATGGTGAGGCCAAGCGGAAGTTCACGGTGCGCCTCTCAGCCTCGGAAGGCACGTTGATGCCCGGCCTCTATTATCTCAGGCTCATGAGCGGCTACGCCGGCGTGGACAACCCCTACCGTTTCGTGGCGTCGGAGTGGATGACAGGCGATGCCGCCCGCTTGCAAGCCTCCAACATCACCTATGACGCCACAGACAACACCATCCATGTGGCGAGCAGGGGCAACAACAACGTGTGCCTCACGCTGGACTACAACCATACCGACTATGCCATCACGCCGCAACAGAAGTGTCTCGTCGTCGTTGGACAGAACTTGAGCCTCGCCGACGGTGCGTCGTACCTCTGGTGGCTCAATGGTTGCAACAAGGGGTCGCAGGTGAAGCCCACCGTGGCGCGTGAGGTGACGGTGGGCGGCGACTGCTGCCAGGCCATCGCCTGGGACATGACGCAGAGCGGCATCGCCGACAACCTCTCCACCCTGGGCTGCACTGACATCACCTTTGGCCAGACCATCTTCGGGCTGACGTCGACCACGGGCCAGTCCGTCATCCGCAACATCGCATTCGCTGAGAATGTCGACAATGTGCTTACGGCGATTGGCGCAGTGGGGGCTGACGTCGACCAGGCGGGTGCCACCTACACGGTGGATGGGAAAAGTGTGGCGCGGCCAATTCATGGGGTCAACGTCGTCCACGGAAGGAAGTTCTTGAGGAATTGACACTCACCAGCCAAACACCATCGCCCCCGTGCTTTCCATGACAGGGGGAAGGCACGGGGGCGATGGCGTTTGGCCGGTGGGGTGGGGGATGGTGTCGGCAACTTAGGCCAGCTCCAGGTTCAAGGCAATTCGCAGTTTCTCGATGGCCGGGTTGACCTGTCTCAGGTGGTCGAAGAGCTCGCGCTTTGTGTAGGCGCGCTTCATCTCTGACGCCTCGGCCAGGCGCAGGGTCAGTTCGATGCTATTGTTGTGGAGTGTCTTGCGCATGGTGGCGCGTATGTTGCCCCGTATCTCGCTGACCTGTTGCAACAAGATCTCGTTGTCGATAGCCGCCTCTATGTTGGGATAGGTGGTGATGTGGGGCGTGATGTTCTTCAGCCTGGCCGCCAGTCCCACAAACTGTTGGGGCATGCGGTTGCACATCAGCGTCCATTCCCGGCTGAGATCCTCGTCGGTGAAAGGCTTCTCCATTTGCGGCTCCTTGGCGCCCTTGTCGTCCTCGGGCATGGCCGCCTTGAGATAGTCGGGTTGCTTGGGTGTGCTCCTCAGGTCATTGAAGGTGATGTTGCCCGCCCCCTTGATGTTGAGGCGCATGCCTCCCAGCGCTCCCGTGAGCTTGGAGGGTGTGGGTGGTGTGACGGGTGCCTTGGGCGCTTCGCTGGCCACGGGCTGTGGCTGTGGCGCATGTTGAGAGGGAGCGGCCGCTTGTCTGGCCGCCCGTGCGATGGTCTTCCCAGCCCCGGCCACCTGCACTGCCGTTGAGGGTTGGGATGTCATGATGTTCTTGAACAGGGATTTCAGACGCTTAGGGCTACGCCCCGCACCTGCCGCATCATCGTCGGGCTGCGTGACCTGCGCCACGCGGATGAGCGTCAGCTCCACCAGCAGGCGCTTGTTGCTACTCTGTCGGTAGTTCACGTCGCACTCGTTCATGATGCGCAAGGCCTTGTAGAGAAAAGGCAGTGGGCACTTCTGGGCCTGCTCTTGGTAGCGCTGGCGCTGTGCGTCGCTGGTCTCCAGCAGGGGTAGGGTCTGCGGGTCACGGGCCATCATCACGTTGCGCACGTGGGAGGCCAAGCCGTTGATGAGGTTGCCGCCGTCGAAACCCTTGGCGATGATGTTGTTGAGCAGCACCATGATGTCGCTCACCTTGTTGGAGAGAGACAAGTCGATGATGCGGAAATAGTTGTCGGCGTCGAGCACATTGAGATCCTCAATCACCTTGTCGTAAGTGATGTTGCCTTGGCAGAAGCTGCTCACCTGGTCGAAGACCGACAGGGCGTCGCGCATGCCGCCGTCTGCCTTCTCGGCGATGACATTGAGCGCCGCCTCCTCGTAGGTGACGCCCTCCTTGGCCGCCACCATCTTCAGGTGACCGATGATCTTGGGCACTGTCATGCGCTCGAAGTCATAGATCTGGCAGCGCGAGAGGATGGTGGGCAAGATCTTGTGCTTCTCGGTCGTGGCCAGGATGAAGATGACGTGCTGCGGGGGCTCCTCCAGCGTCTTTAGGAACGCGTTGAAGGCCGCCTGTGAAAGCATGTGGACCTCGTCGATGATAAATACCTTGTACTTGCCCACCTGGGGCGGTATCAGGGTCTGTTCCATCAGGGTCTTGATGTTTTCCACCGAGTTGTTGCTGGCGGCGTCCAGCTCAAAGATGTTCATCGAGCGCCCCTCGTTGAAGGCCTTGCAGTTCTCACACTCGTTGCAGGCCTCGCCGTCGGCGGAGGGCGATGAGCAGTTGATCGCCTTGGCGAAGATGCGGGCGCAAGTGGTCTTGCCGACACCTCGCGGACCGCAGAACAGGTATGCGTGAGCCAGCTTGCCGCTCTTCACGGCGTTCTTCAGCGTGGTGGTCAGGGCTTCCTGTCCCACCACCGACGAAAACGTCATCGGGCGGTACTTGCGGGCCGAAACAATGTAGTTGTCAGTCATGTGTAGTCTGGTGGTTTGTCTTTGCAAAGTTAGTGCAATTTGCAGGAAGGGCAAAACAAAAACCATGATTTCTTTTGCTTTTTTCGCCGATTTGCATTAACTTTGCAACAAGTTACAACATAGAGAATGAGCACCAAGATTAACCTCGTTTTGAGTCTCCTGTCCCGCTACAAATACGTCATTACGATTGTGGTGGGTGTGGCTGTTGTCGGCTTTATCGATGACAACAGCCTGCTGCGCCGCTTCAAGTACGACTTGCAGATCAGTGAGCTGAGGGACGAGATCAAGGCTTACAACCAAAAGAACGAGGCCATCGTCAGGCAGTTGCGCGCAGTGCAGCGCAACCCCAAGGCCATCGAGAAGATTGCGCGTGAGCGATACTTCATGAAAGCTGACGATGAGGACATCTTCGTGCTCAGCACCGATCGCCAGCCCGATGCTGACGAGCGACCCGATAACAACGACTACGATGAAGCAACAAAGTAAAATCCAAACGCTTATTTTTCTCCTTGGCGGAGCGCTGATGGTCATCGGCGCCGGATGTTTCGCCTTCATGTGGCAGCAGCAAGCTGTCTGTTGGGTGTTCCTCGTGGGCGCCGTCCTCTTCTCCGTCATGCAGATGATGCAGACCTACGAGGGAACGGAGCTGACCGTCAAGCGCCTCAAGCACATACAGAGCTTGGCCGACATACTCTTCGTGGTGGCTGGCATCCTGATGGTTGACACGGCCTGGGGATTCTTCAGGCCCCTGTTCTCGAATGTCCTCACCTATTTCAACTGTGTCTATAACAAGTGGGTCGTCGTGTTGCTCATTGCCGCCGTGGTGGAAGTCTACACCATGCACAGGCTCGACCACGAACTTTCCAAAAAAAACCTAAAAGAATAGGTAATACATTTAAATTGCATAAATTTTTTTCCGCACCTCGCAAATACATATTATCTTTGTGTTGCTTGAACAGAATGTTTTTATGAAAAAATTCTTGTATGCGATAGCCAGCATAGTGGCTCTCACCTCTTGTGCCAACACTTTCGACATCTCTGGCACGACGAACGTGTCAACGCTCGATGGGCAGAAACTGTACTTGAAAGTGTTCAAGGACACAACCCTGAAGAATCTCGACTCGTGCGACGTGGTGCATGGGCAGTTCCAGTTTGCGGGATCCATCGACTCCATTAGGGTGGCCACCATCTACCTCAACGAGAACAGTGGGCTGCCTGTGGTGCTCGAGAGTGGCAACATACAGGTCAAGATCGACAACATGCAGGAGAGTGTCATGGGAACGCCGCTCAACGATGCGCTCTCGGCCTTCAGGAGCAAGTTCACCCAACTCGCCAACCAGAGTGTGGAACTTGTCCACAAGCACGACCAGGCCATCATGAACGGCAATGACATGAACGTCGTCAACGCCAAGCTGGCGCGAGAGAACGAGGAGATCAACGCCAAGATGGACAAGCTCGTAACAACCTTTGTCACAGAGAACTTCGACAACGTGCTGGGCCCCTATGTGTTCATCAACACGTGTGTCAACCGCTATGAGGTGCCCATGCTCGACGCGTGGATTGAAGACATCATGAGCAAGGCCACCGACAAGTTCAAGAATAACCCACAAGTGAAGGAGTATTACCAGGCCGCGCAGGAGAACCAAAACATCATGAACGGCATGAAGGACATGCCCGCCCAGGCTCCTGCCCAACAGGTGGCGCCCCCGCAAGACGGTCCCACGCCCAACCAAATGGCCGCTCCGGGCCGACAACCCGGCGAGACTCCCGCACAGGTGGAATAATCATTCATGGCGGCCTTGCCAGGCTCACATTGTGGCGAACCGCAGAGCGCTGGCGAGGAACGCACAAACCCATTTCAGACGATGAGAACAATCATTGAGGGAGGACAGGTCGTCAATGAGGGCGAGACATTTGATGGCTCAGTGGTCATTGAGAACGACCGCATCACCGAGGTCGTGAAAGGAAAGGAAACACCCCGTGGCATCTTCGACAACCGACTGGATGCCACGGGGTGCTTTGTGTTGCCTGGAATTATTGACAGTCATGTGCACTTCAGAGAGCCCGGGCTGACGGCCAAGGCCGACATTGACAGTGAGACGCGGGCGGCGGCCTATGGCGGAGTCACATCGTTCTTCGACATGCCCAACACCATCCCGCAGGCCACCACCCTCGAAGCCTGGCGCGACAAGATGCGGCGCGGACAGCAGGAGAGCCATGTCAACTATGCCTTCTTCTACGGAGCGACCAACGACAACGCATCTACCTTCGAACAACTTGACAAGACCCGCTTGCCGGGCATCAAACTGTTCATGGGCGCTTCCACGGGCAACATGTTAGTGGATAGGCTTGGGTCGCTCATCGATGTCTTCAGGGCCTGCGCCACACTTGGCCTCCCGCTGATGAGCCATTGCGAGGACTCGACCATCATCGACCAGAACATGAAGCGCATGAAGGAAGCCTATGGAGACGACCCACCCGTCATGTTGCACCCGCTCATACGCTCGGAGGAAGCCTGCTACGAGAGTTCGGCCCTTGCCGTCAACCTCGCAAGGCAGTTTGGCACAAGACTGCACGTGGCCCATGTCACCACCGAGAAGGAGTTGCAGCTGTTTGAACCGGCAAGCATGGCGGCTGATGCGCCCTTGCCCCTCATCACGGCCGAGGCTGTCATCGCACACCTCTGGTTTACCCATCTCGATTATATGGAGAAAGGCGCGCTCATCAAGTGCAACCCAGCGGTCAAGCGTCCCGAGGACCGCGAGGCACTGCGGAAAGCGCTCGCCGACGGCCATGTCACGACCGTCGGGACAGATCATGCGCCCCACCAGCTGAAGGACAAGCAGGGGGGCTGCGCCAAGGCTGCCTCGGGCATGCCCATGTTGCAGTTCTCGCTGGTGTCGATGCTGGCGCTTGTCGACCGGGGCGTCTTGACCATCCAGCAAATGGTGAGGCTCATGTGCCACAATCCCGCACGCCTGTTTGGCGTCAGCCAGCGCGGATTCCTGCGTCCAGGCTACAAGGCCGACGTGGCCATTGTCAGGCAGGGAGACCCTTGGACGGTCACCGAGGACATCATACAGAGCAAGTGTGGATGGAGCCCCATGATGGGACAACGCTACGACTGGCGTGTCGTCAAGACCCTCTGCAATGGGCACGTGGTGTTCGATGAGGGCGTGTTCGACAGCCGTTATCATGGCGAGCCTGTCCGCTTCCGACTCCCCGGGGACGGGGAGGGAAAGGGCGGCGAATGAAGTTGGCATATAGCGTCCGTGAGGTGCGCCCTTACATCAACTGGATATACTTCTTCCACGCATGGGACATGAGCGGAAAGCCCAAGGAACAGAAGGCGCGGCTCCAGGAAGACGCCTGCCGCGTGCTCGATCAGTGGGAGGAGCGTTACCGCACCCTTGCCGTGTTTGACATCATGGAAGCCAACAGCGATGGCGACGACCTGGTCATGGGAGGCACGCGCATTCCCATGTTGAGGCAACAACGACCATCCGCCGAAGGGCAGCCCACATTGTGCCTGGCCGACTTCGTGCGCCCGTTGTCGTCGGGGCAGGCGGACAGGGTGGGGGCTTTCGCCACCACCGTGGAACCCAGCATGGAGCATGAGGGGCATGGCGATGTCTACCAGCGCATGCTCACACAGGTGCTCGCCGACAGGCTGGCCGAGGCGACGGCGGAGCTGATGCATCTGCAGGTGAGACGCCGCTACTGGGGCTATGCGCCCGATGAGCAACTGACGATGGACGATATCCATGCCGAGCGCTACCAGGGCATTCGTCCCGCCGTGGGCTATCCATCCCTGCCCGACACCAGTGTCAACTTCCTGCTTTCAGACCTCATCGGCATGAAGCAGATTGGCATACGCCTCACAGAGGCGGGCATGATGCAACCCCATGCGTCGGTGTCGGGTTTCATGTTTGCACATCCCCAGGCGCGATACTTCGACCTCGGGAAGATTGGCGAGGACCAGTTGCGCGACTATGCGCGTCGCCGTGGTGTCCCCGTCGAACTGATGCGCCGCTTCCTGGCATCCTGTCTGCTGAAGTGATATCGATGTATATTTAACAAAAACACGCATTCCCCATACCACCTCTCATGATAGCACGACTCATCATACCCATCATCCTGGCCATTGTGTTGCCCGATCTTTACATCGATTGGCATCACTGGCGCCACCGCTGCGGTTATGGCTGGTGGCAGCGCGCGTTGTGGTGGGCGCCGGGGATGCTGATGCTGGTTTATTCCGTGGCGTTGGCCACCATCCGCAATTTTGTTCCAGACGACTTGACTTGGGTCAACGTTTACATGATCCTCGTCGGTCTGGTGGTGGTGCCCAAGGTTCTTTTCATGGTCTGTTCGGGGTTTGGCTACCTGTGTTGTCGGATCCGTGGCGGCCACCACAACTGGGGGAACGTCCTGGCCTTGGTGCTCATCGTGTGCAACTGGTATGTGCTGGTCTATGGCTTTCTGGTCGGCATCGACAAGTTTGGGGTGAAGCATGTTGACCTCTATTTTGGTGACCTGCCGCCTGCCTTCGACGGGTACCGCATCGTGCATTTCACGGATGCCCATGTGGGTACGCTGGAGACGCGAAACATCGGTTTGTTGCAGCGCGACGTGGATAGCATCAACGCCCAGCATGCCGACCTCATAGCCTTCACAGGAGACTTGCAGAACATAAGGCCGCAGGAGATACGGCGCGCGCAGGGATTGTTGTCCTCGCTGAGGGCTCGGGATGGGGTCGTCTCTGTCTTGGGCAATCACGACTACAGCAAGTATGTGCACGAGGGCCCCGCGATTGAGGCTGCCAACCGGGCGGAGACCATCGCCCGTGAGCGGCAATGTGGTTGGCGCCTGTTGCTCAATGAGCATCTTGCCATTCGGCGCGGACAAGACTCCATCGTGATTGCAGGTGAGCAAAACTTTGGCGATCCCGACAGTGCCAACTTCCAGAAGACCATGCTTGGCGTGGGGGAGCGGGCATTCACCATCATGTTGCAACACAATCCCGCGGCATGGGACAAGACCATTGTGCCTACTGAGCGTGTGGCGCTCACGCTCAGCGGCCACACGCATGGCGGCCAGATGTCAATCTTCGGTTGGCGTCCCACCCGCCTGACCTATGCCGAGGACTATGGCCATTACACCAAGGGTGGAAGCCAACTTGTCGTGTCGTCTGGCTTGGGCGGACTGGTGCCCTTCCGCTTCGGCCTCTCACCCGAAATAGTAGTGATAACCTTACATAAAATCCAAAAATGAAATTCCTCTACCGTCTTTATCAGCTTTGCGTAGTGCTGCCCATCTTCTTGCTGGCATCAGTGGTGACAGCCTTGACAACAGTCGTCGGATGCCTTGTGGGAAACGGACATTTCTGGGGCTATTACCCTGGTAAGCACTGGTCGCGCCTGATTGTGCGCCTGTTGTTCCTGCCCGTCAAGGTGGAAGGACGTGAAAACCTGCGCGACGGACAGTCGTATGTCTTCGTGGCCAACCATCAGGGGGCGTTTGACATCTTTCTGATTTATGGATTCCTGGACCGTAATTTCAAGTGGATGATGAAGCGTTCGTTGCGCAAGGTGCCTCTCGTGGGCATGGCTTGTGCGTATGCTCACCACATCTTTGTGGACCGCAGTGGCGTGTCGAAGATCAAGGCGACGTATGATGAAGCGCGCGACGTGTTGCGCGATGGCATGTCGCTGGTGGTCTTCCCCGAGGGCGCACGCACGTTCACGGGACACATGGGTAAGTTTCGCCGTGGCGCGTTTATGCTCGCCGATGAGCTGCAGCTGCCTGTCTGTCCTCTGACCATCAACGGCTCCTTCAATGTCATGCCACGCACGCGAGACTGGCATTGGGTGACTTGGCATCCGCTCACGCTCACCATACACAAGCCTATCGAGCAGAAAGGAAAGGGGCGTGAGTTTGAGAAAGAAATGGAGACAGCAAGCTACCAGGTCATCATGGGGGGCTTGGTGCCCGAATATCAAGGGTATGTGGAAAACACGGACCAGTAATGCCATGCCATCGTGGCACACTAAAGTATGCCTTGCTTGGGATGAAGGCGTGGCGTGCTGGAGATTTCTTGACAATCCCCTATTTTGTGGGGGAAAGATTTGGAACTTCATCCATTATTTTATAATTTTGCAAGAAAAGGTGTGTCGGTGAAGGGCGCACCACGAATAAACCTACAATATACTATGCATGAAAGTGATTCGATAGTTATCATTCCGACATACAACGAGAAAGAGAACATGGAGAAAATCATCCGTGCGGTCTTCTCGTTGGATAAGTGCTTTCACATCCTGGTCATTGATGATGGCAGCCCCGACGGCACCGCTGACATCGTGAAAAGGCTGATGCGCGACGAGTTTGCAGGTCGGCTGTTTCTCGTGGAGCGTTCCGGCAAGCAGGGTCTCGGCACCGCTTACATCACGGGATTCAAGTGGGCCTTGGAATGTCAGTATGAATACGTCTTCGAGATGGACGCTGATTTCAGCCACAACCCCAATGACTTGCCGCGTCTCTACGCCGCTTGCCATGATGAGGGAGCTGATGTGGCGGTGGGATCCCGCTACATCACGGGCGTGAACGTGGTCAACTGGCCGATGGGACGCGTGCTGATGAGCTATTTCGCATCACAGTATGTGCGCTTTGTGACAGGCATCAGTGTGCACGACACCACCGCAGGCTTTGTGTGCTATCGTCGGCGTGTGCTGGAGACCATTGAGTTCGACAAGATCCGTTTCAAGGGTTACGCCTTCCAAATAGAGATGAAATACACTGCCTATCGCATAGGATTTAAAATCAAGGAGGTGTCGGTGGTCTTTGTCAACCGCAAGGAAGGCACCAGTAAGATGAGTGGTGGCATCTTCAGCGAAGCGCTTTTCGGCGTCATGAGGCTGAGACTTGACGGTTGGTTCCGCAACTATCCAAAGATAAAGATTTGAACTTAGACGACATCCAGAAACTTTATGGCACCTTGCCCCAGGCAGGTGCCATGCTTCATTCGCTGGGAGACAGATCGCTGGGAGACGTTTTCCTGCAGGGACTATTGGCCTCGTCCGTACCCATGCTTTTTGGCGGAGTGGCCCGGCGTTTGCGCCGCGACGTGGTGTTTGTGTTGTCGGACGCTGATGAAGCAGGATACTTCTTCAATGATCTCAATGGCCAGCCAGCCAGCGGTGCTGAGCCACCAGAAGCCAGGCTTGTCCTGACTTACGAACCCTTGTTCTTTCCTTCGAGTTATCGTCGGGCGGTGAAATATGGCCAGCGCGATGCCGCCAATGGCATCTTGCGCACCGAAGTGTTGGCGAAGGTGGCCTCGCACACCTTGTCGGCGGCAGACGGAGCATCCGAGGAACGCCGACCGTTGTTCATAGTGACCTATCCCGAGGCCTTGGCCGAACTGGTCGTGTCGCAGACGCATCTCGATGAGCGACGTGTGTCGCTGAAGGTCCAGCAGACCATAGCCCTCACCGACCTCGAACACCGTTTGCGCGACTTGGGGTTCAAGGAGGTCGACTATGTTTATGAGCCCGGGCAGTTTGCCGTGCGCGGAAGTATACTTGACATCTATTCGTTCTCCAGTGAATTGCCCTTCCGCATAGACTTCTTTGGCGACGAGGTGGACACCATCCGTACGTTTACGGTGGAGGACCAGTTGTCGAAAGACCACAAGACTGAGATTGAGATTGTGCCCGAGCTGGCGTCGGCGACCACCGAGAAGGTGCCCTTCCTGGAGTTCCTGCCCGATGATGCCGTGCTGGCGCTGAAAGACTTGGCCTTTGTGCGCGACACCGTGGAACGGATCTACAACGAGGGCTTTTCCTCGCAGGCCCTCACCGAACGTCTCGAAGGGGCCACCGAGGTGGAGCAAGAGCAGATACGACACGACATGACACGTGACATGACCCTGTGCACATCGGCCCGTTTCATGCGTGACACCGAGCGTTTCCAGCACGTCTTTTTCGGTCCTTCTGTGACAGACACCCCTTCTTTGCCTGATGCCAAGGCCCTCACGGGAAGCCGTGAAAGTGTGCGCATCAGTTTTCACACCACCCCCCAACCCTTATTCCACAAGAATTTTGATCTTCTGCGTAAGGCCCTCGAGGACTATCTTCTCCAGGGTTATAAGATATACATTCTGGCTGACAGTGCAAAGCAACAGGAACGCTTGAAGGACATTTTCGACGAGACGGGTGCCGATCCAGAGCGCTCAGCCTCCAACGCCCAACGCTCCCGCATCACGTTCGTGCCCGTCAACAAGACGGTACACGAGGGTTTTGCCGACAACGACCTGCGTGCTTGTTTCTTCACCGACCACCAGATCTTCGACCGTTTCCACAAGTACAATCTCAAGTCGGATAGCGCGCGAGCTGGCAAGATGGCCCTCACGATGAAGGAGCTCCAGGAGATGGAACCGGGCGACTACATAGTGCATGTGGACCTCGGTATCGGCAAGTTTGGTGGCTTGGTGCGTGTGCCCACGCCCGACGGCACCTATCAGGAAGTCATTCGCATCATCTACCAAAACAATGACAAGGTGGACGTGTCCATCCATTCGCTCTATAAGATATCCAAGTACCGGCGCAGTGACACGGGCGAACCGCCCCGCCTGAGCACGCTCGGCACTGGCGCGTGGGAACGCCTGAAGGAGAAGACTAAGAAGAAAATCAAGGATGTCGCCCGTGACCTCATCCGTCTCTACGCCAAGCGACGCCATGAGAAAGGGTACGCCTTCTCGCCCGACAACTTCATGCAGCACGAGCTTGAGGCCAGCTTTCTCTATGAGGACACGCCCGACCAGCTCCGCACCACACAAGAGGTGAAGGCCGACATGGAGCGCACACAGCCCATGGACAGGCTGGTCTGTGGCGATGTGGGATTCGGAAAGACCGAGATTGCGGTGCGTGCGGCGTTCAAGGCCGCATGCGATTCCAAGCAGGTTGCGGTCTTGGTGCCCACCACGGTGCTGGCCTATCAACACTACCAGACCTTCCGGTCTCGCCTGAAGGAGTTCCCCGTCAGGGTCGATTACCTGTCGCGTGCCCGTTCAGCCAAGCAGACCAAGCAGGTGCTGGCCGACCTGGAGGCGGGCAAGGTTGACATCATCGTGGGAACGCATAAGCTCTTGGGAAAGAATGTGAAGTGGCATGACTTGGGACTGCTCATCATCGATGAGGAACAGAAATTTGGAGTGTCGACCAAGGAAAAACTCAGAAAATTGAAAACCAACATAGACACGCTCACCATGTCGGCAACGCCCATCCCGCGAACCTTGCAGTTCTCGCTCATGGGCGCTCGCGACATGAGCGTCATCCGCACACCGCCCCCCAACCGATACCCCATCCACACTGAAATCTGTACTTTTGAGGGTAGCATCATCGCTGATGCCATCAACTTCGAGATGAGCCGCAATGGACAGGTCTATTTCGTGAGCGACCGCATAGCCGGGCTGCAGCACATTGCTGAGGTAATCCACAAGTATGTGCCCGACGCCCGTGTGGCGATAGGCCATGGACAAATGCCGCCCGAGAAATTGGAGGAGATCATTATGGGCTTCATCAACTACGACTTCGATGTGCTGCTCTCCACCACCATCGTGGAGAATGGCATCGACATCTCCAACGCCAACACCATCATCATCAACGACGCACATCACTTCGGTCTCTCGGACCTGCACCAGATGCGTGGCCGTGTGGGACGAAGCAACCGCAAGGCGTTCTGCTATCTCATGGCGCCGCCGCGTAGTGTGCTCACACCGGAGGCTCGCCGTCGCCTTGAGGCCTTGGAGACCTTCTCGGAGTTGGGCAGTGGCTTCAACCTGGCCATGCAGGACCTTGACATCCGGGGAGCAGGCAACTTGCTGGGGGCGGAACAAAGTGGGTTCATGGAGGACTTGGGGTATGAGACCTACCAGAAGATACTCAGCCAGGCCGTGACGGAGCTGAAGAACGACGAGTTCTCTGACCTCTACGCCCAAGACATCGCTCAGGGCAAGGATGTGTCGGGTGATGAGTTTGTGGAGGACTGTGCTGTCGACAGCGACTTGCAGATGTATTTCCCCGAGAGCTACGTTCCTGGCAGCGCTGAGCGCATGTTGCTCTATCGCGAGCTTGACAACATCGACCGCGACGAGGCGCTCGACGCTTACCGCAAACGGCTTGAAGACCGCTTCGGTCCCGTTCCCCACGAGGGTGAGGAACTGATGCAGGTGGTGACGCTTCGGCGTGTGGGCAAGCGACTGGGGTGCGAGAAGATAGTGTTGCGTCATGGCTTGATGAACCTCCAGTTTGTCTCGCGGCAAGACAGCCCGTTCTATCAAAGCAAGTCATTTGGCCGCATTATCCATTATGTCATGGCCAATCCCCGCCGTTGCCAGTTCAAGGATTCGCATGGCCATCGTCTCATCCAGGTGAAGGATGTGCCTTCAGTGGCCAACGCTGTGGCCGTGCTACGCCAAATGGAAAAACAAGAATGAACATCTTGCCCTGCGGCTTATGGCGACCGCGGTTTTCTAATCATTAATCGTTATGGACATACTACTGACGGTTATCGTCTATTTTTGCGCGTTGTTCGCAGTGAGCCGGTTCACCACAGGGCACTCGTCCAATGATGCGTTCTACCGGGCTAACCGGTGCTCGCCCTGGTACATGGTGGCGTTCGGCATGGTGGGCGCGTCCATCTCGGGCGTGACCTTCGTGTCGGTCCCAGGCATGGTGATGAAGACGCAGATGACCTATCTGCAAACCTGCTTGGGCTTCATCTTGGGATATTTTGCCGTGGCGTTCCTTTTGCTGCCCGTCTACTACAAGCTGAACTTGACAACCATTTACACCTACCTGGGCCAACGGCTGGGACGAAGGTCCTACAAGACGGGCGCCTGGTTTTTCCTTGTGTCGAAGATGACGGGTGCCGCCGTGCGCTTTTATGTGGTGTGCATCATTTTGCAGCGCTTCGTGCTCGATGGCTGGGGCGTTCCCTTCCCGCTGACGGTGGTGGTCATGGTGGCGCTCATCTGGCTCTACACCCGTCGGGGTGGCGTGAAGACACTGGTTTGGACCGATACCTTCCAAACCCTCTGCATGTTTGCCGCATTGTTGCTCATCATCATCCATGTGGTGGAAGCCTTGGGCATGACGGTGCCTGAGGCGCTCTCGGCTGTGGCCGCCGACAGCCATTCGCGGATATTTGTTATGGACGACTGGCTGTCGAAACAAAACTTTTGGAAACAGTTTTTCAGTGGCGTATTCATCGTGATTGTGATGACGGGCCTCGACCAAGACATGATGCAGAAGAACTTGACGTGCAAGAGCTTGCGCGAGGCGCAGAAAGACATGTGCGCCTATGGTGTTGCTTTTGTGCCGGCCAACTTGTTGTTCATGTGCTTGGGTGTGTTGCTGCTGCTTTTAGCCCAGCGGCAGGGCGTGGCGTTGCCCCAGTCCGGCGATGAGTTGTTGCCCCTCTTTGCGGCGACTGGCCGGTTGGGGTCGGCGGTGGTGGTGCTCTTCACGGTGGGCATCGTGGCCGCCTCGTTCAGCAGTGCCGACTCGGCACTGACCTCGCTCACCACTAGTTTTTGTGTTGACATCTGTGGGCGCAACGATGATGAGCGCCTCCGCAAGCGTGCCCATGTGGGGGTGGCAGTGGTCTTCATCTTGTTTATCCTGGCCTTCCGGGCAATCAATTCCACCAGCGTCATCGACGCCATCTACATCCTTTGCTCTTACACCTATGGTCCGTTGCTGGGACTTTTCGCCTATGGGTTGCTTACGAAAAGAGGCGTCAACGACCGGGTTGTTCCCTATGTCGCTGTCGCCTCTCCTGTGTTGTGCTATGTGCTCAATGATGTCGTTAGCCTGACCACAGGCTATCAGTTTGGCTATGAGTTGTTGATGCTCAATGGGGCGCTGACCTTCGTGGGGCTGTGGGTGAGCCGGTGGGTGAAGACCCGCTGACCCTGCGGCTACCGGTTGAGGAACCACTCGGCCTCCAAGGCAGCCTTGCAGCCCGATCCAGCGGCCACGATCGCCTGCCTATAAGACGGATCGGCGCAGTCGCCAGCCGCAAAGACTCCCGCCACACTGGTGCGTGGCGATGCGCCCTCGGTCTTGATGTAGCCCACCTCGTCCATGTCTACCTTGCCTCGGAAGATTTCTGTGTTGGGCTTGTGGCCGATGGCCAGGAAGAAACCGTCGATGGGCAGGTCATATTGCTTCTCGTCTGTTTCGCCCTTGCGCCACACCACGTGAGCTCCCTCCACGCCATTGTCGCCATAAAGTCCCATGGTGTTGGTCTCGTAGAGTATTTCTATCTTGGGGTTCTCCTCCACACGCTTGCGCATGATGTCAGAGGCGCGCAGGTAAGGTTTGCGCACAATCATGTATACTTTCTTGCATAGGCTGGCCAGGTAGGTGGCCTCCTCGCAGGCTGTGTCGCCACCGCCCACTACAGCCACAACTTTCTTGCGGTAGAAAAATCCGTCGCAGGTGGCGCAGGCCGAAACGCCTTGTCCGTTGTATTTCTTCTCGTCTTCCAGGCCCAGGTACTTGGCCGAGGCGCCTGTGGCGATGATGATGGTGTCTGCCTCCAGCTGGTCGCCTCGGTCGGTGGTGACCACATAGGGACGCTTCGTGAGGTCAACGTCGGTGATGATGCCGTCGCGGATGTCGGCTCCGAAGCGTTCGGTTTGCTGCCTGATCTCCATCATCATTTGGTTGGCGTCGACACCTTCGGGGTATCCGGGGAAGTTCTCCACAAGGGTGGTTTGGGTCAGCTGGCCGCCAGTCTGTATGCCACAGTACTCGATGGGGTTAAGGTTGGCGCGACCGGCATAGATGGCCGCCGTGTATCCGGCGGGGCCGCTGCCAATGATAAGACACTTGGTGTGTTCCATGTTTTTTGGGGTTGCGGTTAGGCCAGGAGCTCCTCCACGTCCTTGGCGATGTTCTCAATTTTCTCCGTGGGCTCATAGCGCTTCACGACCTGCCCCTTCTTGTTGACGAGGAACTTGGTGAAGTTCCATTTGATGTCGGGTGTCTCGCGCCAGTCGGGGGCGGCCTTGTCAAGCAAGTCCACCAGCACGGGGGCAATTTCGTTGGTCATGTCGAAGCCGGCAAAGCCCTTTTGCTCCTTGAGAAACTGGAAAAGGGGATCGGCATCGGGCCCATTGACCTTGACTTTTTTGAACCTTGGGAATTCGGTGCCATAGGTGAGCTTGCAGAACTCATGTATCTTCTCGTCGGTGCCTGGTGCCTGCTGGCCAAACTGGTTGCAGGGGAAGTCGAGGATTTCGAATCCTTGTGAGTGATATTTCTCATAGAGAGCTTCCAACTCTGTGTACGTGGGAGTGAAACCGCACTTCGTGGCTGTGTTGACAATGAGGAGCACCTCATTGGAATATTCCTTGAGTGATACGTTGCCACCTTTGCGGTCTTTGACCGAAAACTCGTAAACAGTTCTCATTTTTTTGTTTCTTTGTTTGTTATGTTGTTTAATTTGTATGCAAAAATACGAAAATAGGAGGAGAATAGTGTTTTTGTGGCAATGGTTTTTTAAAAGAATTAATGATATTTATGGGTGTGAGCCATAAGGGGCGGTCCCGCATGGGTGTGTTTCCCCACCGCGGAATAGGGATTTTCCCCGAAAGAATAGGAATATAATGTTTGTGGGGGTGGAGAAGAATGACTATTTTTGCAGCAAGAAAACAATAGCAAGAACAATCAAAACGTCGTGATTATGAAAAAGATTTCTACCCTAATGACGATGGTCTTCGTGACCTTGATGAGCTTGTCGCTCACCTCGTGTGACGAGGATTTGGGCATAGCCTATACGCTCGAAGGCACTTGGAAGGGCAACATGTATGTCAGCTCAGCCTACGGCGGGCACACCTACGACGCCACTTACACGGAACTGTGCTTCCTGCGCGACCCCTATCGTTTCAGCTCGGGAACCGGTTACTGGATAGACCACTACGCCAGTGATGCCCCTTGGCGCTATGTGGCCAACCACACGAAGTGGACTGTGCGCAATGGGGTGATCCGTATCCACTTGATGGAGGAGAACACGTATGTTGAGATAGCCAATTATCGACTCGATGACAACTGTTTTGACGGAAGCATCCTTTATGGCAACACGGTGGTCGACTTCCAGATGGACCACGTGTCGTCGCCCAACTGGAGCGACTACAACTATGGCTACGACTACTGGTATGAGTATTACGCCAAGCCGGCTGTGGCCACACGTGGGGCGACGAATGTTGATCGCCCGGTGAGGATGTTTGGGAACGACAAGTGAGTGGCCGCCCGATGATGTGAACACAAAGAAATGGAGAACTAAAACATGAGACGCAATATGAAAACAATGAAGATGATGTGGGCTCTGCTGCTCTTGGTTGTGCCCATGATGCTGACAAGCTGCGATGAGGGTGAACCCTATTGGTATGACAACTACAACTATGGTGGAAACTACCGTGGCGATGAGCGGCCCGGCAGCGGCGATGATGAGGACCTCTGCGTCAGCATGGCGCAGACATTGGCCGGACAGTGGCGTGGGGAGCTTGTTGCTTATGAGATCGATACGGCAGGTGTGGCCGTGGACAGTATCCTCTATAGCACAGACATTGAGTTCAAGCAGTATAACAGCAAGAGCATCAGTGGCACGGGCACGCAGTATGACTATGAGATCACCTGTGATGCCGAGGGCAAGCAGCACATTGCCGTGGAGCCCTTCACGCGCAACTTTACCTGGTATATAGATCCCAACAACGGCACCATCTACTTGACTTACAAGGAACAACACAGTGATGGCACTACGAACGATTACGTGATGACGATTGCCTATGATGACCTGAATCTCGACGACCGTACGTTTACGGGTTATCTTTGGTCGGCAGACGGCGCTGAGGTGGATGATTTCTTGTTCAACAGGTACAACAGCGAAAGCAATGCCAAGAGCGCACAGCCAGCCGCCGACGGGCGCAAGGTGGTGAAGTTGAAACTGGTGATGCGCTGATAGTAAATCCTTATAATCGAAAAAAAACAGGGCGTATTTGCTTTCGCAAAATCTTTGCGAGCAAATACGCCTTGTTCTTGGTTTTTGCGCAAGTGCTTGATTGTCTCTGCCTTGTTAGGTTCGGTTGGGGTAAGCGCTCGCTCCCCCCTGGTGTCCGCTTCTTTTTGGCGCTATAGCTTTTATAGGCCCCACCACGTGAGATCAAGCTTCGACTCGACCGTGTTCTCCGTGTCGTCGGGCAGGTTGCAGAAGAAATCGATGCCTGTGAGTTGCTCCAGCCGATCGATGGTGACGGCGTAGGTGCGGAGGTTGGTGTCAGAGTTCGTCTTGTGCTCAAACCATAGGCCGATGGCGTGATACTGTCCGTTCTTCACGGAGAGAATAGCGGCGAAGAAGTATTTCGGCACGATGAGGTGGCTGCTGCTTGTGTAGGTGGCTATTTGGTTGCTCTTGTCGATGGTGCCGCCCTTGCAGACGTAGAGCACGTCGCGGTATTTGTCAGTATTCCATGTGTTGCGCAACGTGTTCTCCATGGTGAGCCACACGCCTACGTTGAAGCCGTTGAGCTGTGGCTGCATGTTGCTCAGGTAGTAGGTTTGCTCGTTGGCGTCCTTCGAGTTGAGCCGGTCGGCCGAGGGGCAGATGTGTCCGCGGTCATAGCCCGTGTGCCTGTAGTCGGCGAGGGTGGTGCGGTATTGCGTGGGCAAGTCGGGGTCTTCCTGGAATGGGTCGCCGCCCCACGATGTGTTCTTCCAATTGTCGCGTGCCCAGTTTTTTCCACTGTTGGTGGCGTTCATCTGGTAGCAAGTCCATCGCTGGGCTTTCTTGTCGCAGTCCCATTCCACTGCGAAGTTGACGCCATAGTTGTCCACGGAGTGCACGAGGACGATGTTGTTGCCGTCGGTTTTGAGATGTGGAAACTCCAGACGGCCGTAATTGGCATTGGTGGAGGTGGGGTTGCTGTTGGTGTTTGTGCCTGTCTCGGTGTCGTTTTTCCTGTTCGGGAGAATGTTGTCCTCCTGGCAAGAGAAATATGTCAAGCAGAGAGACAAAAGGGAAAGGGTTATGAGATGACAGTGTTTCATGGCGTGAATTCGGGATGGTATAAGCGTGGAATGCATGAAAAAAGTGCGGCGGAACGCATATGCAACTACGTTCGACCGCACTTTCTTAATGCTTTATACCGTGTGTAATTGTATGTCGAGTATTACTTCTTCAACTTACCGTAACGGTTCATGAAGCGGTCAACGCGACCGGCTGTGTCGACAAGCTTGCTCTTGCCTGTGTAGAACGGGTGAGAGGTGCTTGAGATTTCGACCTTTACCACAGGGTAAGTCTCGCCTTCAAACTCTACTGTGTCATTGGTCTTGCATGTAGACTTTGTAAGGAACATATCGCCGTTGGACATGTCCTTGAACACGACGGGGCGATAGTTTTCTGGATGAATACCTTTTTTCATTTTTGTTTATTGTTGTGATGATGAATAATATGCCATATACAATTAGCGGGTGCAAAATTACAAAGAATTCTGCAACCCGCCAAGGATTTGTGTGGCTTTTTGCTAAGCCTTTTTTACTTTACTTCCACATTCTTAATGCGCCATGTGGGTGCGGCCTCGCTGGTGCTGGTGTACTGGAAGGCCACGTAGACCGTCTTCTTGCCGGCAAAGGCGCTCATGTCGCAGGTGGTGCTGGTGAACGTCCAGTTCTTGTTGCCGTCGGGGTAGGCAGACGGGGTGAGCTTGGTCCAGTTGTTACCATCGGTCGAGGCAAGCACCTGCATCTCGTCTGCGGCATTTTTTATGTACTTGGCTGCCTGGTCGAATGTCAGTGTGGCGGTGGTCAGCCCCTCCAGGCTGAAGACTGGAGAGATGAGCATGCTCTTAGCTGCGAGATTGGTCTTGTTGACATAGGCAGAGGCGGACATGCAACTGTTGTTTTCGTCGGGCTGCCAGACGAATGACAGGCCATCGCTTAGGGAGATGTTGTTGATGGTGAAGCCGTCGCTTCCCGAGGCAAAGGAGGCGCTGAGCCCCTTGGTGGTCGTCTCCTGTCCGTCGCCGCTGATGGAGATGATGGTGCTACTCTTGTCCATCTCGTTTTGGCCGTTGTAGGCCTTGAGCGTGCCTTTCACCACGACGGTCTGCCCCACCTTGAGGTCGCTCTTTGAGCTGAAGTCGGCGCCGTTGATGCCCTTGCCCGAGTAGATTTGCAGGGCGTTGGTGGAGGTGCCGTCATCGGAGATGTAGTAAGAGAGGCTCTTGTAGGTCTCGTTGTAGTAGTCAACCGATGAGATGATGCCCTTCACGTAGGCCTGGCCGTTGAGAGCCTCGCCGCCGTTGTCTGTGATTTTTTGGATGGCCTCAGCCACGGTCCATGCCGTTTCGGGCGTGTTGAGGTCGGTGCTGGGAGTGGGCGTGTCACCGCCAGTCTCCTCTACTTTTCCTTCCTTCAGCGTGAGGTTCTTCACCTCGATGGTCGAGGAGGATGTCGTGCATGAGTACATCAGTGCCACGACCACGCTGCTCTTGCCGATGAATGCGGAGGGGATGTTCTTCTTGTAGGTGGAGAACGTTTCCCAATCGCTGCCCTCGGTCAGTGTACCGGTGATGTCGGTCCATGAAGTGGTGGTGGGGTTGCCCGTGTAATTGTCGGTGACGAGCACCTTGTTTGAGTTTGTGGTTGAGTTCACGTAGCGCAGTATGTAGTCGAACTGCAGGTATGCGCCCGTGCTTTTCGACAGGTCGACGGGCGAAGAGACGATATAAGCCTCCGACTCGGTGGTTGTCTTCGAGGAGTTGTCGTAGCCTGTGGCTTTGGCTGTGCTGTAATCGATGGCCCATGCCGTTCCTTTCACGGTGTAGGCGGTGAACTTGCCGAAGCTGCTTTCAAAGCTCTCGTCGAGGTAGACGCCTGTTGTCTCAGTGCTGTCTTGGCCGGTGTTGGGGTCTTCGTATGGCATGGGCACGTCAGAGCAAGCTGCGAAAGAGCAGGCGGCCATCAAGGCCATGACGGATTTGATAATCGCTTTCATGTTATTGATTTTCTTGTTGATGAATTCTGTTATGTGATATCCCGTAAACTATTTCACGATCTTAATGTCGCTTGTTTTGCGGATGAGGATTTGCCACGTGTTGTTGTAGCGTGTGGCGATGCCGGTGAGGTCCACGGTCTGTGGCTTGTGGTTGACCGTGTCGTAGGGTAACGCTATAGCGGCAAACTCAGCGTAGGTGCTGGTGCGGATCACGACACCAGAGCCCAGTCCGGTGAGTTCTTGGTTGACGGCGTTGCCGGAGGCTGTGCCCGTAGTGAATGTGTTCTTCCCATCGGCGTTCTTGAACGTGACGCCTTTCAGCGTGACGAGCTTGGCGCAGTTTTCATCCTTGTTGTCCTTGATGGTGTTGAAGTCGACCGCCTTGATGACTGTGGTGTCGATGTCCCCCACAATCTTGAAGTGCTGGTCCCAGATGTCTTTTTGCATGCGTCCGATGCTGTTGCCGTTGTAGGGAGCGCCGATCTCGGGCTGTCTGCGGTAGCCGCCGATGTAGAGATCCTTGAGGTCCACCAGTATCTCTGAGCCTTCGGCGAGGTAGCCGTTGAGGCCGCCCGCGTTGATGGCGATGATGATGGCGCCCGTGGCATCCTGCAGCATCACTTGCTTGTAAATGTTTCGCCCGATGTCGTTGCCAGTGATGCGGCCCTTGATCTGGATGTCCTCTGTGATCTTGGCGTTTTGGTCAGTGCCTGCGAAGACGTTGGGGTATCGCTTGATGAGCTCGCGGATCGATATGACATTGTGCTCCGTGATGTTGTTGTTTCCGAAAGGAGCGCCGTTGTCGAAGTTGGGCTCGTCCCAGTCACCGTCCATGCAGCTTGTGAAGAGGCCGCACAAGAGGGCGATGAGGAAAAGGTATGTTGCTTTTATTTTCATGTCGTTCTCCTTTCTTAGAATTTATAAGTGACGATAATCATGCCGTTGATGCCATTGGCGTAGAACTTCTTCGGGTTATTGAGGAAGTTGTAAGTGCGGATGGCCTCGCCGCTCTCGTCATAGGTCTGGCGGTTTTGTTCCATGCCGCCGGTGACGAGTTTGCGGTTGTTGAGCACGTTGGTCAGCGTCAGGTTGATGGAGAGTGAGTTCTTGCCCACATAGATGCTCTTGCCGATGGAGGCGTCGAGCATGAAGCCGCCATGGCCCTTGGCTTGCGATGGGGCCTTGCTGATGTCGTGCATGGCCTCATTGTTCTCGTCCATGATGATGTTTCCGCTTTCGTCCTTCAGGGTGGGAAGGTTCTTGTAGTAGCGTGTCACCGGCGTGTAATAGAGGTATATGCGATCATAATAGTTACCGATGAGGTCGATGTACCAGCCGCCCGAGTGGTAAGATAGGTCGATGGAGTAGGCCGAGAGAGGCGTGCCGCCCTCGCGCATGTTCTTGTTGACCACGATGTCGTTGTAGTACAGACCGTCGTTGGAGAGCATGTAAGTGGCCCTGGCGTTGTTGGCATACTTGGCCTCGCTGATGGTGGCCAGCGTGTTGATGCTGAATGTGGACGACAACTTGAAGTCGAGGCCCAGCTCCACACCATAGTACTGCTTGTTGATGCCAGAGAGCGAGACGTAGGAGAAGGAGTTGCTGGTGTCATAGTAGTACATGCTGTACTCGGTGACATCGGCCAAGCGGCTAAAATAGCCCTGGATGTTGGCGTGCAGCCAACTGTTTTGGAACTGGTATCCCAACTCGGTGGAGAAGACCTTCTCCGTGCACAGTCCCTTCACGAAGTCGTTGTTTATCTGCGGTGAAGCGAAGGCCACGCGGGCGTTTGGAGCCTTCCACTCGTAGCCTACGCCGAGCGATAGCGTGTTGCCGTTGCCCAGTCGGAGGTTGGCGCCGCCCTTGGCCCCACCATCGAGGAAGTAGGCGGTGCCGCTCTTTCCGAGTGAGTTGTTGATGGCCAGTCCGTTCTGCATCTTGCCCTCGCGCTGCAGCGATGTGCCCGCGATGTTTCCGCTGATGAAGAGGCGTGCCCATTTGATTTCGGCTTGGTAACCGGCCCAAGCCTGCGCGCGGTTCACGAAGATGTTGTAGTCGTAACCGAAGCGGTCACCTTCGCTCACCAGCTTGTTGCCGTCGCGCACATCGTAAAGGGAGCGTGGGTCAGAGATGGAGTAGGTGCCCAGGACGTAGTAGTTGGTGTTGTGGAACTGCTTGGCGCCAAGCAAGTCCTCCATCGTCTGGTAATGCATGCCCTTGTTGGTGCTCAGGTTGACGCCGGCGTTGAGGAAGCTCGACGCTGTCAGGTCCTTGTGCAGGATGGACGAGAGCGTCAATGCGAGCTGGTCGTCGTGGTAGGCCTGCTGGTAGTACATGGCGTCAGCGCCTTGTGCAGTGGCCATCTTGTTGGCATAGTAGAGCTTGTCCCAGTTGATCTGGCGGTTGGCCTTCGATGCCTTGAAGAAGTTAACGGCCGACTGCCAAGCCTCCAGGTCTGAGGCGCTGGAGGAACCGCTGCCGCCCCACACGTCATAGAAATAGCTCGGCATGAGGCTGTAGTAGTCGGGTGCGGGGTTGGTGGCGTTGTTGTAGTTCAAGCGTGTGCTGCTGTACATGGCATATTTGCCGAGCAGTGATGTGGTCAGTTTTGTCTGGTCGTCAATCTTGAAGTCCCAGGTCAGCAGGGCGGCGGGGGAGAAGTCGTGAACCACGCGACTGTTGCGGCGCTTGCCGTTCTGGTATCCCCAGTTGGGGTTGTAGTTGTAGTTGTTGGCCAGCCAGTACATCTCGTCGGTCGATGCGCTCTGTGTGGCGCGCTCCGTGGGGTTGCCCCAGGTGACCAACGATAGGGAGTGCTGGGTGTTGAACACCTTTTCCACCCCGAGGAAATAGGAGAGCGAGTTGTAGAAAGTGCCTTCCACATAGCCGCGGTTAGCCCATCTGTAAGTGAGCGCGGCCGACCACGCCCATCCGTTCTCGTTGAGGCCGGAGTTATATGAGTACATGGCGCGTGCGGTGTAGTTGCGGTTGGCTGCGGCCAGTGAGACACGCTGCCCGACCGGCATGGCCGACGGGCGGAAGTTGTAGTTGTTGCTGCCGCCCAGTCCTGTCATGGAAAAGCTGTTCGTCTCGAAGGGCAGCGCTGATTCCACATTGCGTGTCTGATTGTTCAGACCCCCTACGAAGGAGTATTTGAACTCACCGCGCTCGAGGTCGTTGACAGGGTTGCCATTGATGTAGATGTCATTGTACTTGGCGTTGTATGCCCTATACTTGAACCTCATCGGACTCCACCTGTAGCCCACCTGGCTGGCATAGGCGTTGGTGTTGGACGAAATGATGGACACGCTCTGTGTCACATTCTCATCCTCACCCAGCTGAGCTTCGGTGAACGTGAAAGCCTGTTCGCCGATGGAAATGGGTGGCTGGCCGATGGAGTCAGACTGTCCCCAGGCCTGATGAGCCACTCCCATGGCTACCAGTGCAAATAGTAGCTTTTTCTGCATAGTTGATGGATATAATGTTGAATGCGTTTTGTTGAATATTGCAAAGTAACGAAATATATTCCAAATACAGAAGTCTTTTTTATTAATTTTTTGCTAAAGATTACGTTTATTTGGATATTAATTGCGATATTTGCAGAAAAAATTTCAGACTCAGATGAAAAGACCATTATTTGCTTTGTTTGCCGTGTTGGTGTTGCTCCTTCCGGTGTCGGCGCAAAAGAAGTTCTCTGTTTATGCCGTTGGCTTCTACAACCAGGAGAACTTGTTTGACACGTGCCACGATGTGGGCAAGAACGATTATCAATATCTTCCCAATGGCTCCAATCATTGGAACGGCTTGAAATACAGTCACAAGCTCCATAACATGTCGTCCGCCCTCAGCGACATGGCCACCACTACACTGCCCAGTGTGGGATGTGCGGCCATTGGCTTGAGCGAGGTTGAGAACGACAAGGTGCTCACCGACCTTTGCGCCCAGCCGGCACTGAAGGCCCGTGGCTACCAGTACTGCCACATTGAGGGACCGGACCATCGCGGCATTGATTGCGCATTGCTCTATCAGCCCAGCTTGTTCACCGTGAAAGATGTGAAGCTCTATCCCTACATCCCAACCGACAAGCAGGACCCCAAATTCCGCACCCGTGGTTTCTTGGCCGTGAGTGGCCTGATGGCGGGTGAGCATGTTGTGATCATTGTCAACCACCTGCCCAGCCGTTTCAGCGGATCCTACTATCGTGAAGTGGGCGCGGAGCAGATCAAGGCGCTGAAGGAGCGCATACAGGCCAAGTCGCCCGACAGCAAGATCATCGTCATGGGAGACATGAACGACGACCCGACCAACAAGAGCATGCACGACATCCTGTCGGCCAAGGAGGACATCGACAAGGTGGGAAAGGGCGACATGTACAACCCGTGGTACAACATCCTCACCAAGCAGGGCACGGGAACACTGATGTACCAAGGCTCATGGAACCTCTTCGACCAAATCATACTCTCGCCCAATATGCTCAACAAGAAGGGCAAGAAAGACGCCTCGTCGCTCAAGTACTGGAAGTGTGAGATCCAGCGCATGCCCTATCTCTTCCAGACGGAAGGCAAATACAAGGGCAACACCAAGCGCACCACGGCAGGTGGCGTCTGGCTTGACGGCTACTCGGATCACTTGCCGACCGTGGTCTACCTCATGAAGGAGCAGGGCGTGAAGACGAAGGAGGCTGGCGACTGCCTGTTGCCCGACTTCACGGAGGCCGAGAAGAGAAACATCGCCGAGTGTGAGCTGGAACAGCAAGAGCGTGTGGCGAAGGACAACGACAAGTAGTCGGGAGGTGACACCAGGTGTTGCGGTGGCGTCTTCACATAATGAAGGAAATGAAATTTGAAAACACGTTACACCCAAGGGATGAGGCTCCTGTGGAGACCCATCCCTTTGAGCCTTTCTTGCCTCCCAATGCCCGTTTGCTCATGTTGGGTACGTTCCCGCCTGCTCCCAAGCGATGGTGTGTGGACTGGTATTATCCCAATTACACCAACGACATGTGGCGCATCATGGGGCTCTGTTTCTTTGGCGACAAACTGCGTTTCGTCGATGAGGCGCACAAGACTTACCGACTGGATGAGCTCAGGCACTTCTTGTCAGAGGTGGGCATTGCCATATTCGACACGTGTCTCCGTGTGCGCCGCACCACGGGGACTGCTTCAGACAAGGACTTGGAGGTGGTGGAGCGGGCCGACCTCGATGGCCTGTTGCGCGCCTTGCCGCAGTGCAAAGGTGTGGTAGCTGCAGGGCAATTGGCCACCAACCTGTTCACCGGCCACTATGGCATTGATGCCCGTAAGATGCGGATGGGCGACCATCGTGACTTCACCTTTGGAGGGCGGACAGTCAGTCTCTACCGCCAGCCCAGCTCGAGTCGCGCTTTCCCCATGCGGTTGGAACAGAAAGCCGCTTATTACAAGAGTATGTTCGCAGACTTGGGGCTCATGGCATCATGGTGCCCCGACACCCTTTAATCAAGAAAAATACGTAAGAAATGGAAAATAAAGTGACCATTATCGGCATAGCCGGCGGTACGGGGTCGGGCAAGACCACGGTCGTGAAGAAAATTGTGGAGGCCTTGCCGCCTCATTATGTGGCTGTCGTTCCGCTCGACAGTTACTACAACGATACTACGGGCATGACACCCGACGAGCGCAAGGCCATCAACTTCGACCACCCCGACGCGTTCGACTGGAAGTTGCTCACCAAGCAAGTCAATGAGCTTCGGCAAGGCCATGCCATCGAGCAACCCACTTATTCCTACATCCTCAGCAACCGCTTGCCGGAGACCATCCATGTGGAACCGAAGCCCGTAATCATCATTGAGGGTATCATGACGCTCATCAACAAGCGTTTGCGCGACATCATGGACCTGAAGATCTTTGTGGATTGCGATCCGGATGAACGCCTGATCCGCAACATCCAGCGCGACACCATTGACCGCGGCCGCACGGTGTCGATGGTCGTCGACCGTTACCTGGAGGTGCTCAAGCCCATGCACGAGCAGTTTATCGAGCCCACGAAGCGTTATGCCGACGTTATCATCCCGCAGGGAGGGGAGAACGTCAAGGGTATCGGCATGCTCACCAACTACATCAAGACACTCATCCCCGCTGAGGGGTAGGCGGAGTCCCGAATCACATGACTAGCAGCGTGGAGGCAAATGGCTTATTGCTCCATCTGCTCGTCGGTGATCTCTTCCGCTACAACGGTTGAGTTGTCGTTTGCGGCTCGCTGCGATTTCTCAAACGCCTTGCGGCACTGGTGGATTTTGATGGCGTCGACCAAGTCGATCATGCCATATGCCATCATGCCCCAACCAATGATGAACAACGGTGCGGAGGCGATGAGGCTGGGCTTCACCAGGGCCACGATGCCCACGAGGAAGATGATGACGGGAAACACCCACCACACATATCCGATGCGCGAGAACTTAGTGGCGACCGCCAGGTTGAAGAACAGGTTGAGCGCGCCGAGAATCAGAATGGCCGACAAGATGAACATCAACCCGTCGACAAACGAGTTTGGAAGCAAGGCGAGCAGGGCTCCCAGGATGATGGAGCCAACCCCCACGATGGGGAAGGCGGGCATAGGGCGCGTCAGCTTGTTGCCGTTGGCGTCGTAGATGTCGATGCCTTCGGCGGTGGCATGCCGCCTGGCGGAGAAATAGGCCACCACACTGATGACGCCCGAGACGAAGAACATGACGCCGATGGCAATGGTTATCCATGTCACCGTCTGCTCACGATACTTGACGAGAAGGGCTCCCACGACAATGGCGCAGATGGCCCTGAAGATGCTGCTTTGAAATACTTTCATGCCGCAAAGTTAATAAAAAGTTGGAACCGATGCTTGTTCACCGATGTGTTTTTGAGGTGCAAGTGTGCGAAAAAATCTTAATGGCGATTTATCATATGACCACATTATACTTAGTGCGCCACGGCGAGACCGTGGACAACAAGGCCCAGATCCTGCAAGGGCAGACCAATGGCGAACTCAATGAGACGGGCCGTGAGCAGGCACGGGCCGTACGCGACAAGATGGCCCGTGAGCCCATCGACGCTTTTGTGGCGAGTGACCTGCGTCGTGCCGTGGAGACGTGCGAGATCATCGCTGAGCCCCATGGCAAGCCTGTGGTGACCACACCGCTGCTCCGCGAGCGCGACTGGGGTGGCTTCACGGGCATGTTCATTCCCGACTTGAAGGGGCTCGTGTGGCCTGACGATGTGGAGACCCTCGAAAACCTGAAGCGGCGCGCGGGTGAGTTCCTGGCCTGGCTGAAGGACACCTATCCCGACCAGCACGTGCTCGCTGTGGGCCATGGCATCATCAACAAGGCCATACAGAGCGTCTTCTTTGACAAGCCCATGAACGAGGTGGTGAAGATGGGCAATGCCGAGGTGCGTACCTTGCGCTTCTGACTCAAACGATGAAAGGGCTGCCCACACGCTTGGTGGACAGCCCTTCGCTTTTTATTACTCTCTAGTTTTTGTTATCCTGATTCAATCCTTGTCTTGTTGGTGCCTAAAATTCCAACAAGGTTTGTTATTGATGCTTCATTTATCTTCTTCCAAAGTGGCCGCCCGTTGAGCGAGTGGCGCCGCCATTGTTGTTGCCACCGCCGAAGCTCCTTGAAGAACCGACAGACTGGCTGGGGGCGCTAAAGCTGCGCGTGGGGGTCGACTGCTTGACCGATCCGCCGCCGAGGTTGCCCCCGAAGCTGCGCGTGGTGGTCGACTGGCGCGAGCTGCCGCCGAAGGTGCGCTGGCTGTTGCTGGGTGTGAAGGTGCGGCTGGGTGTCGTTGTCGAGGTGTTGCCGCGACCGAAGGTGCGCTGGCCGTTGTTGGGTTGTGTCACAGTGGTGCGTGTGCTGCTCTGGCGCGTGGCGCCGCCGAAGGTGCGCGATGTGCCGTTTGTGGTCTGCGTGGTGCGCTGCCCACCGCCGAAGGTGCGCTGGTTGTTGGCCGACTGGTTGTTGGCAAAGCGGGTGCCGTTGCCAAACTGGCGCGTTCCATGGTTGTCGGCAAGTTGCTGCCCCCGACCAAAGTCGCCGCGGTCAAAGCCGTCACGCATGCCCATGCGCCGTTCTCCGTCGGGTCTTGGCCCACCCCATGTGCGGCCGTGGTACCAGCTGGTCCCACCGTTCATTCGCCAGCTGTGGCCGCCGCGATAGCTCACGTAGAATGCTGGGCGGCCGAAGTAGAAGTAGTCGCGATGTGGGTAACGGGCATAGATGCGGAAGTGCCAGAAGCCGGCGTCCCAGTAGAGGGGGCGGTAGAAATAGGCGGCGTCCACGAAGGCGCGGTATTGCCAGTCGAGCAGGATGTAGCTCAAGTCGAGATTGCGTTGTGTCCAATAGCTGCCGAAGAGGTCATTGCGGCTGTTGACGCCCATCAGGTAATCGAGGTTGATCTCGTAGGCGGCCTCATACTGGTCATCGGTGAGGTTGAGCTCGTATGCCATCTTGTCGGTGAGGAAGAGGGCTTGGTCGCGAGCTTGCTCATAACTCATGGCGGATGCCTGGACTGTCATTGTGATCAGTGCAACAAGCGTTAACATAAACTTTTTCATATCTCTGACTATTAGAGGTTCGACATGTTCTGAAGATGTTCTTTCATCTTTTCACGTTGCAAAAATACGCCAATAATTTGGGCTTCCAAAAGGTTTTTCCCTACATCGGGAGGGAAAATCCCTATGTTGAATCTCTTTTTGTTGGGCATAGGGTCTTTAGCCTCACGAAAATGATGTATCTTTGCATATCATATAATAAGGTGGTGGCGCAAGCCTTCCATCCGAACCCAGAAATAGAACAACAGATGAAACGACCCATCCTTATCCTCGCGTCGCTGTTGTCGGCGGCTCCTCTGCTGGCACAGTATGCCTGGCAGTATGACGCCGCCCCTGGCAAGTTGCGCCTTGGCGACGGCATCCACTATGAGGCGGAGACGCAAGGCTCGTTCTCGAAAGGCAAGACTCCCTTATGGCTCAACGCTAACAAGTATGGCCTGTCGTCACTCGACAAGACCAATGGCTATGTGCGCGCCTCGGTCATCCGTCCGCTCGCCAACGACTCCTCGCGCCGCTGGGGCGTGGGCTATGGTGTCGATGTGGCCGCGCCGCTCCACTACACCAGCAACATTGTGGTGCAGCAGGCCTTCGTCGAGGGGCGCTGGCTTCACGGCACCTTGACCGTGGGTGCCAAGGAGGAACCCATGGAACTGAAAAACAACCGGTTGAGCAGCGGGTCGCAGACATTGGGCATCAACGCCCGTCCCGTGCCGCAGGTGCGTCTGGCCCTGCCCCGTTATTGGACCATCCCCGCCTTGGGCCGCTGGCTGCAGGTCAAGGGACACATTGCCTATGGCGTGATGACCGATGACGGTTGGCAGCACTCATTCACAGGCAAGAAGAGCAAGTATGCCGACCATGTGCTCTATCACAGCAAGGCCGGTTACCTGAGGATTGGCAGCGAGGACCGCTTCATCCCCTGGTCCTTGGAGCTTGGGCTGGAGCAAGCCACCCTCTTCGGTGGCACCTCCTATGTGCCCGCCGGCAACGGCAGCATGCTCGCCATCGAAAATGACAAAGGCCTCTCGAGTTTCTGGCATGCCCTCATCCCCGCTGGCGGCGACAAGCCCAGCGAGGGGACGGTCTACCGTAACAAGGAGGGCAACGTGCTGGGCAGCTGGCTTGTGCGTCTCAACTATGATGGTGACAACATGGCGCTCCACCTCTATGCCGACAAGTACTATGAGGACCTGTCGTCGATGTTCCAGGTCGACTACGACGGCTACGGCGAGGGGAGCGAGTGGAACAAGAAGAAAAAGACGCGTTTCTTCCTCTACGACTTCAAGGACTGGATGCTTGGGGCCGAGCTCAACCTGAAGTATGGCACATGGCTGCGGAGTGTGGTGTTCGAATATCTCTACACCAAGTACCAGAGTGGGCCCGTCTATCATGACCACTCGGCAGGACGGAGCGACCATGTGGGTGGGCGTGACGATTACTACAACCACTACCTCTACACCGGATGGCAGCACTGGGGACAGGCCATAGGCAACCCGCTCTACCGTTCACCCATCTACAATGATGACGGCACCATCAACTTTCAGGACAACCGCTTCATGGCCTTCCACCTCGGCTTTGACGGCCAGCCCACCGAGCGGCTCGACTATCGCGTGCTGGCCACCTATCAGGAAGGACTCGGCACTTACGTGACGCCCTACACCAAGAAGCACCATAACGTGAGCTTCATGGTCGAGGCGGGCTATCGGCTGCCCCGTGGCTGGCGGGTGCGTGGCGCCTATGGCATGGACTTCGGCCACATCCTCGGCTCCAACGCCGGTTTCCAACTTACCGTTTCCAAATCAGGAGTATTCAACTTATGAAAAAGACATATCTTCTTCTCGCCGCCAGTGTCATCATGGCCACATCGTGCGGCGACCTCTTAGAGACCTCGGGCAATGGTGACCTCGACGGCTACTGGCAACTGGCACAGGTGGACACGCTGGCCACGGGAGCTACGGCTGACATGACGGGCAGCAAGGTGTTTTGGGGTGTTCAGGGCAAGTTTCTTAATGTGCTCGACGCTCACAATGCGCCATCCTATGGCTACATGTTTCGTTTCCGGCACACGGCCGACTCGCTGTGGCTCTCTGATGCCCGCGTGAACAACCGCGATGTGTCCGACTCGTTGCTGGCCGATGTGTCATCCCTGCGTCCCCTGGGTGTCAATGAGCTGGCAGAGCGTTTTCTCGTTGAGCGTCTCTCGGGCAGCAGCATGGTGCTGCGGGGCAAGGTCATACGCCTGCACTTCCGCAAGTTCTGAAGCGGCCATCGCCTCTACGCAGACACGCCCTGCCACTGGAAATCCGGTGACAGGGCGTGTCTGCGTTGGGGGAGGCAGATGTCTCGCTTTGGCCCCTTCGCGAGGGTGAAGTGCTTGTGTCAAAACTTCTTGCCTTTCACGATGTTGAGGAAGGTCATGAAGAGGATCTTTGTCTCAAACCACCAACTGCGGTGCTCGAGGTAGTAGAGGTCGAGGTCGAGGCGGCGTAGCATCTTCTCCAGTGTGTCGCAGTAGCCATTGTAGAGCGTGGCGTAGGAGGTGACGCCAGGTCGGATCTGGTAGAGGTTCTGGTAGCGTGGGTCGCGCTTCATGATCTGCTTGATGTAGAATTCGCGTTCCGGACGCGGGCCGATGAAAGCCATGTCGCCGATGAGCACGTTGTAGAGCTGGGGCAACTCGTCGAGGTGGTGGGCGCGCAGGAAACGGCCGACACGCGTCAGGCGGTTGTCGTCCTCATGGGCGGTGAGCTGCGGCCCGTCCTGCTCGGCGTTGAGTCTCATACTTCGGAACTTGTAGATGAAGAACGGGCGCCCATAGCGACCGATGCGCTCCTGCTTGTAGATGGCTGGTCCGCCGTCCTCACGTCTCACGGCAATGTAGCAGATGAGGAACAGAGGCGAGAAGACGATGAGACAGATGAGCGCCACGCAGAAGTCGAAGCAACGCTTCATGTCGCGCCCGGCCTCAGTCATGCCGTCCTCGACGTAGTCTTCTTCGCTGAGCAGGGATATGGATTGCAGATACTCGCTTGAGGGATTGGTCATCATGAGTCTTAGTTCTTTTTGTTATATGGATAACGAGGGCAAGCATGGGTTTATTATACTTTCTTCACAAATATTTTCCCCTTTTGCGTTTCTAAGGCGAGATGGGTTCCATTCCGCGAACGGTAGCTATTGGTGAAGGAGAAAAAATAGATAGATTTCCTTTGCTGCAAAGATAATGCGGACGAGCGCAATGAATGCTCGCTTTCATATTGCCGAGTGCTGCTTATCTTCTGCAAATATACGATGATTATCCCGAACAGATTGATGTTGCCTTCTTAAATCTTGTGAAGACAATATCTTATGTGATTAATGATGAAAGAATGAGGGGCTATCCCTACCGTATCTTATGGGGCTATCCATGACACTGCATGCATGGATAGCGGTAAGAAGGGACGGGCATCCTGCAAGTCCGCAAAACTCAGAAGATCTTGCCAAACAGGATGTTGATGAAGGTCTTCACCAGGATCTTAGCGTCGAGCCACCAGCTACGGTGCTCGAGGTAGTAGAGGTCGAGGTCAAGGCGCCGGAGCATCTTCTCCATGGTGTCGGTGTATCCGTTGTAGAGCGTGGCGTAAGAGGTCACGCCAGGGCGTATCTGGTAGAGATAGACGTAGCGCGGGTCGCGCTGGATGATCTGGTCGATGTAGAACTTGCGTTCGGGCCTCGGGCCGATGAAGGCCATGTCGCCCTTCACCACATTCCACAGCTGGGGCAGCTCGTCGAGGTGGTGCACACGCAGGAAGTGGCCCACACGCGTCATGCGCGTGTCGTGCTCATGCTGGTAGAGGGCAGGGCCGTCCTTCTCGGCGTCGACGCGCATGCTGCGAAACTTGTAAATCTTGAACGGACGGCCAAACCGTCCGATGCGCTCCTGGCTGAAGATGGCAGGCCCGCCATCCTCGCGCTTCACGGCGATGTAGCAGATCAGAAAAAGGGGGGAGAATACCACCAAGGCAACAGCGGCGATAAGAAAATCCACAATACGCTTGATGTTGCGTTCCACTTCGTTCATGCCGTCGGGAATGAAGCGAGGATTGTCTATGTCATCGTTCCACTTGATGTAAGATGGGATATGTCTTTCTTTTTGCTGCATGTTTCTTTTATTGTAGTTGGGCAGACACAAATGGTGGTTGATAGGTCGATTGTTTGTTTTTGGATTATTTCCAGGAAATGTTTGGTGTGCATTCCTTACAAGTCCATTCCATCACCACGGTTAATTGGCTTTTTCGCCCTTTGCAATTTCATTTGCAAAGGTAGGCATTATTATTGACTGTGCCAATAGAAAAGTTTAAAAAGAAGTGGAAAGGGAAGGCTTTTTGTGACGTTTTTGCTTGTGTAATTTTCTAAAATCCATTACTTTTGTATTGGTTTATTTCAAAACTTTAGTGAGAAGAGTGAGCTCCAATGCAAGGAAATCAAATTAAAGATAAAAAAATGAGGAGATTGTTGACCTTGGCGGTTGCCATTGGCATACTGACGTGGGTCACGTGCTCTTTTGCGCGGTTGAGTAAGGACAGTGCAAGATACCGGGTTGACAACAGAGAATATCAATTGGTGTTCAGTGACGAGTTCAATCTGCACGACGGTGCTCAGCCTAATCCCAAGGTGTGGCAAAGGAGTGTCCGTGGAACATCTAGGTGGAACCGATGGATAAGCAATTCGGCGGATGTGGTGTTCGTTCGCGACGGAAAACTTGTCTGCAGGGCGATCCCCAACATTAAGGAACCGGCTGATACTGCCACCATGTTAACAGGCGCGGTTGATACGCGTGCTTCTTTTGCTTTCCAATATGGCAAGATTGAAATCCGGATGCGTACCAACATGCAGCCTGGAAACTTTCCCGCAGCCTGGCTCTTGCCAAAACAACCAGCGCCACCTCATCCGTACAGTGGCGAGATAGACATTGTGGAGTCTTACGGTCTGAATCCAAACACTTATCATACTGCGCACTCATTTTGGACAACAGACGCTAAGCAAGCCATGACACCCTGTCATCAGTTCCATGAAAAGGTGGATGCCACTCAATGGCATGTTTATGGATTGGAATGGTCTAAGCACCAACTCGTATGGACTGTGGATGGGAAAGTGGTGGGAACTTACCAACGGCTAAATACTAGAAAGGCGCGTAAGGGCCAACAATGGCCTTACGACCGCCCCTTTTACATCATCTTGAACCAGAGTGTGGGAGATCATACTTGGGAAAACACGATGTCAAAGGCTCCGAATTTGAATGAAACTTATGAGACGGAGTTTGATTGGGTGAGAGTCTATGAGGGCAAAGATGTGAAAAAGAAATCAAGTAAATAATAACCGTAGTTAAGAATAAAACGTTATTTTTGTACTATAACAAATAACACTATAATATGCACAATGATTTGGTCTCCATAATCATGCCTATGCACAACTCCGCCAAATACGTAGGCGAAGCGGTGAAATCTGTCATCAGCCAGACTTATGATGATTGGGAATTGCTCGTTATTGACGATGCGTCAACAGACGGATCCTGTGATGTTGTGCGGAAATTCATGGAGCAGGATTCCCGAGTCCATCTCTTGTTTAATGACAATCATACGGGACATCCATCTTCACCGAGGAATATGGGAGTGAAATGTGCCAATGGACGTTATATAGCTTTCCTTGATAGTGATGATGTGTGGTTTCCGGAGAAGCTTCAACAACAGATACCACTTTTTAAGGACGAGAAGGTGGCAATAGTCTATTCCAACTATGAGAAGATGGATGAGAATGGAAACCGGGCAAATCGTGTGGTGAAGGCCCCGGCCTTTGCCACTTATAATGTTCTTTTGTCAAGCAATGTGATAGGCAATCTCACGGGGGTTTACGATCAAAGAAAAGTTGGTAAGGTGAACTTTCAATATGTTCACCATGAGGATTATGTGTTGTGGTTGTCCATATTGAAAAGAGGATTTATCGCAAAAAACACAAATACCACAACTGCAGCATACAGGATTGTAAGTGGTTCTGTGTCATCCAATAAGTTCAAGGTGTTGCCTTGGCAGTGGTACGTGTATCGTAAGGTGGAACGGTTGGGGTTGTTGCGCTCATTGTATCATTTCGTCAACTATGCTTTTAAAGCGTATTTTAAAAGCAGAATTTGATGTGGTTTAGTTTGCACAATTAAAAAATAATAGTGTCCGCTAAAAGTAGAAGACAAATTAAGGCCGAATTCCTCGCTTGGAATCCGACCTTTTTAGTTATGGTTTGGGAAACATCGTTTTTTTGATTGATTCTGTGAATTTTCCTGTCTCCACAGCTGCAGATTGTGGTATGGCCTTGAGGAGGTCGACCCATTTGTTGTATGATTGTGGGAGGTGTTCCACTACGGCGGTCACGTCGCTTTCGTCAAGTGTGTCCACACCTGTTCCTATGCCCATGCGCTCCAGTTTCCGTTCAAGAAAGGTGTTGCGGCTTGCAAGGAGTGGCTTCCTAAAGTAGATTGCCTCGTAAAGCTTGTTGGGCTCAAGGTATTTCACATTATCTTCATCTATATCATAAGTGGCAACGAGAACATCGATGTTGCTGTAAATTGATGGCAAGTCGATTGGATTCTTGAATGCTCCATGATAGAAGATGTTTCTCCCAACAGGAAGTTGTTGCTTGTCATACTTTGAGGCTATGTAGCCATGGAAGTGAAATTCATGCTGGGGGAAATGGTTCAAGATAATATTTGCGAATCTTAGGAGGGCGTCGTAACGTACGGCTCCTACAAATGCAAAACGGATATGTGCAGGGTCGAAAGGCCGACTCTTCACACTTGGCAAGGTGAGGAGACTTTTTGGAAGGAAGTTGGGAGCCAATATGATATGTTTTGGAGGCTTCGCCCCCTTGTAATGGTAGTCTATAAAACCTTCGGATGTCATGAGCGTGAGTCGTGAGCGACGAATGATTTGCTTGTCAATGCATTCTAACATGCTCCGTATCATGGTGTTGCCGACATAGGTGTGCGTTAGATCGCATTCCTCATAGATGTATCGTTTGCATGGGTTTAACCAAGAGGCGAACATGGCTACATCGAGACCGAGATAATACCATAATGTGTCTGTTGCTTGTGGTTGTCGGAACAAGTTCCTTAAGCCTTGGAAGTAGATGGCTATGCGTTTGTGGTAGCTCAGCGTGTTATTGAACTCGCCTAATATCGTGATAGGATATGTGGTTTTCTGCGTGTCTTCTCGCAAAAAACCAAATGCTTTGACCGTGCAACCATTAGCTTCCAATTCTTGGATGCGGCTGATGGAGTGAGCGTCGTTGACAGAGTTGACTATAATGTTGATGTTCATTTTAGATCAGTTTTGTTACCGTGACGCGGAAATTTAGTGTCCTGTCTGTAGCGTTTGCTTATTCCCAAATAGAGTCATGGATGGCATTGAGGAAACCATGGCCGTAAAGTTCATCTGGTTCCACATAGTTGCCTTCTCCCCATTCGTTCCATGAGCGGAGAAAGAGTATCTTATGCTCAGGCTTCTTGTTCTTGATGACCTCTAATGCTTGAAGAATGTGCTGCTTAAAATTTTCTGGGGTGGCATTGACAAACACACCGTCCATGTTGCCTGCGCGTGGGCTGCGGTCCCACTGAGGCATAATGTTGGGGTAGACGTTCTCCCAACTGTCTTCTGGTGCGAAGCAGTATTTCATCACTCTGGGGTAGTCGAGGCGAAGCGTGCTGAGTTGCGGAATGATTTTGCGTAAGAAAATCTGTGAGAGACGTTTGTACTTTCCGGTGTAAATCATTTCAGCGCGAGGGCGGCCAAACGAACAGACCGCGTCAAATCCAAGACGTAGAAAATCGTTATATACGCCGGCGCTTGACTTTAGGTCGGGTAGCCCGCGTTTGATTGTGCCGTCGGGCATACGCCTCACGGTCGATGTGGAGTGTCCCATTGCAATGAAATGAACCCCCTTTAGACCATTCTCTTTCGCCCATTTGCGCCATAGGTTCATGAAAAGAGTTACATCAGGGAAGTGGTACGGATCCCATATGAGAAATACAGGCTTTTCATCGACTGTTATGTAGCGGTGGTCCTTGAAGGCTTTTAGGGCATATTCGAAGTGCAACCGATAGTCTGTTTCACCGTCGTATTCTTGCTTTGAGATGATGACATTGGAATCGGCCATGCCCTTTCCGCGTTGCCAGGTCTTGGTCGTCCAGTCGTGGTTAGCCCATGCAAGGCAGAAGGGGAAGTCGGGCTTCCCGGAAGCAAGCACTTCATTGAACGGACGCTCAAGCAACATCTTGCCGTTGCCACGCCAATAGTGCCAATAGGCAAAGCCCTCCACGCCAGCTTCGCGAGCGAGTAGTGCTTGTTCCTCCCGTACTTCAGGTACACGAAGGTCGTAGAATCCTAAGTCTGTTGGGATGCGTGGTTGTTGGTGTCCCTTAAACAAAGGTTTCCCCTTGACTACATTGTGCCATTCAGTAAATCCCTTTCCCCATACTTTGTCGTTCTCGGGAATGGGGTGGAACTGTGGTAAATAAAATGCTATAACTCTTGCTTTCATGTGTTTTCTGGTTTTATTTGCTTGATGATTTTAGCCGGACAACCTGCCGCAATGCAGTAGTCGGGCAAGTCATGTGTGACGCAACTGTTAGCTGCGACAACTACGCCATCTCCGATTTTCACACCAGGCAATACGCATACATTATTAGCTAACCAAACGTTGTTGCCGATAGAGACACAACCTTTAGAGAGTAAGGGGCGCTCCTTGGGTGCGGTTTGGAGGGCTTTTAGGCTGTCAGTTGCCCCGTGGGCATTGTCTGTGATGATGACATTGGTGCCTGTGAGCAGATTGTCGCCAATGGTGATGCCGCATATGGCAGTCAAATGGGCGTATGCGCCGATGTGGCACCCATTTCCTATTCTTATTTTTGGTTGTGAGCCCTGCTGAGGATAGACCGTTAAGACAGAGTGCTTGTCGATTTCACAATGGTCACCAACGGACACCAAGTCCAATCGATTTGTGCGCTCTGTTGGATAGCCGAGGATGGAAGCTTTGCCCCAACGCTTGAAACAGTGGGCGTAATAGCCTGTGTAGATGTGTACGCCAAAGGCGTTAACCAGCTCGAAAAGCGCATGGGGACAAAAGATTCCTGCTATTTGTCCTATGGATTCGGCTATGGTTTTAAAGATTTCTTTCACGTTTTACGTTCTCGTATAGTTGAATGATGGCGTCTGTGTATTTTTGCGGTGTATAGTATTTGTTGATGGTTTGTATCGCTCTTTTGCGTATGTCGTTTAGTTCTGCTTCGCTTGTGACGCAAACTTGTTCAAGACATTGCGCTAACTCGTTCGTGTTGTGGAAACGATATCCTATTTCCTTTCCGGTGAGTTGGAGCCCATTGTCGTATTGTTCCTTTGTCCCGGCAGTGTCGCGGCCGATTGTGATGCAGCCGCAGAGCATTGCCTCGGGAAGACAACGGCCGAAGCCCTCAAATCGTGACGGCACAATGGTGGCGATGGCATGGCTCATTAAGTGGCCTATGTCTTCGCGCGGACCAAGGAAGATGACTTTATCCTTAACGTCTTCCCTCTCCAAATATTGTGTGATATTTTGATAAAATTTTCGGTCAGTCACAGAACCTGCAATGATTAAGGAAGGTGTGTCTGCCCGTCTTGCTGTTGCAAATTGCGCATAGGCGATGACCAAATCCTTCAGTCCCTTAGCCTCTTCGATGCGTCCAGCGTAGAGAAAGTATGGCTGAGAGGGTAGGGCTTGCGCTTTCCCCTCCGTACCCATGGTAATACCATTGTAGACCACTGTTGACTTGGGATTTCCGAACTGATAATGGTGCTTCTGAATGGCTTGGGTGATGCAAATGGTATAGTTTTGGGAAAGACGTTGGTGAAAAGCTTTCGAGCAGGGGTAATAGTGGAAGTTGAAGTCCATATCGCCATACTCCCGGATATGGTAGATGTGGGGGACCCCTAATTTTCTTGCCACTCGCTCGCCCAAGTCTATGACACTCACATTGGTGTGCACAAGATGGATGTCTCTCGATTTGACCTGTTCATAGACCCTTTGGACGGCTTTTCGTATGAGCCATCTGCGCATGACGAGACGTGGGAGAAAGAGTGACGCCTCCATGAAATTCCTTAAGTCTGGATAGGTGTTGTTGCGGTAAGGGACTGCTATTATCTCCACACCCATTTGTTGTAGCGTTTTGGCTATCCCTTTGTTGTTAGGTGTGACAACGATAGGCGTGTCACCATGGAGTAACACGCTTTCGATAAGTGTCAGAAAGGACTTCGACGCACCGCCCAAGACGTAGGTGTCGTTGAGTACGTAGAGTATGTTCATAGCTTTTTCACCTTTTCTTCTTGTTCCTTGTTGTTCTCTTCAGGGAAGGGCAAGTCTTCATGTGCGAGAGTGTAGTAGGGGAGGTAGTTGCTATACCATAATGGATAGCCGCGTACAATGAAACCCAAAAGGGCGAGAATGAATGCGCTCATTCCTGCTTTCCTGTTTTTTATTCTGCCCAGCGAGGCAATATAGAATGCCAGCATTAATATCGTGCCAATGATGCCATTCTCGTAAATAAACACCTTATAACCCGAATCGCCAAATTCGGGATTTTCTCGTTTTTTGCCAAAGATGACATCTGACGTCTCGCAAAGCTTCTCAAAATCGGTGTCAAAGCCTTCCGTTACCCGATTATTCCCAGCCAATTCGCCATCATCAACTTCCAAGCGGATAAGGATTAGGTCGTGAAGTAGATTTTCACCGTTGTTATAAAAGAAAGAGCCAGTGACGATGGTTGCGATAAGGGCTGTCACCATGACGAGCTTTCCAATGAACTGCTTGCCTTGGGTCCATAGTTTTAGAAAGATAACAACCACATATAGGACGTATGCTGCGAGAGAGAACGATAGCAACAATGCGACAAGTAAGGCCACATTATACCATTTCTTCCATTTGCCAAATTGTGTGGAGAGCAAAAGGACAGAGGCTGTTCCGAGATGGCCTGGTTCAAGGAAGACGGAACTGAAACGGGGGAAGAACGCCCATAGCGTGCGATCGTCAATCAAAAAGAAAAAGTAGTTGGTGTAGGAATATAGGCCATCGCCATAGGTGGCGTTGACACCCATGAAACGGAATCCCACCAAATAAAGCAAGAAAGTGGGAATGGATATGGCCATTAGGCTTCCCATGGTTTTGCAGAGGAAAGTCGTAAGGACCTCCATTCGCTTGGGGTTAAGATGAAATATCGAGAAAAAAATGACGGTGTGAAATAGATTTACAATGTAACCATTGATGTTAGTCTCGCTTGTAATGAGCATATAGGTGGATATGGCCACATAGCCCATGACTGGCGCGAGAAAGTGGTCATTGGTGAACCAGTTGTCTTGGGTGGATTTGGAAATAAGCATCGCTGCGCAGATAAGCGCACCTGCAGGCAAGGGATATAGTGCCCCCAATGGCCATAAGAACCAGGGGTGAAGAGACCCATAAAATGCCAGTACAATCCCAAAATAGAAGAGGAATTTTACTAATGACGTTTTGTTGATGTTGTATATATCCAGTTTTCTTATTCTCATGCTGCACTTCCTCTTGCTATTCGTTTTAAAATATTTTCTTTAAAGTAGGCACGCTCGTTTCTGTCTAGAACGCAAATCCAACTTGTTATCGTTGAGATAAGCATTGAAAATACGCCCGTGATTAGGAAACGATATTTTGCGTGGAACAACAGGATGCACATGGCACTAGCTGTGCAGGCAAGGATAACTAATGGAAGAAGGGGCAAAATCACATGGGAAATGTACTGCTTGATGTTCATTCCAGTGGTGTAATGAATATAAGGAATGCGTAATAAGGCGACAACAATCTCAATGATAATATAGAATGTCATAGCTTCGGCTATTGTCCCTCCATTTAGAAAGAGAACGAGGATGATGAGAAGGTAAGCCAATTTAGGCGTGTACATCAGTAACGTATAGACTTTTATCTTGCCAATTGCCTGATTGATGGTATTTAGTCCAGCCGTCATTTGGTCACAAATAAAACTGAGAAGTACGGTGTTGCAGAATAGCGTGCAATATGGCGGCACCTCCTTGAGCCAAGCTTGGAGGACTGATGGCATCTCAAGCATAAGTGGTACGAGGGTGATGATAAGCAACATTGTGGAATATTTGCTTTCCTTTTCTGCCAATTCGAATACTTTTTGTCGGTTCTTTGTGCCTTCTGCTTTCATAATCTGGGGATTCATCGCATTCAATATAGAAGTTGACACAAATGAAATAGCCCCGAATACTTGGTAAGCGATTCCGTAAGCTGCATTGATGGTGGTGCCAAAGAAATGATTGAGAATGACGGCTGTCCCCTGGTTGCGTGCGGTGACAGCCCCCATGCTGTATGTGGTCCATCCTGCAAAACCCAACAGTTGAAAAATGTATCTTTTGTTGATGTCTCGCTTACTGATTTTGAGGGTGCATTCAGAAAACTTAATGTTGGCGTAGATGGCAAAAACAAGAAAGTTGAGGGCCTGGATTCCTGCAAGGATGAGTACGTAAATCAGCAACTTGTCAGCTTCGATGTAAAGCAACATGAAGGCCAAGGCAAATTTCAGTATGGCATCTGCCATCTCAATGATTGAGATGAAGACGATGTTTTCTCTTGCGATGTAGATGGCCTTGAAAGGTGCTGTTATGACGGTTGTGAACAGAATCGCCACTGTGATGTCATAGACTGATTTTGCTGTCTCTAGGCGCTCTGATGCAATATTAAGAAAGTCGTTCATCAGCCAGCCCTTTATGAGTAGCATGATGCAGACAATGGAAAGACCCAAAACAATGTGAAGAAAGAAACTGTTGACAAAGAATTTCTTCACAAGGGCCGTTCGTTGTCGGCCGTAGTAATAGGATACGTAGCGCTGGGTGGTGATGACTAAAGCGTTGGTGATGAAACCTAGCATGGCAATGACACCCCCGACAACGGAAAAGATTCCGTAGTCTGAGATGCCAATAGCCTCCAATATAATACGCATGGAAAACAATGACAAGATAGTTGTCAATATTGCTTTGGCGTATTGTACAGAAGTGTTTAGGATAATTCGTTTGGTGGGTTCCATTTATGCACGCTTTTGTTCTTCTGTTTTATTGTTTGCCCTTGAATAGAAGGTTCTTGACGCAGAAGAATGCGATGATGAAGAAAGTCATAAACACCCAAAAAGCGACAAAGATCATGCGTTTGGGGCCCGAAGCTTTGATGGGTACGTTGGCGCCCTTTACTGTAGTGAAGACAGGAGTGTATTGGCGCAGTTTTGCACGTGCGGCCTCCAACTGAGTGTTCATTGCCGTGTAAGTGTTGTACTGCATCTGCATGGTGTTTTCCAAGTCTTCAATTTTTGATTTTTCGCTTTCCAACAGTACGTCAACGTTTTCATCTGCCGTGGCGGCATAGAGACGTCTTGTCTTCTCGTATTCTTTGCGTGCGTCTTTCGTTAGTTTTTCGTAATATGCTACGTCACGTCTCGCTTTGCTTGTTCGGTACTTGATGATGAAGTCTTGTAACCGTTCCCTAACTGAGTCGGCAAGTGTTTTGCAGACCAATGGATCTTGTGCTTTTGTGAAAATGGATATGACTCCAGTTTTCTTATCAACGCTGACACTAATGTTCTCGCGTATTTTGTTAACGATTGCGTCATCTTTCTTGGAAAGATTATATGGATTGAAGCCTTTTCTTGATGTGTTTTCCGGGAAGTTGTCTTCTGATTTTGGCAGCAATTTTCCAATACCCGTCATAATGCTTTCACCTAATGCAGAGATCCATGATTGTTTTTGGTAAGCGCGCATGTAGGCATAATAGGTCGTGTCAACGGTCTTGTCGGCTGTTGACACGCGTATGTTGAAGAGGTTGGCCACAAAGCCATTGTCCTCCATTAGGTCTGGATAGAGTATCGGGGATATGGCATCGGTGCTCTGAACGTTGGACATGTCAAACCCAAATGAAGCAGCAATAGAACTTAATGCGCCACCAGAAGACACTGGGTTTTCCACTTCGGGAGCCATGGTTGTACTTGTGGAATAAGTCCTTGGCACGCTGATGATGAAAAGAGATGATAATACAAGTGCTATGGGTAAGGCGATGAGGAACCATTTCTTATGTTTGGTGATGCTTGCCCATACTTCACGCAGGTCGATGACATCTTCCTTGTTCTGCTCGTTATTCATGTTGTGCTGATTTTACTTCGACAGGTTTGCGATGGTGGCGATCATGGCGGCTATTGATGACACGCTGGTGCCGAGGCTCATGGTCTCAGCTACGCTCATCTTGCGGTTGATGCGGCTGGGCACGACGATTTCGCAGCCCGGCTGGATCTTGGCGCCCTGTGAGAGTTTGGACACCATGCCGTTCATGTAGATGACATAGGCGTTGCGCTTGCGCGCGTTCTGCGCGAAGCCACCGGCAGCGTTGATGTAATACTTGCCACTCTTGCCTTTCTCATAAGCCACCGTGTTGGGGTACATCACGGCGCCGTTCACCTTGACGGTGGCGGTGTATTGCGGTATGATGAGGCGGTCACCCTCGCGGAGCACGATGTTGGCGTCACTGTTGGGGTTGGCGAGTGCGCGGTCGAGCTCGATGCCCACGGGGAAGGTGTTGGGCACTTGGAATTTCTTCAGCTGTGTGCTGTTGTTCTGTTGCGCCACTTGTTGCATGCTGTTGCTGTTGTTGCTGCTGGCCGCCAGCTCCAGGAGTTGCTGCTGGAGTTGCTCTTGCTGCATGGTGAAGGCTGCCTCCATGCGGGTGCGCTCAGCCTCGTTGGGGCGGCGCTCCAGTCGCGCGCCCTTGATGTAGGCCAGGTCGGTGACACCGCCTGCGGCCTTCAGCAGGTCTGTCAGGCGCATGTTGCGCTTGTTGAGCGTGTAGGTTCCCGCGAACATCACCTCGCCGTCGATGGTGACGCTTTGCTGCTTGGAGTAGGCGGGGCTCTTGCGCACGTACACCTCGTCGAATGGCATCAGCGTGAAGCCGGGTTGCCCGTCGATGACAAACCCGTCTTTCAGGGAGAAGGAGTAGGTCTTTGCGATGACGCTGTCGGTGGCCAGGGCCTTGGGGTCGCCCACACGGCGCGCCACGTCGACCTTGACGGTGGAGGCTGTCTCGAGCAGACCACCGGCCTGGAGCACGAAGTCTTCCAGGGTCTCGTCATCGGCGTATTTGTAGATGCCCGGGTATTGCACCTCGCCCTGTATGGTGATGGTGCGCTCGGTCAGTGCCTCTTGCTTGCTGGGGATGAAGAGCACGTCGTTCTCCTGCAGTGGGATGTCGGCCACGCGCCCGTCCATGATGCCGGCCACGTCGACGCTGATGACCTTCAGTGTGCGGTCGGCCTTCATGCGGTGCATCACGGCGTGTGCGGTGAACGCCTCCTCGGTGAGACCCTCGGCGTGCTGGATGAGCGTGCGCACGCTGTTGACACTCTCGCCCATCTGGTACATGCCCGGGCGGAAGACGGCACCCTTGATCTCCACCGTGTTCTCATAGCGGGGTAGGATGGAGTCGACGCTGACACTGTCGCCGTCGGCAATGCGGAAGCTGCTCATGTCGAACTCGTCTACGTTGAACACGGCATACTCGCGCCCGGTCTTGCGGTTGACGCGGACACTTTTCTTGTAGGCGTCTCCCGCGAAACCACCCGCATATTTCAGCAGGGTCTGCAGGCTCTCGTTCTTCTTCATCTCGTAGAACATTGGGCGCTTCACCTTGCCACAGATGTTGACGAGGCAGTCGTAGGCTCCCACGGAGATGACATCACCGTCATGCAGTCGTATGTTGCCTGTCATCTTGCCGTTGAGGATGTAGTCGTAGATGTCGCACACGCTGACGAGGCGGTTGTTGCGGTAGATGCAGATGTTGCGTAGCGTTCCCAGGTCACTGGTCCCCCCGGCCATGTAGAGGGCGTGGAACACGGTGGCGAAGGCTGAGAGCGTGTAGGTTCCCGGCGCTTTCACCTCACCCATGACGTTGATGGTGATGGTGCGCGTCTGTCCGAGCGACAGGTTGATGCGGCTGCTGCGGTAGCGGCTGCCGAGGGTGCTCTTGATGCGTGCCTTGGCTTGGCTGATGCTGAGGCCGCCCACATTGATGGGGCCAAAGTCCTCGATGACGATCTGCCCGTCGGGCGAGACGGTGCAGTTGTATGTCTTCTGCGAAGCCCCATAGACGTCGACCGACACGGCATCACCCGGTCCGAGCACATAGTTTTGTGGCGTGGCGATGTTCATGGATGGCTCGAAGGTGAGGTCCTTGTTGTTGAAGATGTCGCGGCCGAAGACCTTCTTCTTGCCCTTCTCCTGCTCTTCGAGGAGCTGGTTGAGCCATTCGATGGAGTCTTGGCGAGTCATCATGCCCAGGGCCGCCTGCATCTGCATGAAGTCCTGGTCGTCCTCGTTATACTCTTTCTGCCAGGTGGGGATGCCCTGCAGGCGCTGGCTGCTGTTGGCGTCGCGCTCCTGGTTCTGCACCATCGTCTTCTGGCGCATCTCGTCGCGTGTCTTGCCGTTGTTGGTGCGGAGGCGGTCGTCGGCATTGTCGCTGTTGGCTTGCCCCAGTCCCGTCTGCTTCATCTGCCGCTGATATTTCCTCTGCACGCGGCGTATCTGGTTGATGTCTACGCCACTCTGCATGAGTTTCACCACAATCTGTTGTTGCGAGGTCCCTTTTGCTGTTTCGCGTTGGACCATCTCGGCCACCTGGTTGTCGGTCATGGAGGACTGTGCCTTCATGCTGATGGGGCACAACGTGAGGAGCAATATGTAAACGATGAGCTTCTTCATCCTTTTTGTGTGATTGTTCGTTGAATGGTTACACCTAATATTAATAGTAACTCCCTTTCTGTGCTTTTATTGTCAACCGAATGTCGTAAAAGACAAAAAACAAGAATACTAACTGCAAAGTTACAACAAAAAGGACATATGGCAAAACAAAACTCCTCCTAACTAAGGGACGCGCGGGTGGCTCATGCACAAGGAAGCCCTGGTTTCACGCTCGAAACCAGGGCTTCCTGAAGATGTGTGGACAGGCGGTGTGCCAGTGCGGTCACTTGACGAACTTGCAGGTGGCGGCGTGGCCACTCTCGCTGATAGCCTTAGCCACATAACAGCCAGCCTGAAGCGTTGACACGGGAACGATGCCCAGTCCGCCATTCATGTTGACCACGACGGTGGCCACCTTCTGTCCGCCGAGCGAGAAGATCTCCACTGTGGCCTTGTTGTCCTGGCCGTGCAGGAAGAGCTGGCCGGAGGCATAGCTCAGGGACATCTTGCCGTAGGTGCTGGCCGTGCCGCGCTCGATGCCTGTTGGCGTCTGGTGGGCAACGAACTCATTGTAGCTTGACAGGATGTTCTTCTTGCCGATGGTGGGATGGCTCATGATGTAGATGTCGTTGCCTCCGTCGGTGTAGCGTCCCACGGTGTGGTAAGCGTCGTGGGCGGGGTAGGAGAGACTGTCTGTCCAGCTCATGTCAGCAGCCGAGAGAGCCACTGTCCCGCCGTCGTCGGCAAGCTTGAAGGAGGCGTGTAGGTCGCGCTTGCTGTCGCGCTTGTCACACCACACAACGAGGTATCCGCGGGCCGGGATGACGGTTGTCGTCGTGGACTCGCCCTTGGTGAGTTGGCACTTCTGCAACTTCTTGAGGTTGTCGGTCAGGTACATGCCTTCCACGTCTACCGGCTCCGAGGTGGTGTTGTAGAGCTCCACCCAGTCGCCCTTCTTGCCGTAGTCGTTGACAAAGACGTCGTTGGAGGCGCTGACCTCATTGATGCGCACGGGCGTGAAGCCCTCCTTGATCGCGTCGGCCATGGGCGCGTAGTCGGCTATGAGGCTGAACTGTCCGGTGGGCATCTCTATCTCTGGGTCGGTGGAGTAGTAGGTGGCTGAGCTGGAGGCGCCCATGGTGGTGTAGAGGGTGGCGTCCCAGTAGATGTCGGAGCTCGAAGCGCTGTTGTTGTGCACCTCGACGGCGATGACGTTAAGACCCTTCTTGAAGAGGCTTGCGCTGAGGTCCATGGTGCCCGAGTCGGGATTGCCTGCGGCGTATGTTGTGCTGTAGGTGTTGTAGCCCGACCCCGTCATGTTGTAGCGCCCGGCCTCCTTGCCGTTGACATAGGCGATGAAGCCGTCGTCGACCTTGTATTCGAGTTTGAAGGCGTCGCCTGCCGTCGGGTCGTCCGACAGGTAGACGTTGTGGAGGAAGTAGTAGGTGGGTCGCTTGTTGCTGGCGTCACTTCCGTAGCTGAGGGTGGTCTTGAGGCCGTCCTTGCCGTATCCCAAGGGGCTGTATCCGTTTTGCCATCCCGTCTTCTGGTAGCTGGAACTTGTCCAGTCGGCTGCGTCGAGGCTTCCCTGGTCATAGTAGTACCACAATGCGCCCGTCTTGAACATGGCTCTCATGGAGGCGCTCTTGTCTTTCCATCCGCGGAAGGTGTAGCCTGCGGGTGCCTCGGCTTTCAGGGTGACAGGGGCGAAGAGATGGCCGTTGAAGTAGCCTGTCGGTACCTCGATGCCGTTGACGTAGAGGCTGGCGCCGGATACCGAGCTGCTGAGCGTGGCGGTCTGTGCGTCGGAGGCGCTGAGCCCCATGCCGCTATAGTTGCAGAGGGCGTTGGTGGCTGTCGAGAGCCGGTTGGCCAGGCTTTTCTTCATCCAGTCGGAGGTGTTGTAGGGGCTCTCGTTGTTGAGTGCCATCTGTGGGCCGGCGATGGCCGTCAGAGAGTCGATGATCTCAGAGCACCGGTTGGCCTCGAAGACGCTGCCGCCCATGAGACAGTAGGTGTCGATGAAGCGCTTCTTGAACGTGGCGTTCTGCAACATGTTTTTAAAGATGGTCACCATCTTGATTTCCGCTGTGATGCGGTCTACGTCACATCCGTAGAGCTTGTCGAAGGTCCAGGTCTGCCTGTTCATGAAGGAGTTGATGGCGTTGCCGTCAGCCAGGGTTCCGTCGAGGTCGAAGGTGACGAAGCGGAACCGCCCGTCAGGGCTCTGCCGGAATCCCTTGATGTTGTTTTGTGGCCAGTCGTTGCCGCCCAGGTAAAACTCCATGGCCATGTAGTTGACATACTCGTCGATGTCCACCAGCTTGTTGATCTCCTCATAGGTGGCCTCGTCGGCGGCGTTGGCCGAGAGCGAGTACCATGTGTTGAACGCCTCGTCGGTGCCGCACATCTGCACGTAGCCCGAGTCGGGGCTCATCTCGAACTGGTCGATCATGTCGTCGTCCCAGCCATAGTTGGCGTAGACATAGTGCTTGTTGTTGGGCTCGCGCACGTTGAGCACGCCCATGTATTGCCCGTTGACAAACTCATGCACAGGCTGGTAGCTCTGTCCGTCGATGTCGATGCCTGATGTCTGGATGATGGTCTGCAGGGTGGGGTCCTTGATGCGACACTGTGTGTCGTTGCCGCCATTGCGTATCTGCAGCGTCCGGTTGCGGATGTAAGGCTTGGCGGAGAAGAAGGGGTAGTTGAGGTGCTTGTTGCCCCCATACTCCTTCGATCCTTTCAGCTTGAACGAATGGGGCGTGTAGGCGCGGCTCCAACCTCCGCACATCTGGAAGTCGACATCCTGGTTGATGCCCATCTCGTTGTCAGTGGTGATCCATGAGAAGTTGGCGGGCCGTTCCCAGTCCATGTTCCAGTTGCAGGCCGTCGACTGCCCGTTTCCGGGGCGTCCGTTGGTGCCGCGCACGTAGACGCCGAGGCTGTCATCGTAGAGGAAGAGGGAGTCCATCACCACGCTGACGATGGGCAGCGCATAATCCTTATCCTTATATATATAGGAGCGTGTGGTGACGGTGCTTGCCAGCTTGCCGCTCTCGAAGAGGCGGAACCGTAGGTTTGTGGTCTTGTTGACGGCGAATGAGCCGTCCTCAGAGGTCTCGCCGTTGGTGAGAGTGGGCAGTGATCCGTCTCGGGTGTAGCGCAGGGTGGCGCCCTCGGGGATGGTCACGTGCACCTCGAAGGGGGTGGTGAATAGGCGCGAGTCGGTGTCGACCGTCGGTGCGGCCAGTTGCTCGGTGGCATACGCGGCCGTGCTGTTGCTGGCTCCAGGCGTCGGTGTGGCCGTCAGGCCCCATGTGTCGCCGCCGTCGGTGGTGCGGGCGTAGCTGATGCGCTCCATGCCCTCAGGATAGCTGGCCTCGGCCAGGATCTCCCCGTTGGCGTCACTGATGTAGAGGCTACCCCCGCTCAGGTCCAGCTTGAACGTGGCCTGGTTGGTGTTGATGCCGTTGCTGTCAAACCACACCGTCTTGTGTCCGTGTGCCGGTACGGCGCCGAGGGTGCTTGGCGTGTACCACTGGCGCAGGTTGGTGGCGTCGTCGCTGAAGTAGAGGCCACCCAGCTCCACGGCCTTGTCTGTGGGGTTGTAGAGCTCCACCCATCCGTCAAAGTTGAAGGCGGGCGACACAAACTGGTCGACATTGGCCGACATCACCTCGTTGATGACAATCGAACCGGCCGTGGCTTGGTTGTGCTCCACGGTGAACGTGGCTTCCCCGATGACGTCAGACCCGTCGGTGGCCATGGCTGTGATGGTCACCTCGCCCTCCGAGAGGGCGGTCACGTTGCCCTGACGGTCGACGGTGGCCACGTCTGTGTTGCTGCTGGTCCAGTCCAGCTTCTTGATGGTAGCGTCTGTCGGCGTGATGGTGGCTGCCAGTTGGCGTGTCTCGCCCACGACGAGTGTCCCCTCGGCCGGTGTGAGCGCGATGGCCGTGATGGGCGTCACCTCGCCATAGTATTCCAGCTTGAAGTTGTCGAAGAGACACCAGTTGTTGTAGTTGAACGTCTCGTTCTTCAGTCCGATGACGAGGTCTCCACCTTCGTGGTCAAACTCCATGTGGTTTTGGTAGGCTCCTTGCGAGAAGGCCTCCGTGCCACTCTCCATCGAGTTGGGGAACCACACCTGGGGCGATGCCCACCAAGGCGTCCATGTGCCCGTGGAGAAGTCGGTCGACGATGACCAGCTGTAGACGCTGACGAGCTTCTGCTCATGGGTGCCGGCATACATGAGACCCGTGATGCTCTCGTTGTTGTTGAGATAGGCGCGGTAGCCGTTGTCGTTGTCCTGGCAACGGAAATAGGCGTTGACGCTCAGTCGGTAGAGGCCCGTCCGCAGTCCGCTCACCGTCTGGTGGATGTTGAACGTGCCGTTCCAAAACTCCATGGCCTCGCAGGCCGCGCCACGTCCGCCGGCCGTGGACTCATACGTCCATCCCTTGATGGAACTGCCGTCGAAGCCTGGGTTGGTGACATACTGGTCGGTGATGTCTATCCATTGTTTGTCGGCCGAGGCGGGCAATGTTACCGCAGACATGGCCGCGCATGTCATGGTGACAAATAAAAGTTGTTTCATATATTAGGTGATAAATTGTTTCCGTGGCGGCAAAATTACTAAAAATCATTTGTTTTGCTGGCCATTTCACGTGGTTTTTATAAAAATAACATAAAAAAGTTTGGCGATTGGGAAAGATTGCCTAACTTTGCTACCGCTAAGCCGCCTTTTCCCAGAGGGGAGCAGGAGAGGCAGCGTACCAAGCGCACGGATGCCAGCCATGAGGCCGACACGACAACGGGGTTGACTGGATTTGACAGCAGACGAGATGGTATGTAAGCACGCGGAGCCTCGATGGCTAGCTCCTAAATCTGAGTGATCGAAAATTTAATTGGCGAAAACAACTACGCTCTCGCTGCCTAATCGAAGTACAGTAGATTACTGGCTTAATCCCGTCACCAGGTGATGGGACGAGACATCGCTCAGGAGCTCTTTTTCCGAACCATCCTGGTCAAGCGGTGCAGATCACGTCGGAAATAGCCAGTGGTGGCCTCGCGCCACGGGTGAAATTTTAGAGGATAAGGCGGCAGTTGGTGGTCCGGGTCTTGTTGTCGCACGAAAACTGAAGGCCGGAATAAGCGTGTAGAAAGCATATGGTTTCCCTGTTTGGACGCGGGTTCGACTCCCGCCAGCTCCACTTCGTTTGCACAAAAGCCCGCCAGGACGATCGTCTTGGCGGGCTTTTGCGATTTTTTTGCTGGGTGCCTGGCGGCACCACTTTAGAAGTTGGCGGCCTGAAGCTCGAAGTAGCTCTGCGGATGGGCGCAGACGGGGCACACCTTGGGGGCTTCCTTGCCCACCACCACGTGGCCACAGTTGCGGCACACCCAGATGGCGTCGCCGTCGCGGCTGAAGACCAAGGCGTCCTCAATGTTCTGCAACAGTTTGCGGTAGCGCTCCTCGTGGTGCTTCTCAATGGCCCCCACACCGCGGAACTTGGCTGCGATCTCGGGGAATCCCTCTTCCTCGGCCTCTTGCGCCATGCGGTCGTACATGTCGGTCCACTCGAAGTTCTCGCCATCAGCGGCGGCCTTCAGGTTTTCACGCGTGGAGCGGATGGTGTCGCCCTCAAGCAGCTTGAACCACATCTTGGCGTGCTCCTTCTCGTTGTTGGCCGTCTCCTCAAAGATAGCGGCGATCTGCTCGTAGCCGTCCTTGCGGGCCTTCGATGCGAAGTATGTGTACTTGTTGCGGGCCTGGCTCTCACCAGCAAAAGCCTCTTGCAAATTCTTCTCGGTCTTGGTTCCTTTCAAGTCTTTCATAATGTTCTTGTATTTCGAGTTTGTAATAATTACAATTTGTTTGTGGTGCAAAGATAGTCCATTTGTTTTGTTTCCGCAAGCGCCTTTGCATTTTTTAACCATAATATTTTACCTCCTCTTTTATATGGAGCGTGAGCTTTTGTTGTGAGGTCTGCCATGGGTTGTCTTCTCGGCGAGGCTGCTCCGTGTGCTGAACCGAACCTGTTCGTTTTTCGGCGGTAATTTATAGAACCACCTGTTAGGGAAAATGGCTCTTTGTCTGTGCTTAGGTGCCTGTGGGAAGTTGTTGGATGGAGGGCTGTTGAACCCTTTCTAAATGATGAGATATGATATATAACGTAAGATACCCTAACGGTTAATACATGAGATAAATCGTCGCTCTTAATACAAACTAACCCGTAAGAGAAGTGCTAAAATATCTTATATGATAGTTAAAAATTTGCAGGAATGCCTATAAATGCTTATCTTTGCAATGAAAAACAAAGTATACCATTATGGAACAAAAGAACAAGATTATTATCTTCTCGAATATTAAGGGCGGTGTCGGCAAGACCACGCTTTGCAGTCTGTTTGCCACATACTTAGCCGAGCTTGGCGAGCCGGTGGCCGTGCTCGACGCTGACCTGCAGCAGTCGCTCTACCGTCATCGTGTGCGTGAGGAGAAGGCGGACCCCGAGCAGAAAGCCCCCTGGCAGGTAACGCCTCTCGACACCACCGACATCAAGAAGGTGAACAAGGTGATGAAGGAGCTGAAGAAGTTGCCGGGCAACGTGCTCATCGACTGCCCCGGCAACCTCAATGACAAGAGCCTGGCGGCAGTCTATGCCGCTGCCGATGTGGCCGTCATCCCCATGTCATTCGATCCTGACACTGTCGACGCCACGGGTATCTTCCTCAAGGCGCTTAAGAGCATCTCTGATTGCAACATGGTCTTTGTGCCCAATCGCATCAATGACCATGAGGGCAAGGCGGAGGAGCGCAAGCAGCGCGCCCAGACGGTGAACATCCTCGAACTGGTGGGTGCGGTCGTGCCGCGCATCAAACAGGGGGTGGCCATCAAGCGTTATTCCACCCTCTATCCCTTGGAGACCAAGCAAAAGAAGATTGTGGCCACCACCTTTGAGGCCATAGCCGACGCCATCAAAAAATAAGCAGGAGGAGACAACATGGCAAACAAGAGACCCGTGATAGAGAATCCATTGGAGGACATGGACATCACCAACATCGTGAGAAGCATCACCAGTGAGGCACCCGACGCTCCTGCCGAGTCGCATGACGACGAGGCGGACAACCCCGGCCCCGCACCGAAGCAGAAACTGGCCAAGCGGCCGTCCAAGACGGGACGCAGCATCTCGAAGACTTTCTCCGACCAGCTCATCACCAACTACCTGCGCTACGACAAGAGCTCGGAGAAGGGCAAACCCATCTATGTGTCGAGTGACCTGGTGGAGCGCTTGCAGGTGATCAGCGAGAAATATTACAAGCGGCTCTCTGCTCGCGCCATCACGCAGGCCCTCTTGGAGACCTTCTTCAACGACTTCGATGGTGAGGAGACCGTCGACGAGTTCATGCGCCGCATCCGCTATGTGGCTCCGTCGGAGAGGGAACTCGCGGCGCGTAAGGTGGCTGCGGAGAAAGCGCGCATAGCGCGCCGCAACGCCAAGTGACGCCAGCTCTGTTCCCTGGAACAGGCAAGCCCCATGAGCCATCGCTCCGTGTGTGGAGCATTGGCCCGTGGGGCTTGCCTCGTTTCTCGCCAGTGCAATTTTCGTTTGGCGATGTCGAGCGCGCACCGTCTTGCTGTCCTTGTTTGTGAAGGCGTGTGGCCTCCCTTCTCCTCCTTGTAGCGCATGGTGATCATGATGTGAAATGTCATGATTGTTCTTAAAAAAACAGGTTCCTCTGAAGGTCGCATTCTAGAGAAGAAAAAAAGTTTTTGTCCGATAAAAATCTGGTCGCAATCTTAAAATCGGTTAATTTGTCCGATATTGTTCCAAAGAATATGCCTAATGATGGTGCGATAGATGCCGAATCATGTCATGATTGATGCCTTATCGCATTGCGATATGATGCTTATCTACCCTCGATAAGATACCTTTTGGAAAAACGCCAGGCCTCCCAAAAGTTTTCTTTGGGTATATTACGCTGTAACATGCGTAGTATCAAGCGGTTATGTAAAACGCTCTGAAAATTGCGTATTTGTGAGCGAAAGTGCTTGTGGTGACTTTCGCGCGATTCTACAGAGATGTTTTGTCAAGAAAGTTGTAAGCTATAATTTTGAGTTTGGGCATCGATGGCATGCCCCTCATTTCACTCGGATGATGTCCTCCCAGCGCGTGGTGAAGTTGTGGCTGCGGAAGTCGTGCTTGATGGCGTCGCGGAATGAGCCTGCCTTGCCCCGCCCGTGGGCTGCCGTGTATTGTTGGCTGCCCAGCACCACTGTTTCAGCGCCGTTCTGCTTGTTGATCTTGTCAATCGACTCCGTGAGCCGTTTCAGCTTGTCGCGTTTCTCGGCGTCGTAGTCGAGGAAGTTGGTCTGCACTAATTTTTCATCGCTGATGGCCGACACGATGACCCCCGCCCGTTTATACTTGAATCCCTTGATGAAGATGCGCTTCAGCGCCTTCAGCGCCCCGTCGACCACCTCCTGGGTGGAGCTGACTGGCGTGAGCAGCACCTCTATGGCCGAGTTGCTGTATTGGGGTAGGTCTGTGCGAAAGCGGTTGGTGTCGATGAAGACCATGATGCTGGCGCACACGCTGTGCTGTCGCCGCAACTTCTCGGCGCAGCGGGCGGCATAGTTGCTCACCTGTGTGCGTAGGTCCTGCAGGTCGTCGATCATGCTTGGGAACGAGCGGCTGGTGCAGATGCTCTTCTTCGCGGTGAGCTGTTCGGTGGGCACGCAGTCGATGCCGTTCAGCTCCATCCAGGTGCGCTCGCCCGTAACATGGAGTTCCTTTCTCACCCAGGCGCGCGGCTTCATGGCGAAGTCGTAGGCCGTGTGGATGCCATAGCCCTCCAGACGTTCAAGGTATCGGCGTCCGATGCCCCACACCTCCTTGAGCGGAAAGAGTTTCAATGCCTTGATGCGCCGCTCCTCTGTGTCGATGACGCAGCAGTGGTGATAGGCTGGATAGTCCTTGGCAAAGCGGTCCGCACACTTGGCCAGCGTCTTGGTGGGGGCGATGCCGATGCTCACGGGCATGTCCACCCATTTCCAAATCTTCCGGTGGAGTCCCTCGCCCCATGCCTTCAGTTGTTCGTAGGGTTGGTTGTCGAGCACACAGAATGCCTCGTCGATGCTGTAACGGTAAAACTCCGGGCTGGCGCCGCGGATGATCTCCATGACCCGTTGTGTGATGTCGCCATAGAGCTCGTAGTTACTCGAGAACACGCCAATCTCCTTTCCCGGGAACCGTTCCGCCAGCTGGTAGTAGGGCATGCCCATCGGGATGCCCAGTTGCTTGGCCTCTTTCGACCGCGCCACCACACACCCGTCGTTGTTGCTCAGCACCACCACGGGCTTATGGTTGAGGTCAGGGCGAAACACCCGCTCGCAGGAACAGAAGCAACTGTCGCAGTCGCAGATGGCGTAATACTTAGTTGTGGTCATCCCCATTGCGCTTGCCAAACTGAGGGTCTATCTTGAGAAAGGCCGTCACGAGGAACGTCACCGAACAACAGAGGATGACGAAGATGAAGAAATTGCGGTAGCCCAGCATCTCCTGCAGCGTGCCGGCGAAGAGGCCCGGCACCATCATCGACAGCGACATCAGGGCCGACGCCAGCGCATAGTGGCTCGTCTTGAACGCTCCGCGACTATAATATATAAGGTAAAGCATGTAGGCCGTCAAGCCGAAACCATAACCAAACTGCTCAATGAACACACAGACGTTGATGGCCAACAGGCTCGACGGCAACTCATAACTTAAGAAGACATAGACCAGTGAGGGCAGGGCGAAGGCGAAGGCCATGGGCCACCGCCACTTGCGCAGTCCGCCACTGCTGGCCGCGATGCCCCCAAACACGCCGCCCAGCGCCACGCCGATGACGCCCACCGTGCCCTGCACCAGGCCAAACTCTTGTGGCGACAGGCCCAGGCCACCGTTGTGTGCGGCGTCGATGAGGAAGAGCGATGATACCTTCGACAACAGGCCCTCGGGCATGCGGAAGAGCATGATGAACATCAGGGCCGCCATCACCTGCTCCTTTTGCACAAACGTGCGGAACGTGTTGGCGATCTCCCGCCAGATGGTGTGGATGTTGATGCCTGGCCGCGCCACATCCTCCATCGGGTGGGATAGGACTTGGCTGTGCCACAGCCACAGGAGCAGGAAGAGGCCCGCCACACCATAGAACATCAAGCTCCACGAGTAGGCGATGCTGTTGCGGAAGATCACTTGTAGGTTGCCGGCGGCCATCACCAGGACGCCTTGCCCAAAAATGGTGGCAAAACGGTCGAACACCGAGCGGATGCCCATGAACCACGCCTGCTGGTGGCTGTCGAGCCCCAGCATGTAGAAGCCGTCGGCGGCGATGCAGTGAAACGCCCCCGAGAACGCCATGACCCAGAAGAAGAACAGCGTGCCCTGCATCCACAACGCCGTGGGGATGGTGAAGGCGACACCGCCCAGGGCGGCGCCCAGCAAGAGCTCCGTGGCGATCACCCACCAACGCTTGGTCTTGATGAGATCCACGAAGGGGCTCAGCACGGGTTTCAGCACCCATGGCAGGTAGAGCCACGATGTGTAGAAGGTGATGGCTCCATTGCTCAGCCCGAGTTGTTTGTACAGGATGACGCTGATGCTCATGACGGCCACGAGAGGCAGCCCGTCGCTGAAGGCCAGCGTCGGCACCCATAGCCAGGGCGAACGTTTCTGGTGTTGCATGATGATGAGAGGTCCTTACTGATATGATTTCGTTATGGCTGCGCCGGGGTAGTAGTGGGCCAGGATCTCGTCGTAGGCAAAGCCACGCTCGCCCATCACCGCCGCGCCAATCTGGCAGAGCCCCACGCCATGGCCCCATCCGGCTCCTGTGAGCACGAAGCGGGCTGGGGCGCCCTGGTCGTCAAGGCCCTCCTTGTCCACCACGAAGGCGGAGCTGTAGAGGTGGGTCTGGCTCAGCGCGCGCCGTATCTCCAGTTCCTTGCCGATGGTGAGCGTGCGGCGCGTGCCCACAATCTTCAAGGTCACGAGGCGTCCGCTTCTGCCCCGTTGCATGGGTTTCAGGTCAAGGACAGCGCCAAAGTCGATGTGTAGTTTCTTGCGCAGCAGTGTCACCAGTTCGTGCTGGCTATAAGCCACCTGCCAGCGATAGAAGTCGGTGGTCTCCTGGTCGTAGTCGTTGAGCACCTGTGAGAGGATGCCCTTGTCGGCCGTGTTGCAGAAGCTCTCCGGCCGCGTGCGTATCCATTGCTCCGCCTGGTCTTCCTGTGTGAGGTCGGGCAGGACCGGAGCATCCTTGCTGGCAGAGGCCAGGGCCGCCAGCCGGGGCGGCAACCAGTCGCGCAAGGCGCGCAGGTAGCTCTTTGCGCTGTCTTCCCAGCAATACTGGAACTCCTCCGTGGCGCCACCGCAGCACTTCGAGAAACGCGCGTCGCAGATGGCGCCGCCGTCTGTCAGGATCTGTCCGCGTGTCTGGCGGATGGCTACGGCCACGTGGGGACTGGTCTCCTTTGTGATGCCCTGGTAGCGCTGGCAGTGGTCGTCGGCGCACACGTCGAAGAGCGTGTGGTCCTCGCGGTCATACCAGCGGATGATGGTGTCGCCGCCCTCCACAAACGAGGGACGACAGGCGGGCTCGCTGGCAGCGGCTTGCCGCTTCTCTATCTGGGCCAGCAGCCACGACCGTGAGATGACGGCATGCGCCTTGAGCAGTTGCAGGCTCGACGTGGCACTCATCTCGCTCGAGATCACGCTCTCAAGATATTGCTCCACCGGCAACTCGTTGATGGCCCATATCTTGCCATCGTCGACCACGAGCCGCAGCGTGCCCAGGAATGTTTGCGTCTCCTTGCGCTCCCAGTGGAAGTTGACACCGATGGTCACGTCGTTCAGCGAGAACGACGCCTCTGGAGACACGGGGTGGAAGATCAGCTCGCGATGGAGCGCCCCCTGCCACGTGATGCCACTCTCGGCGAGCGTGGCCGTCTGGTCGCCCAGGACCTGTGAGCCGTTCGCCTCATAGGGCTTGTTGAGTGAGAAGCTGATGCTCTTGCCGCTGACGATGCCCACGCTGACGTGGGGCTCCTGGAGGGAGGCAGTCGTTTGCCCCACCTTTTCTGCGCATATGCAGTCGTTTGTCGGATTCTGTTTCATGTACATTTGTCTAAGATGGGTAGGACGCTTCCGTGTTGTCGGTGTGGCGCTGTCCAATGCAACGATGGCGCAAGTGAGCGCAATGAAAGCTCGCTTTCAAGTTGCCGAGTGCGACCTATCCTATGCAAAGTTAGCGATTTTAGCCCACAATACATGTAGCTTTTTCAAAAAATTTGTATCTTTGCAGAGATGAAGAAGAAAACATTACTCGGCATGACGCTCGCCGAACTGAAAGATGTGGCCGTCTCCTTGGGCATGCCCGCTTTCACGGGAGGGCAGATGGCCAAATGGATTTACGGCAACCACGTCAAGAGCATCGGCGAGATGACCAACATCTCAAAGGCCAACAGGGCGCGGTTGGAGGAGGAATATGAGGTGGGGTGCGCCGCTCCCATCGATGCGCAGCGCTCGAAGGACGGCACCATCAAGTATCTCTTCCCCGTGAGGACCACTCGCCCTGACAGCAGCCAGGGCGTCAAGTTTGTCGAGACGGTTTACATCCCCGACGACGACCGGGCCACGCTCTGCGTCTCATGTGAGGTGGGTTGCAAGATGAACTGCCTCTTTTGCCAGACGGGCAAGCAGGGCTTTGAGGGATATCTCACCGTGGCCGACATTCTCAACCAGGTCTATAGCCTGTCCGAGGTGGACAAGTTGACCAACATCGTCTACATGGGGCAGGGCGAGCCGATGGACAACCTCGACAATGTCTTGCGCTCCACAGAGATACTGACGGCCGACTATGGCTGGGCATGGAGCCCCAAGCGCATCACGGTCAGTTCCGTGGGCATCAAGGATAAGCTCCGGCGATTTCTCGAGGAGAGCGACTGCCATGTGGCCATCAGCCTCCATGCGCCCAACCATGCGCTTCGCGCTGAGCTTATGCCGGCCGAGAAAGCCATGCCCATCGAGGAAATCGTCGACCTGTTGCGCAACTACGACTTCGCCCATCAGCGACGACTGTCGTTCGAGTACATCGTCTTCGGTGGCGTCAACGACACGTTGGACCATGCGCGTCAGATAGTCAGGCTGCTCAAGGGCTTGGCCTGTCGCATCAACCTCATCCGCTTCCACCAAATACCCGACGTGCCCCTGCGTGGCACCGACGAACGGAAGATGGAGGAGCTACGCGACTATCTCACGGGCCACGGCGTCTTCACCACCATACGCGCCTCGCGCGGGCAAGACATTTATGCGGCCTGCGGCCTGCTCAGCACCTCCAAGAAGATAGGGGAGGTGCGCCAGGGGGGAGAGCGATGAGCAGAGTGGCCTGCCTGTTGGCTTGTCTGTTGCTCATGGCCTGCAGCGGTTCGGACGGATTGTTGCCCCCGTCGGGCGGACGTCTCTATGAGGTGTTGCTCGTGGGTGACCGTGAGGGACTCGTCAGGCAGATGCTCGAGGCCGATGTGGACGGGTTGCCCCAAAGCGAACCGTCGTTTGACGTGTCGGCCATCGATAGCGCGAGGTTCAACGCCTCCGTGCGGCAGGCGCGCAACATCGTGTTCGTCAGCATCGACCCCAAGGCTTATGACCGGCCCCATGTGGGCTACGAGAAGAATGTGTGGGCCAAGCCACAGATGGTGGTCCGCATCGGCGCCCCGTCGGTGGAGGCTCTGAGGAGGGGCGCACAAGGCGTGGCGGCGACGTTGCGCATGGTGCTCAACCGTTCGGAAGCCAACAAGACCATCGCCCTCTTGAGGCACAAACGCAACACCCAGGCTGAACAGATGATCAGGCAGATGTTCGGGGTGTCCATTTGGATACCTGCCGACATGGTGGCCAGCAAGCGTGGAAAAGACTTCATCTGGCTGAGCGACAACGGCACGTCAACGATGCGGAACATCGTGATTTACCGCGAACGGCCATGGACGGTGGGCGGAAACCAATCCTCCCTTGCCAAGATCAGTGACGTGCAGCACTTTGTCGCGCAACGCGACAGCGCGCTCGGGCAGAACATCAAGGGAGAGACCGACTCCATGTGGATGACCACTGTCGGACCTACGGTCAGTGGGCGCCTGGTCTTCAGGGACGAGAAGGACCGGTCGCTTTGGCTCCGCCATCATGATGCGGACCATGCGCCCATGGCCCTCTTCGGAGGTTTGTGGGAGATGCGTGGTGATGACATGGGCGGACCGTTTGTCAGTCGTCGACTGACAATGGCCGACGATGGCCGGCGCGGAAGGCCCGGGAAGGGGACCGTGGTGGCAGAAGGCTTCGTCTTCGCACCCGGGAAAACAAAACGCAATGCCGTCCGACGGTTGGAGGCCGTGCTCTACACGTTGAGATGGGACAAGCCCTGAAAGACGCGACTGATGCGGACAACGAGCGCATGAAGACAACGCAAAACAATTAGAATAAGCAATTAATCATCAAGAAATAGCAAAATATGGACAATCAGAAAATACGCGTGGCCATCACCCACGGAGACACCAACGGCATCGGATACGAACTGATATTCAAGGCCTTTGAGGAACCAGAGATGCTTGACATGTGCACACCTATCATTTATGGGTCGCCCAAGATAGCCGCCTATCACGCCAAGGCGCTCAACTTGACGGGCAATTTCACCATTATCAACAAGGCCGAAGAGGCGCAGGACGGCAAGGTCAACCTGTTGCCGGTCTTCGACGAAGAGGTGAAAGTGGAACTGGGTGTGCCTTCACAGGACGCCAGCCGTGCGGCCGTGAAAGCCCTCGACAAGGCCATCACCGATTATAAGGACGGACTCTTTGACGTGCTTGTGACGTGCCCCGTCAACAAGGACAACATGCACATCGACGGTTTTGCGTTCCCCAACAGCGACAAGTTCATCGAGCAATGCCTCAGTGAGGGACAGAAAGCGATCGACATATTGGTTAACGGAAACCTCAGGGTGGCGCTGATGACAGGCGACGTGGCGTTGAAGGATGTGCCTGCCGCCATCACGCAAGAGACAGTGGCCAACAGGGTCAGGACGTTTGCTGGCATCTTGCGCCGCGATTTCCGCATCTCAAGTCCGCGCATTGCCGTGTTGGCGCTGAACCCCAACCATTGTGCTGAGCATCCCGGAAAGGAAGAGGCGGAAGCCATCATCCCAGCCATCAACCAGGTGGCGGAGGAGCATGTGTGTGTCTTCGGACCTTATTTGGCCGACGAGTTCTTTTCCAATGGCGACTTCACGGCATTCGATGGCATACTGGCCATGTATCATGACCAGGGAGTGGCCCCTTTCAACGCCCTGTTGCCACAAGACAGCATCCATTACCTTGGAGGTCTGCCCCTCGTCTGCGCCGCTGCCGACCAAGGGACAGGATATGCCATTGCTGGCAAGGGGACGGCAGATGCCACGGCGTTCCGTCATGCCATCTGGCAGGCAATCGATGGTTTCTGCAACCGTGCCAACTATGATGAACCGCTGGCCAGTCCGCTGCCCAAGCTCTATCATGAGCGTAAGGACGAGAGCGAGAAGGTGAGGTTCTCCATCCCCAAAAAGCGCGAAAGCGTCAGCAGGGAACAGCGCAAATGACCTTAGGGGCCTGGCTGAGGCCTCTTGTCGTCGGTAATTACCAATCCATCTTCGGGATATGAAGAAAAAATATCAGAATGGCTTCTTCGCTTTCGGACTGTTGGTGCTTGTCATCATGATCACGCAGCTCGACTTCGCGCAGGTGTGGCAGGGGCTCTGCCATGCAGGCTACTGGTTTGTGGCGGTGCTTGTGTTGTGGGCGTTTCTCTATACCTTTAACACGGCATCCTGGTACCTTATCATCAAGGGCGTCTGCAGTCAGCATCTGACGAACAACAGGAAGGATGACGGGGAGAAGCCGGCCAAGATCTCGTTTTTCTGGCTTTACAAGGTCACCGTATCGGGATTTGCGCTCAACTATGCCACGCCTGGTGGCCTCATGGGTGGCGAACCCTACCGCATTATGGAACTGGCGCCCAAGATAGGCACCGAAAAAGCATCGTCGTCGGTCATCCTCTATGCCATGACGCACATTTTCAGCCACTTTTGGTTTTGGCTGATTTCGGTGGCGATTTTCCTCTGCACACAGCAGGTCAACTTGTTCATGGGCTTGCTCATGGCGGCCATTGCGGCTTTCTGCTTGCTGGGCATCTGGTTTTTCATTGCCGGATACCGTAAGGGGCTGGCCAACAGGGCTATGAACCTACTCAGGCACATCCCTTTCGTCAAGAAATGGGCGGGACCATTTGTGGAGCGCCATCGTGAACAACTGGACAACATTGATAGTCAAATCGCTGCCCTGCACAGCCAAAACCCATACAATTTCGTGGGGGCCGTGAGCCTGGAACTGGCTTGCCGCATCTGCTCGGCGCTGGAGATCTTCTTCATCTTGCTGGTGCTCACGCCTAATGTTAATTACCTGGACTGCATCTTGGTGCTGGCGTTCACGTCGCTCTTCGCCAACCTCTTGTTCTTCATGCCCCTGCAGTTGGGAGGACGCGAAGGGGGCTTCCTTATGTCCACCACGACACTCGGCATCAGTGCCAGCGCAGGCATTTTTGTCGCCCTCATCGTGAGAATGAGGGAGCTGGTGTGGACGGGCATCGGCCTGTTGCTCATCAAGCTTGAAAAGAAGGAGAAACAATAAAAACAACTTCCATTATTGTGGATTTCTCGAAAAATGTGTAATTTTGTCATCCAATGAATACGTCAGAACTGCAAAAGATAAAACAACGATACAACATCGTGGGCAACAGCGAAGGGCTATGCCATGCGCTTGATGTGGCCTTGCAGGTGGCTCCCACCGACTTGAGCGTGCTCATCGTCGGCGAGAGCGGCGTGGGCAAGGAGATCGTGCCAAGGGTCATACACGACAATTCGCCTCGCAGGAGGGAGCGCTACTTTGCCATCAACTGCGGATCAATACCCGAGGGCACCATCGACAGTGAGCTGTTCGGCCACGAGAAAGGCGCTTACACGGGTGCCGTCGGTGAGAGCGAAGGCTACTTTGGTGTGGCCAACAAGGGAACAATATTCCTCGACGAGGTGGGCGAGCTGCCTATGGCCACACAGGCGCGCCTCCTGAGGGTGCTTGAGACAGGCGAATACATTCGTGTGGGTGGGCAGGAGATACGCAAGACGGATGTGCGCATCGTTGCCGCCACCAATGTCAACATGCGAAAAGCCATCTCTGAAGGCCGGTTTCGCGAAGACCTCTATTACCGCTTGAACACCATTCCCATCCAAATGCCGCCTTTGCGGGATAGGGGAGAGGACATCCTGTTGCTGTTCAGACTCTTCGCCATGCAGATGGCTGACAAGTATCGGCTGCCAAAGATCACGTTGACCGAAGAGGCCAAGAGGATGATGATGCAGTACAAATGGCCAGGCAATGTGCGCCAACTGAAGAACATCACCGAGCAGATGTCGGTGTTGAGCGAACAGCGTGAGATTGGCGTGGAGACCTTGAAACGGTTTATTCCGCAAGACCCCGAGAGCACGGAGCTGGCCACCATCAGCCAGCCCGGGCAACACTCTTATGAGAGTGAGCGGGAACTTCTCTATAAGATCCTCTATGAATTGAGGGGCAACATCGCTGACCTGAGGCGCGACGTGTCTACGCTCCGCAAGCAGATTGATGAGACGCGAGACTTGCATGATGTGGCCAGCAACTTCTCCTCGGGCTTCATAGGCGCCGCCAAGGAACATGTCCCGGCCCTCAGCAGCCATGAGGCCAGCCTTACTCCATATACACCTTCTGCGGAGGACGCTGAGGCGGAAGAGATAAAGCCTGACCAGGAATGTCTCAACCTGAGCGATCTCGGGCGCCAAATGGTGGAAAAGGCGCTGGAGCGCAATAACGGAAACAGAAAGAAAGCGGCGCAAGAGTTGGGCATCTCTGACCGAACGCTCTACCGCCGCATCAAACAATATGGACTGGCCTAGAAAAATGAAATTTCAATGAAATTGACAATGAAACAAAGGCTGTCTTATCTTGCCTTGTCCCTTTTGCTGCTGTTTACGGCGTGTAGTGTCAGCTATAAGTTCAATGGTGCCAGCATCGACTACACCACGACAAAGACCATACAGATAACCGACTTCCCCATCCGAAGCAGTTATGTGTGGGGACCGATGGGCCCCATCTTCAACAACCAGCTGAAGGATGTCTTTGCCAATCACACGCGCCTGAGACAGGTGAAGCGCAATGGCGACTTGGTCATAGAGGGTGAGATAACCCAGTATTCGCAACGCAACAAGTCGGTTTCGAGCGAAGGATACTCTGCGCAGACAGAGCTCTCGATTACCGTCAACGTGAGGTTTACCAACAACAATAACCACAATGAGGACTTTGAGCGGTCGTTCACGGCGTCGAAGAGCTACGAGACCACCCAAAGCTTGAGCAGTGTGCAAGAGGAGCTTGTCACGCAGATGTGCAAAGACTTGACGGAACAGATCTTCAATGCCACGGTCGCCAATTGGTAAAGGGGCCTTTGGCTTTGTCTGCCGAGCACCCCGCATGAATGTCTTTCCGCAGTATTATTCTCTTGTCACTCATGATTTATTATCTGAATGAATATGGACATAGCGCAACTTATTAAACAGCCGGAACTGCTTGACCGCGAGACCCTTTACGATCTCCGCAGCCTTCTTGCGCTCTATCCTTATTACCAAACGGCGCGGTTGCTCTTGTTGCAAAACCTTTATCTGCTCCACGACCCCACGTTTGACGAAGAGCTGCGGCGGGCTGCCATCTATATCACCGACAGAAAGGTGATATTCAACTTGGTGGAGGCGGCGCATTACCAGATGCGCCATGCGCCGGCAAAGCCGCAAGATGCCCGCAAGAAGCCTAGTGGCAATCGCACCATCTCGCTGATTGACAACTTCCTGGACTCTATACCCGAGGAAGAAAAAGAAGAAGAGAAGAAAAACAAAAGAAAACCAACTCCGGCCGATGCCGCAGTCGATTACGTGTCTTATCTCTTGGAGTCGGAAAGCGAAGAGGAAGGAGAGGCTGGACAAAGCGTTGCGCCACAGTTGAAGGGTCAAGATTTGATTGATAATTTCATAAACAATGAAAATGGCAAAATCAAATTGAAGGCCGATGTGGAGTATGTGCCCGAAGGCGCCCAGGCGGGCTCCAACGAGGACAAGAACGGTGAGGAAAGCTATTTTACGGAGACATTGGCAAAAATTTACATCAAACAAGGCCGATATAACAAAGCGCTTGAAATTATTCAGCGTTTAAATTTGAATTATCCGAAAAAAAATGCTTACTTTGCAGATCAAATACGTTTCTTGGAAAAGTTGATATTAAACAATAAAAACAATAAGTAAAGAATTATGTACACATTATTTGTAATTCTCATCGTCCTGGTGTCACTGCTGATGATTTTCATCGTGCTCATCCAGGAGTCAAAGGGAGGCGGCCTTGCCAGCAACTTCTCTTCTTCCAACGCCATCATGGGCGTGCGCAAGACCACCGACTTTATAGAGAAGGCTACGTGGGGCCTTGCTGCTGCCATGGTTGTCATCAGCGTGATTTGCGCTTACACCGCACCTCAGTCCAACGCATCACAGAGTGTTTTGGAAAAGGCGGCCACTGAGACGCAGACCACCAATCCTACGAATACTCAGGGATTCCAGGCTGGCCAGCAGCAGAATGCTCCTGCGCAGGGTGCCAAGCAAGGTGCTCCAAGTGGCCAGCAGAGTGCTCCCGCACAGCCTGCGTCACCCGCAAAATAGAAATAAAGTGAAAAAAGTAAGGGATTTGTTTGGTGGTTTCAAATAAATCTCTTACCTTTGCACTCGCTTTGAAACACCAAGGCAACCAACACACGGTGGGTGTAGTTCAGTTGGTTAGAGCGTCAGATTGTGGTTCTGAATGTCGTGGGTTCGAG